>JAMPEV010000010.1 GCA_023664955.1 Duncaniella sp.
TGCTGAATCGCAAACTCGTCTCTATCTTGTTGCTTAAATTCTTTCCAGCCATTGATATAAAAGAAGAATTTGAGAGCGTCCACAACTACATCAGCGATGACAACATTATCCGTAAGGGCTCTATTTCCGCAGCCGAGGGCGAGCTTTGCATCATCCCTCTCAATATGCGTGACGGTTCATTGCTCTGCACTGGAAAAGGCAATCCCGACTGGAATTGCTCCGCTCCTCACGGTGCCGGGCGAGGATTGAGCCGTACACAAGCATACGAACAGATTAAGATGGAGGATTTTGAGGCATCAATGACCGGAATCTACTCCGAAAGTGTCAACGACTTCACCCGAGATGAATCACCGATGGTATATAAACCGGCCGATGAAATAATCGCCAACATCAGCGATACTGTCAACATCAACTCTTTCATACGCCCAATCTTTAACTTCAAAGCATCAGAATAATCACAATGCAAATTTCAGCGAAACATGACCGTCCTATATGTCGCAGATAAAGACCACTATAATGTGTTTATTGAGAGAATCCGCAACGCCAAGTCCATGCTCTGGATTGGGACTGCGGATATAAAAGATCTGCATATCGCCAAAGGGAAAGACCCGAACCATTCATCGGGCTGTTGCCTCGTCTGCTGAAATCAGGAATAGAGATTCGCCTCATTCACGCAAAAGAACCGGGACCGGCATTCCGTGAAGACTTCGATCGTTACCCAAACCTGAAAACGGCTCTTGAACGGATGCTATGTCCTCGTGTCCATTTCAAGATTATAGTCATCGACGGCTAATGGGCACACATCGGCTCAGCCAACCTCACCGGTGCTGGAATGGGCATGAAAAGTCAATCCCGGCGCAACTTTGAAGCCGGCATCTTCACTGATGACCCCATCCTTGTTGAATCCGCAATGGAACACTTCGACAGTGTATGGCGCGGCTAACACTGTCCCCGCTGCGGTCGCCGCCAATACTGTACCGACCCAATCAAATAGTTTACAATAGATTTCCAAAGAATTAAATCTTCCCGGAAATTTCAAGGTCGGTGATGGAGTGAGCTGTAATGTAGAGGTATAGTGTAGTAACGATTCGGGAAGAAGCTATGATTTCTTCTTCCGAAGCATTGGGTGTCACAT
Source organism: Duncaniella sp. (assembly GCA_023664955.1). GTDB lineage: Bacteria > Bacteroidota > Bacteroidia > Bacteroidales > Muribaculaceae > Duncaniella. Next base: position 1,136 of record JAMPEV010000010.1, read on the forward strand.
GGCTTTCGTCGTTGCGCATATTGCGCATGGTGTTGAGTCCTTACATTGTGGATAAAGGCCTGGAGATGGTCAAGGCTTACGATGATGGCGACAACATCGTATATGTATGTCGTATTGATGAGGATATGTACGACATTTCCATTCTTCAGAGTGTCCAATCAGAAATGTAGAGAGAAATCAGGGAAACTTTTACAGACCCTGTGATTAGAAAACAGTTAGCTTTATTTCAATCATTGGGAAAGGGGCTCACATATCAATACTATGGAGAATCAAGTGGAAAGAGTATTGACATTACGTTTACCAGTGATGAGTTAAGGGAATATGTGGAATAAGGACTTGTTAGCCAATGTATTGTGTCGTGATGGTAAAATTAACAAGTAGATCGGAATACCATTATCCCCATAGCTGGGAGGTCATTTGGGAGGAGCTTGAATAGGTGTGGTATTCTTTTGTTTGGGCGCGGGCGGGGCGGTTATTTCAGGATGGCGGAGCCTACGCTTGAGTCGGCTTGCGATTCGTTTTGGGTTGACACTTTCTTGCCGTAGTTGAAGGTGTAGGTCAGTGTCAGGGTAATTCGTCTTGACAAAATTGACACCCATTCGCGGTTGTATTCGCTGTAGCGGGGAGAGTCGAAGCGGAAGTCCATGAAGCCGTTGCGTTTAAACCAGTTGGCGAAATGGAGTCCGGCTTTGAAATTGCCGACTGCATAGTTTACGCTCAGGCCATAGTAGCTTTTGAACGTGGTGCGCATGCCGTTGCTCCATGCATTGAGTTGCTTTTGTGGTGATTGGAAGAAGAGCATTGCAGAGAAGTTGTCTTTGGAGTATTGGGCGTAGATGCTTCCGGTCAGGATATTAAGGTGCTGGGCATCGCATCCGGTCATGACTACGCGTTGAGCTGTGCCGATAAATCGCAGGCTCAGGGCGTTTTTAAACAGTCGCAGGTTGGCTGACAGGTTGGCGCTGTATATGTGCGCCGAGCCGCTGTTGATGGATTGGCGTATGAGTCCGTCGTGGTCGGGCAATGTGAAGAAGCTGTAGGCCTGTTTGTGGGGATTGCCTTCGTATTCGATCGAGGCTGTCAATGCGAGCTTGTTGGTGGGGATGTAGGTGTACGAAGCCGAAGCCGAGGCAAACAGGGTGTTGCGAAGATCGGGGTTGCCTTGTAGCCATAGGAGTTCGTTTGACTGAACGAGCGCATCGTTGGCTGTGGATGCCTGCGGATGCGAGTTGCCCCACCAACCCTCGAGGCTTGCCGACTGACGGTCGCTGATGGTGTATTCCAGCTGCAACCCCAGGCGTGGGTTCCATTCGCGGAGGGTGGTCGCACCATTGACCCGGCCAATGACGTAGGACATGCCGGCACGAGAATACATATTGAGTTTGTCCCAGCTCTGGGTATAGATCAGAAACAGCATGTTTTCGGATGAGAGCAGGCGTTGGCGGCTGTTGTCCGAGCCCATATAGAGGGTGTTGTAGATGGTGTTGTAGGACATCAGGCTGACGCGAAACGCGTTGTTGTGTGAGAATTTTTTGGCATATTGGAGTGTCAGTTCCGGCGAATAGATTTTCTCTTTGTTGTCGTTGACGATGGGGTCGAATCCGGAGAGATGATACAGGGAATTGCGCTTGGTGGAGCCATAGGTGAATTTCCACGAGGCCTGCAGCGAGTTGTCGCCGGGCAATGTGAAGTAGTAGTAGCCTCTTGCTGTGGGATAGAGGGATTGCTGGCTGCTGAGGGTGTAGGACGAGGTGGAGGTGATAATGTCGTGGGAAAAACTGACGGTTGAACTGTAGCGGGTTACCGGGATGGCGTTACGGCCGAATGAGAGTTGGTGCTGAATGTATGAGTTGTCACTGCGATAGCTTGCTGTGAACGATGCAAACTGTGAATTGTTGCGTGACAGGTAATCATCGCCGGTGTCGGAGCGGCGGTAGATTTGATCGTAATGCCGACCGCTGAAGTCCACATCGCGAAAAGTGGAAGTTGCAAAGTCGGGATTGTAGTCTGCGTGAGTCCAGTCGGCTCCGCCGTAGGCATCGAAGGTCCATTTTTTATACACGAAGCGAGAGAATACGTTGCCATCGATTACATCGGTATGGGGAGTGCTGCCCTCGACTGTGAGTTTCGTATAGCCGCCCCACTCGTAGTGCTGCATTATGAAATTGACCACATGGACAGCGTCTTTAAATCGAGGATCGTCGGGGTAGTTGAGCACTTCGACCCGCAGCACATCCTCGGGTCGCATCCCCTTGATGTCCTCATCGGTGGCAGGTACGTAGTCGATGAATATCGCTACAGCTTTCCCGGCCACCGTTTTGATCTCTTTTGAGGCGGGGTTGATGTCGAGCTGAGGTATCTGCATGTTGAGCAAAAGGTTTGTGGCGTCGATCGATGTTTTCTTGGTCTTCTTTGCGGGGACGTATTCCACTCCGTTTTTAATGACACGTTGTGTTCGCCCTTCCACCACCACTTCGCTTAGATTGCGCATATCGGCCGAATCGGGATATTCTGAAATGCTGTCGACGGGTGTCTGTGCGATTGCTGAAATTGCCAGGAACACGAAAGTGGAAGCAGTGATGAATCTCAACTTATTGAAAACGGGTGTACTATGTGGTGAACAATCGTGACAAATATAACTGATTTAACAACGTGTAGCCTCAACAATTGTTCACTATTTGCCCCCCCCTCCCTCGAGTTAATATTTGTTAAGGTTGCGATGGGGACTTTACGTTTTCATCTATATCCGTCCATCGCCATTGCATTCCGGGCATTCGGTCTTTATTTCTCCTTCACCACCGCATCTTTCACATCCAACAATTCCATCACCTTCGCAGACGTCGCAATCATTATATCCTCTGCCCCAGCACCATGAGCAATCCCTATATCCTCTGCCCCTACAAAAGGAGCACTCAATGTAACCCTCACCAAAGCAATTTGAGCAGTCACGATAGCCTGAACCCCAGCACCATGAACATTGATCGCCCAACGTGTCATATCCGTCGCCATAACAAAAGTTGCATCTCTCTTTCCCTCGGCCATGACATGACCAGCACTCTTGGCCGCCTCGTCCCATACAACTTGAACAGTTTTCACGTCCCGTACCATCACACCAGGAGCATTGGTCTTGGCTGGTGCCATCACATTCACTACAATCCAAGTGTCCATAACCATAGCAGTCAGGGCAACGCTTTGCAACGAATCCTTCACCATTGCATTCCGGGCATTCAATCATATCGGAGCTGTCGCCGCTTGAGGATCTGCTCCTACCGCACGAAAGCAACAAAGAGGCTAGAATTATCAGAAATATAAAACGGATATTTTGCATGGTATGAACGCTGATGGAACGGCTTTTATGTTTGCAGATGAATCATTACAGATCCTCTAATGTTTTTTGTTCGTTTTTAGATGTATTGTCAAAATCTTCATATGTTATCGAGACGCCATACTGAGATGGGTAAGTGTCATATTCGATGATTTCAACATCTATTGTGCCTCTAAGCATAACGTCGTCACCTTGCTCTTCCACCACCATAAGTTCAAACTCGTAATCGGTGCTGGTCAAACCCTCAAGATCGTCGGATGACAGTGCACAATCCGAATATTTTTGTTTCAAAAGATTTTTAAAATAGTAGAAAGTGTTGTGAGCTGTTTGTAGTGACTCTTCGCAGTCTTTGACGGCTCTAACTCGGTAAACTTGTTTGGTTTTATTGTTATACCAAACATATATATTGCAATCTTCACCGGCGAAAACCCCAGTTAACATTCTCACACCCGAAGGCAGATCCTTACTGTATTTGCTGACCGAGCAGCCTTTGGCTTGAAGTTTTGCCTGAAAGGAAGAGATTGTGCCATTGATTGGTATTCCCATGAATTCCATATGTTTGGCTTGGGTCAGGAGGCAACACGCAACGGCAAAAAAAATAGTCAATATTCTTTTCATATACTTAACGTAGGGCTTAATATTGGTTCATTGATTTAGATAACATAACAAGGGGGCAAGTATGCCGACGATCAATCATGCAAATATATAATCAGTGTGGGCAAGAAACTGACTCCGCTTTTGTTAAATTATTTTAAAAAGGGACGTAATATCTTATTTTGCATTTCTTATTCACATTTGTTAAATTTGTCGCCGAAATAAGCGAATATTATGTCTAAGAAATCTATGTCCGTAACTCTTATTGTTGTTGGTATTTTTATAGTCCTCATTGGCTGCACCATCTTTTTCATGCCCACAAACTCATCTGAAGATGAACTCGCCAAGGTCACCGATCCTGTAGCTCCGTCCGATACCGTTCAATTTTCTAAGGATGCTGCTCCACAAAAAGATGTAAAGGAAATTGGGAATGATTTTGAAGACGTAGTGGTTAATCTCCTGGCCGATTATCGCTTTAAGTTGCTGGACCGTACGCAAGATGCTGTCTCGTCAGAGGGTGTGTATGCAGAATCATGCAAGAATCCCGACCTGCATATCTCGCAAAAACGTGGCGAAAGCGACGTTGATTATTACCTTGAGTGTAAATACCGTTCGCATTGGGAAGATAATAAAGTCACTTTCTACGATTGGCAGATTGATCGCTACCGTAAGTTTCAAGGCGATTCTCGCAGAAAAGTGCTGATTGCCTTAGGTGTTGGAGGCACCCCGTCAGCTCCCGCTACATTTATGATTTTGCCCATCGATTCTATTAATGGATATTCAATTAAAAAGACACAATCGCAGTTCAAATTATCACCTTCTTCTGATAACCTATTTAACTACATGACCGAGTATTTTACCGAAGTATTCAACACGGCAAAAACTCGCAAGTATTCTAAAGCTAAATAATCAAAGGGAGTTATGGCACGGTTATCGGGCTGATGCTTTTAAGTCGTAGAGACTTAGTTTTCTACTTGCATGCACTTATGCCCCAAGACACGGGCTATCGTATTGTTGCGGGAATCTTCTGTCAATGTTTCCTTCGCAAGACTTAGTTGACAGTTGTAGAATGGTAAGGTTAAAACGCTGTCCAAAGAGCCATTTGTGAAAAATGTATATCTGAAAATCAAAGTCCCGAATAAGTTCCGCACCTCAAAAATAAAAGCAGCTACGATTTGATTCGTAACTGCTTGATTTTCAATCGGTGGTCCCACTTG
>JAMPEV010000011.1 GCA_023664955.1 Duncaniella sp.
TTAATATCTTGACACTTCTTTTAACTTTTAGAAATTAGTTTAAATCACTTCATTGCATGATTACAGTGTTGCGATTGGGGTAGCCGTTGAAAAAGCGTATATTATTCTGGAAGAGTCTCTTACCGGCTTTCTCAGACACAAAAGAATTGAGCATTGCGTCGGGGATAAGTTTCTTATCAACGATATATTGACGGAACTCCTGAGTGCCAAGGTCGTGATTGAAAATATGGCTTATGGCATTCTCCTCAGCCGATTCCTTGTCATGATACTCTTTTTAGGCTTGTACTTTAGAAGTTTGGGCTGCTTTTTTGACATAGTAACAGTGTGTGTTAATGATAGTATCAGTTATGCATTTCTACTTTAGTGGTGGGTGGAAGAGTGGCATTTCGGGTGTCGATGGCGTCGATAATCTCGTGGGCGAGATGGGCGAATGCGTGGCCGGTGATTGTGTCGGTCATTGCAATAGGCTTGCCGTTGTCACCGCTATCGGCAATTGAAGCAACGAGTGGAATCTGCGCTAAGAGTCTGACACCAAGTTTTTCAGCAAGTTTCACAGCACCTTCTTTGCCGAATATGTAATAACGCTCGTCGGGATGTTCGGCAGGGGTGAAATATGCCATATTCTCCACAATTCCGAGAATAGGCACGTTAACCTTGTCCTCCATAAACATTGCAATACCCTTGCGGGCATCAGCGAGCGCCACTTCCTGCGGAGTAGAGACAATTACTACGCCGGTCAAACCGAGAGTCTGCACGAGAGTAAGGTGTATATCAGAAGTGCCGGGGGGCATATCGATGAGGAAATAGTCGAGTTCTCCCCAATCGGCATCGCTAATTAGCTGTTTGAGAGCGTTTGAGGCCATACTGCCACGCCATAGTACAGCTTTCTCCTTATCGACTACAAAACCTATGGAAAGGAGTTTCACGCCGTAGCGTTCGATGGGAATGATAAGTTGGCGACCGTCAACATCGTGGATATATAGTTGTTCATCCTCAATGCCAAACATTTTGGGAACTGAAGGACCGAAAATATCTGCATCAAGAAGTCCCACCTTGTAGCCCTCACGTGCCAAAGCCACGGCTAAATTGGCGGCGACAGTTGACTTACCTACACCTCCTTTGCCGGAAGCTACGCCGATAATGTTTTTAACGCCGGGGAGCAATGGAGCATCCTTCGGGGCGGCCGGGCGGCGAGGAGCCACATTAACCGTAACTTTCACGTCGGGTGAAATGTAGGTGTGGATAGCTGTCTCGGCGGCGCGAACCATTGATTTAATGAACGGGTCGGTTGGTTTGTCGAATATTAGGGAGAAGGTGACGCTGTCACCTTCGATACGAATATCATCTTCCACCATTCCGGCTTCAATAAGGTTTTTGCCATTGCCGGGGTAGCGGACTGTCTGGAGAGCGTCAGTTATGAGTGCTGGGTATAGTTGCATGATTATTGTAATGGGGTATATTGTTATAACTGATAGTATGATATTAAGGTTCAAGCTCGCCCGACTGAAGGATACCGCGACCGAATGAACGGTAAGTGTCCGGCTCAATGTCGATGTCCGGCTCGGTGAGGACTGTTTCAGTAGGGATGCGCCATGACACATATTTACTGGGAATGCCGCGTGCTAGCCATTGCTGCTCGTAGAAAGTCCTGATGGGAGGGACAATGTCGCAATATTCTGTCCCGTAAATATCATCGGTTGCCGCAATAGGTATAATGTTGTTGTGTTGAAGCATCACAGTGGTGTAAGTGTAAAGGAATGGACTGTCGGTCTTGAGGTGTATGATTCCATCGGGCTGCAACACCTTGCGGTAAATGTCAAGAAAATGGGTCCCTGTGAGACGTTTGTTGACCTTCTTCATCTGAGGGTCGGGAAATGTGATCCAGATTTCCGACACCTCGCCCGGGGAGAAAAATGCTTCCAAGAGATGGATGGAGGTGCGTAGGAAGGCCACATTATTCATCCCGGCGGCTTCGACCTCTTTTGCACCGGTCCACATACGTGCGCCCTTGATGTCTATACCGATGAAATTCTTGTCGGGGAAGAGTCGGCCGAGCCCTACGGCGTATTCTCCTTTGCCGCAACCGAGTTCGAGTACAATGGGGTTAGTATTGTGGAACACCTCATCGCCCCAGTGTCCGCACAGTGGGCAGTCGGGAAGCTCTTTCAGCACATTCATGGGATACTGGTAGACGCAATTCAGCGACCCCATTTCCGCAAATTTCTTAAGTTTGTTTTTTCCCATATAAGTGAGCAGAATTATGTAGGGTTACTTTTCAGCGTCCTGTTTAGCCTTGAAGGCGAGCGCATAAAGTCGCATCTGCTTCACCATGGCAAGGAGACCGTTGGAGCGGGTGGGGGAGAGGTGCTCTGACAAGCCGATTGCGTCGATGAAATGGAGGTCAGATTTCAGGATATCATCAGGGGTTTGGTTGTCAAGCACTTGGATGAGGAGTGATATTATTCCTTTGACGATTATCGCATCAGAATCGGCTGTGTAATGTATGGTGCCTTCAGGGGTTAGTTCGGCGTTGAGCCACACTCGGCTTTGGCATCCTTCGATGAGGTGGTCGGGAGTTTTGTATTGCTCATCGATGGCCGGAAGATTGTTTCCAAGGTCGATAATCATGCCATATCGATCCATCCAGTCATCGACTTCTGAAAATTCGTCAATTATATCCTGTTGTATTTCGTCGATTGTCATTGTGATATGTAGTTTTTAACTTTTAATGTTGGGATTATCATCGGTTAGTCAATGGAGAGGAGCATCCATCGGTCAAAGAGTAGACCTTCGAGGATGTTCTCCATGCAGAGATTCCAGCTCACGAATCCCTGAATGCGACCATCGGGGGTACGGTATTTGAAATTAGATGGAGCGAGTGGTTCGCCTGTCTCGGCATGGTAGGTCTCATGCATCGTGCCGTAGTCATCAAGGTCCTTGGCCATCAGGCCGCCTACTTTCTCCGCCATCCATTTCACTTCATCGTCAAATCCATAATGGTGCAGACCGATGGAGTAGATGTAGCTTGTGATACCCCACACCGGGCCTTGCCAATTGGAGAAAGGTACAATGATGTTTTTATTATTGTAGTCAGGGTCGCTCTTGCTCAGGCTGCGGAAGCCATAGGGCGATTTCATGTGGTCGGGTGAGAGCATGTATCGTTTCACCATCGCGCGGCCTTTGTCGTGGGGAGCCATTTGGTACATCAGCGGCACGAAAGTGGAGTAGCCCACGCGGCGATATTGCTCTCGGGAGTCGCGGTCAACGTTGTAGTAACATTCATCCTCCTCGTTCCAGCATATTTCGTTCAACGCATTCTTGATTGCGGCGGCCTCGGCTGCATATTTTTCAGCATCTTCCTTGTAACCAAGTTTTTCAGCGATGGCTGATTGTGCCAATAATTCACCGTATTGGAATGCTGTGGCATCGGTGCTGATGAATGTTCTGGAGTCGTCCTTGAAGTAGTTGAGTGCGGGGTTGTTGTCAGCGCCACTCTGCATGGCGATTTCCCAGCCATAAAGTCCGGTTACGGAGTCGCATTGGGTGCGCCGGCGATAGTCGATGACGCTTTTCAGGGCATCGTAGTGGGGACGCAGCCAATCCCAGTCGCCGGTGGCTTTGCTATATTGGTATGCGCCCTGGGATAGGAAGGGTTTCATGGCGAAGCGGCCACTGTAGACATTCCGTGGACCATCCTTAGTCATGCAACCTGCCACATAGCCGTCATCATCAATCCCCTGGGCGAACGTCAACACCCAGTTTTTCATGTATTCAGGTTCTCCCTTCGATATGAAATGGTTGGCCATGAAGAAAGCATCCCAATCCCACAGCTGGGAATAAAATCCGGCGGGGATGAGGTAGGGGTGCTTAATGAAGCCCTGAGGTTCTCTCACCACCTGCTTGCGGAGTTCTACATATCCATCCTTCAGTTTGTTATAGACTTCTGTGATTGAGTCGTTTGCCTGCATTGCTGCCACGCTCGAAATGAGAGCCATAAAGAGTGATAATTTTCGTTTCAAGTTCATAGCTAAAATCTGGTGGCATGGTGAGATTAGCCATGCCTTGGTGATATGGCACAAAAATACTCAAAAATCGTCACAGAGCAAAATTTGGAATGTGATAAAACGATAAAACGATGCGACATTGGTGTTGAGATTTTTTTGGATGGTATTGGATTGTTTCATAATTTTGCATTGACAAATCAGACGGATTCCGCGATTCATCGTAAACTTCGTATAATTATCATATTTCGTATAATCATCAAAAAAAGAACCAATCATGAAGAAGAAATTTATCTGTACCGTGTGTGGTTACGTACACGAGGGTGACGAAGCCCCCGAATTCTGCCCTCTTTGCAAGGCTCCCCGCGACAAGTTCAAGGAGCTTGACGAGTCAGCAGTACTCGAGTTTGTGACTGAGCATGTTATAGGAGTTGCAAAGGATACTGACGACGAGATGAAAGCCGACCTCCGCGCTCATTTTGAAGGAGAATGCTCAGAGGTGGGAATGTATCTAGCCATGTCACGCCAGGCCGATCGTGAAGGCTATCCCGAAATTGCAGAGGCTTTCAAGCGTTACGCTTTCGAAGAGGCAGAGCACGCATCAAAGTTTGCCGAGCTTCTCGGTGAATGTGTATGGTCAACCAAGGAGAATCTTGAGAAGCGCATGGCAGCAGAAGCTGGAGCTAATGCTGACAAGATGCGCATAGCACGCCGTGCAAAAGAACTTAATCTTGACGCAATCCATGACACTGTTCATGAGATGGCAAAGGATGAAGCACGTCACGGCCAGGGATTCCAGGGACTCTACAACCGTTATTTCAAGAAATAATACAGTGGAGGTTGTAAAGTAACCAGCATTATAGAAATAAATCGTGGCCGGGGGACGAATGAAAATCACCTTGGCCACGATTTATTTATGGAGAAAAGGAGAAGGTTTATTGGATTTATAAGACTTATGAGATTTATAGGATTTATAATCTTTCCATGTTCAGGATATTGCGTATGGGAATGAGAAGGTGAGCGTTGGAGGCGAGGAGGGAATGGTTTCGGTTGGTGCGGATTGATTCTATTATGACTCCGGCTTCGGCTGCGATGAGTTGACCTGCCGCCACGTCCCATCGGTTGAGGTTTAGTTCCCAGTATGCGTCAAAAAATCCGGCAGCTGTGTAGCTCAAATCAATGGCGGCGGATCCCATTCGACGGATTCCACGGACACGGAGGGCTATGCGAGAAATCTCGGCAAGATTGTTGTCGGGGTTGTCGTTGCGATCATAGGGCATACCGGTAGCTACTACGGATTTTGACAACTCAGCTTTATCAGAGCAATGTATTGGCTTGCCGTTAAGCCATGCACCTTTACCTTTAACAGCGTAGAAACATTCGCGGAGATAGGGGGCATACACCACTCCCACAACGGCTTCATGGTTGTGTTCGAGAGCGATGGAGACGCAAAAGGTTGGAAGTCCTGCGGCAAAATTAGTTGTGCCATCAAGAGGGTCAATGACCCATCGCCATTCCCTGTCCTCATGGTCCTTGCCCGATTCTTCGGAAATAACTCCGTGATGTGGGAAATACCGGTGAATATACTCAAGCACAAATGCCTCCGACTCCTTATCGGCAATTGTCACTACGTCGCTGTCGTTGAGCTTCGTAGTTAGCTCAAGATTATGCTTACGGAAGTATTTTAGGTGAATATTGCCGGCATTTTCAGCCATAGTGAGTGCGTCAGAAAGTCACTATGTTTGCATCGGATTAGCTGACGGGGCGCTCAACGGGGGCTG
>JAMPEV010000012.1 GCA_023664955.1 Duncaniella sp.
ATGGTGGATTTTCGTTTGTCGCTACCGGGCTTGAAAGAACTGACAGAATAATCACTCCAATGTATCTTCAAGGTGATTACACAAATGTGGACAGAATAAAAGCACTTAACGATGCAGAATATTTCGTGAACAATGAAGAAAGCATAATGAATGCCCAAGGGCAGAATATGAAAATATATATGCGTGATGATAACGGTAACCGAATCGAAGTCCCCAAATATGACGGGCTTAAACACAGCCTCGAACCTGATTATAAGAACTAAAATGTAAACGGAGCAATCTAATCTAATCAGTGGGTTAGCATCGGAGTAATCATATTTGCCAATTGTGGGAAAAATGAGTACTTTTGCGGAATATGGAAGCTAGAATCATCAAAGAGTTGGAAATAGAGCTGGCAGACAGCATAGGGGCGGAAACTTCACAAAGGCCCAGAAGAGGCGTGCCAAGAATGGTGTCCCTTCCAAAAATCTGTGACCCGCGTGGTAATCTCACTTTCGTGCAGGATATGAGCCAAGTGCCGTTTGAGATATCGAGAGTATACTGGACATACGACGTGCCCGGTGGTGAGGAACGAGGTGGACATTCACATATTGAGGCTGAAGAGCTGGTGGTAGCGGCAGGCGGTAGCTTCGACGTAAATCTATATGATGGGAAAGAATGGATGAGATTTCGACTCAATCGTCCGTATGAGGGATTATACATTCCTGCAGGTTATTGGCGAACATTGGACAACTTCGCATCAGGAAGCGTGTGCCTGGTGATGACCTCTACCCTATTTGACGAGAAAGATTACATTAGAGACTTCGAACAGTTCAAAAAATTTGCTAAGATGTGGAGGGATGAGAAATGAAAAAGAAATATACGTTTCTCGACTTATCAAAGGTAAACGCTCCTTACGAGGAGGAGATTGTGAAAGCCGTCATGCGTGTGGTGAAGAGCGGAAGATATATTGGCGGCGAGGAGATTTGGCGATTCGAAGAGGAGTTTTCAAGGATGGTGGGCTGCCGATATACCGTAGGGGTGAGTAACGGATTTGATGCCTTAAAACTGATACTCAAAGGATATATTGAACTGGGAGTAATGTGTCAAGGAGACGAGGTAATAGTGCCGGCTAACACATATATCGCCTCAATACTCGCTATTAAAGCAGCAGGGTTAACACCTGTGCTTGTGGATGCGTCTATCTCTACCATGAATATTGATTCTAATTTGTTAGAAAGAGCAATAACAGAACGGACTCGAGGAATAATGACTGTGCATCTCTATGGAAGAGTGGCATGGGATGAGAAATTGAAAGATGTAGCTCTACGATACAAGCTTAAGGTGATTGAAGACTGCGCACAAGCAATCGGAGGAAAAGCTCATATAAAAGGATTGAACAGGGGATATGATGTGGGAGTGCTTGGCGATGCCGGCGGTTTCAGTTTTTATCCGACAAAGAATATTGGGGGAGTGGGTGATGGCGGGGCCATCACTACTAATGACGAGGATTTGGCAGCCATGGTGAGAGTGCTGGCCAACTACGGATCAGATAGACGGTTCCACAACATATACTGTGGCGAGAATTGCCGTCTTGATGCAATTCAGGCAGCTATCCTGAGAGTAAAATTGCCACACATAGAGTCAACCAATGCCGATAGGTTTGAACGCGCGTTGGTTTATGAGAGGATGATTAACCATCCGGCTATCGTTAAACCAATAATGAGCCGGTATGTCACAGATAATGTATGGCATCAATATGTAGTGAGGGTGACGAATGGACGCCGAGACAAGATACGGAATATGTTACTGGACTTAGGGATAGAAACTGACGTGCATTATCCGGTTGCGCCCCACCACCAGCCATGCTTTTCCGGAAAGATCGCTCATGTCGGATTGCCTGTCACTGAATTATTAGCTGACGAAGTGATGAGTCTACCCATTTCGAGCGGAACAACTGTAAAAGACGCATCGGAAATCGCAGAGATGTTAAATAGCATAAAGATGTGAACGAATGATTAAAATTTATGGCAAAGAAAAGTAATATAAGAAGCAGAAAAAGAAATAAAATCGGGAAAAAATCAAAATATTCTTTTCAGTCACTGTTGATATTGGCACTCGTGATTGGGTGTGTCAAAATGTGCCGAGGGCTGAGTAATAATGGAAATGAAGAGAACAATGAGATATCGACCGCCAATATCGGAAAATATGGTAACCTCATGGCAGTATCGACCAAGCCTGGCACTCCTGAAGTAAACAAGAAGTATAAAGGAATGGACATCTCGTTCAATCCTAAGTGCCATATACCCAATTGGGTGTCATGGGAACTTACTGCTGATGAGACCACCGGGGAAGTGACACGCAGCAACAAATTTATCAGCGATGAAAGTGTGACAGGATGTGCCGATAGCTGGGATTACAATTATACAGGATACGACAGAGGTCACATGGTTCCCGCAGGGGATATGAAATGGGATAAGGAAGCAATGGAAGAAACATTCCTCATGACAAATATATGCCCGCAGGTGAAGTCGCTCAACACAGGAAGTTGGAAACGGCTTGAAGAAAAATGCCGCTATTGGGCACAGATAAAAGGATGCTTGTATGTGGTGTGCGGACCGATTATTGACGGAGAGCCCATAGAGTATATCGGCGACTCAAGAGTATATGTTCCTAGGAAATTCTTCAAAGTTATTCTGTCACCATATAGTAACCCGGCAATGGGAATAGGATTCATAATGCCGAATGGGAAAGTGGACGGTGGCATGCAAGCATGTGCCGTGCCAATTGACTCAGTCGAGGCCGTGACCGGACATGATTTCTTCGCGTCTCTGCCGGATGATATAGAGAACAATGTAGAATCACAATGTAACTTCCATTATTGGAGTACATTAAGAAAATAGATATGACACGAATGGAAAATGAAACAATATGCGCTATCTCAACTCCAAACGGCATTGGTGGTATTGCAGTGGTAAGAATCAGCGGTAATGACGCTTTCACCATTGCCGATAAAATATGGAAAGGGAAATCACTTGAAACCGTGGAAAGCCACACCGTACACTTGGGCTACATAGTGGATGATGAAATTAATGACGAACCACTTGACCAAGCTGTGGCTACGATTTACAGAGGGCCTAATTCCTTCACCGGAGAGGACGTGGTTGAATTCTCAATTCATGGGTCGAAATGGATTCAGCGCGAACTAATCAACCTGCTTATTAGAAAAGGATGCCGTCTCGCAGATCCGGGAGAATTTACACGCCGCGCATTTGCGTCAGGGAAACTCGATTTGGCGCAGGCCGAAGCCGTGGCCGATGTCATAGCCTCGTCGACAAGAAGCTCACACCGACTTGCATCTTCTCAGATGAGAGGAATCTTTTCAGAAAAAATATCTTCACTGCGCGATGAACTAATAAAAATAGCATCACTACTTGAATTAGAACTTGACTTCTCGGAGGAGGACGTGGAATTTGCATCCAGAGAGGAATTAAAAAATCTTGCCAATAAACTTATATCCACCATTGGGACCCTTGCAGCATCATTTTCGACAGGAAATGCTATGAAGGATGGAGTACCGGTAGCAATAGTCGGTGAACCCAACGTGGGAAAATCGACACTTCTCAACGCTCTGCTAAATGACAATCGTGCGATAGTTAGCAACATACCGGGAACAACGCGTGATTCCATAGAGGACACCATGGAAATTGACGATGTGTTGTATCGGTTCATCGACACTGCCGGTATACGAGACACCACTGATCAGATTGAAAACCTGGGGATTAAACGCACGTATGACACCGTAGCAAACGCACGAATAGTGCTGTGGCTTGTTTCGCCAGAAATAACTGACCAACAATATATAAAGCTGTATACCGATCTCATTAACCATGTTCATGATGATACAGCTATAATGGTGGTGATTAACAAAATGGACAATTTAACCTCCTCTGGAAAAACAAACACACTAAGTAGGTTTAATCGACTATTAAACATGACAAAAGAAATCGTCACACATATTTATAACAGGTTGGCGGTGATAGATGAAAGCATCATGGAAACCGCAGGGAACATTAGGCGTATTTCGGCAATGGAAGAGGGAAAACCTGCTGAAAATAAAAAAAATTTAAGGATTGGAATAACTCTCATTTCCGCAATGAAAGGGGAAAATATTGAAGAATTGAAAAAATTACTGGGCAAACTTTCCGGCGCACAAGAACCGTCAGAATCCAACCTCGTTGTCACAAATGCCCGTCACTACGAAGCCCTTTTGAACGCCGAAAACTCCTTACAGAGGATGGTTCATGGTATAGAAACAGGAATTTCAGGCGACTTCATAGCGCAGGACCTCCGTGAAGCCAGCCATCACCTCGGTACAATCACCGGCACCATCACAACCTCCGACCTTCTCCAATCTATCTTTAAAAACTTCTGCATCGGAAAGTAGCGGGTTGGCACTATTTGGTGACAAATAGCATAAACT
>JAMPEV010000013.1 GCA_023664955.1 Duncaniella sp.
AACTTCCTATGGCGGTTATCCTGTGCCTGGATTGGGGAAATGGCTCCCTTGTTATGGTCCTGTTAATCCTAATGCTAATCCTGATTTGAAATGGGAGGAGAAAAAAGAACTTAACGTTGGCCTTGATTTCTCGTTCCTTAATGATCGCATCTGGGGTAAGTTTGACTGGTACACTCGCGATGTTGATAATTTGCTCTTCTCTGTTGACGCTCCTCAGCCTCCTCTTGTAGAGAATAAAATCATGCGTAATATCGGCACAATGAAGAGCACCGGTTGGGAAATCGAAGTCGGCGGTGTTGCCGTTCAGACCAAGGATTTCTCCTGGACGCCGACCTTGAATTTCTCGCATAATTCGAGTAAGATCACAAAGATTGGCATGGAGGGACAGACATTTACCGATGGGGATGAAGTTGGTTTTCCCAGCCCGGGTAGCCCCGGTAATGGCGCACAATTGTATGATGGCGCACCTATCGGTCAGTTCTGGGTGTACAAATACGCGGGTCTTGACGAGAATGGCAACTTCATGATCTATGATAACGAAGGTAACGCAATTCCAGCTGCCGGTAACCTCAAGCAGAGCTACAAGCAGTACGTGGGCAATGCGATCCCCAAATTGTATGTGACCTGGAACAATACTATCCGTTACAAGGACTTTGATTTCGGTATGCAGCTCCGTGGTCAGTTCGATTTCGATGTTTACTCGCAGCCGAGCATGTACAACGGTCTTATCGCAAGCTCCGGCCAGAATCTTATCAAGGATCTCTATGAGTTGAACAAGGATGTGAAGGGTGATAAGCTTCTTTCCGACTACTTCATCTACGACGCTACTTTCGTGAAGATCGATGCCATAAACATTGGGTATACTCTCAACACCTCGAAGTGGACCAACTATCTGCAGAAAGCACGCATTTACTTGACGCTCCGTGATGTGGCTACATTCACTAAATATAAAGGTCTGAATCCCGAGGTTAACCTCAATGGATTGTGGCCAGGATTTGAGAAGCAGAACGGCACAAGCACCTATCCGCAGACAATCCGTGCAACTATGGGTGTGCAGTTGACTTTCTAAACAGGTGTAATACACAAAATCAAAACAGAAAATGAGACTTAAAAATATACTTTTGTCGGCCGCTATGGTTGGTACCCTCGCATCCTGCGACATGGATGAGGTGTACTACTCATCGACGGTGGTAGACAACTTTGTAGAAGGAGAGACAAATGTCTATCAACTGCTCTCACGTCCGTTTGGTCACTGGCGTGCTTTCGTCAATGATCATCGCTACAACATTAATGAGCTGATGGCTGATGCATTTATTTGCCCTGCCCGTACGACCAATGACTGGTATAATGGCGGTGACTTTATGGCCCGCCATTATCACACCATGGACTGGCAGGATGGCCGTGCTGACACCAACTGGAAAGAAGCCCTCCAGGGTGTTGCTAGATGTCTTAATGTAATGGAGCAGATTAATTCGATTAACTATGCTGCATTAAATATGACAGAGGAGCAACGTGCATCACATCTTGCACAGTTACAGGCTTTGATGGGGTATTTCTACTGGCAGGCGATGGACTGGTTTGGTGGTGTACCTATCTATGAGTCGAGTGCTGATGATCTGCGTCCACGATCAACTGTCAAACAGACATTCGATAAAACTGAGGAGCTTCTCAAAGCCGCAGTTGAGAATCTGCCTATAAAGGAGTCAATGAATGAGGAGCTGACAGGTTATCTTACAAAGGGTGCAGCTGCGCAGTTACTTGCTCAGCTATACTTCAATGCCGAGAGCTATATCGGTGTTGCTATGTATAAAGAGGCCGCTGATATCTGTCAGGATATCATCAATGGCGTTTATGGCCCATATGAGCTCGAAAGTGATTATCGTAAAGTGTTTGGATTTGACAATAAGACTTCAAAAGAAGTGATGTGGGCTGTTCCTGCCGACTATTCTCTCATGAAGAATGACTGGTACATTAACAACTTCTATCCATATCACGTCTACAAGTATTTCGGAATCCAGACCGGTTTCACTCATGGTGCTTACAATGGACATTGCCTCCAGCCTTCACGAGACCCGCAGAACCGCCTCTATCGTGATATCGATCCTGATTTCAAGGTTGGTGCTCCTTACGAGGCATTTGATGACGGCGACCTCCGCAAGAAGCTTTATCGTTACCTTGGTAATGGTGAGTATGAGGGTATGTTCCTTATCGGCGAACTCCGCGATCCTGATCATCCTGAACGTTGGGCTACCAAAAACCGTCCTTGGCATCAGGGTCAGTGCGTGACCATTGTTGACCGCATCGCTCCCTATTCTCAGACCAAGGGATATGCAACCAACGAAAAGGATGTGAAGTACAATTCTGTTGCCGAGCTTCCTTCGACTATGTATTATTGCGCCGATGAGGATGACGGTGTACGTCTCGTGAAATATCCTATCCCTGATGAATCAGATTATAAGTTGACATACACTTGCTATACACCTCTTACACGTTTGGCTGAAACATATCTGACACTTGCTGAGTGCAAGTATCGTCTTGGAGATGCGCAGGGTGCATGTGATCTGATCAACAAGTTGCGTAAGCGTTACTTTGAGAATGGCGCTGATCCCAATCCCGCTACTGTTGCCAACCTCGACAAGTACCGTTTCCTTGACGAGTGGCAGATCGAATTCCTTGGTGAAGGCCGCCGTCGCATCGACCTTATCCGTTGGGGCGCATTCCATACCGAGAAGTGGTGGGATCATGAGCCGACCAACGATCCTAAGGTTTGCCGTCTGCCGGTTGGTGACCAAGTAATTGGATCAAATAATCTTATCAAGCAGAACCCCGGTTATGGTTCAGGTGATGATGAGCTCTCACCCGATGAGGTTTAATTTAGAGGTTTAAGGTTAATTCCTATTATATGAGAAAGCGCGAGGTCGTTATGACCCCGCGCTTTTTTCACGGTTGGATGGCGGAAACGTTAGAGCTTGCCATCTTTTTTTGCAAGTCTGTTGTCGCAAATGAGATGTTCGTCCCAGGGAGGACCATCTCGTCTGCAACGTCCGTATATATCAGTGCTATAGCAACATTGGTCTCCCTCATATTTACCATTACATGCTACTATTTGGGCATTTTCGCCAGATGGACACTCGGTTGCGGAAGTCGGGTTGAGGCTTCCTGATGAGGCGCGGATCTTCTTAGCCTCCTCATCGCTTACCGGCTCAAACGCCGGTTTCTTGGATGTGTCTTTCATAGTAATAAAATTACCACGATGCGGAATTGCATCGATGATATTAAAACATTTTATTTGGAATTTTGTTGTGTATCAAAACGTTATAAAACCACAACAAATCTTCCTATCGTTCCTCCACACCCCGCCCACTTGCCGGGGCGCTCACCGGCACGCCCACCCCGCCCGCTCCTCTGAGTTCTCTGAGTGCTCCTTCCCTTTTTCTCCCTTATAGTAGCCACGATAACTACCTAAGCTAATTTTCCTTCGCAAAAAAATGCCTGAAAGGCATTGAAAATCAGTAGCCGGGGGGCACCGTAAGGTGCCTCCGGCTACAATGTCATGGATCGTTTGGTGTCTGCCAGGACACCTTGTTACATTCCTGCGCAAAGCAGGATCGCTTCAGAGCTTGCATGTGAGTTTGTTTCCGGTGGTGCCGGATTGATTTTGCGGGTAATAGCATTTGCCGTACCGATTGTCTACACAGCATGCACAACCTTCACCACGACCGACACAAGCATCCGTGAACTTATCTGCTCCTGAGAAGCACTCTGTTGCGGACTCGCACTCGTCGCGTGTGCCTGATGAGGCGCGGATCTTCTTAGCCTCCTCATCGCTTACCGGCTCAAACGCCGGTTTCTTTGGGGTGTGTTCCATAGTAATAAAATTACCACGACGCGGAATTGCGTCGATGATATTAAAACAACTCACCTTGGATTTTGTTATGTATCAAAATGTTATAAAACCACAACAAATCTTCCTATCGTTCCTCCACACCCCGCCCATTTGCAGAGGCGCGCGCCGGCACGCCCACCCCGCCCGCTCCTCCGAGTTCTCGGAGTGCTCCTTTCTTTTTCTCCCCTATAATAGCCACGATAACTACCTCTGCAAATTCCCATCAAAAAATGCCTGAAAGGCATTGAA
>JAMPEV010000014.1 GCA_023664955.1 Duncaniella sp.
CTCCTTTCTTTGCTCCTTGGAAAGTTCGTCATAGTTGAACTGTTCAAGGTCAGAGTCGACAAGCTCGATGATTCGAGATTCTATTTGCTGAATCTTTTTTATCATTTGTCTGTTCTATTCCCAATCAGGATTTCCATTAGGATACATTGTGCGAAGCACCATTGAAGGGTCACATCCAACTATTTTTGCCAACAATTCTGTGACATATTCACAGCTATCCGTGAATAAATTATTCACGATTTTGCTCTTTTTTATCCATGCAGTATGCTTTTCCGGTGAATTTCGTGAACACGGATGGTCATAGAATTCAATATCGTGACCGATACTAGATAGTCTTTCACGAATTTCATGAAGCTCATTTAGCGTTTCATGATATGGTAAATCGCTGCCCTTTTCAATAATTTCTAACCTATCATAGATAGCGTTCAGTTTAACCTCAATGTCGTTTAACATCGTTAAAGTGTCAATTACCATAATTAATTTATTGTTTATAGGATTTTTAAGGCGATGGCGGCACAGGCTTCTGCGTCTTCGAGGGCGTTGTGATGGTTCATCAGAGAGAAACCGCAGGCTTCGGCCACAATGTGCAGCTGGTGGCTGGGGAGGTCGAGTGTCCTGCGAGAAGCAGCAAGAGTGCAGTAGAACTCATAACCGGGGTAGTCCATGCCATATTCAGCAAACACTGCTTTGAGGCAGGCCTCGTCGAACGGCTTGTTATGAGCCACCAATGGAAGTCCCTTGATTTTTTCTTCGACATGTGCCCACACCTCGGGGAAGGTTGGAGCTCTGTCGGTGTCGTCCCGTGTCAGGCCGTGAATCTCAGTTGTCCAATAAGAATAGTAATTGGGCGTGGGTTTGATAAGGCTATAAAACTTATCGACAATCTCACCATCACGCACTATAATCAGTCCAACGCTGCACACACTACACCGGCGACCATTGGCTGTTTCAAAATCTATCGCTACAAAATCTCGCATCTTTCTTACTTTTTGTTGTAAACATTGTATAATTCCTCAACCCAGCCTTTCATCTGGTCCACCACTTCTTTCGGTGATAGTACCTCTATCCACGAGCCTCCATGGAGCATTTCCATGAAAAACTCCTCCGTGGGAGCGACTTTCACTTCAAATTCAGCATAGTCGCCCTCATCCACAAGCAAGCGCTGTGAATGATGAATAGGCAGAGACATTATATAATATTTGTGAGGATTATAAACCCTGAATTTTATTGGTTCTTCAACCGGGTCGGCCCAACGGGAAACGCCAATATAATCATGAAAATATTCCTCAGCGTTGAAGTCTTCCGGGTAAGCAAACACTTCTTTAAGCTCGTTGGTCTCCTCAATACGGTCAAGGCAGTAAGTATTACGCTTTCGTTCTCCATAAGGATAACTGTCACCTACAACATACCACCTGTTATTATACAATTTTACGCACAGAGGCTCAATTGCAAATGTGGAACTGTATATCTTACCAAATCCTCGGTAGGTTATCTGTATTTTGTGGTTATGTTTCATGGCCGAGACAATGGTGGAAAGATTGGCTCGCCCGGAAGGAATCTCTTCCAAAAGAATCCTATCTTTGATATCAAGATTCCCTAAAAGGGTTGTTCCCATAGATACGGAATCAAGGAGCCATTTGCGAACCCTGTCATCGTTAATATCTTCAGGATTGGTTATGTAATATCTATACCCACCTTTAGCATTACATTCGATATTTACATGAAATTGCAGTTCAACGGCAGCTTTCCAGCGATTGAAAGTTGCACGGTCAAGTGGCTTTTCGGTGGACATATAGTCGCGCCATTTATCTGAAATTTCTCTCAGAGATATTCCCCGGGAGCGACTCTGATGAATGGTATTCAACAGCCAGATGTATTTTTCGGTCTGAGTCATATGTGATAAAACAATTACTGCTGCAAAGATAACGAATTGGGTGTGTCATTTAGTGCTACACGTCTGAAAAATATAAAAATTTTATGTTGTTATGAATTCTGAAACACCCTCATATCTAACTTTGTGCCATCACGATAGAATCTATGGCATCAAATCAGTTAAAGCAGTCTCTTTGGTTTATGAGAAAAATACTTCAGTCGGGCGCCCGTGGCATTTCCCGCGAGGAGCTTTGCTCCAAGTGGGCGATATCTTCCATGAACGATTATCCCGGGGAGGAAATATCCGAGCGCACATTCCATCGCTTGCGCCGATTGCTTGAAGATGCGTTTCAAGTTACGATAGAATGTTCAAAAGACGGCAACCAGCGGTATCGCCTGTCGTCAGAGGATTTCTCTCCCGGTCGCTCGTCACTTTTTGACCTTGTGTTGATGCGGGCTAAAGAAGAGTTTGATACTACTTCTTCATTGAATCAGATTGTTTCGTTACTGACATCAGGGAACAAGCTGACTTCTGTGGATGAAAATGCGCTGAACGATTTGACAACTCAGCTGCACAAAATCCCTTACGAATATGGCCTACGCTTAATATCATCCGTAGAGGCTGGAGTAATCCGCCATGCCGACCAAGCAGAATGGGATTGGGATTATAAATATTATGTGATGCTATGGGATGAAGCAACATTCCAGCGCACGCGTCAATGGCTATCAGTAGGTTTGTGCCACGATGGCATATTTTTCTATGTTGTGAGCGATGAGCAGGATTTCGAGCAGCGAGAACGCAGGGCCAAAGCCGTCGGGGCAGACGGAGGCGTACGTTATCGACGCGGCTATTGGTGGCATGAGATGAAAGAACCGGAGTTTTTCAGCATATCGTATGCCGCCATACCCGACTTTGATGAAATTATTAGCCGTTGCGAGCATATTCTGAGTTTGTTAAAGCAAATTAAGCCTTAATCATTATGGACTACATTACTGCTTATATCCATCCACTGAAATGGGCTGAAGGAAATGTCTTTGGGATGTCGTTTGAATTGGAGGGGGATAATCCCTCAATGCGTATCGACTGGGGCGATGGCCGGAGCAATTCTTTTACCGGAAGGTCAGTCTCAGCAATACACAAATACCCCAAGGATGAAAAGCAATCATTCATGGTAACGGCTACGGCAACCTCCGGAACGATAGTCCATGCCCAACCAAGTGGTGGCGATTGCTACTATGAGTCTGCTGATTTAAGCCACGCACCAAGACTTCGCTCGGCATATATTGAAAGTTATAAAGAGGTCAAGCTCAACAATCCTTTGATTGAGAGGTTGACAATGCGCATATTGCTCGGCTCAGAATATGACCTGTCAAGTTGCGTTAACCTCCGCGAGTTGATTTTTGACTGCGAAAGCGACTTCCAGCGCCTCGACCTCTCAATGTGTCATAAATTGGAAAGATTGGAATGTTGGTGCTTCCTATCCGATAAATTCACGCAAATAGCAGTCCCCAACGATGCACCTCTTAAATATGTCGATATAAAAGGTCATCACTTCACTCCACAATGCCTGAATGCATTACGGCGAATAGTCGAAAGAAATGGAGGAACAATAATAGAAGAGATGGAAGACCCCCCCCTGAATAAAATTTCCCACTGACAGATTTTGGCAGTCGCACAAGCTAAATTTGCGAATAAAACTCTAATTCAAACTACATAAACTATGTACTCTTTTCATTGGACCGTCAAGGCCGTAAAACAAGTCGGCAAACTACCGGCAGGAGCTTGGGTAGAGATAATCAAGACCACCACAAGCGCTAAACCGACCTCACTTGAGATCTTCCGTGCTTTCGAGCAGAAGTATGGGATGAAGATTCCCAGTGTCTCAACCGACCAATACTTTACCTGCATCAAAGGCTAATCTCTAAGTAAATGATACCAAGTGGCAGGGCAAATCTCATTCTCTGCCACTTGGCTACAGTGACTGATAGGTATGAAAAAAACAATGATAATAGGCGTAGGCGGAGCCGGATGCAATATGGCCAATACCTTCCGCCGGGAGGCTAAATCTGATTCTATCAAAAACGCAATCTATGTATTCGCTGACCACAGACAACCCGATATTGATTATTTCAAGTGGGCTGATGACTCTACGGCCATTCTGAATCTGTATAACATTGACCT
>JAMPEV010000015.1 GCA_023664955.1 Duncaniella sp.
TCTGAACCGGCACCGTACTCGCTGACTATCAAGCGATGGTCAGGATGCTCGCGGTGTTGTTTTGACAAGAAATCCTCGAATCCGTTGAACTGTCCGCCATACCAGCCTTGATAAAGGTTCCAACCTTTTACATCAGTAATATCTGCAAGACCCGCACCATGATACACATCGCTACCATGAAATGCCATTGTGCTCATTCGGGTGGAATCCTCCTGCTCAAGCACTCGTTCAAGTCGTTGAGCCAATGCCAAGGTCCGTGCTTTGGTCATATCCTGTTTCTCGCGTGGCATGCGGAGCAATATCTCGTTCATATAACCCCACATAGCTACCGAGTGATGATTGTAATGGTCGTGTATCATCTCGCGCAACATGATTTCACAATTATCAGCAAACCTATCACTCTCAGGGACATAATCTATGACCGGAATCTCCTCCCAAACTATTAGCCCCAATCGGTCACACATCTCAAGCACCGCGTCATCCTGAGGATAATGGCTTATGCGTATGAAATTGGCGCCCAAATCCTTGATAAGCTGAATATCACGGCGATGTTGCTCGTCTGTCAGGGCTATGCCCATCGGACGCTGGTCCTGATGACGACACATGCCACGCAGTTTGTAAGGCTTACCGTTGAGCAGGAAACGACCAGAATCGTCAAATCCGAATGTGCGGAATCCGATAGTCTCACGCGCGGTATCAACCTCACTATCATCGACTCTCAGCTTTAGCTCAAGACTATATAATGCGGGTGACTCAGGTGACCAAAGTGAAATGCCAACGAGTTTGTCGAACGACAATTTGAATGGGATCAACTGATTCTTAGGATCGAGGTTGATTTTCTCGGTTTTGGTTGCCACTTGTGTTCCGTCAGGAGCTTGGAGAACTGCGATGATATCAGCACTGCTCTTTTTAAAGGATGCGTTGTTTATACAACCCGAAATACTGGCATTACATAAGCCATCATGCCCAACTTGAGTAGTTACCCTGAGATTCTTTTTATCTCCAAATGCGAAATGCACGGGACCGGCATATACAAGCCACGCATCACGATAGAGACCACCCATAAAAGTAAAATCGGCGGAATATGGAGGTATATCCTTATCGGCATTATCGACCGCCACAACAAGGGTGTGAGTGCAACCCGGAATAACATAAGGAGTAACATCCATCACATGTGATGAGTAACCTCCTATATGTGAACCGACCTTAGTGCCGTTGATACTCACCTCTGACTTATTGGCCGCACCGTCAAATTTCAGATATATACGTTTGCCTGACAGGTTCTGTGGTATCATCAGACTCTTTGTATAGATCCCGGTGCCACGTTTATAGTCTCGTGTATGATAAGCATCTTCGTTCCAGGAATGAGGTAAATGTACCGAGACACCGATACTGTCGTTTGCAAACTGAAATTTCCATCCGTCATTTATAGTTGTGGCAACATGAGCCGACACCATGTTTAACGATATGGAAAATAAAGCTGTAGAGAGCAGACATCTCAATGATGAATCTATTTTCATGGAAACGATTTAATGTGATATCACAAAGGTATATCTAATTTATTAGTGGCACAATAGGCGGTAATATTCAGAAGTAAATCGGTATTTATATCTTATTATTGCAAATCAATATATTAACAATATCCTTCATACGATTATCGGTAAGTTTTTATAACCTCAAAATGCTACTTAAATTTACCTTCTAACCTATTATGGTAACTTCAACAGCAAAAATCACGTACTGTATAATGTTTACCTTCACGGTTACACTTTACCCCTAAAGCATTAAATTCTTCTCATATTTAACTACCTTTACAATCGTAATGAATTTAATAATTAAACCATATCCCATGTCTCTAAAATCAATCGTAATGCTCTTGCTCGCATTCGGAGCCTTATTGTATTCATCCAAACAAGCACATGCTACTACCGACGCAGTTTTAGCAACAATCACCATTACCAACCCTCTCCCATACGACAGGACAAACGAGGTGGTGGAAATAGATAACCCTTGCATTCAGCGACCTTTTTTGCTTACTGATTCCGAAGGTAATGAGATTCCCCAACAGATTACTTATGACAATAAACTAATCTTCCAGGCCTCGGTTACCGCAAATGGGGAGACTATCTATCATATCATCGCTTCATCTCCGTCACAGTATGACACTATTGCTTGCGGATTCTTTATACCGGAACGTTTGGACGATCTTGCATGGGAGAATGACCGAACTGCATACCGCGCCTATGGCCCAGCTCTGCAACGTAAAGGAGAACGGGCTTTTGGCTATGACGTGTGGACCAAATCCACCCCATATCCGGTTGTACTAAAACGTTATCACGGCAACAGCCATGGCATTTCGTTCCATAAAGACCATGGAGATGGCATGGATGTTTACTCTGTAGGCCCTACCCTCGGTGCCGGCACCGCCGCTCTGATAGACTCGACCGGCGACATCGTTTATCCATATTGTTTCACTGACTACGAGATTCTTGATTGCGGGCCATTGCGCTTTACAGTAAAGTTGACATACGACAAAGAGACACGCATCATAAGTCTTGATGCGGGAAGCTATTTCAACAAAACTACCGTCATTTATAACAATACGGAGGGATGCGACACAGTGGCAACGGGAATAGTAATACACCACAACATCCCGGCAGACCGAATCGCCACAATTCATAACGAATATGCAATCGCAGGATATGCCGACCCAACAGACAATCCTGACGCCGGCAACGGAATCATTTATGTCGGTACCATCACCCCACACGCCACGCTTCCGTATTTACATTGCAGGAAAGAGGCCACTCACTTACTCACCAAAACAAAGTATTACGGAAGCGACACTTCATTTCTATATTACTGGGGTGCAGGTTGGAGCAAAGCCGGTATAGCTTCGCTCAACACTTGGCTTGACATCGAACTGAAACAAGTGGAAAAAATATCAAATCCACTATCAATCTCAATCTCCAACACCAAATGACTCATCAATCTCAGATTCTATAATTTACTCCAAATGATCATTCTCGTTGACAATACACACCCATTTCCCACTCTTATCACTTCCTGTCCGCACTATAAGTCCTATTTCTCGTAGGAATTTTGTCGCACGTTTGGCTGTCTTATCCGTTATGGACAATGCCTTGGCCATCTCCAAATGCGTGATAGATGGATTGTTGCGAATAAGATACAATATCCTATGTTGCGTCTCGGTCATATTTTCAGGGACATTTACAGGGACATTATTACCTTCACCCATTCGTTGAAGTGCTGATTTAAGAGGGATTGTCACCGTTGCGATGGAACGCTCGCCCTCGATTGTGGGGCGCATACATATAAGAATTTCCCAAGATATGCAAAAATTTCTCGAGATGTAATACCTGAAAAAGCGTGTACCGTATCACGAGATCACCATGTTTTCAGTTAAGAAACCTCAATAACCTGCCATTCGCCGCCTTTGTCTGGGCCGATGCGGTGGAGAATGCCTTCGGATTTGAGAATGGCGAGGTGGCGCTCCACGCCTTTGGGCGTAATGCCTATTTCTTCCGCGAGAGTGCGGGTGGTGTGCTTCGGATTGTTGCGGAGCAATTCTATTATTCTATCGCGGGTTTTGACTTTCTTCTTTGGTTG
>JAMPEV010000016.1 GCA_023664955.1 Duncaniella sp.
GGAGGTGTATTTCTGAAGGAAGGCGAACATCTCGGGGTTGCTCTGCAGGTCGGGGACATAGGTGCTGATCATGTCGAGGCCCATGAAGAGGAAGGAGAATCCGATGAAGAATTCGCCTATCGACTTGTTGCGGCTGCTCTTGCTGAACAGGAGCGGGATGGAGAGGCCTATGACGGGGAGGACGAAGGCCGAGATGTTGACCTTAAAACCAAAAAGAGCGATGACCCAGGCGGTGAATGTGGTGCCCACATTCGCGCCCATGATCACCGCCATGGATTGGCCGAGCGACATGAGACCTGCGTTTACGAAACTCACCACCATCACGGTGGAAGCCGAGGAGCTCTGTATGAGAGCGGTGATGAGTATGCCCGTGAGTAGTCCGGTGAAGCGGTTTCGGGTCATGGCCGAAAGGATGTTTCTGAGTCGGTCGCCTGCGGCTTTCTGCAGGCCTTCGCTCATCACTTTCATGCCATAGAGGAACAATGCTACCGAGCCTAACAGGCACAGCAGATCTAAAAAACTGTAGCTCATTGCGTTACGCGGTGTTTATGTGATGTGTGTAGGGCGGTGGGCCATAGTGTGGCCACTTCCCCGATGCAAAGATATAACATTTTTTATCATTTTCAAATATGTGCAAGGGTTGATTTATGATTAATTTTGCCGACACAAAAGTACGACACCCGCAGCGGCTGGGTGGGTATGCTGAAAAGACGTTTTTCGTTGTATAGGCCCCGTTTTAATTTCTAAACTTCGCACCTTTAAAAATTAACCACAGAGGGGACAATCGGGAATGCGTCCACTTGAGGCTATATGCTTTCTTCTCCACGTGAGTGGGGGGAATGTCTATGCATATATCTTCTCGTGGGATGCTGCGGTTGTCAGTGTTTCATCTGTGGTAAGGTAGTGCGAAGACCTTGAAATTACGGGAGCATTGACACGGGATGCATCCCACGTTCTTTTCAGGGTAAAATATAATCAGGCCGGGGATGCGGCCAGGCATACCAAAACACATATAGAGTATGGAACCGATCGGCACAATGATCAAGGAGGAACTGGAGCGACAGGAGCGTAGCGTGTCATGGCTCGCGCGCAAATTGAGTTGCGACCGTTCGAATGTGTATCGGCTATTTCAGAAACATTCTATAGACACGGCGCTGCTTCAGCGCCTGTCGGTGATACTGAACAGGGATTTCTTTTCGGAACTGAGCAATAATTTTCAGAACCGTAAAGGAAAGGAAGAAGCCTGACTTGAAGCATCCGGTGCAGTGGCGCCGGAGATTGTAAGGTTAAAAAGGAGTTATGAGGTTAACAGTTAGCTTCACAGCTCCACTATGGCCATTTGCCGTGCGGGTTGAAAAGATAGTGGGATACGGGAGTGAGATATATGCTTAGATGTCAATGTGCGGGCGAGGGGAGTTTAGAATAGTTCTGAGTGGGAGCCGAATCTCACGAGCTTTATCACTCCTGAGTCTTTGTCCCACCAGATGAGTAGGGTGTCGTTCTCGACATGACATTCCATGTAGCCATGGTAGTTGCCAGTGAGTTGGTGAGGCCTGTATTCTTCCGGGATGGGCAGATCGTAGACCAATAGTTTCAGTACTTCCTCGAGTTTATCAATGATCTTGGTGCGATGCTTGTAGCGTTTCAGGTCCTTTTTAAACTGAGAAGTAAGTTTGAGTTTGTTCATAGCGAGTCGACATACCTCCGGAAGTCGGAGAGATCGAGTGTCTCAAGCGAATCGGAACTCTCGGCTTCTTTGATTGCCGCCAATGTCACTTTGTTGGGCTTTTCAGCAACGAATGCCATCAATACACTCTCGACGAGATTGTTGAGGCTGCGATTGTGACGCTTGGCTTCGTCATGGAGCCGGCTGAGTAGGTCAGCGCTGAGCCGGAAGGATGTCTGCTTGCGTATGGTGGTGGCTGTATTCATGAGGGTGAGATTTGATGTAACGCTAAAGTGGTGTGTTTGTATAACATTTGCACTTTTGTGTCAATATGCAAATATAATGATTGGTGACCGTTTTATGAGCAGTATTAAGGATAATTAACATAAAACGGGGTGTTTTTAGTGCTGTTTTAGTATAGAGGGGCGTTTTAGTATAGAGGGGAAAGTATAGAGTATAGGTTTTAGACCAGAGGGCCAAAGGGCTATTTTGGGGAGAGGGGGCGATTTGGGGTGTGGACGGGGGATTATAGGACGTCTTCGACGCCCATATCGATGTCATTTTCGTTTCCCCCACGCCTCGCCTGACGGCGCAAATCTGCCCTGACGGGCGATTCGCTTGTCAGGCTCGTGGTGGGGCTATAATTACATCGCCGTTTCACGGCTTGGTGGGTGGTTGGGCCTGCGGGGAATTTGGGCGCCCGTTTGGGGCGGAGATTCGGGATGATAGCGCCGGGGTAAATGTGAGGGTGATTTCAGCGATTTGGGCAATAGGTCCTTGACCAGAGAGCCAAAGGGCTATGAGGTGGTGTGTTTTTAGTATATGGTTCTTTAGTCAAATAGGTGGATAGGGGTGACAAAGATGGTGTGTCGGGGATTCGGGCAGATAAGCCACGGAGTGGCGGTGTAGTCGTAGCCCCATCACGAGCGGGATATGCAAATTGCCCGATGGGGCAAAATTTGCGTATCCTGTGAGGTATGGGGTTAATGAGATTGTGGTAGCATCGGGCATCGGAGATGTCCTATAATTTGTCGGTGGTAGGATTGTGGTGTTCGGGAGATTGATATGGGAGTTACCATAGGGCGACTTTGCCTAACGCTCCGAGGTCAAGGGCCGCCGTGGTGACTCCCAGTGCGCGGAATACCCTGCTGATGGTGGGGAGGGTGATCACGCTTTTGCCTCGTTCGAGTTTGGATATCTGGGATTTCTGCACGCCAATGCGTTCGCCCAGTTGCTCCTGGGTGAGGTGCTGGGCCTGGCGGGCTTTCTTGATGGCTTCTCCGAGGAAGTAGGCGTTGAGGTCTTCCTTGAGCTGTGCTTCCATTTGGTCGCGTTCGGGTGTGCCTATGGGGCCCCATATTCTATCGTTGAGTTCTTCGAGTGTGGTCAGTTTCATATTAGCCATTGATTATCATTCTTTGTTGTTGAAATACTCTTTTCTGAGCGCTTTGGCTCGGTCGATTTCTTTTTGGGGCGTTTTTTGAGTTTTCTTTACGAAACCATGCGTGGCAACAACCAATGCGTTTCGTTGGGTGTCCCAAAAAGAAAGTAGACGGTATTGTATACCGTTGAATATGGTGCGGAATTCCCAAATGTCGGTATCGCCCAGTTTTTTGAACAGGTCTTGGTCCATCTCGCCGCCTCTTACGCGGTTTATATTATAGGCCACTTTCTTTTGGGCTTTTTCCGGTAGAGATCTGATGAATTGATCTGCTTCCTCCATGAATAAGACATTTATTTTCATTCCACTGATGTTCTGATTGTATAACGGGACAAAGATAATAAATGTTTCCAACAACGGCAACTTTTTGGTGGATTATTCAACGGGGTTGAAGATTATAGGGGATGTGGGTAGACCAGAGGGCCAAAGGGCTATTTTGGGGAGAGGGGGCGATTTGGGGTGTGGA
>JAMPEV010000017.1 GCA_023664955.1 Duncaniella sp.
CATCGAGATATTGCTCCTCCTCGGGGGAGAGAGCCAATCCTTCAGCCTTGTTGTATTCGCGGATGTCGGTAATGTGCACCACCTCTTCTGGCTGGCGGTTGGTGTCGAACACTTCGGAATTGATGCCGTCATAAATGCGGTAAAGCATACGGTCATACTCCGCATCCGGCTCTGTCTTTACAAATTGTTCGATACGTGTGATACCCGTCAAACCCATATTTTGGGTGATTTCAACAGCATTCGTGCTCCAGGGTGTGATCATCTCCTTTCGCGGCCCGCGATACAGGCCCTTTACTGTTGTTGACGACAAGGGCTTAGCACCCGAAAGCAGCCATGTGAGGCGTTCAATCTCCTGCTCGTTAAAGCGATGGTCGGTTTCGATACCATATATCAAACCGCTCCCTTTCTTGAAAAATATTACCATGCGTTGTTGTAACGTAGTGAAACAACCGGAGCCTGCGCCCCGCATTGTTTCAATGATTGGATTACCGCCGCAAAGTTACAACTATTTTTCCATATCCGCAACAAATGAGCGGCATATAGCTGCCATAACATTTGATTTCGCCGTATTATATTTTTAACTAATTTTGTGAACAAATCAAAGCTTATTGCTATTAGATTATTATTGAATATCACCAAAAACAAAAAGCTGTCTATGAGAGTTTTGTCATCATTGTTTATTGTATGTGCTATTTTACCGGCGCTCTATTCATGCAGGAGTAAAGATACGGGGGCTGATGCGGATCCTGCGCCATTCGTACGCCTTGACAAGATCGTGGCGGAGTTTCCCAACATGCCGCAGCAACGCCAGATTGCTGTCGTTGACTCCTTCGCCATTCCGTTCAATGACTACATATACATGATGGGAGCATCCACCGGCAATATCCCGGCATCAATCGACTCACTGAGCAATACGGCAGCTTTCGCAATGTTCGAGCCGGAAGTGGAAAAAGTATTTTCATCCACCGCCGTCCTTGAAAAGGAACTTGGTGCGCTTGACAAAAACATGAGGCAGAAACTGCCCGCTCTCCCCTCCTACTCCTATTTCGGGATCGTGTCGCCCTACCGTCAGCAAGTGATACTTGTTGACTCGGTGGTGTTCGTCGCTCTCAACCATTACCTCGGGAACAGCCACGAAGCCTACAGCAACATGCCCGAATATATGCGCGCCACAAAAACTGCCTCACACATCCCTATTGATATCGCCGAGGCCATAGTAAGTGTGGAATATCCGTATCAGCCTGCCGACAATGCCACTGCCATACAATACTTCATATATGAGGGCGCATTGCTCAAGACGGCATCCAGCCTTACAGGAGTTACAGATTTATCCAAACTGTTAGGGTGGACACCCTCGCAATTGAACGATGTCAAAGCTAAGGAGGGTGAGATATGGCGCAAGATGGCAACCGACAATATAATCTATTCCACCGATATGTCACTTGCCCAACGCCT
Organism: Duncaniella sp.; assembly: GCA_023664955.1. GTDB lineage: Bacteria > Bacteroidota > Bacteroidia > Bacteroidales > Muribaculaceae > Duncaniella. The sequence continues at coordinate 1,456 of JAMPEV010000017.1, forward strand.
GTGCGCACCATCTCCGTCAGCCCAGCCAATATCCGCCGACCTTCCGGGACGCCTCGGCCGCTACATCGGCTACCGCATTGTGGAAAATTACCTTGCCGAAAATCCGGATGTCACGGTATCTCAACTCCTTTCACCCGATTTTTACAGCAACCCCTCAACGCTCATCAATTCCGGCTACTCTCCCAAATAATGTGCGGTACATACCGTTTGTTGATATGATTTCTATATCGGAAATTTGCCTGAAATGAGTCCTGCAGTTACATTTGCGGGTCAATAAAATTTAAACCGCAACGTACAGATGACAATTTCATTTTTTAGATTTGCTGCCCTGTCGGCCATAGCATCCATGATGATTATGACAACGGCATCATGCAGCAGCGATGACGATGACCACGCGCCGGAGCAGCCGGAGCAACCGGCAACACCTAAGGGCACCAACGCTTTTGCTGCTTACGGGGAACTGAAAACCATCAAATATGCCACATCCAACGGCAATTGGTCCTACACCACACCAAAGGAATACTACAAATACTCATTTGACAAGAACAGTCTTGTGAGCTGTGTCACGGGGGCAAATTCCGGCCAGCGCAATCCCATAACGTATGAGAAAGACCGCATCATCATCCGCCATAACGACGGTGCCGAAGGGGAATACACCTATTATCTCGAAAACGGACGCATCACTTCATGTTCGCGTGAAGGGATGATGATGTACCTGTGGGAATATGATGAGACCGGGCGAGTGGTACGCGCTGTAAGCCTGCTCACCAACGGTGGGATAGCCAACGCATATCTTGCCAAATGGAACGCTTCGGGCGACCTCGTTGAAGTAGTCTGCGAGGAGGTGAGCGACTATGAGGGAGGCCGTGAGAATTTCGGCGACCGCGTGACTTTCACCTTCTCATCCACACCGATGACAAATCCCATAGTCCTTCAGATACCGCTGCAACGGCCTGCTGCCGCAACAGTCCTGAGCCTTAAAATCAATCCCCTCCTTCTTGCCGAAGGATATTACGGCAACACAGCGCCACGCCACCTGCCGGAGTCAAAAACCGAGTATGACGCAAGCAAGTCAACCACCTTGCCTTCTAAAATCACTGACTACCGCTACACCCTCGATGAAGAAGGTCGTGTCACCCGCATGGAACAAATGTACATCGATGACATATCCTCCGGAAAATACCACTACGGCTCCTGCCACGACTACATCTGGCGCTAATATTCTTAATGTCATCAAATTAGTTCAAATGAGTTCCAGTTGTATTGATTCAATTGTGTCCACTTGCGATGGTAAAATATAGACCAGCTGCTGATTAAGTCCGCAGACTATAGGAAAAGGGCTTGCGATATGGGGGTCGCAATCCCTTTTGTTCAGTAGGTTAATAACTGATTCTATTCGTTATCGATATACAAGCATTGTCGTTGGGCTTTGACTATTTGTCCTTGCAGTCGCAGCCTTTGAGGGTATGCTTGAAGTCGTTGAGCTGAGAGAGGAATGCTGCAAATTTGGGGTTGTCGGGATATTTCTTCAAGGCATGATGGAGCAATCGCATACCCAATACAAGCTGTTCGGCATGTTTCTGTGTCAGTCCCTCCTTCTCCTGCGCAAGAGCAGCAAGAGCGGCGAGGTCATGATGACCGCCGAAATTGAAATTCATCACTTCCTGAATCTTTCCATCTACCACTTCGGTGATATTGAAGTGATAAGAACGTTTTTCTTTATTACAGTCCATAATAGTTATATTTTTTAGTGTTTCTGACTATAAAACGTTGCTTACCGCATCAATGTTCCCAGTCCAATTGTCAACTATTGCAAAATTTTGCTAACATCTGTTGCTGCAATCCTCCAGCGACAGTTCCCGATGTCATTTTAC
>JAMPEV010000018.1 GCA_023664955.1 Duncaniella sp.
ATAAAGCATTTTTAATATGAAAAAGATTTACATGACACTCGCTGCAGCGGCAGTGACATTTGGTGTCGCTGCACAGCAGCAGCTCCCCAACGCCGGCTTCGAAGATGGCTGGGGCGACTGCACCCCTTGGACCTCAAGTAAAAACACTAAAACAAAAGGCACGACCCCCGGAGATTGGACCATTTCACAAGTAATCGGTATAAATGGTCCAGGTGCAACCATTGTTGGCGAAGTGACTGAAGGATACAACTCAGAAAAAGCTGTAAAGATCTACAATAATAAGAACTCGATCGCATCTAACATTGTTCCCGGATATGTAACATTAGGCACAACATGGTCTACAGCCGTTGGAACATCCGCAAAAAATGCTGACGGTGGTACTTGGGGGGGCATTTCATTCACTGATCGCCCTGAGTCAATTACCTTCATGTATAAACGCACACATGACATAGAATTTGACAATGATTTATCAGAACCTGCAACTGTTGTAGCGTATCTCTGGAAAGGCACATTTAAACAGGCAAATGTTCCCGGTAATATCGCGCTTGGCAGCATTTTCGGAAATCCCACAACTTGCACAATGGAGAACCGTGACCGTAATATCTTGGATATGTCAACACCACAAGGTGGTGTTGTTACCGAAAAAGGCACTCTCATCGCGAAAATCAACTATCAAATCAAAGGTGATGCGGAAGATTGGACTGAACTTACCATTCCTTTCGAGTACCTCACAGATGACACCCCCGAGATGATCAATGTAATCTTCTCTGCCGGTGACTACTGGAGCACCACCCCGTTAAGAGGCAACACTCTTATCGTTGACGACGTGAAGCTCAACTATGCTACCACACCCGATAATCCTACTCCTGCGGAAGGCATAGTTTCGACCTACAAAGGCAAGCTCGTGATTGAAATGGGCGAAATACTCAACCCTGACGATGACACTGACTACACACTTACCATCACTGAACTCGGCAACAATCTTTGCAATCTCAAACTTGCTGACTTCGAACTCGCAGGCGTTGCCAAATTCGGTGACATCGACATCAACGGCGTGAAGATGACAGAAGATGCCGATGGCATACATTTCGTTGGTTCTACTGACAACCTCAAACTTGTGCCCGAGGGTGGTAAAGATGAGGATGCCATTTATGCAGATGTATCATGCGACGGTACTGACAAAGATGGCAAACTTGATATGACTATTGTTGTAGGCTGGAAGATGGGATATACTCCCGCCGCCGAGATCTCGACACTCTCTGACGATTACACAGTAATTCCTATCAACGTTACATTCAACGGTCAGAAAGTAACTTCAGGCGTCAACGCTATCGCTGTTGACGACAACGATGCTCCCGTTGAATACTACAACCTCAACGGACAGCGCGTAATCAACCCCACCGGTCTCGTTATCCGCCGTCAAGGCAGCAAAGCAACCAAAGTCATCATCAAATAATTGTTATTAACCACAAAGTACACAAAGTACACTAAGGGTTAACAAAAGGACAAAAGCTAGACAAGAGAACAAGAGATTTAAAATATTTTGATTAAATATTTCCTTTGTTCTTTTGTCTGGCTTTTGTCCTTTTGTTATTTACCTCTTCTAGACCTTTGTGTCCTTTGTGGTTAATTTGTCTTGTTCTCTTGTCTGGGCTTTTGTACTTTTGTTTTTTCCTTTATATTTTCTTAGTGTTCTTTGTGTTTGACCTATAATTTCGTAACTTTGCGTTGCTAAATCATTACGACAGATGTTTCGGCCCAAGAGATTATATACATTTATGTTGCAGACATTCATACCGGTGTTTGCCATGACATTTTTTATATGTCTCTTCATTGTGTTGATGCAGTTTTTATGGAAGTATATCGACGACCTCGTAGGCAAGGGGCTGGATATTTCCGTCATCGGCGAACTATTCTTCTATGCCGCCCTCACCATGGTGCCTATGGCATTGCCGCTGGCCATACTGTTGGCATCGCTGATGACCTTCGGCAACCTCGGCGAGAAATTTGAGCTAACTGCCATGAAAGCTGCTGGAGTATCGTTGCTGAAATCGATGCGCCCGTTGATTATACTGATACTCCTCATAGCAGCTGGAGCTTTCTTCTTCCAGAACAATATACTCCCTATAGCGCAGACCAAGATGTGGACCCTGCTCTACTCCATGAAGCAGAAATCGCCCGAGATGGAGATACCGGAAAAGGCATTTTATGATCAGATACCCGGTTTCAGCATCTACGTGGAGGAGAAGGACAAAGAGAGCGGTGTGCTGCGCGACCTCATGATATATGACATGAGCCAGGGCACAGACAACACTCGCATCATCGTGGCTGACTCCGGCAAAATTTCGCTCACACCTGACAAAACCAAACTGCTGCTCAACATTTACCAGGGGGAACAGTTTGAAAACCTGCGGAGCACCACCGCCGGAGTACACTCCAACAACCTCCCCTACCGCCGCGAGACATTCGCGCAGAAAGATATAATGATAGCCTTCGACGCCAACTTCAACCGCATGGATGAGTCAACGATGCGCAAGCAGTATGTCGGGAAAAACATCACCGAACTCAACGCCACCATCGACTCCGTGCAGGCTCGTGTCGACAGCGTGGGCAACATCTACGCCACCGAACTGGTGGAGAAGCCCTATTTCCAGATACAATACTACCGTACAGAACATACTCCCGAAGGCACACAACGGATGCCGCAGAAAGAGATAACATTGGTGCAACCTCTTAATATCGACTCCCTTTTTGCCGACAACAGCGGCGTGGCAGAGTCAGCCGTCATCAACCAAGCCATATACAAGGCGAAAGCCGTGAAGATGGACTATGAATACAAGAGCAAGATGATGGAGGAGGATCGCAAATCGATACGCCGTCACGGCATTGAGCTGCAAAAGAAATTCACCCTCTCATTCGCCTGCATCATCTTCTTCTTTATCGGGGCGCCCCTCGGGGCTATCATACGCAAGGGGGGTATCGGATTGCCGCTTGTTGTGTCGGTGATACTGTTTATCATTTATTACATCATCGACAACACCGGCTACAAGATGGCCAAAGACGGACGCATCGGTGTCATGGAAGGGATGTGGCTCAGCTCGGCAGTGCTCCTCCCATTAGGCATATTCTTCACATATAA
>JAMPEV010000019.1 GCA_023664955.1 Duncaniella sp.
ACCCAGGACCCCAACATTAAAAGTGTTGTGCTCTACCAACTGAGCTAGCGAATCGATGCTATTCAGATTTTTCTGAAAGGCGTTGCAAAGGTACGTGGTTTATTTCAACTATGCAAATTATGTTGAATTTTTTTGTGCTTTCCGCCACATGGTGGGTGTCGTGGTAGAGTCCAACAGCAAATGCAAAGTTAGTCAACCATCGAGAAAAATCGCTTAAAAGGAGAGTCAAAGTTTAGTGAGGATTATCGTATGGTGTTTGACATTATGAAAATTGGAAATTTATGATACGGTTGCCATACAATAAGATATACCTACTCGTTGGAGGCCAAAGCCCTAAATATCGCGGTACAAAAAATTTCCCGCTTGACAACTATGGACGGACTCTCATCGCCTTTGAAATATCAGACGACAACCCTATCCTGTCTATTACCACGCGTTGGAATGACTCAGGCAATCAATTACTCGAAGCAGCGTTAAAAAAATTGCTCAGGCACAAATTCTCACTATTATTCAAAAGGCGACAGCCAAGTTGTGACTATTTTACTATCTTTGAGAAAATGAATAAATCATATACAGAATATAGGATAGCTCTTTTATAGGAGCTGATAAAAGTTTCGGGCAAAAACTGGAATGATGGTATTTTGGAATCTACAGGTACCCCAATTAGACACATATTGCCACTCAATGGTAGGAATACAGCGGAAAATCGGGCAAGAGAAATCAGGATGTGAGTTTGCTTCCCATCTTGAAATCACCAGGGCGCTTTCGATGAAGAACCGCGACAAAGTCATCGTGTATTTTGCTGATCCTTACTGCTCCTGGCAAAAAGGAGCTATTGAAAATGCTAACAAACTTATAAGAAAGCACATCCCCAAGAAGTCAAACTTTGATGACTTTTCAGATAAATGCATCATGGATATCCAAAAGAAAATCAACCGACGACCACGAGAAAAATTGAATTTCGACTCACCCGTAGAACGATTTTTCGACAATGTTGCATAATTTTACATTTACTGTTGGACTCTACGGCGTGAATAGATGGCGATATGGTTATAAATCACCACATCGGGGCTATTGCAAAATCCGTGTAACGGTGATAAATTAGCGACTGATTTTGTCACCAAGTAATGGATATACTTAGGAAGGAAATAAACGCGTTTTACCAGGGGCAGCATCTGCCTGATGAGACTCTCGATTATTCATTATTGGATGATTGCAGAAGTCGCATTGATGCCGTGGTCAGTGTCGAGCGCGATTGCCGCGTCATCACTGACGCGGCGCGGGATTGCTGTTACATCCGGGGAGGCGACTTTGCCGTGCTGATTGGGTTGTCAGACTCAAACGACTATCACACCGTGATGGATTCAGGCGATGAAGACGAAATCTACAACCGCATCCATCCCGAGGACCTTGCCGAGAAAAGGATGCTCGAATACGAGTTTTTCAAACATGTGGATGCCCGGCTCGACGAGTCAAAGCTGAGTCTTAGAGCCACGAGCCATCTGCGCATAATGGACAGGACCGGCAGATACATCCATGTCGACAACTGCACGCGCATTTTACAGCTGTCGCCCAAAGGTAAAGTGTGGCTGATACTCTGCTGCTATAGCGTGTCTCCCATCCAAGAGACTTTTGATGGTATATGCCCACGCATAATCGACATCCGCACGGGAGCGATTCACAGACCCGAACTGGCCGAGAGACGGACACGCATATTGACCGACAGAGAGAAGGAGATACTAAATCTGATACGCGAGGGAAAACTCAGCAAACAGATTGCTGACATACTGCACATAAGCATACATACGGTCAACCGCCATCGACAGAACATACTCGGAAAGCTGAGTGTCGGCAACTCTGTCGAGGCAGTCTCGGCCGCCACCCTGATGAGGTTGCTGTGACATCGGGAATGGCTACAAATCAGTATTTCACAGGAGAATGACAGACAGTAATTTTGCCACAAAGACAAATTACAATGAGAACAGTCATTTTATCACTTTTGATGGGCATACTCCTACCCTATGTCACAATCGCCGCCGACAGGGATAACTTTAACTGGGGTGGCTCAACCGTATATTTCGTCATCACTGACCGATACTGCAACGGCGACACAACCAACGATGTAAACTACGGGCGTATAGTCGATTATGGCAGCGGCAGACTCAACGCAGCCACCTTTCACGGAGGTGACTTCAGGGGGATGCTCCAGAAAGCCAAGGACGGATACTTCACGAAGCTCGGGGTCGATGTCGTATGGATGACTGATGTCTACGAACAAATCCACGGATGGATGTCGGGCAGCGGGCCGGTCAACGACTTTCCCCACTATGGCTATCATGGATATTATCCGCTTGATTACACCCAGATTGACAAGAACTACGGAACGGTCGATGAGTTACGTGAGCTCATCGACACGCTCCACAGCCAAGGCATCAGGGTCATGCTCGGAGCCAATCTCAATGACCCCGGCTATCCCACGCTACTTGATGCCGCACAATATGGATTTGCCGACACTGGTCTCACCGAGGAACAGGCAGCCCGCCACATCCGCGAATGGAGTTATGACAAGTTTTTTGAAAACCGGTTGAATTGGAAGGGCTGGTATGACCGGGGGTGGATACGTATGCCCGACGAGGATTGGGATGAGTCAAATCCTCTTGAGACAACCCTCTTCGGTATGCCCGATTTCAAGGATGAATCCGACGAGACAGTCAGAATCCCGGCTTTCCTACACCGCAAGTGGCAGACAGAGGGCAACAGCAACGACCGATGGGTTAATCCATCGGCACGCCAACTTCGCCAAGACCGAGAGTGGAGTCCGATGCAATATCTCATAGCATGGATCGCATCCTGGGTAGAGGAGTTTGGCATCGACGGCTTCCGTTGCGACATCGTGGAGAATGTCCACCTCAACCGTTGGAAACAACTCAACGAGGCATCTGACGCGGCCCTTGTCACATGGCGGAAAAACCATCCCGAGAGTCCGGCATCCAAGTGGACTGACCGATTTTACATGACCGGCGATTTTGATATGGCAGGTATCGACGTCAAGCCTGAG
>JAMPEV010000001.1:0-14031 GCA_023664955.1 Duncaniella sp.
TCCTTGCAAGATACAAAAATGCCAGAGGAGAAGATCAATAGTCCTCCGAGCATTGTTGCACTAAAAAACTTTTTGTTCATAATGAATTTAATTTTTTAATTTATAAATTAAAAGAGTTAAAAAATTGGTTATTCGGTTTAATGTTTGTTTTTTTGTATTTGTTTGAATTTTAATGAGTTATTTGTTCGGTTTCAGTTTAAATTAAGGCCTAAAATCAATACTTCTCTTAGTAAGAGAAGGAGAAATGCTGATAATCAGGCATGAAGCGATTTATTTGTCAAACAAAGTGCCAATTTGTCAAACATTTTTAGGTCTTTTAGTATTTTTTTTATCATGAAAAGTTTGCTATTTACGTGGAAATGTGTAATTTTGCATCGTCTAAGTACATCTCTTACTAAGAGATGTATGTCAAACAAAAAATTTTTCCGAGCGATAAAAAAAGCTCAAATTCCCCTCCAAAAGCATAAAGAGCGGGATGCATTCCATCAGAAATGCATCCCGCTCTTCATTATACCTATATAATAATACACTTTTATTATATATGCTCATCCCAGTGGATATAATCGATTCCGTGTTAAATCCCCGATTTCCCTGATTTTCCTAATTTTCCCTTTAAATATTTTTGTAATTTTCCGTGTAGATAATTAAATTTTTGTATCTTTGCGGATGAACTATGTTTGGTTATAATAAAAAGCTTAAAATAGTTCATAGCTAAGCTATATACCATAACGAAAAACTTAAAATATAGTACATGAAACGTTTTGCTTTTAAAATGTACCTCAAACCGGGCTTTGAGGAGGAATATGAGAAGCGCCATGCTGCGCTTTGGCCCGAACTTCGTCAGCGGATTTCTGATTCAGGCGTGAAAAATTACTCCATTTTCTGGGATAAGGATACTAACATTCTCTTCGGATATCAGGAGGTGGAAGGCGATGCTAACTCACAGGATGCCGAAGCTGCCGATGAGATAACTCACCGTTGGTGGGACTACATGGCTGACATTATGGAGGTAAATCCGGATAATTCACCTGTCACAGTGCCTATAAAGGAAGTTTTTCATCTGGATTGACGGCTGTAGGAGTCAGGACGACTACCACAATGTCGCCCCTCCGGGGCTCAGGGGAATGGGAGATGTCATACCCCGGGTTCCGCTCGCTCTACACCCGGGGTTAACCACAACAACGCCGCTCCGCGGCTCCGATGGAAAGATCTATGCCGGGCGGTCTTGATGAAAGGATACTCGCCGGGCATCTCCCCTTTTAGGCTGTGGGTGGTCTTGGCGACCCCCGACTCGGGAGGACGCACCATGGTGCGTCCCTACAATGACAATTGACGATTGTCAATTCTCAATTGATTTTACACATATTCTATAAACGCTTGGATTAAAAGAAGGTTTATGAAGAAAATAGTCGTACTCATAATGTTGATTTTAGCTCTGGTCGTATCGGCCCAGGGTAAATATGACATGAGCAAGATTCAGATGGAGAAGCTCGGTAGGGGCGTAGTAGCCGTTAGGGAGTCGCCTGAAAAGGTGGCCATTAGCTGGCGTTATCTCGGAAGCGACCCCAAGAATGCGGCTTTTAATATCTATCGCGACGGTAAGAAGCTTAATTCCAAGCCCCTAACCGGTGCTACATTTTACACCGACAATTATAAAGATACCAAAGCAGCCACCTACACCGTGGAGGCCGTAAATGGTAATAAAAAAACTGTCGATATAAATAAACAGAGCTATACGCTCCCTGCCGATGCCCCGATCGGATATATTGACATACCCTTGGATCGACCGGACAGGGATGTTGATGACTACGGAAAGGAATATACTTATTCAGCCAACGATGCTTCGGTGGGCGATGTGGATGGCGACGGCGAGATGGAGATTATCCTGAAATGGGAACCTTCAAATGCCCACGACAATGCCCACAACGGTCTGACCGGAAATGTCATTCTCGACTGCTACAAGCTCGATGGCACTCGCCTTTGGCGCATCAACTTGGGGCAAAATATTAGAGCCGGCGCCCACTACACCCAGTTTATGGTCTACGACCTTGACGGTGACGGCTCAGCTGAGCTCGTGTGCAAGACTGCCGACGGCACTGTCGATGGGACAGGCAGATTGATTGGCGAACTGAAGGCCGATTGGCGTAACATGAAGGGGAGAATAGTGGCCGGACCGGAATATCTTACCGTGTTCAACGGCAGAACCGGTGAGGCTATGCAGACCATCGACTACATTCCCGAGCGCGGGAATCTACGCGACTGGGGCGACAGCTATGCCAATCGGTCCGATCGTTTTCTCGCATGCGTTGCATATCTCGACGGTGTTCACCCATCAGTGGTAATGTGTCGCGGATACTACACACGCTCCGTACTTGCCGCCTTTGACTGGGATGGGAAGAACTTGACCAGCAAGTGGGTATTTGACAGTAATACCCCGGGCAACGAGGCATATGCCGGACAGGGCAATCACAATCTCCGCGTAGCTGACGTGGATGGCGACGGTTGCGATGAGATTATCTATGGACAGATGGTGGTTGACAATGACGGCACCGGGCTTCATTCTACCGGAATGGGCCATGGCGACGCTATGCACCTTCTCTCCGACATCAACAACGAGAAATATTACATTTGGGGATGCCACGAAAACCGCCGCGACGGCACCACATTGCGCGAAGCCGCTACAGGAAAAGTAGTGCTCCAGTATCCCAGCAATATGGACATAGGTCGCTGTATGACAGCTGACATCGACCCTCGCTATCCCGGCAACGAACTTTGGTCGCCAAATACTGAGGGCATCCGCTCATTCACGGGCGAACTGATTCAGCCCTATGAGTTTGAGGGTGAAGCAAAATGCAAGATACCCGTCAATATGGCAGTGTGGTGGGATGGCGATTTGTTGCGTGAGTTGCTTGATAAGAATCAAATTACGAAGTATAATTGGGAAAAAGGTGTCATGGATACCCTGTTGGTGATGGATGGTGCTGTGTCAAACAATGGCACCAAGGCCAATCCGTGTATCCAGGGAGACATCCTCGGGGACTGGCGTGAGGAAGTGCTACTTCGCACCCCCGACAGCGAGTCACTGCGACTCTATGTAACTACAATCCCTACTGACTACCGTTTCCATACGTTCCTTGAGGATGTGCCTTACCGTCTGAGCCTTGCTGCACAGAATGTGGCATATAATCAGCCAACCCAGCCCGGATTCTATTTCGGTCCCGACATGGCAATTGACAACTGACACTTTTAGAAAATAGTGACTTTAAAGGTATTTAAGTCCTTTAAAAGCCTCACAGCTTGAAAAAAAATTTAACTAACTCTATATTATCATGAAAGAAGAATTAATCAAAAAGGCTTATGAAATAGCCAAAGAACGTTACGCTTCTATCGGTGTTGACACTGACAAGGTACTTGAACAGATGCAGGATTTCCACCTCAGCATGCACTGCTGGCAGGCCGACGACGTGGCTGGATTTGAAAACCAGGGCGGTTCTCTCACCGGTGGAATCCAGGTTAATGGTAACTATCCAGGCAAAGCCCGCAACATTGACGAACTCCGTGCTGACATCCTCTACGCTATGTCACTCATCCCCGGTAAGCATCGTCTCAACCTCCATGAAATCTACGGCGATTTCGGTGGCAAGTTCGTTGACCGTGACGAAGTTACTCCCGAACATTTCCAGAGCTGGATCGAATGGGGTAAGGCCAACGACGTGAAACTCGACTTCAACTCTACATCATTCTCTCACCCCAAGAGCGGCGACCTAAGCCTCGCTAACCCCGACAAGGCCATCCGCGACTTCTGGATTGAGCACTCAAAGCGTTGCCGCGCCATCTCTCAGGCCATCGGTGAAGCTCAGCAGGATCCATGTATCATGAACACTTGGGTTCATGACGGCTCAAAGGATATCACTGTTAACCGCTACTACTATCGTGAGCTCCTTAAGGATTCATTGGATCAGATCTTTGAACACAAGTATGACTGGATGAAGGACTGCGTTGAATCTAAGGTGTTCGGTATCGGTCTCGAAAGCTACACTGTAGGTTCTAACGACTTCTACACTGCTTACGCAGCAAAGAACGACATGATGATCACCCTCGACACCGGTCACTTCCACCCCACTGAAAGTGTTGCCGATAAGGTTTCAGCTATGCTTCTCTTCGTTCCCGAACTGATGCTCCACGTTAGCCGCCCGGTTCGTTGGGACTCTGACCACGTAACTATCATGGACGATCCTACTCTGGATCTCTTCAGCGAAATCGTACGCGCAGGCGCTCTCAACCGTGTCCACTACGGTCTTGACTACTTCGATGGCACTCTCAACCGCATCGGTGCATACGTAATCGGTAGCCGCGCCGCTCAGAAGTGTATGCTCCGCGCCCTCCTCGAGCCCACCGAATCAATCCGAAAGGACGAGATCGCCGACAAGAAATTCCAGCGTCTCGCAATGTTAGAAGAGTGCAAGAACCTACCTTGGAACGCTGTTTATGACATGTTCTGCTTGAAGAACGGTGTTCCCGTAGGCGAAACTTACATCAAGGCTGTTGAGAAATACGAAGCTGACGTAACTTCTAAGCGATAAGCAATGATATTTATCGGCTTACTAATCATAGCCATAGGTGCTTTCTGCCAATCCAGTTGCTATGTGCCCATCAACAAGATTAAATCTTGGAGCTGGGAGAGCTACTGGATTGTGCAGGGGGTATTCGCATGGATTATCCTACCGTTCCTTGGCGCACTGTTAGCAGTGCCCGAGGGACATTCTCTGTGTGAGCTTTTCACGCCTGAACAGTCATTTAACGTATGGATGACAGTACTCTTCGGAGTGCTTTGGGGTGTCGGCGGACTGACATTCGGACTTTCGATGCGCTATCTTGGCGTGGCTCTCGGCCAGTCAATAGCACTTGGCACATGTGCCGGCTTAGGTACCATCATGGGTCCCGTGCTACTCAACATTTTCTTCCCTGAGAACGACCCTCTGTCACAACTTACATTCGCAGTAATACTGGGCGTTGTGGTGACACTCGTAGGTATAGCCATAATCGGTGTGGCAGGCTCAATGAAAGCCGCATCACTCAGCGAAGAGGAGAAAAAGGCTGCTGTGAAGGACTTTAACTTCCCGAAAGGTATCGCCATAGCACTTCTTGCAGGCTTTATGAGCGGATGTTTCAACGTCGGCCTGGAGTTTGGCAAGGATATTAACTTTGGCGATCTCACTCCCGATATGTTTAAAACCCTCCCGGCCACATTACTCGTGACACTGGGCGGCTTCGTCACCAACGCTATCTACTGCTTCTACCAGAATAGCAAAAACCACACTTGGAGCGACTATGGCAAAGGCGGTGTGCTTGTCAACAACCTATTCTTCAGTTTGCTCGCCGGCGCGCTTTGGTATAGCCAGTTCTTCGGACTCGCACTCGGCAAGGGATTCCTCACCGACTCACCCACGCTTACCACGCTCTCATTCTGCATCCTCATGGCTCTTAATGTGGTATTCTCCAATGTGTGGGGCATCATTTTGAAGGAATGGAAAGGTTGCTCACCCAAGACAATCGCCGTACTCATCGTGGGCATCATTGTTCTGGTGGTTTCCTGCTTCCTCCCACAGTTAATTTGAGACTGATTGAGTGGGACTTCCAATGCCACTCATGTCTCCAAATATCTATAACCCAATTATTATCAACAAAATAATATGGCATCAATATTAGATAATCGCCCCGCATTGTCACACGAGGTGTGGCAAGTGGCAGAAGTGGCCGGATATCTCTGGCAAAAAGGCTGGGCTGAACGCAATGGCGGTAACATTACCGTTAACATCACCGAATATGTCGATGATGAAATCCGTAATATGCCGGCAATAAGTCCAGTATATCCAATCGGCGCAACTCTCCCCAACATAAAGGGTTGCTATTTCTTCTGCAAGGGCACCAACAAGCGCATGCGTGACCTCGCCCGCTGGCCGATGGAAAACGGTTCTGTAATCCGCATCCTCGACGATTGCGCATCCTACGTCATCATCGCCGACAATCCCGTGAAGCCCACATCTGAGCTTCCATCCCACCTTGCAGTGCATAACTATCTCATCGGCAAAGGCTCTGATTACAAAGCATCAGTGCACACCCACCCCATCGAACTCGTGGCAATGAGCCATTGCAAGAAGTTCCTTGAAAAGGATGTAGCTACCCACCTGCTCTGGAGCATGATTCCTGAGACAAAGGCATTCTGCCCCCGCGGTCTCGGCATCATCCCTTACCAGCTCCCCGGCTCCAACGAACTCGCAGAGTCTACAATCAAAGAGCTTGGCGACTACGATGTTACTCTTTGGGAAAAGCATGGCGTGTTCGCGGTTGAAAAGGATGTTATGTCAGCTTTCGACCAAATTGACGTGCTCAACAAATCGGCTCTCATCTACATCGCAGCCAAGAATATGGGCTTTGAGCCTGACGGAATGAGCGATGAACAGATGCGCGAAATGACCCTGGCATTCAATCTACCTAAATAATCTCTGAAAATTCCACACGAGATTATTTATCAAACTTTCTAACGACATAAGCAATGAAGCGACTACCCATTATAATGCTTTTGGGTGTATCGTTAGCTGCATGTTCGCATAAAGATTCTGTAGGTGGCGGTGAGGAAATCAATGATTCCACATCGCCCCTTCATCTCTTGCAGCCTGACTACACCACTCCTTACGGCCAACTTACCCCGGATTCTGTACGAGCCATGGTCGACCGTGTGTTTGCCTATATCGATGATGTGACACCTGCCAAGGTGGTCGACGGCGAAGGTAACGAGATTACCGAACTTGAAAATCTGCCCGAAGACGCTAAGCTTAATCAGGGCACTTTCCGCCTCACCAGCTATGAGTGGGCGGTGATGTATAAAGCTCTCCTTGACGCATCGGAACTGATTGGCGACCCTAAGTATAAGGAGTATGTCATAGACCGCGTGGGATTCCTTGCCAAGGCTGCCCCGGCATTTGCTGAATGGGCACAACGCACCGGTAAGCGCGACGGACAGATGCGCATGGTGGTGTCACCTGCCACTCTCGACGATGCAGGTGCAATGTCAGGCGCATTCATGGAAACTGCGATGGCCGACTCCACACTCCAACTCGGAGAAGTGATTGAGCGTTACTATGCCATTGTCGACAGTGGGACTCACCGCCTTGCTGATGGCACTATCGCACGCACTCGTCCTCATGCCGATGCTGTGTGGCTCGATGATATGTTCATGGCTCTCCCGGCTATGGCTACACGCTGCGTGTATTCCGGCGATAAGAGCCAACTTGACGAGGCTGCACGTGTGGCCGGTTTGTTCATCGACCGTATGTGGATTCCCGAAAAGAATCTTTTCCGTCACGGATATGTGGAAGGTCTTGCCGAACAGCCTGAAATGGCGTGGGGAAGAGCAAATGGCTGGGCTATCCTCACTCTTAGCCAGTTACTCGACGCTCTCCCTGAGTCGCATCCCGGACGCCAGAAAATTATGGATACTTACCGCAAGCACGTCAAGAGTCTTGCGTCGCTCCAGTCAAAGGATGGGTTCTGGCATCAGCTACTCGACAAGAACGACTCCTATGAGGAAACCTCCGCTACTGCCATCTTCGCTTACTGTATAGTCCACGGCATCAACAACGGTTGGCTTGATGCTACCACTTACGGGCCTGTGGCTCAATTGGCTTGGGAGGCCGTAAGTACCAAGATTACCCCGAAAGGTGAGATCGAGGGAGTGTGCGTGGGCACCGGCATGGGCTTCGACCCTGCATACTACTATTATCGTCCCGTAAGTGCCAAGGCCGCACATGGTTATGGACCGGTGATTTGGGCCGGTGCTGAGATGATTAAGCTGCTGAACACATATTACCCCCGTGTCAACGACAGCGCGGTACATTACTACAAAGTCGACCCCGAAAATGGCGATATGCCTATTTTCTCTGTGGGTCAAGATGGTAAGGCACTGGAAATCCTTCACTAACAACACGAGTCTCAGTGTAACTACTGTTATGCTGAGACTCCTATAATTTTGAACATATATGTCTCCAATCCAACATGACATATTTTATTCCACTCTTCCCTCCGGGCTGCGGATTGTAGCAGTAAGGAGGGATTCGGTAGTGGAGCATTGTGGTGTGGCAGTAAATGTGGGCAGCCGTGATGAATCAAGCCACCATCACGGTCTCGCGCATTTTGTTGAACACACTATATTTAAAGGCACTCGCCGACGCCGCGCTTGGCATATCCTTAACCGTATGGAGCTGGTGGGCGGTGAGCTTAATGCCTATACCACTAAGGAGGAAACGCTCCTCTATTCCACTTTTCCCACCGGCAATCTTGAGCGGGCCGTGGAACTGATTTCCGACCTTGTGATTGACTCCAAGTTTCCACAGGCTGAGCTCGATCGTGAACGGGATGTGGTGGCCGATGAGATTGAATCGTATCTCGACACCCCTTCCGAAGGGATTTTCGACCTTTTTGAGGAAGAAATCTTCACCGGCTCGCCGTTGGCTCATAACATCCTTGGCGATACGGAGTCGATAAAGGGCTTCGATTCAATTGTTTGCCGTGAGTATCTCGATAAGTTTTACACCTCTGGCGAAATAGTGTTTTTCTATTCCGGGTCCGCCAAGCCTGAGATGGTTGAGCGACTGGTAGATAGATATTTTGCCCAATTGACAAGGAAAAATACCACTCGCCGGCGTGTGACTCCGGCCATCGTAATGCCTTTTTGCGAGGAACGGAAGATTGACACCCATCAGGCTCACACTGTGATGGGTGCGAGAGTAGGTGGATTGATGAGTGATGACAGATTTGCCATCGCATTACTTACCAATATCTTGGGTGGTCCGGGAATGAACTCGCTGCTTAATGTGGAGCTACGCGAACGCCGCGGCCTAGTGTATACGGTCGATGCAGGAACGACTATGATGAGTGACACCGGACTTTTCACAATATACTTCGGATGTGATGCGGATGATGTGAATCGGTGTGTGAAGCTAGTGGACAAGTGCATTTCGCGATTGGCCGATGAACCGGTTACACCACGTAAACTCGCAGAGGCGAAGAAGCAGTATGCCGGACAGTTGACGGTAGCTTCCGTAAACTCCGAACAGACAGCTATTTCCTTGGCGCGCAGTTATCTGTATCGCAGAAGCGCTATGACCGCGGCTGAAACAATCGCTGCAATAAATGCCGTAAGCTCCTCCGACCTCCAAAAGGCGGCACAAACCATCAGGCATCTCTCGCGACTCACACTAATCTGACATTCCATCCCATTCCCCTGCAATCCTCACAAATCTCCCTGATCCATTTGCACAAACAACAGAAAGAATCGAGCCGTACCATCCGACAGATGGGTACGGCTCGATTCTAAAGTATTCGGATATTAACGATTAATAGCCGGGATTCTGCCAAGCAGCCTTGTCTGCATCCGAGAGGTTAGTGCCATCAGCATTCTGGAGGTTATCCAAGAAGGCTTGAGGAATTGGACGTAGATAATGCTTATCTGCGAAGAAGAGTACATCTTTATTGAGCTTGACAGCACGGTTGCCAAGGGTCTTTGTACGAGAAAGGTGTTCCCAACGTACCATTTCACCAATCAACTCACGAGTGTGTTCGTTGAGGATGAAGTTGATAGCACGGTCATACTGACCGCTTACGCCGAGACGTTGGAGTATGGCCTCATCTTCGGCAGGAAGATTATTCCAATCCCAGTTAGTCATAGCTGCTTCAGTTGAAGCCGTGGTCGGTTCGAGATCGGGGTTAGAGAGGTAATATGAGTTCATACCAAGATTCCAACCTTCATTTGCCGCTACTCGGTTTGCTCTGCTAGTAACATTTGAGTTAGTGTTAGCCGCTGCGAAGCATCCGTCAACGAAGTAACTACGATTTTCACCATTTTTCCACGCAGCACGACGACGAAGCACATTAATATCCTCTTTTGCACCTGCATAGTCGTTCAATCTTACCTTGATTTCAGCTCTTACAAGGTAAGTTTCACCAAGACGGGCGAGGATAATGTCGCGAGAACCGTTATCACCTGCGTATGCATCGAGGTAACCACAAGTGTGCTTGATGACACCGGGATACATATTTGAGCCATGAGAGCCATAAGCACCGGTGTTTGTGTTACCGAAGTTATCGCCCACATATTCACCATTCTTATAAAGTATCCAAGAATTGAGGATTGGCTGGTTAAGTTTCCCTGAGAAGGTAGTTTCTCCATTACGAACCTGTTTGCGACCGGCCTCGGGAAGGCGACCCTTTTCATCTACGAAGTTTGATTCTGTTTGGTAACGAGCAGCCCCGAATTCAAACTTATCGTAGGCGTGTTCGTTCTTTTTATTGATGATGAATACAATAGAGGGATCACCAATATGTACGGGATCGTGAGTTTTATCACCCTTGTATTCTACAGCTGTACCGTAAACAGTACCAAACGTTCTCCAAAGACGAGCGTCATTCACGTTGTCGTAGGATGAGAGAGTATATTCAGTAGGACGGAAACGCTGGAAGTCCTTACCACCGGTAATACAACCGCGCTCACCACCGAGTGTGGTGTTTGCAAAGTTAGAGAACTGGGGATTGAAGAATGCTCCGGGATTACGAGCTGCGGTACGACCGGTGAAGTGCTCATCCTGACCATTAGCCATGAGAATTTCATCGCTCTTTTCAAGGTCACAGTTAACACCTGTCCAATCACAGTAAAGATCGATTACATTATCCTCTAGCTTGCGTGCGCCGATGGTGTAGTTTGCCGCTTCAAGTGCTTCGCGGAGATATGCATCCTTAACTGAAGCATTCCAGTCATCATTGCGTTCTGATGCAGCGAAGAGGAGTGCCTTGGCAAGGAAGTGACCGGCAGTAGCTTTAGTCCAACTAAGTGGCTTTCCTGCAAGAGAATTCTTCTCTCCATCGAAGAGGTTGTAAGCTGTGCGGAAGTCAGAGATGACTTGTTCCCAACATTCTTGCGGCGTTGTGAGCTTGAATGTACGAATAATGCCGTCTGCCGGTTCTGTTTGGATTGCGCAATGTCCGTACTGAGAAGTCAGAAGGTAATAGTTGTAACCGCGGAGGAAATATGCCTGAGCTAGACACTCATTACGCACCGCCTCGTCGGTCACGAGGTCAGCACGAGCTATTATGGTGTTTGCGGATGCAATTCCGTAGTACACTTCATCCCATACAGATGCATTAGTACCAGTGTTACCATTAACACCGACCCAACTCGGAGCCATACGAACATCGTAGGTTAGCCACATTTCGTTAGCACCGTCAGTACCTATAGTGAATTCGTCGGTACCACCCATGAACTGGTTGTAACCTTGACCCTCATAACCGCCAATCCAACGGATATGGCCGTAAAGTGAAAGGGTAAGGGCCTGGAGACCTTCAGGTGTCTCAAAATAGTTAGTCATAGGACCGGATTTGTACTCCTCGTCAAGGAAGTCGCTTGAGCAAGATGAGAATCCGGTGCCGGTCATAGCGGCGAGTAAGCCAGCCGCAATGTATTTGTTGAATTTCATTTCTGTATTATTTTTTTAAGGTGTCAATATTAGAAACCAACTTCAAGACCGATTACCCAGCTGCGGTTGTAGTAAGAACGGTTAGTGTCAAGATCGAGACCATCGATTGACTGATGGATATCAAATGGGTTGATAACCTGTCCGTAAACCTTTAAGCTCTTGAGGGTAGCCTTTTCTATAAGCTTGGTGGGGAGGTTGTAACCGAGTGAGATGTTACGCATACGGATGAAGTTAGCCTTCTGGTAACCGAGCTGACCATGGAACTGGTCGATACATCCAGTTTGCACTGTAGTAAGTATTGGCTTGACGTGCTTTGCACCTGTGTTATCAGGTGTCCAGTAGTCTACGTGTTCGCCGATATTTCCATAACCATTGAGACCTTCAGCTGCCTGTACCATATAGTTGAAGCGACCATACATTTGGAAGCTAAGTTCAATACCCTTGTAGTTGAATGTGTTAGTCCAACCTGCGGTTACTGCCGGACGCTTGTGGCCTACGATGACGCGGTCCTCATCGTTCATCTTGTAATCACCGTTCACGTCGTGAGGACGGGCCATACCTGCTGAGAAGTTGTATCCGCTGATTTCTTTCCACTTAGCCATTTCTGCCTGGTCTTCTGGAGTGTCCTGCCATAGGCCATCTGACATATAATCGTAGAATACGCCAATCTGTTCGCCAATGAACCATTTGTTAGTGACATCATCTTCTTTACCGTTTGAAAGCTCATCGATGCGGTCCTTCTGCCAACCGATGTTGAATGAAGTATCCCAATTGAAGTCACGGGTAACGACAGGATTAGCGTTGATGGTTAATTCAACACCCTTGTTAGAGGTCTTACCGATGTTGGCGATTGTAGAGCCGTAACCGGTAACGGTAGGCACTATCATATTAAGGAGAAGGTCTTTAGTCTTTGAGAAGTAAACTTCCAAGCTACCGTTGATGCGGTTGTTGAGGAAACCGTAGTCGATACCGAAGTTCCACTGGGTTGTCTTTTCCCAACCTACCTCGGTGTTAGCCATTACCAATACATCCTTAACATATGCCGGGTCGTTTATAGTGTAGGCCTTGTCGTAGGAGCTTGATGTCGGTACGTAGATTGACTGGATGAGACCGAGGGTAGAATATGGATTGATGGCTGAGTTACCTGTGGTACCCACACCGGCACGGATCTTCAAGTTGGTTAACCAATCTACGTCATTGAGGAACTCTTCCTGCTGGATTCTCCAACCGAGTGACATAGAGGGGAAGAACGCCCACTTGCGACCCTTAGAGAGTTGAGACGCACCATCCCAACGGCCTGATGCTGTCAACAAATAGCGGTCGTTGTAGCCGTAGTTAACACGAACCATGTATGATTCGAGCTGACGTTCGTTAAGACCTGTGCTCATGCCTGCGCCATTTTCCTTGTCGGTGATGTCGAGTGAACCCATTGCGTTCCACTGGTAACGATTTGATTCTATACCACTGAGATTCATAGAAGCAGTTTCATAGTTCCACTGTGAAGCTGTCTGGAGCAAAGTCAAGCCTACGCTGTGAACATCGTTGAACGTGTTATTGTAGGTAATCATATTGTCGAGAGTCCATGAGAAGTCACGGCGCTGTTGCCAACGGGCCTGGTTTTTACCACCACTCTGGAACTTGTAAGCGGCTTCGGTGTCGATGAAGTCACCCTGTCGCCAGTTACGGTAGTCAGGACCAAATGCAATCTTGTATTCAAGACCCTTAAGAGGTTTCCATATTTCACCGAGATGAAGCTGGGCTGAGAATGAACCGAGTATACGGTAAGTCTCACGCTGTGACACGTTGTGTTCCCATTCATTGATGGGGTTGAATGCCGTGTTATCACCACCCGGGTATTTGATACGGTTACCATCAGCATCGTAAGGCATTGACCAACGGTAGTTTCTCTTGTAGAGAAGATAGATGCCATCTGATGAGTTCGTGGTGGAAGTTGCGAATGAAGATGACATACCGTAATCCTGGTATTCACGAGAAGCGTTCATTGATAGTGAGAGTGTCATCCACTTCACCGGGGTGATATTCATACCCACGCGTGCTGTGTAACGGTTGTATTCCTGACCATGTTGAGTACCCTGGTTATTAAGGTATGAGAATGATCCGAATGCGTTCATCTTTTCAGTACCTCCTGATGCGCTGAGGGTGTGTTCCTGGATGAAACCTGTGCGTAGAGCTTGGCCTGTCCAGTCATAGTCCATTATATCGTCCGGATTCCAACGGCCTGAGCTCCATCCGTTCATAACGTTGTTGTAAGCGGTTTGGTCATCAATTACACCAAAGATGGCTGCGTCGCTTTCCTTTGTAGGGTTGCGGGGATCGGCATACTTCACGGGGTCACTGTTGTATGCTGCCCAACGACGATATTCAACAAAGTCGCCCGGACTTACAGGTTTGCTGCGGTCAACAAGCTTCTGCCAAGTCACTGAACCTGAGTAGTTCAATGAGAACTGACCAGCCTTACCGGTCTTGGTGGTAACGATAACGA
>JAMPEV010000001.1:14131-26449 GCA_023664955.1 Duncaniella sp.
TATATAAAGATTTACCCGAATCGCAATGATTCGGGTAAGGGCAGTATACGTTTGTATGAAATTTAAATGAAAGAGCCGTGAAAAAAATCCCTCTTTACGGATGTATTTGATTATACGATCATAGATATATCAATTATTTTAGTATATTTGCAAGTCATATTTGTTAATCTAAGCTCACAATTAAGTTTTTTATATAATAAATATAAGTAATCGTTTCTACAAAATGAGAAAACTCATCTTACTACTAACACTCGCTTTAGTTGCAACCTGCGTGAGAGCACAGCAGCTGAAGGTTATCGATATCAAACCTTTGGTTAAAGAATTCTCCGTTCCCGCATTAAATAAGGGGAAAATAGACACGTTAAATTATCTCGTTAGGACCACAGATGGCGTCATTGAAAAGTCGGCACTTGTATACCTCCCTTATGGTTACAATCCTCAAGACAAGGAGAAACGTTACAATGTCCTATATCTCGCCCATGGCGGTGGTGACAATCCTTCATCGTTCTTTTCAAAGGAGCGTGCATCCGTCACCCTAAATGAATATGCCGACCTATTAATCCAAAATAGCAAATTAGACCCTATAATCATAGTGAGTTCAACATATTACCAGCCCAATGCTGCTCCGACAGAATCGAGCATGGCTGATGCTGTGGAGCTATGTAGGAGCTTCAATGCCGAGGTTCGCAATTTCTTGATTCCTGCCGTTGGGAAAAGTTACAACACACATTTAAAGGGTAGTGACTACGCTTCTATCACTGCTTCACGTGCCCATAGAGCATTCGGCGGTTTTTCAATGGGGGCTTTGACTACTTGGTATGAATTAGCTTACGACCCGGATGCGTTCAAAAGTTTCATCCCTCTCAGCGGTGACCTTTGGGTATATGAAAATGGTGAGAAACAGACACCCGCTGTTGCTGCTAAATGGCTTGATGACAAACTTATGGAATATCCATACCGTGGGGGTGACCTCAAAGTACTGGCTTATTCCGGCACTGACGATATTGCATATAAACCTGAAATGGCATTGATTGAGAGTCTCGCCGATGAGAATTCCGTACTTCAATACTCTGACACATTTGATAAAGGTAACCTTCACTTTTCAGTTATGCCAAAGGGCGTCCATAATTATGAATATGTCAACCAGTATCTTGCCTACGCCATGCCGCTTCTTTGGCCTAAAACTCGCACATCCACATATTGGCTCGGCGCCGATATAGGTGGCACCTCACAAATGGAGGCTCACGGGAGGAAGTTCTACAATGCGATGGGTGAGGAACGAGAAAATACCGCTTTAATGAAGGAACTTGGGATGAATGCAATCCGCCTGCGAGTGTGGGTAGACCCGGAAGGAGGCTTCTGCAGCAAGGAGGATGTACTCAAAATGGCCAAACGCGCTAAGAACCTCGGCATGGAAATCATGCTTACATTCCATTACAGTGACTCCTGGGCCGACCCCGGGAAGCAGCCAATTCCCAAAAAATGGGTAAAATACGATTATAAGAAGATGAAAAAGGCTGTGGCACAGCATACCATGGAAACTTTGGAACTTCTCAAGAAGAATGGGATAAACGTAAAGTGGATGCAACTTGGCAATGAAACAACCAATGGCATGCTGTGGGAGGTGGGACGAGCGTCCACCAACATGGAGCAGTATGCGGGATTATCACAAGCGGCCTACCAAGCAGCTAAAAATGTCTTTCCTGATATCACTTGCATTGTTCACCTTGATTGCGGTATGGACATTGACCGTTATCATTTCATACTTAACGGTTTGGAAAAATATGGATCAAATTTCGATATGATTGGGATGAGCGTTTACCCATACTGGGATATGTCGGCAAAGATGTCCACTAACGAGAAACAGACTTTAGAAAAGGTAGTGGAAAATATTAAAGCACTCCATAAGGAATACAATAAGCCTTTGATGATTGCCGAAGTAGGCTATGAGGCCAAGCGTCCGAATGAAGGCTACGCATTTATCCGCAAGCTCATTGATCAGACTCTTCCCTTGGAGGAATGTAAAGGAATTTTCTACTGGGCTCCCGAACTTGAGGGCGCATATCCGCTTGGAGCTTTTGAGAAGGGCACACCGACAAAAATCCTTGATGCTTTCACTGAAACGGCCTTAAATCTACCGGCACAGGACACAACTTTTTACAGTACTCGCCGAATGGATTGCCACAGCGAGAATGGCTTGATTAGTGGAGAGATTTTCATTCCATACTCGTCAGAATATATGAAAGATGGTAAATTGCCTATCGTAATAATGTCACACGGTTTTAACGGAACATATATCGAAACACAAAAATATGCTGAAAGCATGGCTAAAAACGGCATAGCGGCTTATACGTTTGATTTCTGTGGCGGAAGCATGAAAAGTCGCAGCGAAGGTTCCACAAAGGACATGAGTGTGTTCACCGAGGAAGCCGACTTAGAGGCAATCACAGCAATGATTAGCCGCCTGCCAAATATCGACGCTAAGCGTATAATATTGTTAGGTTGCAGTCAAGGTGCATTGGTCTCAGCCCTTACCGCCACTTCTAATCCAAACAGATACCAAGGATTAATACTAATCTATCCGGCATTGCTAATACCTGAAACTGCCGATGCCATGCTCGAAAAAACTAAGGACAACCCTTGCGACTATGAATTCTGGGGCATGAAAATGAGCCAGAAATATTATCGACAAATCAAGGGATTGAATATTCTTGACCGTCTCGAGGGTTATGATAAACCTGTCTTGACGGTTTATGGCGAAAAAGACCCTATCACTTCCCCAGACACTGTCAATGAACTCAAATCTCGTGTAAAACAGATTGAAACGCACATGATACATAATGGAAAACACGGCTTCCCCGACCCATTCAACCATCGCATATCTGAAGCCTATGTGCTTAATTTCGTTCGAGCTATCATTTCAGAGTAAATTCAATGAGATGGCTATTTATTAACCTTTAAATCAATCTTATTATCAATCTTATACGTTTACAAATCTTAAAAGCCCTATAAATCCTACTCGTATTCTAAATATTATTAGTAAATAACGAAACGAAGTGAGTCACATTGGTGACTTACTTCGTTTCGTTCCAGAGCCGCGAGAGGGACTCGAACCCTCGACCTTCTCGTTACGAATGAGATGCTCTAACCGACTGAGCTATAGCGGCTTTTATAAATGAAATTATAATGTCTGTTTACTAAAAGTAAAATCTATTTTGGCATTATCAAGGTCAAGAATTGTCATCACGGGTTCAGTCACATAGGGAGTAATAGTGCTCACCTGCGATGAAGTAGTGGAGTAACCACCATAGTAGTAACCATAATAGTAGTTATTAGACGCATTTGCGTAGAATGACACGAGCACCGGACACAACACAAATTCCACGTCATCGTCAGTAATGACATCCTTCTTTGATAGTTCTACAATATAATCACGCATTGTGGAAAAATCATAACTCTGCGTTGTGCTATTATATACTGCATAGAACGATGAAAGATTGTCATTAACCTGAATAGAATCAAAGAATTTGTTTTTCATCGTTTTCTTCACCATTAATAGATATGGAGGTGGATTAAGCCCGTAGTCATTTGTAATATTTTTAACGGGAATTGAAAAATTCAGTTCATTAATCACAGCAAGCGAGCCACTCTGACTGTGATATTTAGCCAGAATATCACGAGCCGGGAATGTGAATTCCACATCGTAACCGGTAGGACCCACAATCACTGTCTCACCAGCATCGGCAAGACTCTTAAGTTCCGCCGACATCTCATACCTTATATTATTATTAGAAATAACCTCAGGGGTAACGCCCATGTAGGATGAAACATGGTACAAAGTGGTGTCACGAGGATTATCCTCATCGTTAATACGATGGACAGAGTGATAGTATACATTAATACGGTTACTATTAATACGTGTCACTCTACCTGAGCCAAAAGAATTTGCGATATATAATCCCGGAAACCAATCAGCAAATGACTGCGGTGTCTGGAGGGTCTGTGGTGAGTCCAGAAACAAGTCGTATAGCTTCAACCCTATCTCACGCGGAAGAGTAACATAAATGCTCTTATAAAGTGCGCCATCACCGTCAACGGCAATGTCTGCGCCATCCAATAATGCTGAGTATGTCACACCGCCTAATGGCTTTGCGGCATCATAGTAACCTTCCGGATCGAAATCGCTATAAATCGGCGAAGGAAGCTCCTTGTTCAGCATATACACTTTCAAACCCATTGGCACAGTGGAATCGCCGGCAAATGCGCCTTTATACATACACAATTCAAGTTTCACCGAGTCAATGTAATCAGCCTTCACACCGAATGTATCAACTGTCGAAGCCGGCATATACTGGCATACGATATCCGATGACAAAGTGCCATAACCATCAGCTTTGATGCTTCCAAGCAATTGAAGTATGGTGCGTGACTGCACCAAATCGTTGCTTACGGGACGACCTGTCACGGAAAATGTTGAATCCATCACGATTTCAACATCATCCTGCACCAAGCTTCCGCCAGCCGTCACGTTATCTTCACACGATGTGACTGCAAAAGCTGTCAATGCGCCTATCGCCAATAATGATATTTTATTCATCAGTTTCCAAAACTTTTAAGCTTTCTATCAGTACGGTTTGTTAATCCTCGGAAAGCGAACGGTAGAATCTAACATATTGTGCCGACCTTGGCTCTGAATCATCGTAAGCCAAAAACGGTTTGCCGGTAGATTTTGCATACTCTATAAGTTCCGGATCGGCATCTTCGGTAACCTGTATCACAGCGTCGGCATACTTGATTGCGAGCTTGTTGAGTGTCTTCCAATCCACAGGTTTACCTTCAAACAAATCTACATCCTCTTCTTTAAACTCATTCATGAAGAGTTTGGCAGCAAATCGCTCATCAAGAGTTCCGTCAAATTTCTCCGGATGAAGAGCAAAAATTATCTTAGAGTTTCTGAAAGTCGGGTCATCATTATACTTTCTGCGCAAGTAAAGCGGAGCCAATGCTGACACCCAGCCGCTGCAATGGATAATTGCGGGCTGCCATCTCAGCTTTATCACAGTCTCTATCACCCCCATGGTGAAAAACATCAAACGCTCATCGTTATCCTCAGGGAGCAAATCTGTCTCAAGACCCTTTTCAGGCATTGACTGGAAGTAGTCATCATTGTCGATAAAGTACACCTGCATTCGCGACGGCAACAGAGTCGCCACCTTAATAATTAATGGGTGGTCCGTGTCGTCAATTACAAGATTCATTCCTGAAAGTCGTATCACTTCGTGAAGTTGATTACGACGCTCGTTTATGCAGCCATACTTCGGGGAGAATGCTCTTACCTCAAATTCCTTACTGTGGATTCCCTGAGGGACATCGCGACCCAATACTGACATGGGTGTTTCCGGAAGATAAGGAGCTACCTCCTGTGAGATGAATAATACTTTTTTTGCCTCCATTTAGGATATTCTAATAAAGAATTGTCATGACGTTTTGCCAATCATTCGACATCCTGACAACGCACATGAGCATAGTTTATGTGATTCAGTTTGCAAAGTTACAAAAAAAATTTCATTTTTCAACCCCTTCTCCTCAACATTACACATTTTTTAATATAATTTCATGATACAATGCCTTATATCCGTTGTTATTATCAGTGACAATCCCGATGTCAAATCTCCACTTTCTCCCTTCACTTAATAACAAACGTCGTTGGAATACGTCAGTGGCAGGACACCAAGAGGAGAAAGATATGGGATTATAAATAGGCGAAAAAGCCACTAAAATCCAACGAGACCTACCGGAGTCCGCCTCAATTTCGATACGTTTCGCCTCGATTTTCACTCGTTTTCGCTTTTTTATGACAAATTTAATTGATTAACCGAACTTTTTTCGTACCTTTGTGCGAATTATGTGTTTTAAGTATACATGAGACAATTAAAAATCACAAAATCAATCACCAATCGTGAAAGCGCTTCTCTCGACAAATTCCTCCAAGAAATTGGCCGTGAAGAACTTATTTCCGTAGAGGAAGAAGTCGAACTTGCCCAGCGCATTCATAACGGAGATCAAAGAGCTCTTGACAAACTCGTTCGCGCCAACCTACGCTTCGTGGTTTCAGTGGCAAAGCAGTACCAGAACCAAGGTCTTAGCTTGCCCGACCTTATCAACGAAGGCAATCTCGGCTTGATTAAAGCGGCGCAAAAGTTTGACGAGACCCGTGGTTTCAAGTTCATTTCATACGCCGTTTGGTGGATACGCCAGTCAATCCTGCAAGCTTTGGCTGAGCAGAGCCGTATCGTGCGTCTTCCTCTCAACCAGGTGGGTTCGCTCAACAAAATCAGCAAAGCCCTCTCTAAGTTCGAGCAGGAAAACGAACGTCGTCCTTCACCCGAAGAACTTGCTGAGAAGCTCGATGTACCTGTCGACAAAATCGCCGATACCCTCAAAGTATCAGGTCGTCACATCTCAGTAGACGCACCCTTCGTGGAAGGAGAGGACAACAGCTTGCTCGACGTGCTCACCAACGACGACTCCCCGATGGCCGACGCCACATTGACACAGGAATCACTCTCTAAGGAAGTGGACCGCGCACTCAAGCAGCTCCACGACCGCGAGCGCGAAATCCTGAAAATGTTCTTCGGCATAGGATGCCAGGAAATGACTCTTGAAGAGATTGGTGCCAAATTTGACCTCACACGCGAACGTGTGCGTCAAATCAAAGAGAAGGCTATCCGACGTCTTAAAGGACAGAAAAGCCACCTTCTCAAAGCTTATCTCGGGCAATAAACTCATTTTCAACTTCCAACGGCATCACGCCGCGAAGCTATGCAAAAGGCGCATGACATTAAACTCCGGGGGTGACTCCTTATCGTTTACTGACCACGCGCCTTTTCATTTTTAGAAAACTTCCGCTCCCCTTATTATCAAATCCGCGAATCCTCTCTCCCACCCTGCTTTCACCTTAGTTACCATTCCACTCACCATTTCCAACTAATAATCTCACATTTTCCACCATGAACCCCGCCCTGCTTTCCCTCCTGCTCTCAGTCACAGTGACCGTCAGCAACCCCACAAACGCTCCCATGGAGAACGTCCCCGTCGCAATTCCCATCGACAAAAACAAAGACATCCGTTCAGCCACCATCAAAGGACACCCCGAACTCCCCTACCAGCTCGACGACATCGACCAGGACGGACGTGCCGATGAACTCTTCCTACTCCTCGACCTTCCGGCCAACGCTCAGAAACAACTTACCATCGACCTATCGAGCAAAGAGGCAGAAACCGATTTCACCCCTTTGACCAACGCATACATTAAACTAAACGACAAAAACAAAAAGCATCCCAAAATCACCGCTATCTCATTCCCCGGCGACGTCGACACAAAGGAAACATACAATAGCATATACGGCCACGGCGCAATCCTCGAAGGCCTCTACAACGCAATCCGCGTGTACATGGACAACCGCCAGAGCATCGACCTATACACCAAAAACCAGCCCCAGCTCGAACTGGACACGACCGGATTCTACACCACACGCGAACAAATGGCACAAGGCTACGGCCGCGACGTGCTCTGGGCAGGCAAATCAGTAGCCATGGGCTCTTTCCGCGGATACCAAAATGGAGAGCCCACCACCATCGACACCGTGGCATCACGCTCACAGCGCATCATCACCACCGGCCCGCTCCGCTCAATCATCGAAGTCCAGGACAAAGACTGGATCTACAACGGACAGCCACTCCAGATGACACAACGCTACACCATCTACGGCAACCACCGCGACATCGACGTTGACATCAACATCAAAGGCGCCCCAGCCACTAACGTCTACAGCACTGGGGTGCAGAAACTTGAGACTGACAACGTCGGCTTCATCCAGACCGACGGACTCGCAGGCTCATGGGGCTCAAACATCCCCGACAAAGGCATGAAAGACGTAGTCGACACCGTGGCCCTCGGAATATTCATCCCCACCCGCCACATCGTCAAAACCCTTGAGGACGACGTCAACTACCTCACCATCCTCCGCCCCGACGCGAAAGGCTGCATCCACTACTCCATAATCTCCGGAGGAATGCGCGACACCACATCGCCCCACTCCCCCGACGAATGGTTTGCCTACCTTCGCAAATGGCAAAAACAAAAGCTCCACCCCGCCAAAATCATCATCCGATCCTCCAATTGATAAATGTAGGGACGCACCATGGTGCGTCCTCCCCAATCGGGGTCGCCGAATCACACTGCATCACCCCATCCAATAAATTCTCTTATCGCTTCAGCGCGTTCTTGCTGGAGCAAGCGACTTCGTCGATGGCGAGCCTGTCGAAAAAGCACTCTCAATTCTCAATAGAAACTTTCTGATAATAAATTTTGTTATATCATTGTAAATGACTAACTTTGCGACATGAACAAGTTCAGGCTTAACAACGAATCAGAACGATTCATCCATGCTGACACTGGCATGGATAGCACATTCATTGCAAAATCCGACATAGCAACAGTCGACAAAAACATAGAACACTACACCGATGCCGTGCTAAAGCCAAGCCTCACAGTGGGTCACGTATCCCCACGCGGATCCGTATACCTTATTCTAAAAAGATTTTTCACCCAAAGCGAAATTAATGCCGGCATAACAAAAATTGCAAAATGACTGTCAGAAACCAAGAAGCCATCTCCGACTGTTATGTCCAGTACTGTGCCGTAATCAAGCCCCTGATTGCCAGAATTGAAGCCCTATCCGAAAAAATCCCCCTTTCAATATTCAATGAAATCAGGGCTTTTAACGACCACATAGCAAGATGCTACTACAACTCTCCCACTGAAAAATATATAGAGGAACAAATTGATAAAGCCAACCGACACATAGTCAGGATATCACTTGACTGCTTCAAATGCCTTAACGTCATCTTGTTTAGCAAAATTGAAGACTTTGAGCGGCATACCAAAAACGTGGACCTAACAGTGATTGACAACGGTCTGTTTTTCCAAAAATATTCAAGACAAAAATTTGAAGCCGCCCAGCTTGTAAACGAGGCAAAAATAGCTGAAAGTGTAGATTCCGACAATGCCCTTGAGCTATATCAAGCCGCTTGCAACATATATTCTCAAATAGTTGTCGATATCAACAAGACAAGCGACAACGTAAAATGGGCAAAAATCAGATTTACAACCCGACGATTCCTCACCATTTTAGGATGGATTATCTCCATAGTAGTTTCCGCAATTTTATCTGCCATTTTCTCGTGCGAAATAATCGCACAACTAACTACTAACAACTAAAATACGCCACCCAACCCCCGCAGGGGATACACCCCTCACATGACCCCAGAAGTAGGGACGTACCATGGTGCGTCCACCCCAATCGGGTTCCCGGAATCACACTGCATCACCATTTCAATTGACATTTGACATTTGACAATGGACCGATCGCTTTAGCGCTTTTGAGCTTGTCGAAAAAGTCATCGCTTTAGCGCGTTCGAACTTGATGAGAAAGAATTCTCTATTCTCAATTGGCACTCTATCTCTCCGCTCTAATCGGATTTTTCAAAAAATCCTCGTATGCCATACGTATTCCTACCGGCAACTCAGTCCTATACCTCCACCCCAGCTTCTTAGCCTTACTTACGTCGAGAAGCTTGCGCGGAGTGCCGTTTGGACGTGTCGTATCCCAAAGTATCTTACCTTCGTAGCCCACTATTGAAGCCACTAATTCTGTTAGTTCCTTTATCGTCAGTTCCTTCCCTGTCCCGGCATTGACCGTCTCGCTACCACTATAGTTATTCATCAGGAACACACATAGATTGGCAAGGTCATCCACATACAGAAATTCACGCAGCGGACTCCCATCACCCCAACACGTTACCTCTGTCACCCCCTGTTCCTTCGCCTCATGAAAACGCCTAATCAACGCAGGCAGCACATGAGAATGTTCAGGATGATAATTGTCATTCGGCCCATAAAGATTTGTCGGCATCACCGAGATATAATCCGTGCCATACTGCCGGTTAAGAAACTCACAGTATTTCAGCCCGCTAATCTTCGCTAAAGCGTATGCCTCATTAGTCTTTTCAAGTGCTCCGGTAAGCAGACACGACTCCTTCATAGGCTGCGGAGCCATGCGTGGATAAATACATGACGACCCGAGAAACTCCAACTTCTTACACCCATTCTTCCATGCCGCATGTATCACATTCATCTCCAGCATCATATTGTCATACATGAAATCAGCCAAAGCCGACTCATTAGCCACAATTCCTCCCACCTTTGCCGCCGCGAGGAATACATACTCCGGCCTTTCCGCGTCAAAAAAATCATTTACCGCCTGCTGGTTAATCAAGTCAAGCTCATTGTGAGTCCGAGTTATAATGTTGGTATATCCCTGACGCTCCAACTCTCGCACTATGGCCGAGCCTACCATCCCCCGATGGCCTGCCACATATATCTTCGAATCCTTCTCCATCATTTCACAATCCCTTTCTCCAAATATTCCGCAAGGTTCGTGCGCACCTGCTCTCCGGCACGTTCCACCGCCACCTTTGCCATGTCAGCATCCACCATCAAATTCACCAACTGCTCAAACGATGTCTTCTCCTTCGGATCCCACCCAAGCTCATTCTTCGCCTTCGTTGGGTCGCCCCATAGGTTCACCACATCGGTGGGACGGTAGAAATCAGGCGACACCTCCACCACCACCTTGCCAGTGGCTTTGTCAATCCCTTTCTCATTCGCTCCCTCTCCCTCAAACGTCAATTCGATTCCGGCTCGTCTGAATGCCAATAGGCAAAACTCCCTCACTGAGTGCTGCTCCCCTGTCGCTATCACATAGTCATCAGGCTTAGGCTGCTGCAATATCAGCCACATACACTCCACGTAATCCCTCGCATACCCCCAGTCGCGTAGCGACGAGAGATTACCCAAATATAGTTTTTCCTGCTTCCCCTGGGCTATACGTGCCGCTGCCAAAGTTATCTTGCGGGTCACGAAGGTCTCCCCTCGCCGCTCACTCTCATGGTTGAAGAGAATACCTGAACAACAGAACATATTGTAAGCCTCTCGATACTCCTTTACTATCCAAAATCCATACAATTTCGCCACGGCGTAGGGCGAATAAGGGTGAAACGGTGTCTTTTCATTCTGCGGCACTTCCTCCACCTTCCCATACAGCTCCGATGTGGAAGCCTGATAGATACGGCAAGTGTCGCCGAGTCCGCATAGTCTCACCGCCTCAAGGATGCGGAGCACTCCTGTAGCATCCACATCGGCGGTAAACTCCGGCGAGTCAAAACTCACCTGCACATGGCTCTGTGCGGCAAGATTATATATTTCGTCAGGTCGCACCTGCGACACCACCTGCATTATCGACATCGAGTCACCCATGTCAGCATAATGGAGGTGAAAATTCTTTAACCCCTCAAGGTGGGCTATACGTTCACGGAAATCCACCGACGAACGGCGGATTGTGCCATGCACATCATATCCCTTTTCAAGTAGCAACTCGGCAAGGAAACTCCCATCCTGCCCAGTAATCCCTGTTATTAGTGCAGTTTTCATAATTGATAAATAGTGTTTTATGAACTGGTTTAAAATACTGATGCAATTTTTAACGCCACAATCTCCACTATCCTGTGAAGATATCTAAGCCCTTCAAGAAAATAATTGGAATAAACCCCATTTTTCCTATAGGCAAGCATATGGTCTTTTATAATCTTCCTGTGGCTTTGTAATCCTGATGAGGAGGCTCCGCCTGTACGCATCGTCACAAAATCCATTGGAATATATCTTGTAACTATGCGGTTGATAAAGATTAAGCGCAGCAGCTGCTCAAAATCAGCCGCAACTCTGAAATCCAAATCAAACAACCCATATTGTGAATAAATGCGTCTGCGGCAGTAGAACGACGGATGAGCCGGCATAAACCCCAACCGCATCTTCCATCTCCTGAATCCTTTGGATGAATACTTCCTCACGCATTTTGTGAGGTCTGAATCGTCCACATAATGTATATCGCCATACACAGCATCCACATCCCCGATATTCTTAACCACCTGTTCGAGAATATCATTTGACGTGTAAAAGTCGTCACTGTTGAGAATCCCTATCACATCACCGGTAGCCATGCCAATCCCCTTGTTCATAGCGTCATACAGACCTTTATCCCTCTCACTGATATATTTGAGCCTACCATTATATTGAGGTTCAAACTCACGAACAATATCAAGAGTATTATCCTTTGAGAGACCATCGACAATAATATGTTCAAAGTAAGCATTAACTGAAGTACACCTTTTAAGGGTTGTAGTCATGTTGTAATTTTG
>JAMPEV010000001.1:26549-52835 GCA_023664955.1 Duncaniella sp.
ACCCGGGTCTCCACCGTGAGAGGGTGGCGTGCTAGGCCTCTACACTAAATCGCCATAACTACATAGCAAATGTCTTTTTCCAAATGCTTTGCAAAGTTAGCGTGTAATATTGGATTACGCAAGTCCCTAATTGCGATTTAACATTATTTTAACATAATTTTGTATGAGATAATTTGAAGTAAAAAATTTTAGCGGGATTTGAGTAAAATTATGGATACATTGATTTGGAGAATTAAACGAAATGGCGTAATTTTGTGTTATAAAATCAAAGAAACGGTATTTACCACATCAGAGCACGATTGGGAAACTCATCAAATTTATATGAAATACCGAGACAAGCTTAGCCGCCCAATGGCGGGCCTCAACCCTCTTAGGAGGAAGGTTTCATAACCCGGAGGATTACAAAGGACGGCGAGCGCTCAAATCCTGTCATTCGGAGTTTCATCATCCTCCTCTGATGTGGTTTTTATTTTTACTTATAACCACAAACCCAAGGAAACGATTTTTAGCTGAGATATGTGAACCCCCGGTAAGGCGACATTGCCATACCGGGGGTTCGTGCAAGCTGTAAAAAAGGTATTTCTTTGGGATAAGTGGAGAGCGCCGATAATGACGCTCGCCACTATTGAGCTAACTATTAGTATTTTCTACGCTTCTGCTCGTATACGAGAGTGAGGGAAGGCTGGTCGCATACTTCAGTAGGCCCGAAGTACTGGATAGGTCCAGGATAAGTGTAGCATGTGTTATATTTCCAATCCTCACGTTGCTTAGCGAATTTCAAGAAGGGCGCACCGTCAAGCTTAACGAGAGCCTTCTTGATAACGGGCTTCATTTCGCCATGACGACGCTCCATGTTCATCATCATAGTGATCGGAATACCACCGGCAACCCAGTTAATGGGGGCAAAAGTGAGATTTCTAAGACTTGACATGTAACCGGTTACGCCAGATGCGATAAGATTAGCAGCTGTGTAGCCAAGGCCATAACAGTAGTTGGCATCAAAATTAGAAGGATCAGCGCAACGGCCTTCATAGCCGAAGAAGTGGTGCATGGTAGAATATTTGCCCTTATATTTACCCTCATCAGCAAGGGCTTCGAGACGCTTGCCAACCATTTCGGAGAGAAGTTTCTCAGTTTCAATAAGAGAAACTTGCACATTTCCGTGAGGGTCACGGTCGAGAGTAAGTTGACGTGCCACACCATGGGGTAGCGATTCGTAAGTCCTGGCATTTTCTTCGCTGAGGTGCTCGATTACCCACTGACGTTGAGTTTCATGATCAACAGCTGCAAATTCTTCAGCTTTGACAGCAAGAAGATCATTGAGTTCTGCAATCAAAGCCTTAACAGCGGGTATAAACTCTATAAGGCCTTCAGGAATAAGGACAACGCCATAATTGTTGCCCTCGTTAGAGCGGGCTACAACAGCGTCAGCGATATCGTCAACAACCTGATCAAGAGTCATATTTTTGGCTTCAACCTCTTCAGAAATGATACAGATATTAGGCTGGCATTGGAGTGCGCACTCAAGAGCGATGTGAGAGGCAGAACGCCCCATCAGCTTTATAAAGTGCCAATACTTTTTTGCCGAGTTGCAGTCACGCTGGATATTTCCGATAACCTCCGAATACACCTTAGTCGCCGTATCGAAGCCAAACGAGGTCTCAATTACTTCGTTCTTAAGGTCGCCATCAATTGTCTTGGGCACACCAATTACCTGTACACCAGCACCGATTTCCTTATAGTATTCAGCAAGGATAGCAGCATTAGTGTTAGAATCGTCACCTCCGATAATAACGATGGCCTTGATGTTGAGTTCACGAAGGATTTCGAGACCCTTGTCAAACTGCTCCTTAGTTTCGAGTTTTGTACGTCCGGAACCGATAATGTCGAAACCGCCGGTGTTGCGATATTCGTCAATGATTTCCGAAGTCAATTCCTTGTAATTGTGGTCAACGAGACCGCCGGGTCCCATGAGAAAACCGTAGAGTCGGCTATCTTTATTGATATTCTTTATACCGTCAAAGAGACCGCTAATAACGTTGTGTCCGCCGGGAGCTTGACCGCCTGAAAGGATAACGCCGACATTTACGGGGTCTAATTTTCGATCAGAAGATTCCTTCTCAAATCGGAGTTCAGGAAGTCCATAAGTGTTAGGGAACAGTTTCTTTATCTCATCCTGGTCAGCAGCTGATTGAGTAGGCTGACCTTCAACCACTTTAACGCCACCGGTAAGCACGATGGGTAGCTGAGGACGGTAAGCCGCGCGGGCTTGTTGCAACGCACTTTTCTTCATTATAATAGAATTAGAAATAATTTCATTTTACTCCAAATTAAAAATAACTCTTTGGAGGCATTTTCCTTTACGATTTGTTTGTCAAATCTTCCTTGCAAAGGTCGTAATTATTTCTGAGAATTTCAACATCGGTCAACCATCTTTTTAACATTTTGAAGACAGAATAAATGTGAAAAACATTTAACGAGGCTTGAGGAGAGACGGGATTACATCTGTTAATGAATATGGCCGCCCATCCACATTAGGAAAGACGACCATATCTATAAGGCATAAAATGCTTTTAATCAATGTTATTCCCTGAAAATCAGTCAAGTTTGTGAATCACGAGACCTGAACGGAGTTTTGGTTCAAACCAAGTAGTCTTCGGTGGCATTATATTGCCGGAATCGGCAATATCCATCAACTGCTTCATTGAAACCGGATAAAGGGCCAAAGCTACAGCCATCTCGCCAGAGTCAACACGGCGTTTCAATTCACCGAGTCCGCGAATACCACCTACAAAGTCGATCCGCTTATCGCTACGAAGGTCAGTGATACCAAGTATGTCACGAAGGATAAGGTCACTTGAGATGGTAACATCAAGGACACCAATGGGATCATTGTCATTGTATGTGCCCTCCTTGGCTGTCAATGAGTACCATTTACCGTCAAGGTAGAGGGAGAAATTGTGAAGATGTCCGGGACGATATTCCTCAGGGCCTTTGCATTCGACCACGAAATTCTCGCCCAGCTTTTCAAGGAACTGTTCGGGAGTGAAGCCATTGAGATCCTTAACCACACGGTTATAGTCAATGATGTTAAGATGGGAAGCCGGGAAAGCCACAGCGAGGAAATAGTTATACTCCTCATCACCTGTGTGAGCGGGATTGTTAACTGCCTTCTCGTGTCCAACGAGAGCGGCCGCAGCCGAACGGTGATGACCGTCAGCAATGTACAAATATGGAATTTTAGCAAACTGTTCGGTCACTAAAGCGATAGTATCGGGATTGTCTATCACCCAAAAATGATGCCCGAAACCATCGGGAGCTACGAAATCATATTCAGGCTCTTTGGCGGTTACTTCATCGATAACCTTCTGGAGGACTGCATCATCAGGGAATGCGAAGAACACAGGCTCCACATTGGCGTTGTTGATCCGCACATGCTTCATGCGGTCCTCCTCCTTGTCACGGCGAGTTAGTTCATGCTTTTTGATGCGGCCTTCCATATAATCATCCACATTTGCAGCAACTACTATGCCATACTGAGTACGTCCATTCATTGTCTGGGCGTATATATAGTAATGGTCAGTGTCATCTTGCACGAGCCAGCCATTTTTCTGGAATGCATTGAAATTCTCAACAGCCTTGTCGTAGACTTTGGGGTCATGCTCGTCAGTGCCGCATTCGAAGTCAATTTCCGGTTTAATGATGTGATAGAGTGAACGAGGATTGCCTTCAGCTTCCTTTCGAGCTTCTTCAGAATTGAGAACATCGTAAGGACGGGAGGCGACCTGTGTCACCAAGTCTTTCGGGGGGCGTACCCCTCTGAACGGTTTTACTTTTGCCATGGTATTATATTATAGGTGTTTAGATTAACTGTAATTATTGGAGGTTTCCCGACTTATCCAAACAACCTCCACGTGTCTTCAAATTATTTCTTACGGAGAATGGTCTGCCTGCGATCCGGACCTATCGAGACAATAGTGATTGGCGTCTCAAGTTCCGCCTCAAGGAACTTGATGTAATCAGAGAATTCCTTGGGGAACTCGTCTTCGCTCTGCATTGAAGTCATGTCAGTTTTCCAGCCCGGAAGAGTTTTGTAGACCGGTTCAATAGAATCGTCGATAGAGAATGGGAACTGTGTTGTCTCAACGCCTTTAATCTTATATGCGACACAAGCCTTTATTTCATCAAATTCATCGAGCACATCGCTCTTCATCATTATAAGCTGGGTAACGCCGTTGAGCATTATCGCGTAACGGAGAGCCACGAGGTCGATCCAACCGCAACGACGTTCACGGCCTGTCACTGCGCCATATTCATGACCGAGGTCACGGATGCGCTTGCCGGTAGCATCGAATAGTTCTGTAGGAAATGGTCCGCTACCCACGCGTGTGCAATAAGCCTTGAAGATACCAAACACTTCCCCAATTTTATTGGGAGCCACTCCAAGTCCCGAGCAAGCACCTGCGCAGATAGTATTAGAAGAGGTGACGAAAGGATAGGACCCGAAATCGATGTCGAGCAAAGTGCCCTGTGCGCCTTCACAAAGCACACTCTTACCCTCCTTAAGGAGCTGATTAATCATAAACTCCGAATCAACAATCGGGAAACCCTTCAAGAACACGATGGCATCCATCCATGTTTCCTCAAGAGCTTCAAGATTTTCGGGCTTAGCGCCGAGGGCTTCGAGCTGGTCGAGGTGACGCTGGCGGAGTATTGAATATTTTTCCTTAAAATTATGGAACACATCACCTAAACGTAGACCGTTACGTGAAATCTTGTCAGTATATGTCGGTCCTATGCCCTTACCGGTTGTACCAATTTTCTTGCCACCTTTTGCTTTTTCATTAGCAGCATCCAGCAGACGGTGAGTCGGAGTGATGAGATGAACCTTCTTAGAAATCTTAAGGATTGAACGGAGATCTACCCCACTCTTTTCAAGCTCCTCAGCTTCCTGTTTAAACAATATGGGGTCAAGAACCACTCCATTACCTATAATATTAATCTGACCGTGTTGGAAAATACCGGAAGGTATTGAACGGAGCACATATTTTTTACCCTCGAATTCTAAAGTGTGACCAGCGTTAGGGCCGCCTTGGAAACGAGCCACCGCATCGTAACGGGGGGTAAGAACATCCACAACTTTACCCTTACCTTCATCGCCCCATTGGAGCCCGAGAAGAACATCGACTTTCATCTTAGTTATCTATATTTATTAAGTGTCTGTAATATCTATTTTTTACTATTTCCTTTGCATTTCACGCAGTTGCCTGAAATATAAAGGTCAAATCCCGTCATGACGAACGAGGAAAAACGCTTGTGGGAAAGAAGCTTGACAAGGTCGGCATCCTTTACATCACGAATTCTGCCGCACTTTGTACACACAAGATGGATGTGGCCGGCCTGCTCTTCCACAAATTCGTATTCCTCTGCTCCTTGTGTCAATGGCATACGTCTAATCAGCCCGCAAGCTTCAAATAAGTTGAAAGCGTTGTAAACTGTCGCACGGCTTACATGATAGGCGTCAGACACAAGCGAGGCAAGCACATAATCAGCTGAGAAACGGCTCTTGATTCCCAAAATTTTATCAAGAATCGCATATCGTTCGGGGGTGCGACGCATACGATGCTGTTCTAAATAATGGGAGAGCTTGTTTTCGGCTGTGATTTTCCGTTTCTCGTCATTCATCAATGCACAAAATTACTATCACCGCGCTTAAATTCCAAATTTTAACAAAAGAAAAAATTGGATTCCTTATGAAGTCGTAATTTGGAAGTTGAATATAGCTGTCAGGTTGGCATTTCCTGTC
Source organism: Duncaniella sp. (assembly GCA_023664955.1). GTDB lineage: Bacteria > Bacteroidota > Bacteroidia > Bacteroidales > Muribaculaceae > Duncaniella. The sequence goes on from JAMPEV010000001.1 coordinate 32,356, forward strand.
ATCAAGAAGAATAATCTGGCCGTATTATCTTACAACTATCTCAACTACGTCCGTTATTCCAGCCGGAAGGAGTGGGTCACCGGGTTTTACTATCGGTGTGGTGGCGAATGTAACTTTTTCGTTGGGCGAAGAATAAATATCTCCAATCATACGATTTGTTAATTGGTTGGAAACTTCTATTATTAATTCATTTAATCCTGAGTCGTTGTTAAGCGAGTCTGTAATGTCAATTTCCCAAGGCGAACACCAGAGGTAACCGGCATCTCTACCATTGAGCGCAATTTTAGACACGCCCTCCAACCCGTTGATTCTTATGTAGCATCGACGGCCGTCGGCAATTGTTGGAGAAAGGAATTTATTACTATAAAAAGCTGTGCCTGAATGATATTTTATATCCCTGTCAAGACTTTCCGACCAAGAAAAGAGAGAATCTGTCCCAATTGTCTTTGACCCATGTGGTAATTTGAAATCAATTGTCCAACCGGCATTTATTGGCCAGACATCTTCATGTCCAGTTACTGAATAAGATAATTCCGGGGCTTTGGTATCCTGGTTGTGTAAAAGGACGAATCCCGACTCGTATGGTTTCAGAGCTAATCCTAATGATATGCCATTCTCCGATACTTTAGCATCATCGAAACGATATCTTCTGCCTGAGCTTGGGTTCCAATATTCTGCATGGCGATTTCTGGTGTCACGGAAAGTGAGACGTTGGAACCATGACATATCACTGTGGTTAGCAATAAAATAAATATCAATATCACCGGTGGTGCGATGTGCGAAAAGTATTCGATTGTCGGGCGTATCACCACTGTGTACGTCAATGTCGGGCATCAAACCGATTTCTCCGATGTAATCAGATAATTCATGACTTCCACGGATTCTGCCATCATAAATTCTAACGCCACTACTTTTAAGAAATGCTATCCGCTGTTCAGATTCGGAAGATAGATTTGCGTCTTTCTCGATTACCAAAATCTTGTATGGATTTCCTGACGCTGACATCAAATTCCCGTTAAAAGGAGCAACTTGGTTCAGTAATGCATCGTCAGTACACACGTCCCAGTTATACCCCTCAGGTATTTCCGGCAAGCGATATGACAAAAGTTTCATAGGGTACTCACTTCCAAGATATACGAGAATATCCACAACAGGGGAGCCTTGTCGGAGCATATAGGCGCATCTTGACTGATAATCCCAAAATCCCTTGCTCAGATTCCACATAGTATTGTTTCTGTTGAGACAATATTCACGGCCATTAGCTGTGTTGCCCGGCATCCTGTCAAGCCATGGCTGATAGGCACTCGCACACACCACAAACTCATTAAGCTGAGCCGCGTAGGCATAGTCAGCAAGTGACTTAAGATATGCGAATGTTTGGCTATATCTAGCATCTGTAAAAGCCTCAGCGGAAGCTATTTGCTTCCCATAAAGATGAGCGGCCGACGATGACTCGTTAATATCGTAAGCACCGTGGATATGTTTAGCCCAAAACTCTCCTTGCGGACGACGCACTGCTCCTTTTGCAGAAATATTATCGCACACCATCCCTTGATTATTGCCCATGGCCTGTGGAGTGAAATTCACGCCCTCACGTACAGCAAGAGAATCGAAATAAGTAAAATAGCGATTGTTTACAAGAGTAGCCAAAGTTTGTCTATGATTGAAAAGCACCTTGTCAGTCTCATCTTTCGAATTAATAATATATCCAAAAAGCGCAGGCAGAAACTTTGTGATTTCATAACCTTGAATACGGGCAAATTCATTATCGTAATCATGTGTCCAGTTTTGAGCTCCCATTTCATGGCTATCCATCACCACACCTTGAGGTTTAAGATTTCTTTTCGAAAGAGTGTCGATGATAATCTTTGCGAAATTATTCCATTGCAGTTCGGCCGCCTCCGATAGTAGCTTGTCACATTCCAATCCTATCTGCCCGGGACGTCCATGCTTTACATGCCCCTTGGTTGAGGTCTGGGCTACTCGCATAATCACCCATTCCTTTGCCGATGATGGTGCGGTCCACTTGAGATAGCCGGTAGAATCCATCATTGATGTAAGGTCGAGCACGTCTGCATCCTTAATGACCTCATCAAAAGAATAGTGAGGTGTCAGATTATCTATCAGATATTCTGTCACAAAACCGGCTCGGGCTTCATATTGGTCAGTCTTTGGTTTTGAAGAAAGGATTGCGCTTCTTATCTCAATTGGATGTAAATTGATACTATCGGGACGATTCCAATCATGGAGGTTTAATCTGAAAAATCGGCCAGACACCGCCGGAAAAGAAATTGTCTTAATCTTACTGTGGATATTATACAACGGTGGAATTTCCCTAATCTTTTTATAATTAACGCCATCAGATGAAACTTCAAGAGTACCGATATGAGGAAAGGGGAAAAAGCCGTCTCCATAAAATTCATCAGTGCTGGGGCCGGGTATATTCATTGCTGCCGTGGGGGCCTTTGAACGAGTGTTTTCACTGTAAGTCAACGAACGTGCCGTAAACGTTTCTCCCATATCATAAGTGAGAATTATAGGTTTATCCGATACAATTTTCTCAGTGACCAGATTTCTATCCTCCCATTTTACAGATTTTGGGACAGGAAATGCAACTACCGCTACATCCCAAAACTCATCGTCAGCAGGGAGTGGCAACGCACTATCAAACTTTGAACCACCAGTCACAAGAGTCTCACTTTTGCATAGTTTCTTCATGCTCATTTCCTTGGTAATCCATGGACCACCGGCTACGAAACCGTTAGATAGATTAATCTCAAAAGTAAGCCCCAAACGTTTTGCCTCAGCTGCCGCAAAAATCAAAGAGTCCCACCAATCAACAGAAAACACGGGAAAAGCACCTTTAGCATCGCCATGTACTTGGTCATAATACACTACGCCACCCACGCCGGCTTGTTTAAAAGTCTCGAGGTCAGCAGTAATCCCTTCGTGTGTCGTAACTGTCTCACCATGAAACCACCATACCTTAGTGCGAGTGGAATCCGGGGCTGATTCAAACTCACCATATATGTCGTTTACATTAAATGGGGAATCTGTTACTTGTCCTGCGCAAACACTTTGAATGCAAATAATCAAGAGCAGGAATAGGAAGTTTCTAAATGATGGCATCAGATATTAACAAATAATGGTACAGGAGCAAGAATCGCAAATATTAGACACATCCTTAAACAATACCTCTTGCTGTCAGAATATGGAACATCAAGTCTTTTAGCAAATCATATTCATTTTGTCGCGAGCCCACGCCCTTGCTCTTTGTATCAAACTCGCGGATAGCAGAGATTATTTCTATGACCTGCCTAACGCTGTAATTTCTTGCTGCCGTCTCATAACTTCTTAAAGCCCAAGGTGATTTCAAGCCCAACGCATCCATATATCCCGATGGTGTTTTATCCTTGGAGTATTGATATATTAGCAGGTTAGAAAACTGATTGAAGAGAGAAGACACAGTCATCACCGTAGGGTTATTCTTAGGATTATTCCTGAAATAATCCACTATCGTGAACACTTTTGCAGCATTACGGCCGTTTATGGCGTCAATCAATTCGAAATTGTTATAATCCTTTGATATACCTATATTTCTCTCTATCGCCTCCGGAGTTACCATCGCCCCGGGACCAAGTATTAGAGCCAACTTCCCTATCTCATTGTAAAGACGCGAAAGATCTGTGCCTATATAGTCACGTAGCATCGACAAAGCTTTGGCCTCGATGTTAAGTTTTTTATCCTTGATGAGGTCGGAGATAGCAGGAAGGATATTCTTCTCACTCAATTTCTTGGACTCAAAGATTACTCCATTTTTCTTTACGGCTGAGAGTAAATCCTTCCCTTTTGCCTGGGCTCCGCGGCTTGAGATTACGAGGATAGTGGTCGGAGTTGGTTGGGAAACATAATTATGTAGTTTATTCAGCACATCTGCTCTCACCGATTGAGCTTCTTTCAAGATGACAACTTGGTATTCAGCCATCATGGGATATCTTCGACACACATCCATTACCGCATCCACACCGGTCTCAGGGCCATATAGGGTATATAGATTGAAGTCACGCTCCTCCTCCGGTATAACATTTTCAAACTCCTTTACAAGTTCGTCGATGAAATACCCCTCTTCGCCGTGCAGGAGATATACGGGAGCGAATTGACGTGCATTGATTTTACGACGTAGCTCGGAGTATGAAATTGGCGATGATGACGCAGCAGCCATGATGAATTTTCTTTAGAGTATGACTAATTTTGATTTATGGGTGTAAATTTACACAATTCATCGCTAGTATCAAATTACTTTTCGCTAATTTTGTTTATAATTTAATAAGACATGAAATCATGGGAGAAGAAAAAGATATTAAATCACCATTTGTCCACTTAAACCTACCTCCGGCTGATTTGCGGATAAGACAATCAGACAGAGGAATCGAGGTGTATGACAGACTTCGCGAAAAATGGTTGTTGCTTACTCCGGAGGAATGGGTGCGCCAAAATTTCACCTCCTTCCTAATTAATCACAGGGGTTATAGCTCAAATTTGATGACTAACGAAATTTCAATTTCTCTTAACGGCACTTCAAAAAGGTGTGACACTGTGATTTACGACCACGAATTAAAACCTTTAGTTTTAGTTGAGTACAAAGAGCCTAACATCCCCATCACACAAAAGGTGTTTGAACAAATTGCACGTTACAATATCGTGCTAAGAGTAAGGTATTTGATGGTAAGCAATGGCTTAAAGCATTATTGCTGTGAAGTAGACAGTTTAAACAATCAGTTTAGATTCTTGACAGAAATACCTGAATATATTGACATTATCAATAATTAACTGATTCCTATCGTTTTGATCGGATCACTTTTTCACCTCTAATTAGCCATCATTCCTTGTTCAATTTGAGCGATATCCTCTTGAAGTTTTTTCTCAAGAGGAAGACGCTCGTCGATAGTACGACAGGCATAGAGAACTGTGGCATGAGTACGCCCCAAGCGAGCACCAATGGCCTTAAGTGGCATCTTTGTATGCTTCTTGGCCAGAAACATCACCATCTGCCGAGCATCGGAAACCTCACGCTTACGCGACTTAGTGAAAATTTGATCCGGTTCGATGTTATAAAACGCGCTTACCTGCTTTGTAATAATCTCAAAGTTTACCGTTGGCTTGTTTAGCTTCATCGCATTGGAGAGAACACGCTTAGCTAAATCCACTGAAATTTCCTTGTTAAGGAATGTGGCATGGGCGAGCAGCGAAACCACTACACCCTCAAGCTCTCGGATACTGTCAGTTACATTAGAGGCAATGAATTCCATCACATCTTTGGGGAGCTCCAGGCCATCGTGATTTGCTTTTTGAGCAAGCACGTCCCTACGAAGCTCGTAATCAGGACGTTCAAGTTGGGCCGTCATACCCCATTTAAAGCGAGACAATAAACGCTCTTCCATACCCTCCATCTGAGCAGGCGCACAGTCGCTCGAAAGGATTATCTGCTTGTTATTCTGTTTCAAATGATTGAATATATGGAAGAAAGCCTTCTGAGTCTTGTCTTTGCCGATAAGATCCTGAATATCATCAATAATAAGAGTATCAATACTTTGGTAGAAATTGATAAACTCATTTATTTTGCTATGAAGCACAGCCGTGGTATATTGGCTTTCAAAAAGTCGGGAGGTAATATAAAGCACTCTGGCATTGGGATTATGCTCCTTTATGCGAATGCCTATAGCCTGGATAAGATGTGTCTTCCCAACTCCGCAAGGGCCAAAAACGAAAAGAGGATTAAATGTCTGGAGTTTGGGGTCGTTGGCAATCGCCTCTCCGATTGAACGAGCCACCATATTACTATTACTGATGCAATAATTCTCAAAAGTGTACTCAGGATTAAGCTGTGAAGCTATCTCCTCAACGTATGGCTCCTTAAAAGGTGACGCGGATGCGCCCGGACGAGGCTTGACTGCCGGACTTGGATGGGCACTTCCGGTTCGTATTACGGAAGAGGGATCATTTGCAACAATTGGAAACTCGTAAACTAGCCTAATTTTGTCACCGAAAACTCTAACCAATGTTCTGCCAAGCACACTAAAGTAACGCTCTTCAAGTTGTTCAGCGAAAAACTCAGAAGGGCAAGCGATAGTGAGCACGCCATTGTTGACGTGCTTAAAAGTCAGTGGGCTGAACCAATGTTCGTATTGTTCGGCCGGGATAATATCCTTGATAATACCAAGGCATTTTTCCCACATTGATGCGTAATTTTGTTGCATGGGTTAAGTTAGGAGTTATCGAGTTTCGTGATGCAAATTTCCAAAATATTTTTTTTAAATTAAAGTGCTTTTTTTCTTGCTTTTTGTAAACATATTACACTGAACTGAGATTCAGCATATTATAAAAGGCTTACAATTATGCCTAAAGAATAACTTTATATTTAATATTTATTTTACTAATACATCAGCAGTTACACCAATTTCATTACATCGGATATTATTAGATGTTAAAATTTTATAACTAATAAATCATCCGAATTATCTTGCAGTTATGAAGTAAATATGTAGCCATCCAATTATTTGCTTATTTAGATATATTCTAATTAGGACACCCTGAATAATCTCTATTATGATTTTGGGTAATGAGCGTAAATATTCTACCCGATTTTATCCCAAGATTTCTTGCGGAAAAAAACAGTTCGGGATGACATTTTGTGCATAAATCCTTATCGAATTCCTTGATATTTTTAGGATGTATACCCATGGATAACAATTTTCCGGTTATGAAACGGTGAAGATTGACATGGGGTCTCTCCCATTCCCGGCGACGCTCGACGCAACTTTCCGGAAACAGCATGGCAACTTCCTCTCCAACCTCGAAGCAATCGACACATATTGACGGACCGAAAAGCGCCTTGATTTGTTGTGGTTGCGCTCCTTTTCCAACCAAAGCTTGAATCGCGTTCTCAACAATCCCCGCCACAGCACCCTTCCATCCGGCATGGACCACACCCATAACGCCATGATTGCCATCATACAATACCACAGGAACACAATCGGCTGTGGAAATTCCCATCACCACATTAGGCAATTTGGTAACTAACCCATCTACACCTTCGAGATCCTCTACGTCATAATGCAAATGGTCGATGGTTATCACTTTTGAAGAGTGAGTCTGTCGAGGGATAATCAGCGAGGATAGTTCAACTCCAATTCTATCACACAAAGCGTTACGGCAAAATTTCACGTGATTGGTATCGTCACCCACATAATGACACACATTAAAGCCGGAATAGGGGTCGCCATCGTGAACTACACCTCTGGAAGTAAACCAGACATCAATGCCTTGATCACCGCCAAGATGATGAAGCCAATCATTATTATTTACAACCACTTTCTTATTCAAATTCATTTTGGCATATCTTGAAATTATTATAATTTTGCCACGATTTTTTTACAAAAAACCGGAAATATGTCAGTGAGCTGATCTAAAACATATTAATAGTTCAGCTCAAATAAATACAATTACAAAGATATGAAAGAATTTCGTATAAAAGGTCATATAGCAATGCTTGGAGCAAATACTTTATGGGGATTAATGGCACCCATAGCCAAGATTGTAATGGCTGCTGGTGTAGTTTCTCCACTATTAATGACCAATTTCCGTATTTATGGAGCCGCAATGCTGTTCTGGATAACATCGATATTCTGTCCACGAGAAAAAGTCTCCGCACGTGACCTCCTATTACTCGCCGGTGCCGGTATGATTGGAATTGTTTTCAATCAGGGGTGCTACATATTCGGTGTCGGACTCACTGCACCCGGGGAAGCCTCCATCATCACCACCACAATGCCACTATGGGTAATGCTCCTTGCTGCATTGATACTCAAAGAGCCCATCACGCTGAAGAAAGTCGGAGGCATCCTACTTGGCGCAGTCGGTGCTTTGATACTTGTACTAAGTGGCACATCCACGCAATTTGAAGGTGATAACGCAGCCCTTGGCGACGCACTGGTGCTCACCGCGCAACTGAGCTATGCTTTGTATCTCACATTTTACAAAAATTTTATCAAAAAATATTCCGTTGTCACACTGATGAAATGGATGTTTACATTTGCTTCATTAGCGATAACGATTGTGGCAGTCCCGACATGGATGTCAACCGACTGGGACGCATTCACAAAAGTGGAATATTTTGGAGTAGGATATGTTGTAGTCTGTGCGACTTACCTTGCATATATCTTCACCATGATCGGGCAGAAGAACCTCCGCCCTACCCTCGTAGGTATGTATAACTATGCCCAACCCATTGTAGCCTCAATAGTAGGTGTATGTCTTGGGTTCGACAAATTCACAGCAATGAAGATTGTTGCAGTAGCGTTGATTTTCTCGGGAGTATACCTCGTTTCAATAAGCAAAGCTGCAGCCACACAGAATCAGGAAAATGAGATTAAAAAATAGCTACTTGCGGAATGGAATAGGCAAAATGCAATAGACCGGCACGGGAGTATTGTTTATAGCGCCGGCAAGCCATGGGGGCATCTGCGAAATTATACGCACGGCCTCCTTATTGAGCGATTCCTCAACGCCTTTTATCACAGATATGTGGGAAAGAGTTCCATCCTCGTTCACCACGAAGCTGCAAAGCACGCGGCCCTCGATACCTTCCCTATAAGCATCTTGCGGATAACGGCGTTCCTGATTGATGAAACGAATCAGTTCATTGTTGCCGCCGGGGAATTCTGGCTGACGATCAACGAAGTCATATTCATAAACATTTATGCTTATTCTTGTGTGTACATTAACAGAAGGTAGCTCCTTCGGTTGTTGTGCAAAGGAGACCATCGACATAAATAGTGATGTTATGGGTAGGATTGAATGGATAAAATTTCTGTGCATAAAATGATTTATTGTATGCTGCAAAATTAATAACTGTCGAAACTTAGTGCAAACATTTTGTGATTGATTACAATTGTTTTAATTTTGTTGACATTTTAAGAGGCAGAATTCCGCTTGCCACATTATAATATACAATAGACTTTATAATATATTAGACTTTGCAGACGTTTAAGTATTATAACAACGTCAATAGTGTAATCGTTTAAATATTTGCTAACTTTCTTTGTTAAATATATTGTGAGTGAATTAGAAAAATATATTATCCATTTTGCAATAACAACATTGGTTATTATTGCTGGCTCATGTGTGCATATAAGCTCGCAAGAGTCAGCATATAGTTTTCTAAACATCCCCACATCAACCATACGCTATGGCTTAGGGGGAATAAATATTTCAGCTATTGAGGACGATATCAGCAGCATCGACCAAAATCCAGGGCTTTTAGGCCCTGAGATTGGCATGCAACTCGGATTGAATTATATGAGATACATCGGAGAAAGCGATTTCACCGGGATAAAATTCGGGAAAAGCGCCGGCGAACATTCCGCATGGGCTGCCGGAGTGCAATATTTCGGATATGGAGAAATACAAGGTGCTGATATCAACGGCATTCCCACCCACGACTTTTCCCCAAAAGATATGATGTTTACGGGAACTTATGCTCATGACATATCCCAATGCTGGAGAGGAGGCATCAGCTTGAAATTCATATATTCCAACTACGACTCATACTCCGCCATGGCATTAGCCACCGACATCGGCGTCAACTATTTCGATTCGGAAAAAGATTTCTCATTCTCGACAGTAATAGCTAATCTTGGCGGACAAATAAAACGATTTCATGAACGATATAACCGGTTACCTGTCGATGTGAGAATCGGAGCATCCAAGAGATTTGGGACACTACCGGTAATATGGTCATTGACTACCTGGAATCTCACCGAATGGGGCAAGCAAGACTCCAATCCACTTCACCACATAGTGATAGGAGCCGACTTAATCCCATCTGAAAAATTCCATATTGGCATGGGATATAATCATAAGACACGGTCAGAAATGTCAACCTACCGCCGAAACATCCTTTCGGGATTCTCGCTGTGTGCAGGTTTAAATGTGAAAAACTTCGGTGTCGGTGTGGCCATGGCTCAGCCCCACACCGGTGCCACTACAATAATGTTGAACTTATCAACTAATCTTTATGAATTCCAATAAAATAATAATAGCAATTGACGGCTATTCATCATCTGGCAAAAGTACAATGGCAAAACAGCTTGCCAAGACAATCGGATACCGCTACATCGATTCAGGCGCAATGTATCGCGCCGTTACCCTTTACGGTATGAGACATGGCCTCGTAAAGCCTGACATTGTCGATGTCACCGGATTAATCAACGCTCTCCCCTTGATTTCAATAGATTTCAAAGTAGAGGGCAACAAGCAATATACGATGCTCAACGGCGAAAACGTTGAGAATGAGATTCGCTCGCTGGAGGTGTCAAATTGCGTGTCGCCCGTGGCCGCTATTCCCGAAGTCCGACACGCTTTGGTGGATATGCAACGTAGAATGGGACATGACAAAGGGATAGTAATGGACGGTCGCGACATTGGCACTGTGGTGTTCCCTTATGCAGAGATGAAAGTGTTTTGCGACGCAAGTGCTGAGAAAAGAGCTGAACGCCGCTACAAAGAGCTCATTGAAAAGGGCGAAAAGGTTACATATGAGGAAGTGCTTGCTAATGTGGAGAGACGTGACCACATTGACGTGACTCGCGAAGAGAGCCCGCTGCGAATATCCGGAGATGCTTATAGTCTCGATAACTCCGATATGACATTGGAAGAACAGAACAAATGGCTTCTCCAGCTCTACAACCTAATCATTAAAGACAATGAGCGAAAATCATCAAAATATAGTGCCTCTGGTAGAGATTGACGAGCGGTCAGGGTTCTGCCACGGCGTGGTTACTGCAATACGGAAGGCAGAGGAGGAGCTCGAACGCAGCCATGAGCCGTTGTATTGCCTTGGAGATATTGTCCATAACAACGAGGAGGTGGAACGACTTCAAAATAAGGGCCTTTCCACTATCACTCACGATGACCTTGGCCGACTGAAATCGGTCAGGGTGTTGCTCCGTGCACACGGTGAGCCACCTTCGACCTATAGAATCGCCAAAGAGCGTGGCATCGAAATCGTGGATGCGACATGCCCGGTGGTGCTTCAGCTCCAGCGACGCATTAAGGACACATACGACAACTCCAACCCCCGACCACAAATAGTAATTTACGGCAAAGCCGGACATGCAGAAGTGAACGGACTCGTCGGGCAGACCAACGGAGAAGCAATCGTTGTGGAAAATCTTGACCATTTGTCACGTATTGACTTCTCTAAGGACATCGCTCTATATTCTCAGACCACAATGTCGCTCCAAGGACTTGATGAGATGGTCAATGAAATTAATAAAAGAATTGAGCCGGGTGTAAGTTTCAGATATTACGATACAATATGCCGCCAAGTTGCCAATAGAGTTACGCATCTGCGGGAGTTTGCCTCTTCCCATGATGTGGTACTTTTCGTGGCAGGTGCAAAAAGCAGCAATGGCAAGGTACTATTTCACGAATGTCACGATGTAAACGAGAGATGCTATATCGTGTCACATGCAGGAGATTTCCGTCCTGAGTGGATTAAGGGTGCCACCACAATCGGAATATGCGGAGCCACTTCAACCCCGCGCTGGCTCATGGAGCAAGTGAGAGATATTGTCAATAAATACGTAAAGGAATATCGATAATGGATAATTTTGTCGCTATTGATGTTGAGACTGCAAACTCTGAACGCACTTCAATATGTGCGATTGGAGCTGTAAAAGTGGTCAATGGTGCTATTGTCGACCGATTTTACGAACTCGTAAAGCCCGAACCGGAATATTATTTCCGACATTTCACGCTCAATATCCATGGAATTGGGAAAGAGGACACAGAGAATGCTCGGACATTTGACAAGGTATGGGAAGATGTGGCACTGATGGCTGGTGAACTTCCGTTTGTGGCGCATAATAAGAGCTTTGACGAGGCGTGTATTCGAGCCGCTCATCGTGCCTATGGGATGGATTACCCTGAGTATCCTTTCTTCTGCACATTGACAACCGCAAAAAAGACAATTCCGCGTTGCCATCTCTCCTCCTATTCCCTTCCTTTCGTTTGCGAATTTTTAGGAATACCATTTTACAACCATCATAATGCGCTTGCGGATGCGGAAGCATGCGCCAAAATAGCTATGGTAATTTTATGAGAAATTTCATTACTATCATTATCGCTGTAGCTACATCACTTTGGATAACGGGATGTAGTTGCAATCCAACAACCTCCCAAACTGTCGAAGGAGAGAAAGTATCGACAAAAATTGAGGATTGGAAAGCCTATAACTTGGGTGCAGAACATGCCAAAGAGATAATCCTTATTGCCCATGACGAGGACGCACTTCAGGATGCACTACTTGAAGTCCGGGCACGCATCACTAATATTCACACAAAATTAGGGGCACAATCAGCAAATGACTACGAGCGTGGCTTCGAAGAATGCATCCGCACTGAAAAAGACTCATTAGCAAGGATAATTTTCTAATAACCTGATTATTGGCTTACGCCGATGAGCCCTGTCGGAGTGACCATTTAGGCATCTATAATTCAGTAATCAACCTATAATATTATTATAACTGAATTCCTTGATTTTTAACGAATTCTTTGTAGACGTGCGAAAAGTGTTCGTTAGCTTCTTTCGGATATCTTACCTCTGCAAACACTTGTGCGAGATTTTCTTTTCCATTTTCTTCTACAAACTGGTGAGATGAAGGAAGCTGCTCTTTCTCAGCATAGATTCGGCTAATTTCTGATGCATCAGCCTGATAATAATGTTCTGAATGGGCAATTGCCTTTATAGGCAGGCGATCAGATATTTCAGGATTCTCAGCCGGGTATCCTACAGTAAGAGTAATTACAGGAATAACGCTTTCGGGTAGGGAAAGAGCCTTAGCTATGGCTTCGGCATTGTAGGTAGTTGTGCCAAGATAGCATGTACCCAGTCCGTTCATTTCGGCTATTGTACAGAATTGCTGTGCGAATATGGTTGCATCGATAATTCCCCATGTAAACCCCTGAAGATTATTCATACCGGGGATAGCGTCATTAATTTGACACCAACGGTTAAAGCGATTCAGATCTATACAAAAAGTTAACACTGCCGATGCGCCCATCACTGACGGCTGGTTGAAATGAGTCGGAGCAAGAAGCTTCTTCTGTTCCTCATCTTTAGTGATTATAACACTATAGATCTGCATATTTCCGGTATTCGGGGCTTGAGCGGCCGCTTCAAGCATTTTTAGAATTTCTGATTCAGAAACATCGTGTGACGAATCATACCGGCGAACTGTGCGACGGGTGCTGAAGTATTTATCTATATTCATTTTAATCAGTATATTGGTTATTTCACCGCAAGTTACTAAATAATTTCAAGATGTTGATAACTTGCGCTAATTTTTTTTGTTTTATCCGAATTTAATGGTCAACTTTGCAGTAATATTTTTCAGGATAATTTAGATGGAAAGACCTAAGTATACATTTGATGAAGCGTATAAGGCTTCGATTGATTACTTTGAAGGGGAGGAACTTGCCGCGATAGTGTGGGTGAGCAAATATGCGTTAAAGGATTCGGATGGCAATATTTTTGAATTAACACCCGAAGATATGCATCATCGCATAGCATCGGAGCTTGCCCGTATAGAAGACCGGTATCCCAATTCCATGTCGGAAAGTGAGATTTTCAACTTATTAGACCATTTTAAATACCTTGTGCCTCAGGGCAGCCCGATGGCAGGTATTGGAAATGATTTTCAAACCGGCTCATTGTCTAATTGTTTTGTGATAGGTCTTGACGGACATCCGGACTCCTATGGTGGCATAGCTAAGATTGATGAGGAACAGGTGCAGCTCATGAAACGCCGCGGAGGAGTGGGACATGACCTTAGTGATCTGCGCCCAAAGGGGATGGCTGTGAAAAATTCCGCACTAACATCTACAGGTCTTGTTCCGTTCATGGAACGTTATTCCAATTCAACCCGCGAGGTCGCTCAGGATGGCAGACGTGGGGCTTTAATGCTCTCAGTGTCAATTAAACATCCCGACTCTGAGCGATTTATCGATGCCAAACTCGAACAAGGGAAAATTACCGGTGCAAATGTGTCAGTGAGAATAGATGATGAGTTCATGCGTGCTGTGGAGAACGGAAAGATGTACATGCGCCAATTCCCCATCGACAGTGATAATCCGGCCGTGACTTCCGAAATTGATGCTCGTTGTCTTTGGAATAAAATAGTTTACAATGCCTGGAAATCGGCAGAACCGGGAGTACTATTCTGGGATACCATTCTAAGGGAGTCTATACCTGACTGCTATGCTGATCTTGGCTTCCAGACAGTTTCCACCAATCCATGCGGTGAAATTCCGTTGTGTCCTTACGATAGTTGCCGGCTCCTCGCAATAAATCTTTATTCTTATGTGAAGAATCCTTTCACTCCGGAGGCTTCTTTTGACTATGATTTATTTAGAGAGCATGTGAAGAAGGCCCAGCGCATAATGGATGACATCATTGATCTCGAAATGGAGAAAATCGATCTTATTATCGAGAAAATTGAGAATGATCCTGAAACTTTGGAGGTAAAGAATACTGAATTGAATCTTTGGAAAAAGATTAAGACCAAGACGCTGAAAGGACGTCGTACCGGTCTGGGCACTACGGCTGAGGGCGATATGATTGCAGCTCTTGGGCTTCGATATGGCACTCCGGAGGCGACTGAGCAGTCGGTAAGTGTTCATCGCGCCCTTGCATTGGCAGCTTACGAATCCTCGGTGGAGATGGCAAAGGAGCGTGGCGCATTTGAGATTTATAATGCTGATCGTGAAAAGAACAATCCATATATCACCCGACTTCGTGAGACCTCCCCTACCCTCGTTGAGGAAATGGAGAAACATGGTCGCCGTAACATCGCCTGCCTTACTATCGCACCAACCGGTACCACCTCGTTGATGACTCAGACCTCATCGGGCATCGAACCGGTATTCATGCCTGTGTATAAGCGTCGCCGTAAGGTCAATGCAAATGACCAGGATGTCCATGTTGATTTCATTGATGAATCAGGCGAGGCTTTTGAGGAGTTTGTGGTATACCATCCAAAATTCCTTGAATGGATGAAAATCAACAACATAGGGCGACGCGATGACTATACCCACGCCGAACTTGAAGCTATTGTCGCTCAATCGCCTTATTATAAGGCCACCGCTAACGATATCGATTGGCATGAGAAAGTGAAGATGCAAGGTGCTGTCCAAAAGTGGGTTGACCATTCCATATCTGTCACAATAAACCTTCCGGCTGATACTACAGTCGATCTTGTCAATCAGCTATATCTCGAAGCCTGGAAAGTGGGATGTAAGGGATGTACAATTTATCGTGACGGAAGCCGCTCAGGCGTACTTATTTCTGCGGATGAAAATAAGAAAAAAGATAAGGAGAAGGAGAATCCCGGCGAATGTGATTGTGAAAAGGAGGGCGAAACAAAGGATTCAGCTTTGTCGCAGGAGCATCATGTAGGCAAACGCCCCATCGAACTCGAAGCCGATGTGGTCCGTTTTCAGAACAATAAAGAAAAATGGATTGCTTTCGTGGGCTTGATTAACGGTCGTCCATATGAAATTTTCACCGGTCTTGCCGATGATGAGGATGGTATTTTCTGTCCTAAATCGGTATCTAAAGGTAAAATTATCAAGGCGATGGATGATAAAGGCAACAAGCGTTATGATTTCCAGTTCATTAATAAGCGCGGTTACAAAACCACCATTGAAGGTCTCTCCGATAAGTTCAATCCCGAATATTGGAATTATGCCAAACTCATATCCGGAGTGCTTCGCTACGGAATGCCCATCGACCAAGTCATAAAGCTCGTCAACGGGCTGGAACTCGATTCTCAGTCAATTAACACTTGGAAAATGGGAGTGGAAAGAGCCTTGAAAAAGTATCTACCCACCGGAACACCTGCCAAAGGTCAGAAATGTCCTAACTGCGGCCAAGAATCTCTTATCTATCAAGAGGGATGTCTCATATGCACTTCATGCGGCACATCCCGATGTGGCTAATCCGACGAATATCAAGGGAAAGCAAATGATTGGCAAGGAATGTTGAGATTAAGAGTGTGTCTAATACTCTATGGTGAATCGGTCGGAGGCCTTGAACACTGGGAATCTATTCCTTCCCATGGAGAGAGAGTCACGATTCAATATACTATAAATGTGACCGTTGGATCTTGTTTCATTAATGGGATTACCAAGATTGTCGAATATTGTTGATATCCCGGCAGGATAATCTCCATACTTGTCGCTGCCTGTGCGATTTGCACCAATGACATAAGCCTGATTCTCGATGGCACGGGCTGCTAAAAGAGTCTTGAATTGATATTCTCGCGCCTTTGGCCAGTTGGATGGCACAAGAAGTAAGTCGTAAAGCTGGTCCGGGTTGTTTTTACACCACACAGGGAAGCGTAGGTCAAAACATACTATAAGTCTGATGTTCCATCCGCGAAAGCGTATGAACGGAGAGGGGACGTGTCCGGGTTTGTATGTATTGTTTTCTTCTGAGAGTGGAAATAAATGACGTTTGTCATAAAACGATACATCGCCCATCGGTTCAATCAAAAAAGCTCTATTGTAGTAATTTCCTTCTGCGTCAGTGGCAAGGAAACTTCCGGCTATTGCAAATCCGAAGAAGTTGCTCCAACGTTTAAGAGCAGAAACGGTAGGCCCATCGTTTGTTTCAGCAAGCGATTTTACTTTTTCTTTATCAGAGACAAAGGCAGTAGTGAACAGTTCCGGTAACACCACTAAGTCTGTGTCATGCTCTACTTGATGCAATTCATGGGCGACGGCAAGGATATTGGCCTCCTTATCGTCGTCAACAATGTCAAGAGGGATGACACATACTTTCATTCTGTGGTGAAGTTTTCTGGTTTTATCCCCTTAAAGGGCTTGTAATATTCTTTAATGGCTTTCATATCCGCGTCAATGTCACCTGTCGGAGTATACGACTTTTCGAGGTGTACAAGCTTGTGTTCAGCATCGATAGCCCCTAATACAACGGGGACACTTGCATCGTAAGCTATATGGAGGAAGCCGGTTCGCCAATCCTTCACCCTTGCACGAGTACCTTCCGGGGTAATGGCAAGAGTCATCTTTCTCGATGAGTTAAATTTCTTGATAATCATCTCCGAAAGTGATGACCCGCGTTTGCGAGGCACCGGGATTCCCCCTAAGGTCCTCAATAGATATTTCATTGGAAAGAAGAACCATGTCTCTTTCATAAGGAATCCTGCTTGGCGTCCTAATGACCAGTAGGCAAATTTGCCAAGCACGAAATCCCAATTGGAAGTATGTGGTGCCACGCAGATTATACATTTAGGATAATCCGGCACGGTACATATCACCTTCCACCCGAATAGCTTTAATATGAAGCCGCTAAATGACATTCTTTATTTTGACGCTTCGAGAGCCTTTTTATTTGCTTCTTTCTGTTCGGCGGGGAGTGCTTCGTTCATCTCCTTTACAATTTTTTCAACATGTTTGTTGAATTCATCTTTGAGAGAGCCAAAAGCAGCTTTGAAGTATTTGGCACGGGCATCATGATATGCCTTAGCGTTCTCAAATGAGCTCTGGCTCTGCGGGAAAGCCACTGATACACGCTTCAATGCACTATCCTGAAGCTCTGCCAATTCATAAATTATTTTATTAAGAGTCTCGGGATTGATGCCGGGTACGGTTATTTTAGCGATCACACATTCACCTGCGAGTGCGCCACAGATGCTGCGTATTTCTTTCTTGAGCAGTCGTTTGTTTGTAGCCATAATCATTGATGATTTAGTTATTTAATATGGTCAGTTTATTCGTTTATTGATTTTCCAAATAGTCCTTTGAAAGACCATGCAGCACAATGCCTATGCAAATTTAACAAAAATAAAATAAATTATGTTGAGGAAATCAGAATTTTTTTGAAAGAATCATACGATGACGAGATTCTCGGTATGGTGGATGGGCGATGTACTGATACTATTTTATCTTCATTTTTAAATTCCACACCTGTGACTTCCTTCATGATTCGAGACGTTTTTGAAGGATGGGCTGTAGCAAGAAATATACCTGTTTCACCCGGCTGCAAATTTTCTTTCAATGCCCTGAATGCAGTAGCACCATGCGGATCAAGAAGGTAATTATCAATTGAATATGTGTCAGCCATTGTCTCTCGTATATCCTCATCTGAATAAGAGTACCCACTGATAAGATTGCAAACGGCACAGTAATCGCCGTCAAACATGTCCATTATACGTGAGAAGTTTGAGGGATTTCCAACATCCATGCCGTGGGCAATCGTCTTTGATGCGATTTGAGGCTCAAATCTCCCCTCTTTTAAGTAATTCGAAAAGACATCGTTGGAATTGTTGGCTGCCACAAATCGCTTGACAGGGAGCCCCATGCGATGTGCGAGCAGACCGGCTGTCAAATTACCTAAATTACCACATGGCACTGAAATTACCACATTATCAATCATCTTTGCAAGTTCCGGCAGTTGCGCAACACCGTAGAAGTAATAAAACATCTGGGGTAGCAGCCTGCAAATGTTGATTGTGTTTGCAGAAGTCAATCTCATCTTGTTGCGTAACTCGTTGTCATTGAATGCAGTTTTTACAAGATGTTGACAATTATCGAAAGTACCTCTCACTGCTATGGGATGTATATTCCCGCCTAAATGAGTGAATTGTGCTTTCTGCATCTCCGTTAGACCATTCTCAGGATATAATATGAAAACTTTTACCCCGCGAACGTTCAGAAAGCCGTTGGCCACCGCGCCACCGGAGTCACCCGATGTCGCCACAAGGACATTAACATTATCTGTACCCTCAGCGGCGAAATGACTGATTATACGAGCAAGAAACCTCGCACCAACATCTTTGAACGCCAGTGTCGGCCCATGAAATAGTTCAAGACAATAAATATTATCCTCTACCCTTTTCAAGGGGATATCAAATGAAAAAGTATCGTTCACTATAGAATTAAGCCATGCGGAATCGATATCCTCACCAAGCATCGTGTTGGCGACCACGTAGGCTATATTGGCGATAGTCATCTCGCTGATATTGTTGAAAAATGCCCTGGGTATTACCGGTATGTGCACTGGCATATACAATCCTCCATCAGGAGCAAGTCCGGTCATCACTGCCTCTTTTAGCGAGGCATAACTACATTGCTTATTTGTACTATAAAAACGCATTTCTATGCTTTTCAGTGTTTGTATACAAAGGTAAGTAATTAATTTAACAACTAAAAGTTAACTAATCGTAAAAATTCAACAGCCCTAAATTTCAATATCGATTTTAATATCGATAGCGTTCTCTATTTTTTTCGTGGAGAGGGATTCAACTAAAAATTAAGGCTATGTGGCGATTTTGGAACAATAATTTAATTTTATTTTGCTGAAATTTAAAATAATCTTCTTTACTTCGCAAACAGAATAATTTTTTTCGTTTTAAACTTTCAATTCTTAACAATTTGGAAAAGGCACGGCGGTTTGACCCTTTGGGCACGCGAGACTGACCCTTTAGGGCAAAATAATTTTGACCACTTTGGACAAAATAAAAATGACCCCTGTCGGATTGTCGGCAGGGGAATTTTTTTGTAGTTTTATAACTCCTTGTCCTGGCAGATGAGGGTTAGATAAAAACTACATAAAAATGATAACAAAATTAAAAAACATCCTTCGATGTTACGCCACCGGGATGGGGATAAATGAAACGGCCAATACGTTTCATATTTCCCGCAATACGGTGCGGAAGTATGTACGTTTGTCCCTGTCAAGCGGCAAGACCACGGATCAGTTGCTGGCCCTGTCGGAAGAGCACCTGCGCGAGATGTTCGGATGCAATGAGTTCCGTCATCGCGAACCATCACAGCGTCAGCTGGAACTTGATGCGCTGATGCCGGATTATGTGGCCCGGCTGTCACGAAAAGGGATGACTGTTCGCAAGTTGTTTCAGGAGTACCGTTCAGGACATCCGGATGGCTTCCAGGAGTCGGCCTTCAAGAGAGCCGTGCGCCAGTACCGTGTCCACAGCAAGGTAGTGGGCCATGTGGAGCATTACGCCGCAGACCAGATGTAAATCGACTTTGCCGGCGACAGACTTGAGGTGGTGGATGAGATGACCGGTGAAATCAAGAAGGCCGAGGTCCGAGAAAAAATCGTTGCCCTTGACGGTCTTTATCCCGCGCGAAATCATTTCTTGCTTAATTTCCTTTGCCGTCTTGCCGTCAATGCACATTTGAAATATCTCCTGAACAATCGGAGCATTCTCATCACGCAACAATATGGACTTTGGCGTTTTCCCTTTTATAAAGTTCGGATTGGGTACTGCTGAATATCCGAATGGCACAACACTACCTTTGCAAATCAGTTCCTCCGATTGCAGAAAACAGCGCACCTTGCCACTTCTCATACGGTCAGTAATTTTCTTTCGCTCG
>JAMPEV010000001.1:52935-87620 GCA_023664955.1 Duncaniella sp.
ATGGAGATTCTCCGGGAATTCCAGATGAAGGTCTGAGCAATATTGAATTTTCATTGTCGCTGTTTTTGATTGATACAGTCAAGTTGCTTTGTGATTTTTTCTCTTACTTGTTCAAATGACATAGGTGTGAAGTCATTGTTGTCTACTCCTACGTCATATTGTGTCGGGTATAGATATTGTAGCCGTCCGGCATCAATTCCGGTATTTGAAGGTCGTGTATGCACATGGCCAAAGAGTTGCCATACATCAGTCTTATATCCCCCCTCAAAACAGAGAAACGGATAATGGCTGAGATATATCTTTTTCTTGCCGACCTCAATGTGCATCTGCATGGCGACATGCTCAAATCGACCTATAAATCCCTGTCGGATATTCTTAAGGTCGTGGTTGCCGAGAATCAGATATATTCTGCCGTTCAAGCGGTCAAGTAATGAAGTCCATTCAGCCGCTCCTCCCAAGCAGAAATCACCAAGGTGAAACACAACGTCATCCGTGTTAACCGATAGGTTCCAGTTTTTTATCAGAGCCTCGTTCATTTCGGTCACGTCTTTGAAAGGACGTTGGCAGTAACGTATTATATTTGCATGGTTGAAGTGGGTATCGGAAGTAAAGAATACCCGACTTCCGTCAAATTTGAAATTCATTTTGTTGGTATGTTTTTATGTGGGACTCGGCTGATGAAACAAAATATTCATTTGGAGTCCTCAAAATTTCACTCATCTTACTCGTCCTCGAACAAGAAAGTCCAGTCTTTCTCGAGGAGTTCTTCTTCTAAGGACTTAAGCTCTTCATCAAGACGTTCCTGCATTGTTTCTTTACCATCATCGCCACTCATCATCCAGTCGACACGCTGAGCATAAATCTCTGCAATTCTAATTTGGCGATAAGCCTCTTTCATTGTCTCGATAGATTTGTCGGAGAGCTCAAGAACGTCTTCATCATACGGATAACGATCATACTCGGCATGATGAATTGCGTATAGGACAGGGATACGTTCTGTGTCCTTAGTTCTCATCATGTCTAACTCCTTTGATTGAAACAATATATCATCTTTGAACTTACGGGCGTAAGGATGATTAACCGTAGCCTCCTCGACTAATTCATATTGCTTTAAATAGTTTACCGCTTCTTCCTGTGTCTCAAAAGTTTGATAAAAGCGCGGATATACGTGATAACTATTAGGGCAATCCATTTCATTGATCACCCAATAGTCTTCGTGGATCATATCCGGTTTTGGTTTCAAAGCACGTGCGATATCATGCTCGATTGTATCGGCGATTTCTCTCAGCCGGTATTGTTGGTAGTCAAAATGTCCTCCACTCATAATTTATAGTTGTTTTGAAACCGGCTCCGTGGAGAGTTCCGGAGTCGGGGTTGGTTATACATTGTTAGGTTTTACCTCTTGTTGTTTATTCCAGTTAGTGTCGGCGATAACCTTTTGTCTCAGTTCCTCGGGTATTTGCAAGAGAGCCAATTGGCTGCCAACACCATCTCGTTGGAAATATCGATATGCTGATGGAGTGATTTCCACAAGATCGGTCTCCTTCAAAATAGGCAATATACTGTCGAGATTGCTGTATTCAAGGATAATTCCACCATCATAGAGCTTTTCCACTATGGTCAAATACTCATCAAGATTCCAATAGCTTGATGTGCTAAGTACGAAATGCCATTTGCCAGTTGTCTCATCTTTTCTCACCCAGAGATGAACACGGGCATACACCACATCAAGGCAGTGAAAGGAACAGTTTTCAGCCTTCCATCGCAAGAAGTCCTCCTCGCTGTCAAGGTTGAATTTCATAGCCTCCCTTCCTTGAGAACTGTGCCATTCAAAAATCTCCTCCGGCGTTTTTTCCTCACATATATTGTCGTATACGGCTTGATAGCTTTTCACCCACACTTCAATATAGGTACGGAGTGTCATCCTGTCGAATTCATTGGGACGTGGGTCTGTTTCAAGAATATCTATGAGTTTGGGACGGTCGAATGCGTCCATCCAGCTTTCACCCTGTATCTCATTCAGCCTGCGTCTTGGAATAGTTCCGGTACGCTTCTGATATGGGAGATTCGTTTCCACGAACTCCATGTAGCTCTTCCCTCCGTCCATGAGTATTTCATCAACGCATTGATTTATTGCCTTTCGGATTTTTAACATTGCCGCTGAATAATCAGCCTTGAAAAGAGAAGCATCTCCCGTGCCATGAACGTATCGGGCGCTTCTTATATCCCAGAAATCATGTTCACCGTCTGAAATCAGCATATAGTGAAAGTCGTTGACATACCCTACCGAAATACGATACCAAAGAGTATTCTCGTTTACATATTCCTTCCACTGATTCAGATAATCGTCGTAGTCATTGACATCACCCCATTCCTTCATCTCTTCGTAATTGCCCCAATCTTCAGGTTTTCCGGAGTCAACACGAAACCAAAGGTATCGGACATTATCATCGCCCATTGGTCGAAGTCTTGACAAAGACTGCTCGATTCTTTTCAATTCTGCTACGGTTCGGTCATTGACAATAACACCATTGTCAAATCTTCTACTTGATGGAATCGAGTGAATGTCGTTGTATGTTAATATATACTTTTTCATTTTATTAAAGTTTTATTTTGCACCGGAGCGCGGTTGTTGAAAAGGAGGTGTAAAGGCTTCGGCAAGTGTCCGCAGTAATCCAAAGGAGACGGTTTAATGTCTGGAGAAGGTTGGATGATACCTGAACACAAAAAACGACTGTCGGAAAGATTGGCAGGGACTTTCCGACAGTCGTTTATATTTTAGTGAGCCTGTTTTCGTAGGCTAACTTATGTCAGCATGAAAACTGAAACAAACTTGTCGGACATTGCCCAGATATAGGCTTGTCGAGGTTGACGGCATCGACGCACAAAGTACGCGTTCGAAGCCTTTCAAGCCCTGAATGCTGCTAATTGATAATATGTTGCGATGCTGTCTTGCCATTTGTTTCGGTTTTTTGTGACCGCAAAATTAATAAATTTTCACGAATCCACAAAATAATAAATTTAATCAAGTCTAAATTTCACTAAGGAATTTAATCTGCGATTATTGTTTTCAAAATTTTTATTATGAAAACTTTTGTAATTCAGAATTTGTTGTTAACTTTGCAATATGCATGTAATCTCACATAGAAAGTTGAAGGAGTTTTACGAAACTCCGGGCCGAGAAGACTCCAAAGTGGCGTTGGAACGTTGGTACAATGCCGCCCTCAGTGCCGATTGGCACAACTTATCCGAGATAAAGGATGATTTCCCTACGACGGACTATGTCGGCAATCAACATTATGTATTTGACATACGAGGTAATAAATACCGACTTGTCGTTGTAATCAAGTTCACAATAGGAAGAATTTTCATCCGTTTTGTGGGAACACATGCTGAATATGACAAAATTGATTGTTCAACCATCTAAATATATGGATATGGAGATTTCAAAAGAACAATATGAATACGCTCTTAACCGCATTGAGGAGCTGTTGCCACTGGTGACAGACGAGACTCCTGCCCACGACAAAAATGCGCTGGAACTTACCATTGTCTCCGATGTGGTTGAGGAATACGAGAAGATACATTATCCAATCGCGAAACCCACGATTGGAGATCTCATAAGTCTTTCTATCGAAGAAAGAGGTATGACTCAGAAGCAGCTTGCATCTGAAATTGGTGTGAGTCCATCAAGAGTCAACGACTATATTTCCGGGCGCGCAGAGCCTACACTCCGAATAGCGCGAGCCATCTGCACTGTCCTTGGAATAGCTCCGGCAGCAATGCTCGGAATGTAAAACAAAAGGTCAACGAACACATCAGCCGCTTCACCCGCACCTCCGAATAACATCGTCAGTAAAGTAACAACCCATACGCACTATGAAGATAACAGAAAAAGAATACGAGGCATCTCTCAAACGAATTGATGAACTGCTACCGCTGGTGACAGATGATACTTCCGATGACGACCCCAACCTGATTGAATTGTTGAAGATCTCAGACTACCACCAGGCAATTCAGTTCTCGGTTGAAAAACAGCAAATCGGGGAAGAAGTCATGTGAATAAACCTCAAGGTGATACTGATTGCCTACGAAAGCGAAATCATGTCCGAAAGTCATGATGAATTTTTTGATGTTATGGACAATTTCTTTCTCCACCACACATTCATCTATGTCCTGCATATCGCGGATGCCTATTTCCTCGGTGTTGATGAAGTCAAGGAGATATTCATCTTTGAACATGTTGAGGGCTTTGATTGCATCACGGCTATTCTTGATTGTTGCCCCGAAATTTGATGGCATCACTCCATAATGGTCAGCTACATCCTCTTTGATTTGCTGCTGTAGAAAACGAGTGTCCCATTTGTTTTCAAGAGCCAACTTGATATATTTCCATCGCTTGGTTACATCTTTTTCGCCATTCAGGATTACCATGTGATGACTGAAACTCAGATTGAGGAACAACTCCAAATCGTCAACCATGGCTGACGATTTAACCGGGAGCAACGACTTCGTGTCAATTTCGTCAGTCGTGGCTGACGATTTGGTTGTCGTATCGGTCGAAGTCATTAGGACTGTAGACCACTCCTCATAGAATATTCAGCCAGGACTTTTATATGGTCAAAATTATTTTGCCCTGAGGGTCAAATTCTGCGTGCCCCAAAGGGTAATTCTCAAGAAATGTCTCGGAACAACACTCAGGGTATTTCTATTTCGTTAATGTCAATGATGTGATGGAGAATGGCATATACTGCCATTCCTGCCACTGAATGTATGTTCAGTTTTTCGCCTATGCTTTTGCGATAGGAATTTACCGTGTGAAAGGAAAGGCACATCTTATCCGCTATTTCCTTTGTGGATAATCCCCGGGCAATCCAACGCAATACTTCTTTCTCCCGGTCGGTCAAAATATTCTCTTCAGCTTCATTTGCGGAGTCTTCCTCTTTGATTTGTTCTTCTCGCTTATTTTTCAATTCACGTTCCAATTTCTCAACCTGGGGAAATAGAAGGTGATTCTCTATTTCACAGTGTTGAATGAGGTCTTTCCCGCATAGCATGAGATGAATCAAGGCGGTATTTATCATCTCATTGTTCTTCTGTTTATATTTATATATGAACAGTTCTTTCAAATCATTGAGTTTCGCCGCCATGTGGTCATGACCCAAGGAGAAATCAGATATTTTGAATTGGTCGCAGACGACTCCATTCAATAAGTTTTCGATATACGAAAATATTACCGTGTCCTCGTGGTCCATGTGTTTCTTTACCTCTTCTATGTAGTTGTCATAGAACTGTAAGATTACAATGGCGATTTCAGGATTCTCGGCTTCATGGATTCCGTCTATCAACGTCTTCTTTATATAAGGTAGTGTATAGTCGGTAAATCGCGAATGTGATTTACGCAAATACTCAATCAGAGACATTAGAGAGACGCTGTATGATTCCCAGCTCTTTCCGCTGATGAAATTTATGACCGCAAGGAAAGTGTCTGTATCCACTCCATTTTCAACACAAACCTTCTCAACAGCTCCATCACCGAAGCCGAGAGATATGTCAAAACGATTAAGAACCACAAGAAGGTTGTTGTTATCCTCAATAATATCTCTGAGAGAGTCGAAACGTGAATATGTCAGTTTATCTTTTATCATTGAAACGGCGCATTTTTTCCCAAAGCAAAATTACTACCTCCAAAAAAAAACTACAATCCCATAAAATAGGTATATTTTTATCAAGATTTGGGTAGAAACGAGAACTCAGATGATTTTTTTACATCAAAAACGCTAAAATGTGGGATTGTCATGGATTACATTCAACAGTAATTTTGCACTCCATAAATGACCAATCGTTATGTGTAGAAAATTAAAAGCTTTATTTATAAGTGCTATGAGCTATTGCATGGTTTATGCAAGTGCTCCTTCCAATGAGCAACAATTGCCAAGAGACAGCACTGTGACCGCCATGAAATCAATGGAAAAAGTGGTTTCGAATTTGTCAAGACTTCACATAGGAGGTTATGGAGAGGTGGCTATGTCGCGCAATTTCTATAGCGACAACTATCTGCGCTATACTCAGCCTGAAAAATATCGCAACCAGTCACATGGGCGTTTTGACTTACCTCACGTTGTAATATACCTTGGCTATGATTTTGGTAAAGGGTGGTCGATGAGCAGTGAAATTGAATTCGAACATGGAGGTAATGAGTCAGCAATTGATATTGAGACAGAAGAAGCCGGTGAATATGAAAGCGAAATAGAGCGCGGTGGCGAAGTGGCACTCGAACAATTCTATATTCAAAAGGAGTTTATGCCTCAGTTGAAACTACGAGCTGGTATGCAGGTAGTACCGGTCGGGGCAACAAATGCTCACCATGAGCCGAATCAGTTTTTTGGAGTGTATCGTCCCGAGGGTGAGAACACCATAATGCCGTGTACATGGCACGAAGTATCTGTGTCATTGTCAGGTGACATAGGGAAGTGGTCATACATTGCGATGTTCCTGCCTGGCCTTGACTCGGAGCGGTTTGGCAACCAGTCGTGGATACATGACGGCTCGGCATCCCCATTCGAATTCAAGATAGCCAACAATTATGCATTTGCAGCGAGAGTTGACAATTATTCTGTAAAAGGGTTAAGATTGGGTGTAAGCGGATATGTGGGTAATTCTTTTAGAAACACATTGTATCCAACGTCATCGTCAAAGAATGATGGTATTCACGGAACAGTTACGATTGCATCGTTTGACTTCAAGTATGACGATCACAATTTGTTGGCCAGGGGGTATTTTGACTGGGGCCATCTGAGCGATGCCGCCCACATAAGCAAATTTAATATTGCCATGTCAAAGAATTCCACATCCAAGCGTCAGGAGATAGCATCCGATGCTATTGCTGCAGGAATTGAAGCAGGTTATAATATTTTCGGTTTGATACCCAAGATGATGGCTAAAAATCAAAAATTCTTTGTTTTCGGGCGCTATGACTATTATGACTCAATGGCTAAAATGGAAAGTGGCACTCCCCTCGGCTGGTGTGGCCGTCATAAAATAACGGCAGGGGTCAACTGGTATCCCATACCACAAGTAGTAATAAAGGGCGACTACAGTTATGGAATTCTAGAACGAAAATATAATAATGAGCCATCGATCAATATTGGCATCGCCTATACAGGCTGGTTTATGTAAATTTTTAAATCAACATAAAAAATGAATCTATTAAAACTTTTGACAATTGGGGTGGCTGCTCTGACCATGGCCAGCTGCTCCAACAGCGACGACCCGACCTCATCAGATGAATTGTCGGCCAAGGAGAAAGCACTTCAGGCGGCCACTGTGGATTATGTGAATCACACTGTATTGCCCACTTATGCAGCCATGGCAGATGCTGCGATTGAGATGTGTGACCTGTGCCACACCATGCAAGATAAATTTCTTGATGGATCTCTAACTCAGAGCGATGTTAAAGCTGCCGGTGACGCATGGAAACGCGCTCGTAAAAATTGGGAGTTAAGCGAGGCTTTCCTTTATGGGCCCGCTGCCAATCACAACATTGACCCCCACATTGACTCATGGCCTCTCGATAAGGCCGCTATGGAGAATCTTCTTGAACAGATAAGAAGAGGCAACCAGTGGACCCTTGAAAACAATGGTGGCTATGGCTTGATCGGCTTCCATGCAGTGGAGTTTATGCTTTTCGAGCTTAGCAATGATGAGAACACTGCACTTGTTCACTCTACTGACTATACTTCAGAAGAACTTGAATTTCTTGTTGCCGTAGCTGATGACCTTTGCGCTCAGTGTGTATGCCTTGAGGCTTGCTGGGCTGGCATGGATAACATTTCTCAGCATAAGCAGGAAATCCTTGAAGAGGCCGAGCTCGACTACAACGAAAATTATGGCGACGAGATGAAAAATGCCGGTCAACCCGGTTCACGCTTCAAAACTTACCAAGAGGCTGCTGAAGAAATTATTCAAGGATGTATCGACATTGCTGATGAGGTTGGCAATACCAAGATTGGCCGTCCTCACATCGGGTCTTCTCTGGAGGATAAAAACTATATTGAATCCCCTTATTCACTCAATTCTATTGAGGACTTTGCCGACAATATCCGATCGGTAAGGAATGCTTATCTTGGTAGCAATAACGGAGATGCGAGCGTCAGTGACTACGTGCGCAGTCAAAACGCCGATGTTGACAAAGCAGTGCGCGAGGCTATACAAAATGCAATTGACGCTATTGAGCGGATTCCTGAACCATTTGCCAAGAATGCTGCTGGAAGCTTAAGCGCTAACGCTATGGAGGCCGCAGGCTCAACTCTGGTTGATGCTCTCGAAAATGCGATGTCAATTGTCGCAGGTCGTTAACGATAATATTTAAGAATGTGAAACTTAAACATATAAATTATTATACAATGCTTGCCATACTCATGGCAAGCATTTCGTCGTGTTCAGATGACGCCATTACCGACGAGCCGGCACCCATCGACGAATTACCCGACTGGTACTATGCCGGTGGCGAACTCGGTACAACTTTCCTGAGCACAAGTAACGCTTTGGAGCAACCTACACCGGCGGTGGAAAACCAGGGCCTGTATCAATCTTTTAAAAATGGCGAAGCAATATTTGAGAAGCCGTTTATGGCTAACCAGTCGGGCGTAAGGTCAGGGTTGGGGCCGGTGTACATACGCACGTCGTGTCTCCATTGCCATCCCAACTACAGTCATGGCTCTCGCATACCTGAAGGCAGTTTTAATACAACCAATCCGGGCAACGGCTGCCTGCTGGTGGTGTATGACCCTCAAACCGAAGCTTATGTGTCGTGGCTTGCGGGAATGCCCCAAGGCCATGCAGTAGCTCCGTTTAAGGCACCAATCGACGAGTCAAAGATTACGGTGACATGGAAAAACGCTACGGATGATTGGGGCAATCGCTTTGACGATGGCGAAACATACGAACTGTCATATCCGGAGGTAAATATGCCTAAGGATGCTATTTATGTAGTTTCACAAGGCTATGAGCTGCCTACCGGATATGGGGTGAAACTCGAATCAACTATCGGAATTTTTGGCACTGGCTTGCTTGACGCTATCTCCGAGGCCGACATTCTTGAGCAATACAGAAAACAAGAGAAAGACGGCATCCTGCCCAATGGGCTTAACCCCGCCTTCTATAGCAGTGGCCAATGGACTTCAATGTATGCCAATTCGCTACAAGGCGACGGCACGGGGTATGTGCGTAGATTTACATACACCCTTTCGCGCGGTCCGCTTCAAGATGCTGCCGGAGCAAATGCTATCTGGAATATCACAAATGTGACCCGCTCCGACCGCCGCTATCACTATTTAGATGCCGCCGGTTCCTACGCCAAGTATTCGGCATTGGATCCTGAGGTTCAGGCAGGCTTTGAGCAATATGTGCAGCGTATAGATCCGAATCACCGTCACGCTGCATATTGGGAGGGATCGATGGAACAACGCATTCTTGCGTACCTCAACGACAAGGAACTCGATGTGGAAATGACCGACGACGAGTACACCGACTTCATGGTATGGCATCGAGGACTCGCAATCCCGGCAGTGCGCGACATTGACAACCCTGATGTCAGACGCGGACGTGAGCTATTCTCGCAGATTGGCTGCGACTATTGCCATCGTCCGTCATGGACCACCGGAGATGACAAGATTGTTGACCCCGCCAAGTTTTTTGTCGGTTCAGAATTGCCCCGTTACCCACATCAGAAGATATGGCCTTACACCGATATGGTGCAGCATAAGTTGATGATGATTAACGATATAAGGGGCGGCTGGTGTAGGACAACTCCGTTGTGGGCACGAGGTCTTCACCAAAAGGTAACAGGAAGTCCAACGGCCGACCGCCTTCACGACTGCCGTGCACGTACAACTATGGAAGCAATCATGTGGCACGGATATTCGCCCAATAGTGATGCACGCTATTGCATTGAAGCCTTCCGCAAGCTGAACAAAGCCGAGCGCGACGCTATAATACGCTTCGTTGATGCCATATGATAAGACATAACCCTTTTACCCTTTTGATACACATTGCACTGGTGATCATACTCGCCGGTGCATTGTGTACTCATTTCTTTGGAATACAAGGAGAAATTACAATCAAGGATTGTAAATCCTCCCAAATCTTCTCCAACACTTCCGGCACTGGATCTGACCGCCTTCCCTTCGGAGTGTCGCTAATTAACGCTGATGTAGAGTTTTATCCCGGCACAACAACACCGATGGACTTCAAAAGCACCATCTGTGTCAACAACAATGACTACAAGGTGTCGATGAATAAACCCGCCTTAATAGATGGCTGGCGTTTCTATCAATCCGGAATGGACACTGATAGTTCTACGTTCACACTCAGTTATGACCCATGGGGAATATTCATAACATATGTAGGGTACATAATGCTTGCAATTGGACTTATTGGATTTTTCTTTCAAAAAAACACGGCATGGCGATCTCTTATAAAACGGGGATCCTTATTAGGAATATTATTATGTCTTTGCAGCGGTATGGCAAATGCTTCAGAATTGCCTACAATGCAAAAACCTTTGGCAGCTAATCTGGGTAAAGTATATGTATATTGGAACGACCGTATTTGCCCCATGCAGACAATGGCTCGTGATGTCACCGTGAAGTTGTACGGCAGCGAATCTTATGAAGGTATGACATCGGAGCAAGTGTTGACCGGCTGGTTATTTTATTTTGATGAATGGCTTACCGACTATAGCTCTAACAACCCGGAAATTAAGAGTCATGACATTGACAAGAAAAATAAAAAATTGCTCGAACGCAAGTATCTGATTTCAATTCTTGGCACGGGTGAAGCATTCAAAATCTACCCATATCAAACAACGGAGGGATTTACCGAATGGCTTTCACTGACCGGACGCCGACCATCCGGAATGTCATTGGAACAATGGAAGTTCATGCAGACAACAATGCCGCATATCAAGGAGTTGCTCCTTCATGGGAAGAACATTAATGCTAATGATGAAATCAATAGGCTCGTTGCAAATCAGAAGAAGTACGCCGGCGAAGATGATTTACCATCTGCGACCAAAATAAAAGCTGAAATCCTGTACAATAGGTTTGTCCGCCCGGTCTATGGTGGTATCATTGCTCTATTGTTAAGCTCCGCTTTCTTGTTTTTCGGCCTATCAAAACGTAAAAGCGGTGTCAAACCACTTCTTACATTTGTCCATGCCGCTTTGACCATCACTGTTGTAAACGCTGTGATGCTGTCATGGTGGCTTGGCGGACATGTCCCACTGTCAAATGGCTCTGAGATGATGATATTTATGGCGGCGATATCCCTCATCTTCGCCTTTTCATTAAAAGATGACATTGTAAAGGGTGCGTTGCTCATGGTTGCAGGTATGGCGCTCATGGTTGCAGGTATGGCATCAAGATCTCCTCAGATCGGTTCATTGATGCCGGTCTTGTCAAGTCCGCTGCTATCAGTTCATGTCATGGTAATCATGTGTGCATATGTGCTATTCCTTATGATGGCTGTATTGTCGTTAATAGCCCTTATCAGCAAAAACAACAAGTGCAAAGAAGATTTAAGTAGAATAAACAGAATAATCCTGACACCGGCTGTGACTCTGCTTGCCATGGGCATTATGATTGGCGCCGTGTGGGCCAATCAATCATGGGGGCGCTATTGGGGCTGGGATCCCAAAGAGACGTGCGCATTTGTGATGTTGTTGGTTTACGCCATACCGCTTCATTGGGCTTGCCCTAAATGCAGATGTTTCCGCAAGCCTGATTTCCTGCATCGTTATTTATTAATTGCATTGGTCACTGTCCTATTCACTTATTTCGGTGCCAACTTTCTAATCCCCGGCTTACACTCATATGCTTGAATTCCTTTAACAATATAATCCTACGGGCATAACACTTGGACTATGTATTTTTTTGATAATCGGTGTTTTCTATCCTTTAATTATTAAGGGAGAATATTATTTCGGCGTGAAATGCTGGTGGGCGTTCTTTATCATGGGGTTGTCTACTATGGCCTTATCAATATCTAACGACAATTTCTTTTGGTAAAACACTGCTTGCCGTAATAGCTTTCTCATGCTTTTGGAGCATACTTGAAGTTTTTGAACAGAAGAAATCTCATTCCATGACTCAGCTCCACAGATTACCGCACAGAGCGATACGAATAGGATAGATTCAAGACTGTGTTTTTGAGTGAGCTCGACGCATGGATCGTTTACCGATGAGAAAAAATCTTATATAAATTTCATGATCTTGCCCTGATGAGTAACTATCGCATCTTGTATCTTATAAGAAATTTTATTACTTTTGCGCATTAACCACATTCGTTACATATCGCTTATGAAACCAAAGCATTTAATTCTCTGCGGATTGCTTTTTGCGACAGCTTGCAACGTTGACACTCATCCAAATTACACCGTCACCTACCCCGTCTCAGATGAGAAAAACAATACTATGGCTTACCTCGTAGATTGGGACAGCGGTGAAAAGACTGATTCAGCGATAGTTGCCGATGGTCAAGTCGTATTCACCGGAGTTGTTGATAAACCTGCCCTCGGACGGCTGATGATTGACGGTGCCCGTGGTCCGATTTTCGTGTTAGAAAAGGGCGATATTGTGTTCAATGAAGCCGGCAAACCCTCTGGCACAGAATTGAATGACAAGTTTACCTCCTACAGCGTTGAGCAAAACGAGCTTGGCAAACAATATGAGGCTCTTGACCCCAAGGATTCAACCCAAGTAGCAGAGGCTAAATCACTTAAAGCGGAATTTGACAACATACCGGCTAAGGCAGTTTCTGAAAATTCTGATAATCCCGTGGGACTATATTGGTTTCTCCAGAAAGCATACGAAATGTCGCTCCCTCAGCTCGATGAAGCCATAGCAAAGAATCCTCAAATGGGCAAATCCTCCAGAGTGCAGAAACTACGCAAGGCTCTTTTGGCTAAAGCAGAAACCACCGAAGGAAAACAGTATAAAGATTTTGAAATCACCTACAACGGTAATACCCAAAAACTTAGCGACTTCATTGGCAACGGGCACTACACCCTCGTAGACTTTTGGGCAAGTTGGTGTGGCCCCTGCATCCGACAAACCAAGGTCATCAAAGAGCTATATAATAAGTATCAGGGGAAGGGGCTCGAAGTAGTGGGCATAGCTGTGTGGGACGAGCCTGCTAACACACTGAAAGCTATTGACAGCCATGGACTCACATGGCCATGTATGCTCAACGGACAGACAGGTCCTACCGATCTCTATGGTATCTCAAGCATCCCCTGCATCATCCTCATCGACCCTGATGGTATAATAGTGTCACGCGATAAGCAAAACCAAGCTCTGATTGACGATGTTGATTCAGCCATGGCTAATTTCTCACCACAAGAGATGCAGGTTGAGACTGCCAAAAGAGACAGTGCAGCCGTAGATAGTAAACTAATTTTCTAAGCTTGCCATACAATCTGATAAAATGACCGACCGCGATCTCAAAGAACTTCTCGACACAGAGGCAAATCGCATCAACTCGCCCATGTTTATCGATGATGACCCGGTGCAATTCCCACGCAGATTCACTGATTTGCAGGACATTGAAATCTCTTCCATCCTGAGTGCCACAATAGCATGGGGAAATCGCAAGATGATATGCCGCGACTGCGACAAGATGCTCGCCCTAATGGACAATCAGCCATTCAATTACATGATGGATGAGGGGTATGAGGACTTACCTGACGAATTGAACATTCATCGCACATTCTTCACGCAACATCTTAAATTCTTTCTCCGCGGACTAAGAAATATATATTCGGAACATGGGTCGCTACAAGAATTTGCCCGACATATCGCCATCGCCTCCGACGAAGCCCCGGCATGGAAATTAGTAGAAGGGATTAACCGCAAACTCTTTTTATCCAACTCACCTGACACATGGCATTATGCAACTCGATGCCTGCCACAGAATCTCAAGAACTCAGCTCTCAAACGTGTCAACATGGCTCTACGATGGCTTGTTAGGGATGATGACATTGTAGACCTTGGAGTCTGGGACGTTATAGCGCCGTCGCAACTATACATACCCCTCGATGTGCATGTAGGAGATGTGTCACGCGAGCTCGGACTTTTGACACGCAATGCCGCTGACCGAAAAGCAGTCAACGAAGTCACCCGGCATCTACGCCGCTTCAACCCCGCCGACCCCACAATCTACGACTTCGCCCTCTTCGGAATAGGGATGAAACTATAAAATAAGTAAGTGAGCAGGACGATGAATGATTTTGTACTTGTTACGATAGCGCGCTCTGTAACTGAGGTATAATGGCAAAAGCGTCTTCGTAATGATTATAGAATAACAATGAATAATATAAAAAAGTCAGCCGGTGAATGTCGGCTGACTTTTTAATTTAGATGTATATTAATCATTTAGCGACCCGAGTTGAGAATTTCATCTCGCAGTCGATTATTAAACTCTTTCTGGTCCTTCAGATACTCCAAATCAAGGTGCATACGGTAACGCCAGTAATGACGTGGATTAGCCGGGATATTTATAAGTTCTTCACGTGGATCCCGACGTCTAAGCACTCCGTCAATTGACAACCAATCCTGCAATGGCAAGATGCAAAGCATCGACGGTGACTCAAGATGAAAGCGGATGATGCGGTCGCAAATCCATGGCTCAGCATACTGTGGGGCCTCGCCGGGCTCACGAAGCACTTCATTATAGAAGCGTTGCGTCACGGCTCTGTCAGCCTCCCACCAGCGACGTATTCCGTCCATGTCATGGGTGGAAGTGGTGCACACTGAATAATAGGGGTAAGACCAAGTGTTTCCAAATTCAGTGTTGGGATCCTTGGGCATACGCTGAATCTCAAGCGAAAGAATCTCAAGTTGGTTAATCACTGCAGGGACACAAGCCGGAATCATACCCAAATCCTCAGCACACACGAGCATATCAGTGGCATCGATTAGCGGCGGTAACTTCCACATCGCCTGGCCATACCAGAAGTCATTATTACGGCGATAGAAGAAATCGTTGTAAAGACGGTCGAAGCACCAACGCTCATAATCGTTCAGAGAGCGATAGCTATAAGTGAATTGCGCAGAGATGCGGGGATGATACTTACCCTTCTCGTATGGGTCTTCGATGAATAGCACATCGTCAATCAAACCTAACAGCGCATTGCATATTTTCTCACTCTTGTCGTTTTTCTCCTTTGAGGCAAAGTAATCCACCACCTTTCGCTGGGTGTTGAAATCCTCACGGAGACGGTATTTGCCATAGCCTTCGTCAACAAGATACGCATCACGGCATTCATCAGTATACTCGCCGAAGAAATCACCGAGCATATAGTCCATTATGAACGGCTTAGTCTGACGGTCAACGTCAATCCAAAAGTCATAGCCATTGCGGAGCTCATCCGGGGTGAATGGCAATGCGCGGTTGAACACACCTAATAAACCATGTACAGCATCCATAGGAATTTGCCATATTCTGAAGAATCCGAGTACATGGTCAATGCGATAAGCATCGAAATATTCAGCCATCTTGCGAAAACGAGCCTTCCACCATGCGAAACCGTCTTTCGACATCTCTTCCCAATTATAGGTCGGGAATCCCCAGTTTTGGCCCAGTACCGAGAAATCATCCGGCGGAGCACCGGCTTGACAGCCGAGATTAAACAGACGGGGCGAAATCCAAGCATCAACGCTGGTACGCGAAATTCCGATAGGAATGTCACCCTTTATCGCCACTCCCTTGGAGTGAGCATAGTCTCTCACCTCACGCATCTGCTTATCAAGGAAATACTGGATGTAATATACGTAATTTATATCATACTGATGCAACTGGATGAAATCTTTAATTTTTTCCGGGTCATACACCGCATATTCGCCCCATTTCTCCATTTCGGCTGTGTGGTTGATATCACGAAGCACACAGTAGGCAGCATAGGGGATTAGCCACGACTCGTTACTCTCGAAGAACGACTTAAACCCGTCAGTAGATAGTACCTTTTCTCCATCCTGAGCGAAAAGTTCACGGGTAAACTCCTTCTTTGCATTGTTAACACGCTCGTAATCCACCTGTTGTAGCTGATTCAGTTCACGTCCGAGATTGTCGAAGTAACGCTGACGCTCCTCGTTGTGCAGACGCCCCATTGCCGGGAGTCTCAAGTACATAGGATGAAAAGCAAACGTAGAGTTGGCATTATAAGGATACGAATCGGTCCATGTTCCGGTCATTGTTGTGTCATTAATCGGGAGAAGCTGTACGATGTTCTGACGAGTATCAGCAGCCCAATCTATCATCAATTTCAAGTCCATGAAGTCGCCAACACCATAATCAGCCTGACTACGCAATGAGAAAACCGGAATCGCCACCCCTGCTCCTCGCCATGGTGTCAACGGATTAACAAGTCGTTGACCTGCATCTATAACCGCCTCTTCAGTTGTTGCCTTGATATCAACATGACGGTTGTCACGACTTTCCCATGCCACGATAGCTCCGGTGTTCTTCTTAACAATAATAAACTTATAGTCAGTACCGGGAGCAATTGAATCAATCGGCACATTTACTGTCCAAGTAGGGTAATTAGCATCACTCATCACAGGAGCTTTAGCAGTGTCCCAAGCCCCCAAACAAGCAGCATCGCCGCTCACAGCCACACATTCATCCGGCTTAATCATCGGAGCATCAACTGACAGAGTGAGCATACCGGTTTCCGGGAGCACCTCGGCTGAACGGTTTTCGCGATGGCAAATACAATCTACGAACGCACTGCTATAGTATGGTTTATCCCAAGGCTGGTCCTGCCAACGATCCATAATGCGTATGCGATGCACATTTCCTGAGTGGCTGAATTTATGCGGTTTACCCCATTCATGCTTTACATATCCATTATCTTGATGGCGTACGAAATAACTATATTCTATGGTGCGAACTGTGTCAGGAATATCCACAGTGGTTGACCATGATTCCGCATCCGAAAGAGTCATCGGGACGGCAAGGTTGGTATCACCATTACCAAGCTCTTTAATCGCTCCCGTCACATAGAGCGATTCACCCCACTCCGTGCGGTAATTTACGTTAAAGGTTATTTTCATAAGTATGATATAAAATGTTATATAGACTAAACGATTGATGATTACCTGGAACTGACATAAAACATTTATAAGAACCCTATTCCATAAAAGCCCAATTCAGTCATCAGCAAAATTAGGTAATTTCTCTAATAGAACAACATTTTTCAGCGCAAGAAGTTAGCCGAAAATTCACATACATGTTGTAAAACATAAAAACTAAGCTCCAAAATCAATACTATCCTATTTATAAATTTTTATTAACCGGTCCAATTAGGAGATAAGGATTTTATGGATTCCAGGTGATGTTTTGCTCACTTACTTTCTTAAAGCCGGCGAAGGCGGGAGATTTCTCTCCCGCCTTCGCCGGCTTTTCAATATTTAGTGATCCGGATGCGACTCGAACGCATGACCGTCTGCTTAGAAGGCAGATGCTCTATCCAGCTGAGCTACCGGACCTACCCTTTTATACCTCTCCAAGCATCGGCTCCTCCATCGCCGAGATTTCAGGCTTAAATCATAGAGGAGTTTGCTCAGAAAAGCGATGCAAAGGTAATATTATTTATCGGATTTTGCAAATCAAAAAATATTTATGGAAATTTTTCTTTAATTTTTGTAAACACGGATGATTTGCACTACCTTTGCACTAAACTTTGTGAAGGGCATCACTACGGGGTGCTGACAAAGAAAAAGAATTTCGACAATAGCATACTAAATCAATTAAACAATACTAATTTCATTTAACAGAACTACTATGTGGTTAACTTGCTCATCCATAGGAAGGAAGTTCGTGATGGCACTCACCGGACTATGCCTTGTCCTATTTGTCACGTTTCACTGCTTGATGAACGCTGTGGCTATCTTCTGGCCTGACGGCTACAATGCTGTATGCGCATTCCTTGGCGCTAACTGGTATGCCCTCATCGCCTCTATCGGCCTAGCCGCCCTATTCATCATTCACATCATTTACGCTGTCTGGCTCACACTACAAAACCGCAAAGCACGCGGTAACGACCGCTATGCAATTGTGGCTAAACCCGCTCAGGTGGAATGGGCCTCACAGAACATGCTCGTGCTCGGTATTGTAATCCTTGCATTCCTCGTAGTGCACATGATCCAATTCTGGGCAAAGATGCAGCTCGCTGAAATCCTCGGCCAGCACTGGCCCGACCCACAAGACGGTATGTACTTCATCAACCAGGCATTCAGCTGCTGGATTACCCCCGTGGTTTATGTTATCGGATTCGTTGCACTCTGGTTCCACATGAACCATGGCTTCTGGTCAATGTTCCAAAGCTGCGGCTGGGACAACGACACTTGGATCAATCGCCTGAAATGCATCGGTCTGTGGTGGACTTCCATCGTGGTTGTTCTCTTCATCATTGAAGTTGTCGTATTCACAATCCGTGCCTACACCGGCATCTGAGCATTTTAATTAACAAAACAATTCTCTACATTAACATATATGGCAGATATTAAGAACCTTGAGGGTATGATTGACTCTACCCCCATCATGAAGGATTTTGCCGACATCGAATCCTCCAAGCTCCCTGAATATCAGATTGATTCCAAGATTCCTGAAGGTCCTTTAGCTCAAAAGTGGACTAACTACAAGGCACATCAGAAACTTGTGAACCCCGCCAACAAGCGTAATCTCGACGTAATCGTCGTAGGCACCGGCCTGGCCGGCGCTTCTGCGGCTTCATCACTCGGCGAGCTCGGTTTCAACGTATATAACTTCTGCATCCAGGATTCACCCCGCCGCGCTCACTCTATCGCCGCCCAGGGTGGTATCAATGCCGCTAAGGATTATCAAAACGACGGTGACTCCGTTTACCGCCTATTTTACGATACAATTAAAGGTGGTGACTTCCGTTCCCGTGAAGCCAATGTATACCGACTCGCTGAAGTGTCAAACAATATTATCGACCAGTGCGTGGCCCAAGGTGTTCCATTTGCCCGTGAATACGGCGGCCTCCTTGCTAACCGTTCATTCGGTGGCGCCCAGGTGTCACGTACCTTCTATGCTAAAGGTCAGACAGGACAGCAGCTCCTTCTTGGTGCTTACGCGTCACTCAACCGCCAGATTAAGAAGGGTACAGTCCGCTCTTTCAACCGTCGCGAAATGCTTGATGTGGTTATCATCGATGGTCGAGCACGCGGTATCATCGTACGCAACCTTATCACCGGAGAAATCGAACGCTATGCTGCTCATGCAGTAGTACTTGCCACCGGCGGTTACGGTCGTGCCTTCTTCCTTTCCACCAATGCTATGGGCTGCAACGGCTCTGCTGCAATCCAGGCTTTCAAGAAGGGTGCTTACCTTGCCAATCTCGCATTCACTCAGATTCACCCCACATGCATCCCCGTTCACGGTGAAGACCAGTCAAAGCTCACACTTATGAGTGAATCACTTCGTAACGACGGCCGCATCTGGGTTCCCAAGAAGAAAGAGGACGCTGAGGCCATCCGTGCCGGTAAGAAAAAACCGACCGATATACCCGATGAAGATCGTGACTTCTACTTGGAACGACGCTATCCCGCATTTGGTAACCTCTGTCCGCGCGACATCGCAAGTCGCGCTGCTAAAGAGCGATGCGACGCCGGTTACGGTGTAGGTACCGGTAATGCTGTATACCTCGACTTCAAATATGCCATCGACCGTCTCGGCGAAGATGTGGTTCGCGACCGCTACGGCAACCTCTTCGACATGTACCAGATGATTTCTGATGACAATCCTTATGAGACCCCGATGATGATTTTCCCAGCAAGCCACTACACCATGGGTGGTATCTGGGTTGACTACGAACTCCAGACCTCAATCAAGGGACTCTTCGCAATCGGCGAATGCAACTTCTCTGACCACGGAGCTAATCGCCTTGGCGCTTCCGCTCTCATGCAAGGTCTCGCCGATGGTTACTTCGTGCTTCCGTACACAATGCAGAATTACCTCAGTGATCAAATCAAGGTGCCTCACTTCACCACTGACACAAAGGAATTTGACG
This sequence comes from Duncaniella sp., assembly GCA_023664955.1. GTDB lineage: Bacteria > Bacteroidota > Bacteroidia > Bacteroidales > Muribaculaceae > Duncaniella. Next base: position 73,028 of record JAMPEV010000001.1, read on the forward strand.
AAGCTGAAAAGGCCGTACGCGCACGCATCGAGAAACTCATGAACATCAAGGGAACCAAATCACCTGACCAGATTCACAAACGCCTTGGACATGTGATGTGGAATCTCGTTGGTATGGGTCGTACTCTCCAGGGGCTCGTTAAGGCAATTGAAGAAGTGGAAGAAGTGCGTAAAGAATTCTACACTGACCTCCGAATCGTTGGTAAGGCTGACGACCTCAACACCGAACTCGAAAAGGCACTCCGTCTCGAGGACTTCCTTGTTATCGCAAAGATGATGGCAATCGACGCACTCAACCGCAACGAATCATGCGGCGCACACTTCCGCGAAGAGTATCAACTCGCCGACGGAGAAGCAGCACGTAACGACAAGGACTATATGTATGTCTCTTGCTGGAAATACACTGGCGACAACGAAAAGCCCGTACTCTTGAAAGAACCCCTCAACTACACTGAAATAAAGGTTCAAACACGTAACTACAAGTCATAAGTCAAAAAGAATTGAAACAATGGAACATACTATAAATGTAAACCTCAAGATTTGGCGTCAACGTGGTCCTAAAGAACCAGGGGCGTTCAAAAACTACCGCGTTGAGAACGTTTCAACCGGCAGCAGCTTCCTCGAAATGCTCGACATGCTTAACCAGCAGCTCGTTGAACAAGGCGAAGAGCCTGTAGTGTTTGACAATGACTGCCGCGAAGGTATCTGCGGTATGTGTTCTCTTTACATCAATGGTCATCCCCACGGACCAGTTCAGGGTATCACCACATGCCAGCTTCACATGCGTAAGTTCAACAATGAGGACACCATCACCATCGAGCCATGGCGCTCAGCTGCATTCCCGGTGATTCGCGACCTCATGGTGAACCGTAACGCATTCGACCAGATCCAGCAGGCTGGTGGCTACGTGTCATTCAACTGCGGCGGTGCTCCCGACGCTAACGATATTCCCATCTCTAAGGAAGTTGCCGACGTGGCAATGGACTCCGCTACTTGCATCGGTTGCGGTGCTTGCGTGGCTGCATGTAAGAATGGTTCTGCAATGCTCTTCGTAGGTGCCAAGGTGAGCCAGTTCGCCCTCCTTCCCCAGGGTCAAGTTGAACGCGCCCGCCGCGCTCGTGCCATGGTTAAGAAGATGGATGAACTTGGCTTCGGTAACTGCACCAACACAGGCGCATGTGCTGCTGAATGTCCCAAGAACGTTCCACTCAGCAATATCGCTCGTCTCAACCGTGAGTTCATCAAAGCTAAATTCGCTGACTAAACCATCGGGTAATTAGCGAATCAGAAAATCCTATAATAATAATGTGGCAGTGTCTATATCGACGCTGCCACCTTTATTTTTACTTATCAACTATCAGTATAAGCATGTCGAATGTTAAACACATCTATAATTTTAACATATAAGGTTAAAGTTGTACGATTTTTTTATGATATGTAAACTTTTATTAATCTCAAGCATTATATAAGCAGTGAATTATGTGCAAAATTTCACATGAGTTCACAATTATCTTAATTATACATTAAATAATCAATTTATCGAACAAAAAAATCCATATAATTACTCAACTCTAACAAATATCCTGACATAATAACATTACAAATTCATAAGCAAAATTCCATACTCTACACATAAGCAAGATTTGCAAAATTATTACAATAACACGCAACTGTAATATTTCTGTAACAATTTTGTAATTATATTTTCATTCTGACTCTCAATGCTTTACAAGTATTTTTGATGAAATATTAATATTTCGTCAGATTTTTTCGCACACAATATCATGCTTGTCGGTTTAAAGTATGTACCTTTGAAATGTCAAACAAAAACAACCGCTACAAACACTAACAGAGGGTTGGAATTATGATTGACACCACTAACAAAATAATTAGACGTTCAACTCTAAAACGATATAAAAATGGGAAACAAGGAATTTCAAACTAAGCTTATGAGCCTCCAAAGTAACCTACTTAACTTTGCATACATGCTCACCTCAAATCGTGACAATGCTTACGATCTGCTCCAGGACACAACCCTTAAAGCCCTTAGTAATGAAGACAAGTATGCCGAAAACACCAACTTCAAAGGTTGGGTTTTCACAATCATGCGCAACATCTTCATCAACAACTATCGCCGTGTAGCCCGCAGCGCCACAGTCATCGACCAGACTGAGGATCTTTACCACCTTAACCTTTCTCAGGACTCAGGTCTTGAAACTCCTGAAGGATCTTTTGGTGCAAATGAGATTTCCGACGCTATCAACTCATTCCCCGATGAGTATCGCATCCCCTTCTCAATGCACGTGGCCGGCTACAAGTACAATGAGATTGCAGAGAAAATGGAACTTCCTCTCGGCACTGTCAAGAGCCGCATCTTCTTTGCCCGCAAGAAACTCCAGACCCGCTTCGCTGATTATCGATAAGAGTTGAAATTCCGAAGCGTGCATCACCTGCACATCTCAAATCCCCATTCTTTATATTAATTTTGCGAACTAAAGTACATTAATCAATGTCTTTAGCACAAGACTAAAGTATAAAGGCTAACTGATAATAACACATAACTAAATAGAAATTAATAAAGTAGAGATTAAATAATAAATAAGACATATCAATTTCCTTTATGATAGGTTATTAATTTAAGGTAATAGAGATTAACACACAAATCACAAAGCGCGGCCGCCTTCACACTGGCAGCCGCGCTTCTTTATTTATCCTTCCTTATTATCACTTGCTTTCGCTAACTTTATTGTAACGAGCGTTAAGACCCTCTACAATTTCGTTAGTTATATCAAGAGCCGGATTGAAATATAGGCCGGCAGCCTTCAGAAGAATAGCATCATAACACTTTGTGGCATTATAAATCTTGATATAGTTGTCGATTGAGTCATTGAGCTGAATCTGCTGCTGGGCAAGCTCATTCTCAGTGTTACGGCTCAAACCAGCCAAATAATTCTCTGCATCCTGCTGCATTTTTTGAAGCTTCTGCATATCGGCATTATAGCTTGCCTCGGTAAGATAGCCATTAGAACGAGCCTTCTGCTCAATAGCCGAAGCGAATTTTTGGATTTCTACCGCCTTTGACTGACGTGCTCCTTCAATCTTGGATACAGCGCGCATTGATGCTTCCTGAAAATCTTTTGCAAGATTATAGTGAGTCATCAATGAATCCCCGTCGATATAACGGATGTTAAGGCTTGGAGTAGTTGCGCCATCGGCTGTTGTCACTGCCTGTGGGGCGGAGTCTGTTTTGGTGTCTGCTCCTCCGCAGGAGGTCATACTTATGGCTAAAAGTCCCATTAGCAGCGATGAAGCTGACATTGCTAACTTTTTCATGTGAAAAATGTGAGTAGTTTAATTAGTTTGTTTGTATTATCTTTTCAATTATTAAGAATTGATTTACAGGTAAAGTCAATTCTTAAGGTGCCCTGCGCATCCAAACCCCTTCTCTCGTAATTTGGGATTATCATGCACATGACCGGAGGGAAATCTGCCGCCTTTGACAAATAATACCTTTACCCCTAAAAGCACCGCTGCTAGGGCTACGAGAAGCACTGATATTATGACTACGCTTAGTATTTTCATCGTCATTTTCGGTTTTCCGATGCAAAATTAACAATTTACCTCTAATTTTTGCGCTCATATCAATTTTATTTTATAACTTAGTGGTGCAAAAAGATAAGATTTAACACTTGTTTGTTTCGAGTGCTAATATTTGCTAAAACATTTCGACTTTTTATTAATCATTTTTTATGGAAATCAAAGACCTCCAACCCCAGCTGGTTTTCTCTATTTTCGACCAGATTACCAAAATACCACGTCCGTCAAAAAAAGAAGGCAAAATCCGTCAATTCCTTCTTGACTACGCTAAAAAGCACGGCATATCCGTGAAAACTGACAAAGTAGGCAACGTTGTGATGAGCAAGCCTGCCACCCCAGGCCATGAGAATGCCCCGACTGTAATCCTCCAAGGCCACATGGACATGGTGTGCGAGTCTAACAATAAAGGATTTGACTTTGAAAACTCTCCAATCGAAACAGTGATAGATGGAGACTGGATCCGTGCCAACGGAACAACACTCGGAGCTGACAACGGTATCGGCATGGCCGCCGCATTGGCAGCACTCACTGACGACTCTTATACTCACGGTCCATTGGAAGCTCTCTTCACAGTTGACGAAGAGACAGGTATGACCGGAGCTAATAATCTCGGCGAAGGGATGATTTCAGGGACCATGCTTCTAAACCTTGACTCTGAGGACGATGCTGAGATATTCGTAGGATGTGCCGGCGGTGTTGATACACAGGCATTCTTCCATTACCATCGCTCTTTTGCGCCAAAGGACTTCCTTTATTTCAAGATCAGTATCGAAGGCCTTAATGGCGGACACTCCGGAGGCGACATCCACCTCGGTCGTGCAAATGCCAACAAGCTCCTCGCTCGTTTCCTCTTTGACCTTTCCGGCAAGCACGAAGTCGTAGTTTCAGAAATTGACGGTGGCAATCTCCGCAACGCTATCCCTCGTGCCAGCCACGCAGTTATTGGCGTTCACACTTCCAACAAGGAGACTGTCCGCACCATGCTCAACCTTTACATTGCCGACCTTGAGAATGAATACAAGGGACTCGAACCCAACCTCAAAGTCACAATGGAAAGTGTCGACACTCCCGATTTCACCATCGATGAGACTACATCAGTCAACCTCATACGCTCACTCTACTGTGCGCCTCACGGCGTGATTTCAATGAGCCGCGAACTCGAAGGTCTCGTAGAAACCTCCACCAACCTTGCATCAGTGAAGATGGCTGCCGACAACACCATCGTTGTTACCACAAGCCAGCGCAGCTCTGTAGAATCACGTAAATGGGACATCGCTCGCCAGGTTGAAGCCCTCTTCCTTCTCGCCGGCGCAGAAGTTAAGCATGGCGACGGCTATCCCGGATGGCAGCCCAACCTCGAGTCACCCATCATGAAGATTTCTCGCGATGCATATAAGGAGCTTTACGGAGTGACTCCGGCCATCAAGGCTATTCACGCCGGATTGGAATGCGGACTTTTCCTCACCAAGTATCCCCACCTTGACATGGTATCGTTCGGTCCGACACTCCGCGATGTTCACTCACCATCTGAGAGAATGTACATCCCGGCCGTCGAACGCTTCTGGGGTCAGCTTAAACGCACGCTCGAAAAAGTCGCCGATCTAAAAAAATAACTGAAGGGAAACCATTTAGAATGATTTTTTGATACTGCTTTGAACTTAATTGAAAGTTCAAAGCAGTTCTTTATGTCATAGCATATTCGTTCACAAAATTGCCAAAAATAAAATTAACATATTTATACATTTTATATTAAATATACTTAAAATCGAGCAATATCTCATTTTCTTGTAAACTTTTTCGATTTTCAAACGTCTATAATGTGTATGCTTTAATAATGTCCCTTTCCCGGACTGATTAAAAATGCTTATATTAATGCCGGATAATAATGATTAACCGGATTGCACCTGCAGCGCCGAGTGGCGCGGATAGGTAATTGTTGCACTAAAGCTTATTTATATGACTCGTCGATTAGCATTGTTATGCACCGCCATTCTCATTTCAACTGTGATTTTTTCAAAGAACGAATTACAAGATGCGAATGCGCCTGCCGACTCTCTTTCAAGAGCTATCGCAGAAAATCAACTAAAATTCCCGATTGACACAATAATCTCACTTACCGATCAGGACTTCGAGGAAGTAGCTGACAGTCTTGGTGTTGAGGTTGCTGCCATAAAGGCTGTGGTCGACATCGAGGCCGGACGCGCCCACGAGGGTTTCTATGCCCCCGGTAAGCCTCTAATCAACTTTGACTTACCACTTTTCCGTCGCTTTGCATCAAAGCGAGGGGTTAATGTGTCAACATACAGTAAGTCTCACCCCATAGTATTCACCTCATCCAAGGGTTCGCAAAAGACAGCCCATCGTCGTCTCGACGCTGCCAAATCTATTAATACAAACGCTGCTTACGAAGGCACATTTTGGGGAATGTTTCAGATTGGCGGATTTAACTGGAAACGTTGCGGGGCGGAAAGCATCAACGATTTTGTAGAAAAAATGTCTCGTTCAGAACGTGACCAGCTTGACCTTTTTGCTAACTTTATAACCAATACAGGCCTGGTAAAGCATCTTAAAAATAAAAATTGGGCAGCTTTCGCACGTGGTTATAATGGACCGTCATACGCACGCCGTAACTACCACACCCGAATGGCATCAGCCTATAACCGCCACACCAAGTTACTCGCAGAAAAGAATTCGGAGTCATAAATTCTAAATTCTTCCAACAATCAGTAGGGGCGTACCGTGGTACGCCCCTACTGATTGTTGATATTTTGTTACAAAATAATGGGGATGGTATGAAGATGGCGTGCGAAGGCTACTCAAACAGGTAAGTTGAGAGATAGCGTTCACCGGTATCGGGGAGGAGTACTACAATGTTATTACCGACATTTTCAGGTTTCTTTGCTTCAGATGTGGCGACATGCAGAGCTGCGCCCGACGAGATTCCGACAAGTATACCTTCTGTTTTGGCTAATCGGCGTGAGGCCTCATATGCTTCTTCCGTCTCCACCGTTACAATTTTGTCTACTACACCACCATTGTATGTATCAGGCACGAATCCGGCTCCGATTCCTTGTAACTTATGCGGACCCTGCTGGCCACCACTTAGCACTGCGGAATCTTTCGGCTCTACGGCAATTATCTGAATGTCAGGATTCTTCTCCTTAAGATACTTACCGATGCCACTGATAGTACCGCCGGTTCCTACTCCGGCCACAAAAACATCAACTTTACCATCAAGAGCTTCCCATATTTCCGGTCCGGTGGTCCTATAATGAACCTCAGGGTTAGCCGGATTAACAAACTGACCAAGAATAACAGCACCAGGAGTCGCTATTTGCAATTTCTCAGCTTCTGAAATAGCCCCTTTCATCCCCTCGGCACCGGGTGTCAACACAATCTTCGCTCCAAGAGCCGCTAAGAGCTTCCTACGTTCCACGCTCATAGTCTCGGGCATTGTCAAAATTACATTGTATCCGCGAGCCGTGCCAACGAGAGCAAGCCCCACTCCGGTGTTTCCGCTTGTTGGTTCGATAATCGTACCACCAGACTTCAAAACACCCTGCTTTTCAGCTTCGTTAATCATGTTAAGAGCCACACGATCCTTTACAGAACCGCCCGGATTAAACGATTCTATCTTTGCAAAAATATTACAAAGGGCCTCAACTGACTTATCATAACTGTTGAGTAGTACCAACGGAGTGTTTCCGATAGTTTCTAAGATTGAATTTAGATATTTACCCATAAGATTGAACGTTTTTGCTTTATAACGACACCGTGTACCGGTTAGTTCACATACGTCCTTCATCATTATAAGAATAAAATCTATTCCCGGCTATTATGACATGGTCAAGCACCTTAATATCCAAGTATTCAGCACCATTCTTTATCCTACGAGTCAGATTATCATCCTCACCACTAGGCCGATTATTGCCCGACGGATGATTATGAACTAAGATAATCCCTGAAGCCAAGCAGTCAATCGCACGCTTCAGCAGCAGCTTCACATCCACCACTGTAGCAGAAAGACCGCCCTGTGAGATACACCTCTTATATGTAACCTTATTTCCTCGATTAAGCATCAATACCCAAAACTCCTCATATTCAAGATGTGCCAACTTCGGCTGCATAAGCGTCACCACATCCTGACTTGACCGTATCATAGGATTCTCATTCGCTTCGGCCTGCTCCCTGTTGCGCCTCCCAAGTTCGAAAGCTGCCGCCAAACTAACTGCCTTAGCTTGACCGACACCACGGTATTTACTCATTAACTCATTGATACTCAGTCGAGCAAGATTATCCACACGATTATCACAGTCGTAGAGAATCTTCTTCGCCATATCAATTACCGACAATCCCGGCAAACCACCGCCAAAAATTATGGCGATCAACTCAGCATCGCTCAATGACCTTATTCCCTGTGACAAGGCTTTTTCGCGCGGTTTATCGTCATCTCCCAAATCCTGAACTCGGATTGAGGTAAATTCACTTTGTTCCATTAATATTGTTGATTTATAGAGTGTTTCTAATATAAAATCATTTACCTTTACGGAGCATGATTTCTTCGTTAACGTCTCGGCCTTGGCCAAGGAGTATCTTCAGGAAATAGGCCTTAATGAAACCGCAACCATATCCCACGATCTGTATCACACTTGCAGGCACAGCCTTAAGAGCGATTACAAATGAACCGGTGGAAATCCACGCCATGCAGAATATAGCCAATAAATATATTCCTATCGGAAAGAGAAACCAAGGTGAGACCACAATACCGCAAACCACTAAAGTCAGACCAATAATCACCGCCAAAGCCGGCAAAGCATGCACTAACTTCAAAGAGCCGGGATAAAGAAGTTTCAACGTAATTCTGGACATTCCAAACACATACACTTGACGCAAAAACTTCTTGAAATCAACCCTGCGCTTATGGTATACGAAAGCGGAATGGATTAGTGAAACATGAAATCCGGCATTTCTAATCCTCGTTGACATATCGATATCCTCCGAAAACATTTCCCTGAAACCACCCACCTCATCATAAACCTCCCGACTAAACCCCATATTAAAAGTGCGAGGCACAAACTTCTCCAAGCTCACCTTTCCACCACGAATACCTCCCGTGGTCAGGAATGAAGTCATAGAGTAATTGATAGCCTTCTGGGTGTCAGAAAAAGACTCATGAGCGGCATCCGGACCACCGAAACAATCCGTTGGATTCTTTGCAAGCTCTTCGGTCAATATCCCGAAATAATTCTGTGGAATCACACAGTCACTGTCAAAAAAGATGAAATAGTCACCCTTAGCCCTATCCAATCCATAATTCCGCGCTATCGACCTACCTTCATTTTCTTTGTAATAATATCGAACATTAACATCAGGAAACTCCTCCATAACCATCTCACACGGCTCCGTAGAGCCATCCTCAACAAGTATCACCTCAAAATTTTTAAGCAACTGCTTATCAAGGCTCTCCAATAAATCCCGGACCTCGTCAATGCGATTATAAACCGGGACAATGATTGAAAATTTCGGCTTATCCATTAACTCATGCGATTTTTATAATCTTGGTAATCAAACTGTCGCAAATATTTACAATCGCCTTTATTATCACACATCACAATCGCCGGATGCTGAATACCATTAAACATATTGGTTTTCACCGTAGTATAATGATTCATATCCTCAAGAGTGAGCCGATCGCCTTCCTTCAAAGGCTTATCAAACCACCAATCGCCCACGTAATCACCACTCAGGCAAGAATTTCCGCCCAAACGATATTTCGGCAGACCCTCTGCCTCCTTGGCACTTTCAGTGATGGCAGGTTGATAAGGCATCTCCAGACAATCGGGCATGTGGCACGCAAATGAAGCATCAATAATCGCTGTCTTCACCCCTTGATTTTCAACCACATCGAGAACACTTGTAATTAAATCACCCGTACGCCACGTAAAAGCACTCCCCGGCTCCATCACAACCTTCAGCCATGGGTAGCGCGAACGGAACTCCTTAAGCAAACTAATAAGATGCTCAACATCGTACCCCTCACGAGTCATCAAATGTCCACCGCCAAAGTTTACCCATTTTAATTGTTGGAAGAACTTACCAAACTGACTCTCAAATGCTTCGAGAACTTTAGCAAGGTCATAGGAAGAACTTTCACATAAAGCATGAAAATGCAATCCCTCAATACCCTCAGGAAGCACACCCGTAAGTTGCTCCTCAGTGACGCCGAAACGAGAGCCCGGGAGAGCAGGATTATAAATCTCCGTATCAATGACAGAACATTGCGGATTTACCCTCAACCCCGGAGAAACGCCCCTTTCAATGGCCCGCGATCCGTATTTCTCCCACTGATGAAGCGAATTAAACGTTATATGGGTGGCTCTTGACAGAAACTCATCGATGGTAGCATCGGTATAAACCGGGCAGTACACATGCGCCTCGCCGCCAAGTTCCTCATTACCAAGCTTCAACTCGTTAAGAGAACTTGATGTGAAATCACGGTTATACTCTCGAACCACGTCGAAACTTCGCCACAAGGCATTGGCTTTGAACGCCATAATGATATTCACTCCGGCTTCTTGCTCCACTCTGTTAATGAGCGAAAGATTACGGCGAAGTTTATCCTCATATACTACGTAAAAGGGAGTTGGTATATCTTGAATCTTCATCTATCTGTTAGGAATTGAGTTTATATCTACTTAGCTTAGAAGGTGATTGAAAAGAATTTACTACTTTCGACACAAGATGTTAACAATAGCAACATCATCCCACAATTGCAAATTTAGCAAACTTCAGCAGCAACATTCTTTTACCGGTGGTGTTGAAATCCACCGCGATTTTCGCATCCATGCCTGATTGGTCAACACCGGTAATCACACCTCTTCCGAACTTGCTATGTTCAATCACATTCCCCTCCTTTACCTCACTAACCGTATGAAGCGAGAATCCACCAACCGAAGTCTTAACGGCAGACCGTGAATTAACATTTGCCAAGGTCGATGAGGCAGGGTAAGAAGGTTGTGCCGATGAGACAGATATCCGCTGATTCGTATCAATATTTCTCCATGGGGCCGGAGAATTTGTGGATGACTGAGATGATGATTTACGCCGCAAGTCGTTCAGGCTACGAGCCGACCCTGCCATTGATGCGTGGTAATTAACGGTTGGACGTGTCTTCGGATACCCCGAAGTTGACCCGAAGTCAGTACCGGCAGATAGTTTAAGATATTTGCTATCAATATCTTTCAAGAACCGTGACGGACGGCAACTCATAGTCTGACCATTGCGAAAACGAGAAGCCGCATAGGAAATCATGCAAAATTTCCTTGCCCTCGTAATAGCGACATACAGTAATCTGCGTTCCTCCTCTATCTGCGAAGGTGAATCCTGAGCCATGGCCGACGGAAAAAGCTCCTCCTCAGCACCAACTATAAACACGTTATTAAATTCCAGACCCTTAGCAGCATGGACAGTCATCAAAGTAACACGTTCCTCCAAGCCGTCGTTATCCGAATCCTGGTCAGTAGCAAGCGACACCTCCGACATGAAGTGCATTAATGATTTCTCCTCATTGCCCTCCTCCTCACGCATCTCAACAAAATCCTTCACACCGGCAAGCAATTCCTCCAAATTCTCCTGTTTGGATATGCTCTCGGGTGTCCCGTCTGATAAGAGCATGGTAAAGAGACCTGTACGGTCAATTATCATACGTGCGACTTGATATGCGTCCTCACCCTTCTCGTTAGCCTGTATAAAAATGCCTATCAAATCGGCAAACGCATTAAGTTTTTTCGATGTACCCGAATTAATTCCCACGTCGTAATGTGGCAGATTTTTTATCACATTCCACACACTCGTCTTATGGTCGATAGCGCATCTTGTTAATTTATTGAGAGTTGTGTCACCAATACCACGTGTGGGAAAATTTATAATACGCTTCAAAGCCTCATCATCATCGGGATTAATCGACAGACGGAAATAAGCGATGGCATCCTTTACCTCCTTGCGCTGGTAAAATGACAGACCGCCATAAATCCTATAAGGAATATTACGCTTACGGAGAGCCTCCTCAAGCACACGGCTTTGGGCATTAGTACGGTATAATATCGCAAACTCATCGCAGCCATCGCCGGAATTCATCTTCACCTGCGATATTCTCGAAGCTACCTGATAAGCCTCTTCAAAATCGCTATAGCATTTTGCGACCTCAATAGGCGAACCAATCTCATTCTCGGAATATACATTTTTCCGTATCTGGTCCTGATTCTTATCTATAAGCGAACCGGCTGCGTCAATGATGTTGCGGGTCGAACGGTAATTTCTTTCAAGTTTGAAAGTCTGAAGATTCGGATAGGACTTCTTTAGGTCAAGAATGTTTCGTATATTCGCCCCGCGGAAAGAATAAATACTTTGAGCATCATCTCCCACCACACATAGTTTCTCACTCACCTTAGTGAGCTGGGTCACTATCACATGTTGGGCAAAGTTAGTATCTTGATACTCATCCACAAGCAGATACCTGAAATATTCCTGATAATGATGCAGCACATCAGGATTGTCACGCAGCAACACGTTGGTATAGTAAAGCAAATCGTCGAAATCCATTGCTCCTGCCACATGACATCGATCGCGGTACACACGATAAATCTCACCCATCAGAGGTCGACGAGCCTGACGGTCCGCCTCCATTATATCACTGTACGTAACATAATCTTCAGGCGATATTAATGCATTCTTCGCCGTGGAAATAGCGTTGATAACCACCGAAGGCTTGTAAATCTTATCGTCAAGATTCATATCCTTTATGATGGTCTTGACAAGCGACTTACTGTCAGCTGAATCGTAAATTGTGAAATTACTTTTATACCCAAGCCTCTCGGCGTTACTGCGAAGAATGCGTGCGAAAATGGAGTGGAATGTACCCATCCATAGCTTTGATGCCACATTATGTCCCACAAGCTGCTCCACACGCTCCCTCATTTCCCGGGCGGCCTTATTAGTGAATGTAAGTGCAAGTATTCTCCATGGCTCGTAACCAAGCTGGAGCAGATGCACTATCTTATAAGTCAAGACACGGGTTTTGCCGGAGCCCGCACCGGCAATAACCAGTTGCGGGCCCTTGCAATATTCCACCGCGTCTCTCTGCTGAGAATTCAGTTTACTCAGGTATTCGTCCATTAGAGTAGATAAAAGCTCTTATCAAAGAGTGTTTTATTTAATCAATAAATGCTCGCCGGTGTCCTCCACAATCGAGCGATAGTAACGGTCATCATATCCGGCATAAATCGGTGACACCGGCATACCTTCGGGAGTGCGTGCAAATTGGCCATCCTTTTCGCGCTTGATGTTGCCATCGATATATTTCACAAGGAGATAGTCACCCAGAGCTTTGTAACGCTTCACATAGCGGTTGCTCGCCATAGCAGAGTGATCGTTGAGAAGCGAGCGAGCCGCATCAGGGTCGAGGGTTTTGACCTCTGCAAGAAGTTTATTAACCTCAGTTTCAAGAGTGTCCTCCTCAGCCTTCTGCACCTTGCGGATGTCAGGAATCATCAAGCTATACTTGTTATACGCCTGATTGGCGACATAATTATTAACCCAAAACGAAGCATCCCATGATAGATTGTACATATCACCATTACCTACGGCAAATTCGTGGGGCACTGTTGTAACACAGTTATAAATAGGCACATACACACAAGTATTGGCATCATCAGTGCCAAACCATAGAATACCCTTCATCAAGTCAGGATGATTCTCATTCATCTGAGACACAAACGAGAAACCGGTCTGCTGAGTAGCTATCGCGCGTTCATTAAGATATTCCTTACCATCCACCTTGAATGTCATCGGACGCCAGCGGTAAGGCACAGCGTAAGGTCCCGCGCCGATATCCTTTGTCATATCCATATGAGTACCCTCAAAATGGTCACGCATAGCCCATTTCATATCATTTAGACTCACTTTCTTCTCCGGTTTCACCCACAATGGGAGTGCTTCGCCCTTCGCTTCGAGCACCCAGGGAAGATACTGGTCCATTCCGTCAGCAAACATATTGAAATACGACCACACTCGACCGTCACATCCGCGGGTAGCAGTCCCATCAAGTTCGCCGTAAGCCAATGAGAAACTGAACTCCTCATCCTTGCCATTGAAATATCCCATTTTGCGGGCAAAATCAATCACATCGGGCGAGTAAATGGTATTCTCATCCCCCTTCAACGGGAATTTATGGATGCGGGGATGATTCGCATGACCGGCAATGCAATCATCAGGGATTCTGCGTGCCACCCACACAGCACCCTTCTCTTTACCGCCCTTACCGATAAGTTCCATAATCCACGCTTCGTTGGCATCGGCTATTGAGAATGACTCACCGCTTGAGTAGTAGCCATATTCCTTAACGAGGCCAGTCATGACTTTTATCGCCTCTTTTGCAGTCTTTGCTCGTTCAAGGGTAATGTAAATGAGCGAACCGTAATCAATTATACCCGTTGTATCGACCAACTCGGCATGACCGCCCCAAGTACTTTCCGATATAGTCAATCCATGCTCATTCATATTACCAAGTGTGGTATAGGTATGAGCCACTTGTGGTATTTCACCAAGATACTTACCAGTGTCCCATTCGTAAACCTTACGCATCTCACCGGGCTGGTGGTCACCACCGGGCGTATTGTATAATTCGCCATAAAGCGTATGGCTATCAGCAGCATAGGTAACAAGCACCGAGCCGTCGGCGGTAGCTTTCTTCCCGGCAATCAAACTGGTACAAGCTAAAGCCTCAACCGGAAGAAGAGCCATCAACGCCAATACTAATTTATTCATCTTCATGATTGGTTATTTTGTTATAATATTTTCAAACAATTGCCCATCGATATTCACAGAGCGTTTTCATCAGCAAATTTAGTCAAAATCTGTCATTTCCACAACTGGATAGTTTAAAATTACAGGGCTGGAGCATTAAATTTATATAAGATTCAGTTAAAACTGAGGTGCAA
>JAMPEV010000001.1:87720-159664 GCA_023664955.1 Duncaniella sp.
TTTAATATCTTGACACTTCTTTTAACTTTTAGAAATTAGTTTAAATCACTTCTATATCTGAAAACTCTTAGATAAATCGCAAAATAAAAGAAGCGTCCGCTGAGGTTATTTCATACCTCTGCGGACGTTTCTTTTACCATGCAATTCAATTCACCGGTTCTGAAAGAGGGTCACGCGTGGAGTATTTCCGTTTTTCAGATTTCTGCTTCGAAACTCTACGTTTCATCTTGCTTTTATTTTTCCCGACCTGAGTAGAATCGACAAAAGTAATGGGGATTAAAGGCACAGAATCGTTTATGATCAAAGCAGATTTCTGATCTATACCTTCTGGCAATCTATTTGAAACAAATAACGTCCTACGGCATATCACAAATGTGACAAGTAGCACTAATATTATAAGCAGAAGTATGAGACCTCTCCTTTCTCCAGATGTAAACATGTTGAATTACAGATAAAGAAATAATGAAAAAACCACCGTGTGTCATATGATGACATACGGTGATTTTTAATATATCAGGATAGATATTATTCAGCTGCAGGAGCTTCAGTAGCAGTTGTTTCAGCAGCAGGAGCTTCAACTGCAGGAACTGCAGTCTCGGCAGGCTTGTTACCACCACGACGTGAACGGCGAGTGCGTGTTGACTTCTTAGTGGTATCCTTGAGCATATTTTCGTTGTAGTCAACAAGCTCAATGAAGCAAGTCTGTGCGTTATCACCAAGGCGGTTGCCAGTTTTAAGGATACGAGTGTAGCCACCGGGGCGGTTAGCAATCTTCTGAGCGATTTCGCGGAAAAGTTCAGTCACAGCTTCCTTATTCTGGAGATGGCTGAATACAAGACGGCGATTTGGTGTGCTATCATCCTTGGCTCTGTTGATGAGGGGTTCAGCGTAAACACGTAACGCTTTAGCCTTGGCGAGTGTAGTGAAGATGCGCTTGTGCATAATCAGCGAGATCGTCATGTTGGCGAGCAGCGCGTCGCGATGAGCCTTCTTGCGACTGAGATGGTTGAATTTTTTATTGTGTCTCATCGTTATAATTACTCTTTATCAAGTTTATATTTTGAAATATCCATTCCGAACGAGAGGTTAAGGTTGGCCAAGAGTTCATCGAGCTCAGTGAGTGACTTCTTACCAAAGTTACGGAATTTCAAAAGGTCGGTCTTATTGAAGACCACAAGCTCACCAAGGGTTTCAACCTCAGCACTCTTAAGACAGTTAAGTGCTCGAACAGAGAGATCCATATCCACAAGTTTTGACTTGAGGAGCTGGCGCATGTGAAGCACTTCTTCATCAAATTCCTCTTCGCCGTCTGCTTCGTCTGTTTCAAGAGTTATCTTTTCATCAGAGAAGAGCATGAAGTGGTAAATGAGGATTTTGGCGGCCTCTTTGAGAGCGTCCTTCGGGAGGATTGAACCATCGGTGGTGATTTCGAGTGTCAACTTGTCGTAGTCGGTCTTCTGGTCTACACGGAAATTCTCCACAGTGTATTTTACATTCTGTATGGGAGTGTAGATTGAGTCGATTGCGAGTACATCGATTGCATCATTAGGATTGCGGTTTTCCTCTGCGGGAACCCAGCCGCGACCCTTATTGATGTGGAGGTCGATAGTGAAGCTGGCGCTCGGATCCAAATGACAGATTACCAAGTCGGGATTCAATACTTCGAATCCGTTGAGTTTCTTGCTAATGTCACCGGCTGTGAACTCTTCCTGACCTGACACAGTGATGGTAGCGTCTTCGAAATCGGTGTCCTCAACTTTTTGCTTGAGGTTAACTTTTTTGAGATTAAGAATGATGTTGGTAACATCTTCCTTGACACCTGGAATTGTGTCAAACTCGTGGCGCACACCGTCAATTCTTATTGAAGCGATGGCATAACCTTCGAGGGAAGACAACAGGATGCGACGCAAAGCGTTGCCAATGGTGATACCATATCCCGGTTCCAATGGCTTAAACTCAAATTTACCGAAGTGATTATCGGCTTCCAACATTAGGACTTTGTCGGGTTTCTGGAATGCTAATATAGCCATGGATCTTAATTTAATGATTATTTTGAATACAACTCGACGATAAGCTGCTCTTTAATGTTCTCAGGAATATCTTCACGGGCGGGAACGTGGAGGAATTTACCAGCCTTAACTGTCTCATCCCATTCGAGCCAAGGATACTTGCTGTGATTGAAGCCGGCGAGTGCGTCGGCAATTACTTCGAGAGACTTAGATTTTTCGCGCACGCCGATTACGTCACCGGGCTTAACTGCGTAAGATGCGATATTAACTACCTTACCGTTAACCACGATGTGGCGGTGAAGTACGAGCTGACGTGCTGCTGCACGTGTAGGTGCGATACCAAGACGATATACTACATTGTCGAGACGTCCTTCGAGGAGTTGAAGAAGGATTTCACCGGTAATACCTTTTGCACGTGATGCTTTGTCAAAAAGGTTGTGGAACTGTTTCTCGAGTACTCCGTAGGTATATTTAGCCTTTTGCTTCTCGCGGAGCTGGACACCATACTCAGAAGTTTTTCTTCTCTTGTTGAGTCCGTGCTGACCCGGGGGATAGTTCTTTTTGGTGAGAACCTTATCTTCTCCGAAGATTGGTTCGCCGAACTTACGGGCGATTTTGGTACGAGGACCTGTGTATCTTGCCATTTTTTTTTGGAGTTTGATGATTGTTTTGTCGCAAGTCTATATATTCTTCACGGCTTCTTGGGTGACAGCCGCGACCACAGAGAGGTGATGAAATGTGGTCTATTTCACTACTGAAATCGTGAGCGGAATATCTTTAGTCAATTGTTTAGTCAATGACTCGTGACGAGATGTAAAATTGAAAATTCAAAATTTACTTTACGCAACCGGTTTAACATTCTCCCATCAGACGGTTTATGAAAGTAGAGCTGGGAGCTTACCTGGCTGCTGTTTGGGAATTAAGCGTTAATCCCTATTATACGCGACGACGCTTGGGAGGACGGCAACCGTTGTGGGGTATCGGAGTAACATCAATAATTTCAGTCACTTCGATTCCTGCTCCATGTACTGTACGGATAGCAGATTCACGTCCATTGCCCGGACCTTTTACATAAGCCTTTACTTTGCGTAGACCGAGGTCATAGGCCACTTTTGCGCAATCCTGAGCTGCCATCTGTGCAGCGTAAGGAGTGTTCTTCTTCGAGCCACGGAAACCCATCTTGCCAGCTGAAGACCAAGAGATAACCTGACCTTCTGAATTGGCTAAGCACACGATGATGTTGTTGAAAGATGAGTGAACGTGAAGCTGGCCGGCGGCATCAACTTTAACGTTTCTTTTCTTTGCTGCGACTGTCTTTTTTGCCATATCAGTTTATTATTTAGTAGCTTTTTTCTTGTTAGCAACTGTTTTCTTACGGCCCTTACGGGTACGAGCATTGTTCTTTGTGCTCTGACCGCGCACGGGAAGACCGTTACGGTGACGAATACCACGGTAGCAACCGATATCCATGAGACGCTTAATGTTGAGCTGGATTTCACTGCGAAGGTCTCCTTCAACCTTATAATCAGAACCGATTACCTCGCGCACCTTTGCTGCCTGGTCATCGGTCCAGTCCTTTACCTTGATGTTAACATCAACGCCGGCTTTTCCGAGGATGGTTTTGGCTGCGCTACGACCGATACCGAAGATGTAGGTCAAGGCGATTTCACCTCTTTTGTTCTGGGGGAGGTCAACTCCCACGATTCTTACTGCCATATAATTACTTGATTACTTGACTAAATTTTTTTGCAAAGTTAATACTAATTTTGCAGAGTAGACACCGAAAAAGTCCACAATGAAACACTTTTTAGGAATCATTGGGAAATATTAACTATTATGAGTCTATATTTTTTTAATTACGGTGGCTATGCGGCTGTTAGCCCTGACGCTGCTTGTATTTAGGATTTTTCTTGTTGATGACGTAAAGACGTCCTTTGCGGCGCACGATTTTGCTGTCGGGAGTGCGCTTTTTGATTGAAGCTCTTACTTTCATTGTTAATTCGTATTGTGATTGATTATAATTGCTATTGTAATTTGAAAGAGAGATATTATTATTTATAGCGGAATGCTATCCTACCTTTAGACAGGTCGTAAGGTGACATCTCTACTTTCACTTTATCGCCGGGGAGTATCTTTATGTAGTGCATACGCATCTTTCCGGAGATATGGGCTGTGATCTCATGCCCGTTCTCGAGTTCAACACGGAACATTGCGTTAGATAAGGCCTCGACAATTGTGCCGTCCAATTCGATTGCAGCTTGTTTTGCCATATAATTTGTATGATTGTTCTATATTATTATTAAATGAATCTGTCTCCGAGTGCTTCCTCGATATAGTCGAAAGTGGTGAGGATTTCCGGACCTTCTGGCTGAATGGTAATAGTGTGTTCATAATGCGCTGAAGGCTTGCGATCCTTCGTGCGACACTGCCAGCCATCATGCTCTATCACGATGTTACGACTCCCCATGTTGATCATCGGCTCGATACATATACACATACCCTTTTTGAGTACTGGTCCACATCCTTTACGCCCGTAGTTAGGCACTTCAGGATCTTCATGCATCTTGCGACCTATCCCATGACCGCACATCTCTCGCACAACAGTATAACCATGTCGCTCACAGTATGTCTGCACAGCATTCGCTATGTCGCCTATGCGCTTTCCTTCCTGAGCGGCTGCGATACCTTTATAAAGAGAGGTCTTCGTGGTAGTGAGAAGCGCACGGACATCATCCGATATCTCTCCCACCGGGAAAGTGTAGCACATATCGCCATTGTAACCGTTGAGCTCCACCACAGTGTCAACGCCCACAATGTCGCCTTCGCGTAGTTCATAGCCTGACGGGAAACCATGGACAACTGTTTCGTTAACCTCAATGCAAAGAGTTCCGGGGAATCCGCCATATCCGAGACAGGCGGGCTTGCCACCGTTGTCACGCATAAACTCGCGCGCTATATTATCGAGGTGACGGGTAGTCACGCCGGGAGCCACCCACTTGGCGACTTCGCCAAGTGTGCGGCTCACAAGCGTGCATGCCTGTCGCATTTTTTCGATTTCTTCCGGAGTCTTAAGATAAATCATTTATCTATAGAATATCTGCTTTAATCGAAGTGGGAATTAGTAAGCTGAACCGGTGGTACGGCCTTTAATCTTACCGTCCTTCATGAGACCATCATAATGGTGCATCATCAAATGACTCTCAATCTGCTGAAGTGTGTCAAGGACAACACCTACAAGAATCAAAAGTGAAGTGCCGCCGAAGAACTGCGCGAAATTTTGGCTGATGCCGAAGAAGCGTGCAAAAGCGGGAAGGATAGCCACGACACCAAGGAACAATGAACCGGGAAGAGTGATACGCGACATGATTGAGTCAAGATACTCTGCGGTCTTCTTGCCGGGCTTGACACCGGGGATAAAGCCGTTGTTTCGTTTCATATCCTCTGCCATCTGGGTGGGACGCACTGTGATGGCGGTGTAGAAGTATGTGAACGCTACGATGAGGATGAAGTAAACAAAATTGTACCAGAATCCATTGATATCTGAAAATGCCGCATAGAAGCCTGATGTTCCTTCACCGCTGCCGAAACCGGCAAGTGTGATAGGAATAAACATTATCGCCTGAGCGAAGATGATAGGCATAACACCTGCCGCATTAACCTTCAAAGGAATGTACTGGCGTGCCCCACCGTACTGCTTGTTACCTACAATACGCTTTGCATACTGTACGGGAACTTTGCGTGTACCCTGCACAAGGAGTACTGCACCTACGGTCACCGCGAAAAGGAGAATAATCTCCACAACGAACATGATAAGACCGCCCTGGCTTCCGGTAGCTCCCGGGAGACGGCTTGTGAATTCGTAGAAGAGTGCTCCCGGGAGACGGGCAATGATACCTACCAAGATGATGAAGGAGATACCATTACCTATACCGCGGTCGGTGATGCGCTCACCGAGCCACATGATGAACATGGAGCCGGCTGCAAGGATTACGGTAAGATATGCAATTGTCCAAAAGCCCATGTGGGCACCACCTGTAGCGGCGCTCACCTGGTACTGGAGATTTGCCAAATATGCAGGACCTTGGAGCAAAAGGATGACCACAGTGAGATAACGAGTATACTGCATCATCTTTTGGCGTCCACTTTCGCCTTCTCGCTGCATCTTCTGGAATGAAGGGAGCACCATGCCAAGAAGCTGAATCACGATGGAAGCAGTGATGTAAGGCATGATACCGAGGGCGAAAATTGAGGCTTGCGAGAATGCGCCACCCGAGAACATATCGAGCAACTGCATCAAACCACTCTTGTTGGTGAACTTAGTGAGAGCATCGAGATCCTCAGGCGAAATGCCGGGGAGGACAACGTAGCAACCCAGACGGTAAACGAGCACCAGAAGAAGAGTGATGAGAATACGCTTTCTCAATTCCTCAATGGTCCAAATATTACGGATTGTTTCAATAAATCTCATTAGAGGAGGGGATATTAAATTTTAGTTACAGTGCCACCAGCTTCCACGATAGCTTTTTCGGCAGCTTCGGAGAACGCGTTAGCTTCAACAGCGAGCTTCTTGGAGATTGCGCCCTTAGCGAGCACTTTTACAGGCTGCTTTCCGTTAACAATACCAGCGGCTATGAGCTCTGCCACGCCTACCTTTTCGAGATTGAGTTCATTAGCGATTGCCTCAATTTCTGAAAGATTGACTGCCTTGTAAACTGTGCGCTTCAACGGCTTGAAACCGAACTTGGGTAAGCGACGCTGGAGAGGCATCTGACCACCTTCGAAACCTATCTTGCGGCTGTAGCCTGAACGTGACTTGGCACCCTTGTGACCACGGGTAGATGTTCCACCCTTGCCAGAACCGGGACCACGGCCAATACGGGTCTTTTTCTGTACTGAACCGACAGCTGGTTGTAAATTGCTTAAATCCATAGTTGTGATAAATTTTAAATTTAGGCGTTGGTCACTTCAACCAAGTGGCGAACTGCGTTAACCATTCCCATCACTGAAGGAGTGTCCTCGAGGACCACTGAGTGATGCATTTTCTTCAAGCCAAGAGCATCAAGTGTGCGCTTCTGCACTGCGGGAGCGTTGATGCGGCTCTTAATCTGGGTGATTTTAATCTTTGCCATTGGTAACAGGGATTTTAGCCGTTAAACACTTTGTCAACTGAAATGCCGCGATTCTGGGCGATTTGCGCGGGTGAGCGCATTTCACCGAGAGCGGCAATGGTAGCCTTTACAAGGTTGTGGGGGTTAGAAGAACCTTTTGACTTAGCAAGCACGTCGGTAATACCTACGCTCTCAAGCACCGCACGCATCGCACCACCGGCTTTTACACCGGTACCATGGCTGGCGGGCTTAAGGATTACGCGTGAACCGCCGAACTTAGCAATTTGTTCGTGAGGAATAGTGCCGCGGTGAACGGGAACCTTGATAAGGTTTTTCTTAGCAGCTTCAACACCCTTGGCGATGGCAGCCTGAACTTCGTTTGCCTTGCCAAGACCCCATCCTACGATACCATTTTCGTTACCTACTACCACGATTGCGGCAAAGGTAAAGGTGCGACCGCCTTTGGTTACCTTGGTTACACGGTTGATGGCAACCAATTTGTCCTTAAGTTCGAGGTCGTTGGTAGACTTTACTTTATTATTCTTATTTGCCATAATTCTTTAGAATTTAAGACCGCCTTTGCGAGCGGCGTCAGCCAATGATTTTACTCTGCCGTGGAAGAGGTAACCGTTACGGTCGAAAACCACTTCGGTAACACCTGCTGCGAGAGCCTTCTGAGCGATTGCTTCGCCTACCTTAGCTGCTATTTCACACTTTGTACCCTCTTCGATGCCCTTAGATGAGGTAGCGCAAATGGTTGTGCCTGCGAGGTCGTCGATGAGCTGGACATAAATCTGCTTGTTGCTGCGGAAAACCGACATACGGGGACGAGCGGCGGTGCCGGAAATCTTACCGCGGATGCGGGTCTTGATTTTATTTCTACGTTGTATCTTAGAAACCATTTCTTTAAATCAATTTAATTATTTAGCACTTGCCGACTTACCCGACTTACGACGGATAATTTCGCCCACAAACTTGATACCTTTGCCCTTGTAGGGTTCAGGCTTGCGGAGTGAACGGATTTTTGCACACACTTGACCGAGAAGCTGCTTGTCATCGCTTTCAAGGATGATGAGCGGGTTCTTGTTACGCTCGGTCTTTGCCTCAACCTTTACCTCAGGCGGGAGCTTGATATATATTGCGTGAGAGTAACCGAGTGACAACTCAAGCACTTGACCGTTGGATGCTGCGCGGTAACCCACACCAACTAATTCCATTTCTTTACGATAGCCTGTTGAAACACCCACCACCATGTTGTGGATCAATGCACGGTAAAGACCATGCTGTGCGCGGTGTTCGCGATCATCGCTCGGACGGGTTACGACAACATGGTTGTCTTCAACCTTAACTTCGAGTTCAGGATTTACTTTCTGTGAAAGTGTGCCTTTGGGACCTTTTACGGTTACTACATCATCCTTGTCGATGGTGACTGTGACACCTGCAGGGATTTCAATTGGAGCTTTACCTATTCTTGACATAATTCTGTACCTCCTTATTGATTAGTAAACGTAACACAAAACCTCGCCACCTACCTTGAGGTCGCGGGCTTTCTTATTAGTCATCACACCCTTTGAAGTTGAAAGTATGGCAATGCCGAGACCATTCAACACGCGAGGCATATCTTTGTAGCCGGTGTAACGGCGTAGACCTGGACGAGACACACGCTGCAAGTTCTTGATAGCGTTCACTTTGTCAACTGGGTCATACTTGAGGGCAATCTTAATGATGCCAGCAGGGTTCTCACCCTCTTCAAACTTGTAATTGAGGATGTAACCTTGCTCAAAGAGAATTTTTGTAATCTCTTTTTTCAAGTTTGAGGCAGGGATCTCAACCACGCGGTGGTTAGCCTTGATCGCATTCCTCAATCTTGTCAGATAATCTGCTATTGGATCAGTCATTTTAAAAAATTGTTTAAATTGATTGGGGAAAATCCCAACAATATTTAATACTCACTGTGTTCTGTGTAGTGGGGAGGAGAAGAGCAAGAGGGGCTTTACTTACATTCGTCCCGCATCCCATGGATGTCGAACGGCTGCGGCGATTACCAGAGGGTATAGAGTAACTTATTGTGGCTTTCGTTCCGCTTAGAGGTAACGACTCTCGAGCCGTCGACTGTCGCGAGTGGGATATTAGGGATAATGGTCGATGTTCCAAGCCCGGTGCGGGATTACCAAGATGCCTTCTTAACACCGGGGATTAAACCGGCTGAAGCCATTTCGCGGAACTGAATACGTGAAATGCCGAACTGACGCATGTAGCCTTTCGGACGACCGGTGATTGAGCAACGGTTGTGCAGGCGCACGCTTGAGGCATTCTTAGGCAGGAGCTGAAGAGCTTCATAGTCGCCGGCTGCTTTGAGGTCGGCTTTCTTCTTGGCATATTTTGCCACGAGTTTAGCTCTCTTGACTTCGCGTGCCTTCATTGATTCTTTTGCCATATCGATGCTTAGTTTTTAGCGTTTTTGAAAGGGAGACCAAATTCTTTCAACAAAGCAAAACCTTCCTCGTCAGTGTTTGCTGAAGTAACGAAGGTGATGTTCATACCCATCAGCTTGTTGATATTGTCAATGTTGATTTCCGGGAAGATAATCTGCTCAGTGATACCGAGGGTGTAGTTACCACGGCCATCAAGCTTGCTATCGATACCCTTGAAGTCACGGATACGCGGGAGAGCCACACGCACGAGTCTTTCAAGGAACTCGTACATCTTGTCGCGGCGAAGAGTTACCATGACACCGATAGGCATCTTCTTACGGAGCTTGAAGTTAGAAATATCCTTACGAGAAAGGGTTGCAACGGCCTTCTGTCCGGTGATAGCAGTGATTTCGTTGATTGCAGTCTCGATAAGTTTCTTATCCTGAGTAGCGGCACCAAGCCCCTGATTGATGACAATCTTCTTCAACTTAGGCACCTGCATCGGTGTAGTGTAGTTGAACTTTTCGGTCAGTGCGGGAACTATGCGTTCCTGATAGTCTTTCTTAACAGTTTGGGTGCTCATTACTTAATCTCCTCTCCTGATTTTTTAGCGATTCGGATAACATTACCTTTCTCGTCTCTCTTGCAGCTCACACGGGTAGGCTTACCTGACTTTGGGTCGATGAGAGCGATGTTGGAGATATGAATAGGGGCTTCCATCTTGATGAGTCCGCCCTGGGGATGCTGTGCGTTAGGCTTTGTAGCTTTTGTCACCATGTTGATACCCTCAACGATGGCACGCTGCTTTTCTCTGAGCACCTTAAGCACACGACCCTCCTTGCCACGGTCTTCGCCGGCAAGAACATAGACGATGTCGCCTTTTTTGATATGTAATTTGCTCATTACTTTAATGTTTTTGACGGTTATGAACGTTTAGAGGACTTCGGGTGCAAGTGAAACAATCTTCATTTGGTTAGCAGCACGGAGTTCACGTGCAACCGGACCGAAGATACGAGTTCCTCGAAGCTCGCCGGCGTTGTTAAGAAGCACGCAAGCGTTGTCGTCGAAGCGGATATAAGAACCGTCGGGGCGACGGATTTCCTTCTTAGTGCGTACAACGACAGCCTTTGACACTGTACCTTTCTTAACATCAGAAGAAGGGATGACACTCTTGACAGATACTACAATAATGTCGCCTACTGATGCATAACGACGGCCTGTACCACCCAGGACATGGATGCAGAGTGCCTCTTTGGCACCGCTGTTGTCGGCTACGGTTAAACGGCTTTCAGTCTGTATCATATTACTTCACTTTTTCGATGATTTCCACCAGGCGCCAGCGCTTAGTCTTGCTCAAAGGACGAGTCTCCATGAGGCGAACGGTGTCGCCAATTGAACATTCGTTCTTCTCGTCGTGGGCATGGTATTTTTTTGTTTTGTTGACAAATTTGCCATAAATGGGGTGCTTCTCCTTCCATTTCACCATTACGGTGATGGTCTTGTCACCCTTGTTGCTTGAAACAACCCCGATGCGTTCTTTTCTTAAATTTCTCTTTTCCATTTGATGTGGGGAGTTTATTTGTTGTTAAGTTCGCGTTGACGCAACTCAGTCTTTACGCGAGCGATAGCCTTACGCGCATGTGTAATCTTAGCGGGGCTGTCAAGGGGCGAGATAGCGTGGTTGATTTTGAGCTGGGCATAGTCCTTCTCCATTTCATCCAAGCGGTCGCGGAGGTCTTGAGTGCTGACTTCAGTGAATTTTTCTTTCTTCATGATGGCTTACACATTTTGAGTTGGGTCATAGTCGCGACGAACAATAAATTTGGTAGTCACGGGGAGTTTCTGAGCGGCGAGGCGAAGTGCTTCCTTAGCGATTTCGAACGGAACGCCCTCAACCTCGATAATAACGCGTCCGGGAGTAACCGGTGCTACGAATCCTTCGGGAGCACCCTTACCTTTACCCATGCGGACCTCTGCGGGCTTCTTAGTGATGGGTTTGTCAGGGAAGATGCGGATCCAGATTTGGCCTTGACGCTGCATGTAACGAGTCACTGCAACACGGGCGGCTTCAATCTGGCGACCGGTGATCCACTTAGACTCTAAAGTCTTTATGCCGAACGAACCGAAGGCCAACTGGTTGCCGCGTTGAGCCTGGCCTTTCATGCGGCCTTTCTGCTGGCGGCGGAATTTGGTTTTCTTAGGTTGTAACATTGTGTTGAATCAATTGTGGGGTTAACGGTTGTTTTTTGACTTGCGGAAACCGCCGCGACGGGGAGCACCGGTGTTGCCTGCTCCGCGGTTCTCCTTCTGATTAGAAGTGTACTGTGGAGCGAGATCGCGCTTACCATATACTTCACCACGGCAAATCCATACCTTTACGCCGATTACACCAACCTTGGTATGAGCCTCGACGAGGGCATAGTCGATGTCAGCGCGGAGTGTGTGGAGCGGGGTACGTCCTTCCTTGAACATTTCTGAGCGAGCCATTTCAGCGCCATTGAGACGGCCTGAAATCTGCACCTTTATACCTTCGGCACCGGCACGCATTGTTGAAGCGATAGCCATCTTCACAGCGCGGCGGTAAGCAATCTTACCTTCAATCTGGTGCGCGATGGTAGAAGCCACAATCTGAGCGTCAAGCTCGGGGCGTTTCACTTCATAAATGTTAATCTGAACATCCTTGTCAGTGATTTTCTTAAGCTCTTCCTTGAGTTTGTCAACTTCAGAACCGCCCTTACCGATGATAAGACCGGGGCGTGAAGTGCAGACCGTGATGGTGATGAGCTTCATGGTGCGCTCGATAACGATGCGCGAAACGCTTGACTTTGCAAGGCGGACATTAAGATACTTGCGGAGTTTGGAGTCCTCGAGCAAAGTATCGCCGTATTTCTTACCGCCATACCAGTTAGAGTCCCATCCACGGATAACTCCCAAGCGATTGCTGATTGGATTTACTTTCTGTCCCATTTGTTAAGCCTTTTTAGCGTTATTGTTTTCAATTGTGTCAACAATCAATGTGACGTGATTAGCGCGTTTGCGGATACGATATCCACGGCCCTGGGGGGCTGTGCGGAGACGCTTAAGCATAGGAGCGCAGTCAACGTGTATAGTGCTGATGTAAAGCTCACCTGCGTCGGCTTTACGCTCGTTTTTGGCTTCCCAGTTAGCGATAGCTGAACGGAGGAGCTTTTCAACGCGGGCAGCCGCCTCCTTGTTTGAGAATTTCAGGATACCGAGAGCGCGGTTAACTTCGACGCCGCGCACCATGTCAGCGACAAGGCGCATCTTGCGGGGAGAAGTGGGGATGTTTAGAAGCTTAGCGAAAGCTACATTCTTCTGCTCGGCTTTCCTGAGGTCGGCTGAATTTCTTTTTCTTACACCCATTTTATTTTAATTCTTTTCTTTTTAACAAATTGAATTATTTATATCAGGGCCCTAATTATTTCTTTCTGTTGCCAGAGTGACCACGGAAGGTACGAGTGGGAGCGAACTCGCCAAGCTTGTGACCTACCATGTTTTCTGTAACATAAACAGGGATAAATTTGTTACCGTTGTGAACAGCGAAGGTGTGACCAACGAATTCAGGGGCAATCATTGAAGCGCGGCTCCATGTCTTGATAACCGACTTCTTACCACTTTCTTCCATTGCGTTGACCTTCTTTTCGAGCTTCACGCTGATAAACGGGCCTTTTTTTAATGAACGACTCATAAAAGTGTTGCTTAATTAATCAGATTACTTTTTTCTTCTTTCAATGATGTACTTCGAAGAATGTTTCTTCGGGGCACGAGTCTTAAGACCCTTAGAGTATAGACCCTTGCGAGAACGGGGATGACCACCGGAAGCGCGGCCCTCACCACCACCCATGGGGTGATCGACAGGGTTCATAACTACGCCGCGGTTGCGGGGGCGACGTCCGAGCCAGCGAGAACGTCCAGCTTTACCAGACTGTTCAAGTGAGTGCTCTGAGTTACCTACAACGCCGATGGTGGCGCGGCAAGCGGCAAGAATCTTACGGGTTTCACCCGAAGGTAATTTGACGATGGCGTAGGTGCCTTCACGGGAAATTAGCTGAGCGAATGTGCCTGCTGAGCGAGCCATGAAAGCCCCCTGGCCTGGACGCAACTCAATGTTGTGGATGAGTGTACCTACAGGGATATTAGCCAAGGGGAGGCAGTTACCTACCTCTGGCTGGGCCTCGGGACCTGAAAGCAGCACATCCCCAACTTTTAAGCCGTTGGGTGCAATGATGTAAGTTTTAGCACCGTCTTTGTAGTATAGGAGCGCGATACGAGCTGAACGGTTAGGATCATACTCGATGCTCTTTACCACAGCGGGAACACCGTCCTTAGTTCTCTTAAAGTCAATTATACGGTATTTACGTTTGTGACCACCACCAAGGTAGCGGGTGGTGAGATGACCCTCGGCGTTACGACCGCCAGAGGACTTTTTACCGACTGTAAGAGATTTTTCCGGAGTAGTAGCAGTGATTGTACCTTTGAATACTCCGATAACTTTGTGTCTTTGCCCCGGTGTTGTGGGCTTGAATTTTCTTACTGCCATTTTATTTAAATATTGCTATAGAAGTCAATTGTCTGCCCATCGGCCAAAGTGACAAGCGCTTTCTTCCAAGCGACGGTCTTGCCGCGAAGCAAGCCGCTCTTAGTCCAGCGGGATTTGTTCTTGGGACGGACATTAATTGTGTTTACGCGGATGACTTTCACTCCGTAGAGTTTCTCAACGAGATCCTTGATCTGATACTTGTTAGCCTCGGGAGAAACGCTGAAGGTGTAGCGATTGAACTTCTCAGTTAGCGCGCTCGCCTTTTCTGTAACTATGGGTTTGATTGAAATTTCCATTTCTACTGTAGTTTTCTCGGTTGAGGTTAAAGTTTATTAACGAGTTCAAGGCTGCTCTCGGTGAGGATCACAGCGTTTGAGTTCATTACCACATAAGTATTGATATCCGCAGCGTTGATAGTCTCAGCACCGGGGATATTTCGTGCCGACAAAGTTACGTTTTTATTTTGAGATGGTAAAACTAAAAGAATCTTTTTGCCCTCTACTTTAAGATTTTTAGCAAAATTTACAAATTCTTTAGTTTTAGGTGCCTCAAAATTGAAGTCCTCAACTACGATAAGCTGGGAATCCTGTACCTTATAGGTCAACGCGCTTTTGCGGGCAAGAGCCTTCACTTTCTTATTCAACTTGAAGCGATAGTCACGAGGACGGGGACCGAACACGCGTCCACCACCGACGAGGACAGGTGAATTGATGTCACCAATACGGCTGCCGCCGCCACCCTTCTGCTTGTGGAGCTTGCGTGTTGAACCAGATACTTCGCTACGTTCCTTGGATTTGTGGGTACCTTGACGCTGGTTAGCGAGATACTGCTTCACATCGAGATAAACGGCGTGCTCGTTTGCATCTACTGCAAAAACTTCGTCGCTGAGCTGAGCCTTGCGACCGGTGTCTTCACCTTTGATATTGTAAATTGCGACTTCCATTACTTCTCAATTAAAACGATTGAACCTTTACTTCCGGGGATTGAGCCCTTGATTAGGAGCACATTATGCTCAGGCATAACTTTGATAACCTGGAGGTTTTGAATTGTCACTTTCTCATTGCCCATCTGGCCTGCCATGCGCATACCCTTAAACACCTTTGCGGGATAAGAACAAGCACCAACAGAACCGGGTGCACGAAGACGATTGTGCTGACCGTGAGTTGACTGGCCTACACCGCCGAAACCGTGGCGCTTTACAACGCCCTGGTAACCTTTACCTTTCGATGTACCCTGGATGTCAACGAAGTCATTCTCAGTGAAGAGGTCAACTGTGATGGAGTCACCGAGCTTATACTCGCCGTCAAATCCTTTGAACTCGGCCAAGTGGCGCTGGGGAGCTACTCCTGCTTTCTTGAAGTGACCAGCCATGGGAGCAGTTGTGTGCTTGTCCTTCTTTTCCTCGAAGCCAAGCTGAAGAGCCTCATAGCCGTCTTTTTCAGCAGTCTTAATTTGAGTAACTACACAGGGTCCTACTTCGATAACAGTGCACGGCACATTCTTGCCGTCGGCACTGAAAACGGATGTCATTCCGATTTTCTTTCCTAATAATCCTGGCATTTCTCTTTGATTTAAAAATGTGAATTGATTTCTTTTACTTTAATCCTTTACTTTGTGACGTGTGGATTACACCTTGATTTCAACCTCAACACCTGAAGGAAGTTCAAGTTTCATAAGCGCGTCAACGGTCTTGCCGGTTGAATTGTGGATGTCAATCAAGCGCTTGTAAGATGACAACTGGAACTGCTCACGTGATTTCTTGTTTACGAAAGTCGAGCGATTGACTGTGAAGATGCGACGGTGAGTGGGCAGGGGTATTGGGCCGCTGATCACCGCACCGGTAGCTTTTACGGTCTTCACAATCTTCTCGGCTGACTTGTCAACCAAGTTGTAATCATAGGATTTAAGTTTGATTCTGATTGTTTGATCCATATCTTTGTTGAATGAAAGTGTTGTTACTTGATAAGGTCCACGCGGCCCTGACATTCTGTGAGTACGTTCTTCGCGATTGAACTGCTCACTTCGGCATAGTGGCTGAAGCTCATTGTGGAGGTTGCACGGCCTGATGTGATGGTACGCAAAGCTGTAACGTAGCCGAACATTTCTGCCAACGGAGCCTTTGCTTTAACGACGCGGGCGCCTGAGCGGCTTGTCTCCATGCCTTCTACCTGACCGCGGCGTTTGTTCAAGTCGCTGATTACATCACCCATAGACTCTTCGGGAGTCACAACCTCGATCTTCATGATAGGTTCGAGAAGCACGGGGGATGCTTTTTCTGATGCCTTCTTGAAAGCCTGGATTGCGCAGAGTTCGAATGAAAGCTGATCAGAGTCAACCGGGTGGAATGAACCGTCGATTACAGTAACCTTGAGCTGCTCTACCGGGAAGCCTGCGAGCACGCCATTCTTCATCGCTGTCACGAAGCCCTTTTGGATTGAGGGGATGAATTCCTTAGGAATGTTACCGCCCTTAACTTCGTCAACGAACTGGAGGTTACCCTCGAAGCCTTCGTCAACCGGTTCAACACGCACGATGATGTCAGCGAATTTACCACGACCACCGGTCTGCTTCTTGAACACTTCGCGGAGTTCAACAGGCTTAGTGATTGCTTCCTTATATGTTACCTGGGGACGGCCTTGGTTACATTCCACCTTGAACTCACGGCGGAGACGGTCGATAATAATATCGAGGTGAAGCTCACCCATACCAGAGATCACTGTCTGGCCGGTTTCTTCGTTAGTTTCCACGCGGAATGTCGGGTCTTCCTCGGCGAGCTTCTGGAGACCTACGCCAAGTTTGTCAAGGTCCTTCTGAGTCTTAGGCTCCACTGCGATACCAATCACAGGATCGGGGAATTCCATTGCTTCGAGAACGATGGGATGGTTTTCGTCGCAAAGGGTATCACCGGTGCGGATATCTTTAAAGCCAACGCCTGCGCCTATATCGCCGCAACCAATCATTTCCTTAGCATTCTGCTTGTTAGAGTGCATCTGGAAAAGACGTGACACACGCTCTTTCTTACCTGAACGGCTATTGAGGACATATGAACCTGCTATTACATCGCCTGAGTAAACGCGGAAGAATGTGAGACGACCTACATAGGGGTCGGTTGCAATCTTGAACGCGAGGGAACACATTGGCGAATCGCTTGAAGGCTCGCGGGTCTCAACCTGGTCGGGATCATCGGGGTTAGTGCCCTCAACAGCGCCTGAGTCAACAGGACTCGGGAGATATGCGCATACAGCGTCGAGAAGACACTGCACGCCTTTGTTTTTGAAAGAAGAACCGCAAATCATGGGGACAACCTCCATCTTGAGGGTAGCTGCACGCAGTGCGCGGTGGATTTCCTCCTCAGTGATGGTTGAAGGATCGTCAAAATATTTTTCCATGAGAGCATCGTCGAACTCAGCGATTTTCTCAAGCATCTTATCGCGATATTCCTCAGCTTCGTCAACGAGACCGGCCGGGATTTCTTCGATTGAGTAGTCAGCGCCCATAGTCTCATCATGCCAGAATATAGCCTTCATACGGATAAGGTCAACTACACCCTTGAAAGTTTCTTCAGCACCGATAGGAATTTGGATGGGACAAGGATTAGCGCCAAGCACATCCTTAAGCTGGCGCACTACCTCGAAAAAGTTAGCACCTGAACGGTCCATCTTGTTGACGTAACCGATACGGGGCACATTATATTTATCAGCTTGACGCCACACAGTCTCTGACTGGGGCTCAACACCGCCAACGGCGCAGAAAGTAGCGACAGCACCGTCAAGCACACGGAGCGAACGTTCAACTTCCACAGTGAAGTCAACGTGTCCCGGAGTGTCAATCAAATTGATTTTATATTGTTCACCAAGATACTTCCAGAAAGTGGTGGTAGCGGCTGAAGTGATAGTGATACCGCGTTCCTGCTCCTGCTCCATCCAGTCCATAGTGGCAGCGCCATCATGAACCTCGCCAATCTTATGGGTAAGACCGGTATAGAAAAGGATACGCTCGGAAGTAGTGGTTTTACCGGCATCGATGTGGGCCATGATACCGATATTACGTGTATACTTTAAATGTGCGTCTGATTTAGCCATTTTATAAAGTTTGGAATCTTATAATTTAATGAAATTGCTAATGTCGTTTCGTCAGGATATATTAGAAACGGAAGTGAGCGAATGCACGGTTAGCCTCAGCCATCTTGTGCATATCCTCTTTGCGCTTGTATGCGCCGCCCTGGTCATTGAAAGCGTCTACGATTTCGGCAGCCAGCTTCTCAGCCATTGTCTTACCGCCGCGCTTGCGGGCGTAGAGGATTAAGTTTTTCATTGAGATTGATTCCTTGCGGTCGGGACGGATTTCGGTAGGAACTTGGAAAGTGGCACCGCCCACGCGACGTGATTTCACCTCCACCTGGGGAGTTACGTTTTCGAGAGCCTTCTTCCAGATTTCGAGGGCTGTCTTCTCCTCATTGGGAAGTTTGTTCTTTACGAGCTCGAGAGCTGAATAGAAGATAGTGTAAGATGTGTTCTTCTTACCGTCATACATGAGGTGGTTAACGAACTTAGACACTCTTACGTCATTGAACACGGGATCGGGGAGAATTACCCGTTTCTTAGGTTTTGCTTTTCTCATTTTAGAGGAAACTGTTTTGTTTTTGGTTGCTTGGTTGCTGCATCTTTCATCTTCAACGATTATGCCCCTCCGGGCGTCGTTTACTCAACCTGTGATTTAGCCTTCCAATCAAATCAAAAACGAGGTTAACAACTCTGTTTTTAATTTAATTTGTTTAATTCAGAAAAGGAGCGTGATTATTTCTTAGCTGCTTTGGGGCGCTTTGCACCATATTTGCTACGACGCTGGGTACGGTCCTTAACGCCGCTGGTGTCAAGGGTGCCGCGGACGATGTGGTAACGCACACCGGGGAGGTCCTTAACACGGCCACCACGCACTAATACGATAGAGTGCTCCTGCAAATTATGACCTTCACCGGGGATGTAACTGTTGACTTCCTTACCGTTGGTCAGACGAACACGAGCGACCTTACGCATAGCCGAGTTAGGCTTCTTGGGAGTAGTAGTGTACACACGCACGCACACACCTCGACGCTGCGGGCATGAATCGAGAGCGGGTGACTTGCTCTTATCCTCAAGAGCCACACGTCCTTTTCTTACTAATTGCTGAATAGTAGGCATCTTAGTTTCTTTTGTTTAACTTAATGATTAGTATTTATCTTTTTTCTATTTTTCACACACACTATTCGCCGTCGATTTCGCTAACTGTCAAACAGTTAGAGCCATCGAGACGAAATTCCGCTCCTAAAAGCGTTGCAAAATTACAACTTATTTTCCTAACTGCCAAACATTTCACTATTTATTTTCAAATCTCAAAATTTCTCAAAGTTCATTTCTCAAAATTTCTCAAAGTTCATTTCTCAAAATTTCTCAATCTCAAAGTTTCTCAAAGTTTCAAGGCATTTAAGCGCAGGTAGCAGGTTCAAGGCTTCAATACTGGTCTCGAAGTTTCAAGAGCGGGCTGCAGGTTATTATTTCAAGATTGCCGATGAGCCTATGCCTGAACCGCCTACCTCATCACCTTGTTTGACTTTCCTACCGTATCCGAAGGTATAAGCAGCGGTAAGTTTCACCTGAAAGTGGGCGCTCGTACTGTAGTTAATCATGTTGTCACTAAAATAGGCGTATCGCGCACGGGTGTTACTGTATTCCCATGACCGACGAAATGGATTAGTTAACGTGAAGCGAAGATTCCATGCTGCGACACTCCAACCGGCCTCCAACTCAAGCCCCCACTTGGTGCGAATAATAGTATCGTAGTTTGACCAAAGGCTTGTAAGGCGTGCATTATAATAAGCTGAGAAATAGAAGTCGCCCAGATAATACTGCACTGATGCAAATAGATTGGTAGGCTGGTAGGTGACGGGGATAGCGCCTGTGGTGTGATAGAATTCCTTCCTTGGATTAATGTTGAATTGGAGATTATTGTCAAGGAACGAAGCAGTGGCGGAAAAGCCAAAATAAGTCCAAAAATGATCGCCATTATTCTCGTAGCTTCTGAGCACCGCAGTTCCATTCTTATAGGGGGAGTATACCGGAGTCCAACGATCAATCAACCCCAAGAAATTACCAAACGCTGAAATCCTCAGCCAGGGTAACGCCCTCCAATTGTATCGGAGACTTGCGCCAATCATGTGTGAGCAATGCAAATTTGGATTACCGCGATAGTATAGCAATTCGTTTTCTTGCAATACGTTTGGACTCTTACCATTATCAGGCATAATCTCCTTTGAGTAGTTCACGCTGAAGTTCAGCGAATGACTACGGGAAGGCGACCACCCGGCATTGATGGTGCCGAAAGGATAAAACTCCGTCTCCACAACATCGTTAGTGACGTTTCTCTGATAGCGAACTCCTCCCCTCACATCCGCGCTAATCTTGTCGGTGTAATAGCCATATTTCAAAGTGCCGCCTCCAAATTCGGTCACCAATTTATCCTTGGCCGGATAATTACCATAATACTTAACTCGATATTCCGTGCGACCGGCAAACCCTGATAGGTAGAGGTAGTTGTTATCGTTCAACTTCTTCCTTGCACTACCATCAATGTTCAAATCCGTAGTATTCTCCCGTGCGTTATTTCTTATCGCCGTTACATCGGTGGTGTAAAATGAGTTCTGCACATTGTGAGTATAGGTGGCTGATGGATATAGTGTCAAACTATAATTATTGGGAAAAGAAAAGAAGTAATAACCATTGTAGGATACGCTCTTCACATCCGAACTCTTCTCTGTTTTTGTGGAGGATGACTTGAATAGCTCAGGCGAAAACTCCACTTTACCTTCACTATCGTCAGAGGGCGTTTCAGTGTAGGTGAAACCAACGGTATTTTTCATCTGAAAATTATCCGTATTGTAGGTTGCACGAAGCGTTACCGGCAGAGAATTCTTCGCATAATGGCTCTTGAGAAGTGTTTGTGTCCTTTCAACCCAATGAGACTCCTCCCCTTCGGGAGTAAGAAGATATGACGATGTGCCTGAACTACCATTATGGTGGTTATTGGAGTTGGCACTTGCCACATACATATCGTAAGTCATCCTCTTATAATTAAATTTTGAATATACTGACGCATCGCTTGCCAGACCGGTGAATAAACTTTCATTAGTCGTCAACTTTGTGTAGCCACCAAATTCATACTTCTGAAGAATAAAATTCACCACATTTATCTCGCCCATAAATCGCGGGTCGGAAGGAGAATAGGAAAATTCCACTTTTTTAACATCAGCAGTACGCATACCCCTCAATTCCTCAGCTGATGCTCTTACATAGTCGATGAACAACGCCACAGGTTGTCCGTCGGAAGTCTCCACCGATTTGTCAAAAATCTTTATATTAAGTTGGGGGATTGCCATGCGACGAAGGAGGTCAACCGCATCCATGGCTGTCCGCTTTTGTCGCTGTGTGGGTAAATAAACGTTTCGGTCGGAATAATTCACCATCTGATTTCCTTTCACTGTGACTGTCTTGAGCAAAACAGGTTGGTCGCTCATCAACACATCGCCGACAGCAAATGAGTTGAACAGCTTAAATGCTGGCTTATATCCCACACAAGTAAACTTGCCAATCACCTCATTCTTGTCACAAGGAATTCTGAACCGTCCCGATTCATTGGTTGTGCCGTAAGTTAAAACAGTGGAATCTTTAGGAGAAAGGAGCATTACAGTCGCCGCGACCACCGGCTCATTGTGGAGGTCGACAGCGCGCCCGGTGTATATATATTTCCCATGTTGGAGAGCTTCAATATAATATGTGTCCTTTACTTTCACCACTGACACCGGATTGAATCCAATTGCCTGGCGAAGTGCGTCGTAGGGATTATCAGCATTGACGGTCGAACTCGATGAATAGTTTTCGAGTTCATTGTAAATGAAATTTACATCGAGATTTGGATGATCCTCCATGACACGCTGGATAGCATGGGGCAGCGGAGTGGACTTGAAGCGATAAGAGAATGTATCAGCATGAGTCATGACAAATGATGCCATGGCACAGAAAAGAAAAATGATTCTTGCCATAATGTCAATCAATTGTTATTGTTTTCCCCTTTAATATAATGTGTATTTGCTCGAAATTATTGAGGCTTTCCACCACTTGCTCAACAGGCAAATTTTTATCCCATCTGAAATACAGGCGAAGCGACTTCGCATCTTCCGATGCAAAGACCGGCTTGTATCCATAATTCCGGGCAATGGCGGCAACAATTGTCTGGAGCGGCTCATTATCAAAAATCACTATTTCCTGAGCGGCAATCTCATCTCCACCCATCTCATATATAGTATCAATTGCCATAATGTGAACTGATTGGGAAGCGATCGTGTCAGATGTCATAGCCTCTTCCTTTGTAACAAAGTTAGAAGAGACGCTCACTCCCACTATCGCCGCCACAGCAGCCAATGAAGCTATTCCGATAATGACACTCGCAGCCACATTCCGTGAAAAGAAACTGAGAATACGAAAACGCGGCTTAGCGACCGGCTGTTGACGGGATTCTACAAACGCATCCCATTCTGCATCGACATCGGGAACTGCAATAGGCTGGAGACTCGTCTTGGTTCTGCCAAGCAACTTATATACCTCTTTAACTTCAGGGTCATGAAGCATCTCTTGAATTTCAGAATCGGGGTAATGCTCAGGGTGCTCGAGGGCATCGAGTAATTTGTCGATTTTATCCATTTTGAGAAAGTTTTTGACGTAACAAATCTATTGCATGACGCAAGTGCTTGTACACAGCCACTTCGCTGATTCCAAGTATAAAGGCTGTCTCTTTGTAGCTTTTACCATTAATGAAACGCATCTCTACTACTCTTCGGCACGCTTCAGTGAGGTCGTTAGCAACAGTTGAATGTATCAGTTCAATTGTTTCGTCATCGGGCCACCGCTCTGCCTCAATCTCATGTTCATCAAGTGCGTATAATTCACTGAAGCGTTCCTTCGCAGTGAGGCTACGCAAATAGTTTAGACATCGGTTTCGCACTGAGGTCATGAGATATTGTGGAGATACGTCCATTCTGCCACCTTGAAGCAATGCCTCGAAGACATCGTGCACAATGTCCCTCGCGGCATCTTCATCGTGTAGTATCAACATCGCCATGCGGTGCATAGCCACATAATGGATTCGAAATAGCTTTTCTATGTCACTTGTTTGCGTCATATATTATTAAGACACCTCACCATCAAAAAACCTAACCTAAAAGTCAAAAAAAATTCAAAATTCGTGAGGACTCTCATCGCTTATAAGTGCAAATTTACAATTTTAAGTCAACTTCTCAAATCTATAGTTCTTGCATTATTTATAAATTTGTCTTTAAATAGGGACAATTTATATATTTTCCCATTCATTAGCATGTCTGTTTAATATTTTTTCGCTACTTTTGCGTATCAATAATAACGAATCAATTATTTGTCACAAATAATAAACCAACTAAACAAACTCATCATATCATGAACAAATACCTATTAGGTATCGTAGCTGCATCAATAGCTTTTGGTGTACAGGCTGACGACAAGAAAACAGAAAATGACAGCACAGGCGGCTTCAAGTTCACCGATGTAAAAGTTGTCAAGACCACTCCCGTAAAGGATCAAAACAAATCAGGAACATGCTGGAGTTTCTCCGGCACATCTTTCTTCGAGGATGAAATCCTCCGCAAGACCGGCAAGGAAGTTGACCTCAGCGAAATGTTCACCGTTCGCCATTGTTACAATGACAAAGCCGACAAATATGTACGCATGGGCGGTACTATCAATTTCGCCCAAGGTGGTAGCACTCTCGACGTAGGTTACGTAATTGACAATTACGGCATGGTGCCAGAAGAGGCATACGCCGGATTGGAATATGGCGAAAAAAAGCATGACCACTATGAGCTCGAACCAGTTCTTTCTTCAATCGTGAAGTCAGTTAATGGTCGTCGCAAAAAGTCTACCGCTTGGAAGAAAGCTTTCAACGGGGTGCTTGACGCATACTTCGGAGAGCTTCCCGAAACTTTCGTTTATGAAGGCAAGACCTACACTCCCAAGTCATTTGCGCAGTCATTCGGCATCAACACCGCCGACTATATCCCTGTGACTTCTTTCACTCACCACCCTTTCTACAAGCCATTCGCTATCGAGGTAGCTGACAACTGGCTTTGGGAAAAATACCACAATGTGCCCCTTGAAGAGATGAAGGCTATCGTTGACAACGCCCTTGACAACGGCTACTCAGTAGCTTGGGCCGCTGATGTGAGCGAACCAGGGTTCAACTGGACCAAGGGTTACGCATTGATTCCAAAAGTAAAAGAAGAGAAGGATCTTACAGGCACCGAGCTCGCTCGTTGGGTAAAACTTAGCGACAAAGAGCGCATCGCTGAAGCTAATAAGATCAATGGTCCTCGTGAGGAAATCGAAGTTACCCAGGAACTCCGTCAGCAGATGTTTGACAACATGGAAACTACCGACGACCACGGCATGGTTATCGTAGGTAAAGCCGTTGACCAGGAAGGAAACAAATATTACAAGGTTAAAAACTCATGGGATACCAACCAAATCTACGATGGCTTCTTCTATGTTTCAGAGCCTTATTTCCTTGCAAAGACACTCGACATCCTCGTTAACCGAGAAGCTATCCCCGCTGATATCGCCAAGAAGATGGGCATCTAATTGACTATCACACAGTTACTATAATTAAGCATCTTTTACAGCCGACTCCTTACGAAGGGGTCGGCTGTAATCTATCGAAGTAATCACTTAGTCGCCTGCCGACCCTACCCCACTCCTTTTCAATCCACCTAAACAATGAAGCGCAAATTACACCTTTTCAACCCAGAAAACGACCTTGCACTCGCTTTGGGATGCAGAAACTACACTCCGCCACCCCATGCAGCCGCCCTTCATCGCGCCGGTGCCCTGTTTCCGGCTTGGTGGGCAGAGGATGGCGATGTAATTTATGCACCGTCGTCCTTTGAAAAAGAGGCCGAATGGCTTCGCTCTCAGTTTGGCTTGAACTGCAATATAATTTCCCAAAACGAGCCCGTCATTCCTCTCCCCTGGGGATGGAGTCTCGATGCTAAGCGTCAATTTTTAAATGCGATAAAATCCGGTATCAAATATTGGCCACCCGCACTTCCCTCTGACGAGCAAATAGAACAAATTCGCCAACTTAGCCACCGCCGCAGCTCCATAAAGATACTCCGAGAACTTGATTTAGATGTGGCACTGCCAGTTGAGACATCCGATCCCAACCTTGTAATAGCGATGGAAAATACCAATCCGGGATGTTTCATCAAATCTCCATGGTCAAGTAGCGGGCGAGGAGTATTCAACGCTGTTTCCCTCGATGAAACCACACTATGTCAACGGGTTGAAGGGATTATCAGGCGACAGGGCAGTGTGATGGTTGAACGCGGACTCCATCGCACAATGGACTTCGCCGCATTGTTTCATGCCTCCCCCGATGGAGTCAAATTCAAAGGGTTGTCTATATTCAACACAGAAAATCGCGGCCTATACTGCGGTAATTTAGTAGCCCCCCAACATTACTTAGAGCAAATACTCAGCCATCATCTTGACATAGACAATCTCCACATTATTATATATAATCTTGAACGCATACTATCCTCACTTATCGGTTGCGCCTACACCGGTTGGCTCGGAATTGACATGATGACCTATATGGAAAATGGCATGGAGAAAATCATGCCATGCGTGGAACTCAATCTAAGAATGACAATGGGCGTTGCCGCTATGAAAATCCAAGAAAAATTAAACCTTCCTAACCCACACACTATAAATTGGGTGCACGGCACAACATTCAGTAATAGCGAGATTGAAATCCTACCACCTCATGAAGGTTTTTCGCTGCAACTATGCGAAATTCTTTAGACATTCATATAAACGGTGAATCGGCAGTCCCATCACATTATAGAAACTACCCTCAATGCCGGTGATACCTACGGCGCCTATCCACTCCTGGATTCCGTATGCTCCGGCTTTGTCAAGGGGCTTATATTTTTCCACATAATATTCAATCTCTGCCTCACTCAGCGGGGCGAAATGTACCTTCGATTCAGCCTTGAAACTCACCGACTTATCGCAAGTCCGCACCGTGACACCAGTTATAACAGTATGAGTCCTGCCGCTTAACTGTTCCAACATCAAGCACGCCTCTTTCTGACCTTTCGGCTTTCCGAGAACCTCGTTGCCAAGCAGCACAATTGTATCAGCTGCAATAATAAGTTTGCCATCTCCTTCTGAAAGTGGATATGCTGATGCCTTTATTTGCGACAGGTAACATGAAACGTCAGCCGGTGCAATACCATCAGGCACAGTCTCGTCCACACTATGCGAACTGTCAACGCAGAAATCGACGCCAAGCATCCCCAATAACTCACGACGGCGAGGCGACCCGCTCGCCAATATCACTTCGTATTTGCTTATATTA
This sequence comes from Duncaniella sp., assembly GCA_023664955.1. Classification (GTDB taxonomy): domain Bacteria; phylum Bacteroidota; class Bacteroidia; order Bacteroidales; family Muribaculaceae; genus Duncaniella. Next base: position 114,290 of record JAMPEV010000001.1, read on the forward strand.
TCAAGTGGTTGAAACATAGAGTCCCGGAATATTAAATTACCACCACAGCTTGCTTCTGCATGTATGTGAGTGGATATTGTTAAATCATTACAAAATTAGCTATTCGCAATTTTTTGACAAAAAAATCCACAAAAGTTTTGGTATTAAAAAAAACATCCATACCTTTGCAGTGTGTTAGTCATGTACAACACCTAAACACCGCAAATAAAAACAATCAACAAAGTATAACAATGAAAAGAATACTTACCTCCATGCTCTTCCTCACATTCATCGCCCTATTTTCCAATGCTCAACTACTGTGGAAAATTTCAGGCAACGGTCTTGAAAAGCCGAGTTACCTCTTCGGTACTCACCACATAGCACCCACCACTATGCTCGACAATGTGACCGGCTTCGATGAGGCATTCAATTCCGCCGACAAAGTGTATGGGGAAATGGTGATGAGCGAATCAAAGACACCACAATCTCAGCAGGCAATGCTCGCCTACGTGATGGCACCCCAGGACAGCACGCTCACTTCGGTCCTCACTCCGGCTCAGATCGACTCAGTCAACACAATGCTTCAAAAATATATGGGACCGATGGCCACTGTCAATCAATTTGACGTGCTAAAACCCTCGATGGTATGCACCGTAGTTGCCCTCGCTCAGTCACAACGAGCTTTCCCCTCCTTCAATCCCGAACAGCAACTCGACACAGAAATCCAAACCCGTGCCGAAGCAGCCGGCAAAGAGGTTGGCGGCCTTGAAACTTTGGACGACCAGTGCAAAGCCCTTTTCGGTTCACCAATTATCGAGCAAGCCAAGGAACTTATGGACCTTGTACGCAACGACAATAAGTCGCTCGAATTGGCACATACGCTTGCCGATGCCTACATGGCCGGCGACCTAAACAAGATGCTTGAAATAATCGAGGACCCCACAATGGGCGCAGGCGAAAATGCCGAAAAGCTAATCAATCAGCGCAATGCCAATTGGGTAGGCGTTATAGCCGGTCTCCTCCCCACCGCCTCTATTCTCATAGCCGTTGGCGCAGGGCATCTTCCCGGTGACAGAGGTCTTATCTCATTGCTCCGCAATAAAGGCTATACCGTAGAACCGGTTAAATAAACCATCACTGACTCACGATGATAGAATTAAAGAACGTTACATTTTCATATTACCGGGACACCGTCGCAATCGACGATGTCTCGGCTGTTGTGTCTCCGGGTATACACCTTCTCTTAGGTGAGAATGGTGCAGGAAAGACCACTTTGCTCAGACTGTTAGCTGGATTACTTATACCATGGAAAGGGGTATGCCAAATCGATGGGGATAATATTAGCCAACGGCAACCCTCCACCCTTTCCCGCACTTTCTTCCTTCCTACTGACGTAGACCTCCCAGCCAAGAGTATCAATAAGTTTGCCAAAATTCATGGGAAACTATATCCCAATTTCAACCAAGAAAGTCTCCGCGAAAACTTAGCGGAATTTGGCATGACCGGTGATGAAGATTACTACTCAATGTCACTTGGGATGCGCCACAAAGCAATTGTAGCATATTCCATATCACTTCACACCGACCTGCTACTCCTCGACGAGCCGGCAAACGGACTTGACATCATGTCAAAAAAATCACTCCGCACCATGCTTGCACGTAACACCGATGAGAATCAGACTGTCATAGTGTCAACTCACACCGTCTCCGACCTCCGGGAACTATATGACGGACTGATAGTCCTGTCCAATGGCAAGTTATTAGTTTGTAGACCTACGTGGGAAATATCAGAACGAATAGCATGCGTTAATACCACGATTCCACCTGTGGAAAAGTTATTTATGGAGCAGAGTCTTGGCTTGTTTCACTCGCTAATTATCAACGACGAAGGACTCTCCACTGACTTGAATTATCATCTTCTCTACTCTGCCCTCATGTCACCCCAACGAGACATAGTGTTGGAGATAATTAACAAATAGACCCTATCGCAATGCAAACAGCAATTACAACCACTAATAATTTCTCATGGCGAAGAATGTTGGATTATGGAATGATATATAAATATAACATTTCAGTCCACCTGAAAATTATCATCACAATATGCATTCTTGACTACCTGAGCCTTCTGCCGTTGAGAGATTTCGAAACCCCGGTTAGCTTCTTAGCTTACAGTCTAATAGGCTTATTAGTTGCTTTCTGTGTCTACACCGGGGGGCTCATGTTTGCTCGACGTGATGAAACGCTCCTTACCCAGGCGCCTGCAACAGTAGGAGAAAAGACAGCATTTCAAATCATTTACTCTTTGCTATTCATACCGGCAGTGGTGTATAGTATATGGTATGCCGAGAATACCATTGGCGGCCTGATGATTGACGGTGGAAACGTTGAAAACGGCATAAAAGAAGCCGCAATACTAAAAGCCGGCTTCGAGATAACTCCCTCAATGATAGCCGCAACATTGTTTAACACCGCCTGTCAGAGTATGTTTATAATCCTGTTAGTGTTAGTCGTTGTTATAAAGTCAAAAAAGCATAGAATACTCATGGGGATATTGACTCCCATCATGGTTCTGCTTATAATCGGAGTAATCGCCGGAATATACGGATTCATTTCAGCTATTTGCGGACTTGAAAACGCCAACCTTCCCGTAAATCCCAACAATCTGTCTCAGCTTATAATAAAGGAAATCACAACTATAGGATATATCGTTGACTTGCTTTTGATAATAGTGAGCGGATGCTTAGTCTACTACATTTACCGACATAACAAAACACATCAAGTGGCATAATGGAATTCAGCACTAACAAACCAATATATAAGCAGATAATTGACTACAGTTTCGGGCAGATTCTCTCAGGAGCATGGAGCCAGGGGGAGCGTGTGCCATCCGTGCGCGAACTTTCCGTGCTTCTCTCCGTCAATAGCCACACCGTGCTTAAGGCCTACGAATACCTCCAAGCAGAGGGTATCATCACCCCTAAGCGTGGGATGGGGTTCTATCTGTCAACCGATGCCCTTTCTCGCGTCAACTCAGCTCGGCGACAGGAATTCTTCGACACCACACTCAAAGAAATGTTCAAGGAAATGAACCTCCTCAACATCACAATCGACGAAATCCTCGACCATTACCATTATAATGAATCATAACTCCCCTGGTAATTAAAATAGATAATATATCTCCTCACTATCAGTCCTTACAACTTCCAACTATCATTTGTCAACTACTATCTGTCAATTAAGTTACTATTAAAAAGTCGGGCTGACGAAGCGTTTTCGTCAGCCCGACCTCAATTGTTTGACCTAAATGTCAGATATACTATTCGTGTTTTATGAATGTCAAGTATAATCTGTCAGATTAGTAGTTCCACTGGCAAGCCACCATACGGAGGTTGTCACAAGCGATTGAACGGAAATCAGTGATTGTATTGTATCGGCAGTTGATGTAGGTAAGAGCTGTGTCGAATGATACATCAAGCATGTTCAACTGATTGTTGTTGCAGAGCAAACGCTGGAGGAAAGTCTGATTTGACAGTGTAAGCGAGGTCAAGTCGTTATAAGAGCAGTCTACAAACTGGAGGTTCGGACAACCTTCTACACTGAGTGAAGTAAGGTCATTGTAAGAGCAAACAAGGTCAAGAAGATTGTTGCAATCACGTACACCGAGACTTACCATATTATTATCAGAGCAAATAAGAGATGAAAGGGTGGGAAGACCAGAGATAATGAGATTGTCGATTTCGTTATCGTCAATATTCAAATTCTGAAGATTCTCAACACCTACAAGGCTGAGCTGTGTCAACTTATTGTAGCCGCAATATAGATTCTTAAGTGCAGTACAACCTGATACATTGAGAACTTCCAAGTGACAACCCTGGCAGTTGAGTGTCTTAAGGTTGAAGTTATTAGAAACATTAAGTTCTACAAACAGGTTGTTGGATACATTCAAATTATTCAGAAGTGGTGTATTTTCAAGTGTAATCTCTGAAAGACGGTTCTTGTATACAGATAGTTTCTGAAGATTAGTACAACCAGTGAAATCAGCAGTAGTAAGCTTGTTACGACCGGCATTAAGTTCTACAAGTGCGCCGCAATTTGCTACGTTGATTCCGGTGAGTTCATTTCGAGATACATCTACTTTAGTAAGAGCACTAAAGTTAGAGAGATTAAGTTGGCCACCAAGCTTTTTATCCTTCCATTCGATTGCGGTCACATGACCATTCTGTACTGTGATGCCCTCGATTGAACCGATAGCATTGATGTCTGAAACTTTAAGAGCCTGAGCATTGGTTCCCTCTTTTGCTGGTGCTGACAAGAAGGCTTTAAGCTGTTTCGCTTCATTCTTGTCAAGATTCTGAGCAAATGCACTCATGCTTCCAAGCACGATTGCAATGATTAATAACGCTTTTTTCATAAAACAATAGTTGGTTTTGTTAATTTTACTTTTCTAACAATATGAATCCTCAAAAAGTTTTATGAGCGTTAATAAAAGTTCCAATTTTTTTTAATTTTTATTTCACTATTTTTAGAATTCCCCTCCCTTATTTATTTGCAGTCAATATCTTAGAGACTGATGGACAATTTATGGCTTTTACAAAAAAATCGCCGCGACATCGCCGCGACGATTTTGTGTCCTGTCGAGTAAAAAATATCGGGAGATTCTTTAGAATGGAGGGGCATCATCACCTGCTCCTCCAAGAATATCGGCCGACCCTCCCTGGAAAGGAGAAGCGGGAGTGAAGGCATCGCCGCCACCCATCGACATACCGCCGCCGTTCAGCCGCGACATCTTGGAGCCGCTTGTCATTTCCGCTTCATCGTCCCAGTTCTCAAATCGGGCATAACGTGACTTGAATCGCATCTTCACATCGTCCACTCGACCGCTACGGTGCTTGGCCACGATAAATTCGGCAAGCCCGCGGATATCATTACCGGCAGCATCGGTCCCCGACCTCAGATAATACTCCGGGCGGTGGATGAAGCAAACTATATCGGCATCCTGCTCGATCGCTCCTGACTCACGAAGGTCGCTCAACTGGGGCCGCTTGCCATCCTTGCTATCGGCACCACGCGACTCCACACTACGGTTCAACTGTGAAAGTGCCACAATCGGGATATTAAGCTCCTTGGCAAGCTGCTTTAACGAGCGAGATATCATTGACACTTCCTGCTCACGGGAGCCGAATTTCATTCCCGACGCATTCATTAACTGCAAGTAGTCAATGATGATAAACGACACATTATGTTCCCGCACAAGTCGGCGCGCCTTAGTTCGCAATTCAAAAATGGAAAGGGAGGCAGTATCGTCAATATATAATGGTGCGCTGTAGAGATTTTTCACGCGCGACATCAGCTGGTCCCATTCCATTTGAGTAAGTTGACCGCTCTTGATTTTTTCACCTTCGATTTCGCATGTGTTCTGAATGAGACGGTTGACCAACTGAAGATTAGACATTTCAAGGGAGAAAATCGCCACCGGAATGTTGTAATTTACCGCCATATTCTTCGCCATGGAGAGGACAAAGGCAGTCTTACCCATCGCCGGACGGGCGGCAATGATAATAAGGTCACTACGCTGCCATCCGGAAGTCAACTTGTCAAGTTCATGATAGCCTGATTCCAATCCGGAGAGTCCCGATGCCCGGTTGGCGGCTGTCTGAATCTGTTCTATGGCGGCATTAATTACAGGGTCTATCTGTGTGACATCCTTCTTAACATTGCGCTGAGATATTTCAAAAAGCTTTCCTTCAGCCTCCTGGAGGAGGTCGTCAACGTCATAACTCTCGTCAAACGCCTGTGCCTCTATCTGCGATGCAAATTTTATCAACTCACGGGCAAGATACTTCTGCGCCACAATGCGGGCGTGAAACTCCACATGGGCTCCCGAAGCGACCCTTGAAGTCAATTCAGATATACGCATGGGACCACCGGCTCCTTCAAGCTCGCCCATCAGACGGAGCTTTTCGGTCACTGTTAACATGTCGATTGACTGCTGCGACGCACCGAGGCTTTGTATCGCCGCGTATATCTTTTGGTTTGACGGGTCATAGAACGACTCCGGCTTTAAGATGTCACACACCTGAGTATAAGCATCTTTCTCGAGCATCAAAGCACCGAGTACCGCCTCTTCAAGGTCGTTGTCGCGCGGTGGAATCCTGCCACCATGATCAAACTTAGAAATATGTTCAGGTTTTCCTGACCTGCGAGTAGTATTATTATTGTCAGCCATTTTATACAAATTATGAAAGCGATGACAAAGTTACAGATTTTGGAAATATCAATAAAATAATAATGGCTCGATTTATAAACCGATTTAATGACATTTGTTAAACACTATGTTAATTTTTTATTTACCTTTGCTGAGAATTTCCTCATTTGGTTCCATATATGTAAATCCTATAAGCCTCCTATAACTCTTATATGTCTTATATGTTTTATATATCTTATATGTACTCAATTTCCCTCCATAAATGATACTATTCCCGAACGCTAAAATAAACTTGGGTCTCGACATCCTCCGCAAACGCGCAGATGGCTACCACGATATTGAAACTGTAATGTATCCTGTTCCATGGCGTGAAATTCTGGAAATTGTACCTTCGAAGGGACAAGAGACAACACTCACCATCACCGGACGCGAAGTAAACTGCCCGGTGGAGCAGAACTTAGTAATGAAAGCATACCGTGCTCTCGATGAGTTAGTGCGACTACCCCCAGTAGACATTTATCTACGCAAAATCATCCCTGACGGTGCCGGGCTTGGTGGTGGTTCGGCCGATGCTGCTTTCACGCTACGAGGACTTAATGAACTTTTTCAATTAGGTTATAGCAATGACGAATTGGCAGAGGTCGCTGCTCAATTAGGGGCTGACTGTCCTTTTTTTATTTATAACAGGCCAATGCTGTGCACCGGAACAGGCACTGACATGTCAGCATTCAATCTCTCTCTAAGAGGGAAATGGATTGCAGTCATAAAACCGGAAGTAAGCGTTCCTACTGCTAAAGCTTATTCTCGCACCCGTCCTGCTATTCCTGAAAGGTCCATAACCGACATCTTAAATTTACCAATCTCCGATTGGCAAGAGAAATTGAAAAACGACTTCGAGGCGTCAGTGTTCCCTGAATATCCTCTAATTGCGAACATCAAAGAGAAACTGCATGAGAAAGGAGCATCATACACTGCCATGTCAGGCTCCGGCTCAGCCGTCTACGGCATATTCCAACATGACATTTTGTCAGAAAACTTGTCATCTGACTTTGTAGGATGTCAAATATTTATCAGCCAACTGGGATAGTATTATGTCAGTCACTCTTTTTACTGTGTGAGTGAACGTTATACCAATATAATTGTTGTAAAATTAGATTGAAGGCTTGATTCGAGCCACTAAAATTCAACTTAGCGGCACGTTTTGCCACAGTCTGGCAATCTTTTTGATTGTTTGAGTTAGATAAATTATATGTAATTAAAAGACACTATATATTATGAGTAACGACTCAAAACATTCACAGAATAACGCCCCACGTCCTGACGAAGAGCTTAAGCGTCAGGCGGAGGGTGGAGAAGCACTTGATGATGTCCAGGAGGCTCAGGAAGAGCAAAATTCCCAATTGGATGAAGCCAACGACATTATCAACAAGGAAATTTCCGACATAGAAGCACTTAAGCAGCAGGTTCTCGATGCTGAAGCTAAGGTTGAGAAAGAAAAAAAGGAATACCTTTTCCTCATGGCTGAGTTTGACAATTTCCGCAAACGCACCGTGAAGGAAAAAGCCGACATTATAAAGAATGCCTCAGAAAATGTGCTGAAAGGACTTCTCCCGATCGTCGACGATTTCGAACGCGGTCTTGAGGCAAGCGCCAAGTCTGATGACCCAAGCTCGATCCGCCAGGGAATGGAACTTATATACCAAAAGTTCGTGAAATTCCTCTCCCAAAATGGCGTGAAGCCCATTGACAGCACCGGCAAGCCATTTGATTCCGAACTTCATGAAGCTATTGCCATGGTACCTGTTGAAGATGAGTCAAAGAAAGGTGTGGTGATTGACACCCCCTCCAAGGGATATACAATTAATGACAAGGTTCTCCGTCATGCCAAAGTGGCTGTAGGACAATAATATGACTTACCATGGCAGCGAAAAGAGACTATTATGAAGTGCTTGGTGTCGACAAAAATGCCGACGAAAAAGCGATAAAAAGTGCCTACCGTAAGAAGGCCATACAGTATCACCCTGACAAAAATCCGGGTGACAAGGAGGCTGAGGAAAAATTCAAGGAGGCAGCCGAGGCCTACGATGTGCTTTCCAATCCTGAGAAGCGTGCTAAGTATGACCAGTTTGGTCATGACATGGGTCCGCAAGGATTCCCGGGCGGAGCCGGAGGATTCCACGCAGGCGGCTTCTCCATGGAGGATATTTTCTCACAGTTTGGCGATATTTTCGGAGGCGGCTTCGGCAATATGGGAGGCTTTGAGTCGGCAGGCGGCCGTACTCGGCGCCGTCAGCGTCGAGGTTCCGACCTCCGTATCAAGGTAAAGATGACCCTTGCGGAAATAGCCACAGGTGTCACCAAGACCTTAAAGATTCCTACTCTCGTTAAATGTTCCCACTGTGATGGAACCGGCGCAAAGGATGGCACAGCGTTTACCACATGTTCAACCTGTCATGGTTCGGGCAGTGTGCTCCGCCAGCAGCAATCTATCTTCGGCATCTCACAGTCGGCTGTTGAATGTCCCACTTGCCACGGCGAAGGAAAGACCATAACCCATAAATGTTCATATTGCAACGGTGAAGGTGTTGTGCGTCAGGATGTAACCGTGTCCTTCTCAATCCCCGCCGGTGTCAGCGATGGGCAGACCCTTACTCTCCGCGGTAAAGGCAATGCGGCAATTCATGGCGGTGCCAACGGTGACTTGCTCGTCGTAATCGAGGAAATTAAGAACCCGGAACTCATCCGTGATGGCAATGACGTGATTTACAACTTGATGCTCGATATTCCTACTGCCACCCTTGGTGGAACAGTCGAGGTTCCCACTATCACCGGACGTGCCCGCATGAAGATTCCGGCAGGCACTCAACCGGGCAAGGTGCTTCGTCTACGCGGCAAAGGACTCCCTTCTACCGAAGGTTACGGCACTGGAGATGAATTAGTCAACGTAATGGTGTACATTCCCGAAAATGTAACTCCCGAAGAGCAGCAGACCATCGAATCACTCCGAGGTAAACCTAACATGACTCCTAATGAATCAACCAAGCAACGAATCTTCAGCAAGCTGCGTCATATCTTTGAATGATAATATAGTCTTTGCTAATCCCATAAAACTCCCGATGACCGCAACCGGCTCATTGGGAGTTTTGTTATGAACGCAAAAAAGAGTATCTTTGTGGAAAAATAAATTACCATGCATACACGCGAAGAAAAGATTGAAGCTCTCGGGCGTGTCATTGACACACTTGATATACTTAGAGTTAAGTGCCCCTGGGACGCTAAACAGACCAATGAGTCTCTACGTCCTAACACCATTGAAGAAGTTTATGAACTTTGCGATGCCTTGATTAAAAGCGACGATGCCAACATCCGAAAGGAGCTTGGCGATGTGTTGCTACATGTGCTTTTCTATGCTAAAATAGGGGAAGAGAAGGGCAAATTCGACATTGCCGATGTGTGTGACGCTCTTAACAATAAGCTTATTTTCCGTCATCCTCATGTATTTGGCAATCAACACGTTGAATCCACTGACGAGGTATTACAAAACTGGGAGCAGCTAAAGCTGAAAGAGAAAGGTGGCAACAAGACAGTCCTATCAGGTGTGCCTAAGGCTCTCCCGGCAATGATTAAAGCCGATAGGATCCAGGAAAAGGCTGCAAACGTGGGCTTTGACTGGGAGATACGCGAGCAGGTATGGGACAAGGTCAAAGAGGAAATATCAGAGTTTAGCGAAGCTGTGAAATGTGGCAAACATGGCGACATGGAAGCTGAGATGGGTGATGTGCTATTCAGCATTATCAATGCAGCCCGTCTTTATAAAATCAATCCTGAGAATGCCCTCGAAAAGACAAATGAAAAATTCATCAAACGTTTCAACCACATCGAGAAGCGTTCACATGAGATGGGTAAAGAGCTGAAAGATATGACACTCGCCGAGATGGACGCACTTTGGAACGAGGCTAAAACCCTGGATTAAACGATTAGTTAGTAATCTGTAAAAAACGATATAATATATTTTGTTTCCAAGATTACTCGATTCGCATTTTTCTGATGAACTATAATGAATTGAACAGCCATCCCAGAGATGGACATTTGGAATTCGACCCGAAAAGTCACACTTATCACCTTGGAGCACAGCAATTGAAATCGGTTACGACTTTGGTGGAGGAATGTTTTCCCCAATTTGATGCTATTTATTGGGCTCATCGTAAAGCGCCACAGGAAGGTGTGTCCCCAGAGGAATTGATGGCACGTTGGGAACGGGATGCCCAGCGGGCACGTGACCTTGGCACAATAATGCACGATAAGATAGAGCATTATTACCTCGGCGATGACGTTGGCGATGACACCGATGCCTACCGCCTTTTTCGATGCTTTGCTTCAAATAACCGATTGTATCCCTACCGCACCGAATGGCGAATTTATTACGAAGAATACGGGGTTGCCGGTACGCTCGATTTCCTCGAACGAACCCCCGACGGCACTTTCAATATCTGGGACTGGAAACGTTCTCGGAAACTCATAAACCGCAACGGAATGATTGAGACCATCTCTCCTTTTCGCAAGACAGCACACCACCCAATTTCACATATTCCCGACTGCTCCTACTATCATTACGCACTACAAGTAAGCGTATATCGCTACATTCTTGAACAGAAATACGGCATAACCATTAACAAAATGCGCCTCGGCGTATTCCACCCATCCTACTCCGGCTATTACATAGTCGACCTCCCATACCTCCGCAACGAAGTAGTAGAAATACTGGAAAAAATAAAGTCGCGATCATGGACATCATCATAACTAACATTCCAACCTGAATGATATAATATTTTTAAAATTAGTTAAAATTCGTACCTTTGCGTCACTATTAGCGCAAAGGTGCGTCTAATTTTTAATGGGATTTCCATCCTCACTGAAAACACAGAATAATATATCATAATTTCTAAAAAATGAGAAAAGGTTTAAGATTACTGGCACTCCCACTTTTAGTGGCTATGCTGCTTCTGCCGGGCTTTGTCAAAGCTCAGGCTCAAAACCCGATGCTTCAACCTCTACCAGTTGACTCTGCCGTCAGAGTAGGCAAGCTGCCTAACGGGCTTACTTACTACATTCGTCACAATGAATACCCTAAAGGACAAGCCGATTTCTACATTGCCCAAAATGTAGGCTCTATCCTTGAAACTGATGAACAAAGCGGTCTGGCCCACTTCTTGGAACACATGTGCTTTAATGGCACCACCAACTTCCCGGGAAGTTCTCTTCGCGATTGGCTTGAAACAGTTGGCGTGAAATTTGGAGCCAACCTCAACGCATATACAGATGTGGATGAGACCGTCTATAACATCAGCAATGTCCCCATAGCCCGTGAAAGCGTGCAGGACTCATGTTTGCTGATTCTCCACGACTGGGCAAACGACCTTACCCTCGACCCACAGGAAATCGATAAGGAGCGTGGTGTGATACATGAAGAATGGCGCAAGGACAATGTGGGACAACGTCGCATCCTAAATAATATCCTCACCGATATATATCCCACCTCTAAGTATGCTCACAGAATGCCGATTGGCTCAATCGATGTAATCGACAATTTCCCCTTTCAGGCCATCCGCGACTATTACGAAATGTGGTATCGTCCCGACCAACAGGCTATCGTGGTAGTGGGTGACATCGATGTTGACCGCATTGAGAACAAAATCAAAGAGATGTTCTCAAGCATCGAGATGCCAGCCAATGCCCCTGAGCGTAAATACGAACCTGTCCCAGACCATAAGGGTACACTTTACGGCATAGGTTCTGACCCGGAGCAACAAACCCTCATGGCTCAGATCAACTTCCTATCGGATGTAATGCCCAAAGAGATGAAAAACACTCAGGCTTATTATATTCAGAGCTATATCGAGTCAATGATTGCTTCCATGCTTGATAACCGTCTCGACGAAATTTCATCGAAACCCGACGCTCCATTCGCAGGCGCAGCTGTAATGTTTGGTGGATACTTGCTGTCACGCAAAACAAAGGATGCCATGAGCGGCATGGTGATTGCCCACGGAAATGACATAGTAGAACCACTGAAGGCCCTATACCGTGAAATCCTCCGCGCCCAGCGTGGCGGTTTCACTGCCTCTGAATATGATCGCGCACGCAACGAGTATATATCATCCTTTGAAAAAGCCTATAACAACCGCGGCACTCGCGAAAACGGCTCATACGTGAAAGAATATGTTAAAAATTTCACCGATGGCGAGCCAATTCCGGGACTTGAACTCGAATGGCCGATGATGCAACAACTTGCGATGGCTCTTCCTGTACAAGTAATAAATCAAGTAATGTCGCAAGCTGTGACACCCGACAATCGTGTGATATTAGTATTCTCACCGGAAAGCGAAGGTATCACGGTTCCCACCAAGGAGATTATAGAAACCGGTCTCGCTGCCATCGATGCTGAAAACATCGAAGCATTTGTCGATGAGGTCAAGTCGGAACCTCTTATCCCCACTGAGCCCACCCCCGGCACTATCACCTCGACAGTCGAAAATGCCAAGTGGGGCATCACTGAATGGAGTCTCTCTAATGGGGCTAAGGTAATCGTCAAACCCACCAAATTTAAAGAGGATGAAATTTTCATGCAGGCCTACGCACGAGGCGGATATGCCGATTATCCTGAAGAATATACAAATACCATCCTTACCCTCCCCATTTCAATGAGCAAGATGGGTCTTGGCTCATATACCAACACCGACCTCACAAAGTACACCGCCGGCTAGCAAGCTTCAATCAATGTCGGCTTCAACCCATATAGCCGCTTATTAGTTGGTCAAAGCACACCTAAGGACCTTCCAACTTTAATGGAACTCCTCTACATGACTTTCAAGGATATCCAATTCACAGCCGAAGAGTTTGATGCCCTTCAGAAAACATATAGCGGCTTCCTCGCCAATCAGGAGAAGAGTCCTGAATATCTCTCAGAGAAGTTCAAAGACCAGTCTCTCTACACGTCTCCATTCAAGGGAGCTCCCACATCTGAGGCTATCCTTGGCGCATCACGTGAGCAGACCATCAAACTTGCCCACGACATGACCGACAATGCAGCTGACTTTACTTTCATCTTTGTCGGAAATGTGACACCTGAAACCCTGAAACCGATGGTGGAGAAGTATATCGCTTCACTTCCCGGTAATCCCGCCACAGCAGCTAAGGCCATAAAGGATTTCAATCCCGGTTTTTTCATCAAGGAAGGTAATGGCACTGACACGTTCACCACTCCGATGACCACACCCCAAACCTTCGTCGGCATCTATGAGACCGGAGCCGGTGAATTTAACATGAAGAATGCACAGCTCAACTCTGTTGCAGCCCAGATTCTCACTAACCGTCTTATAAAGACTGTGCGCGAAGAGATGGGTGCTGTTTACTCAATTGCAGCAGGAGGAAGCGCGTCTGCCGTGGGACCGGAAACCTTCTCTATCAGCAGCGAGTTCCCCATGAAGCCGGAAATGAAGGAAGAAGTTCTCACATTCATCAAAAATGAACTCAAGGATATGGAGACAAATATCACTGATGCTGAGCTTAGTCCCATCAAGGAATACATGGTGAAAGCCTACGCAGAGAATATGGAAAGAAACGTATTTTGGCTCAGCGGTATTCTCACTGAAGTTGTCACCGGAGTCGACACTTTCCACGGAAATTCCGATTCTATGAACTCTATTACCCCTCAGGACGTTATGGATTTCATGAAGAGCCTTAACGCACAGAATAATTACCGTATAGTGATTCTTGATCCAGAAACCAATTAAAAACTCCCAATAAAATGAAGAAATCAACTTTAACTCTCCTTGTTGCAGCCTCTGTGCCATTCTTGGCTTCAGCCGATGTTACAGTAAAATTTCCCGCCGGTGAAGGTAATGGCACTTACGCTGTCCAGCAAATGCTCATCAGCGATGTAGTAAAACCTCGCGCAGAGCGTCCAGAACTCACCGTTGACTCTGTTAAGGCCGCCAACAGTGTGATGACATTCCAGCAGCTCACCACCGGCCCGGCACAGTGCATCATCCCAATCGAAGACCGCAAATCTATCCGTCTTTTCACTGAACCCGGCATGGACCTCAACGTCGTAGTCACATCAATGCAACCGCTTGATTACACCGTGACCGGCAGCGAATTGATGGAAGGCATTATGACCATCAACAATAAGACCGGTGAGATTTCTAAGCAATATTCTACACTCTCCAAAGCTGAACCTCGCGACGAAAAAGCTATGGAAGCTCTTCTTGATGATTATAATAAATACTTGACTGACTATATCGCCAATAACGCCACCAATCCCGCAAGCCTCTACGCCGCCCTCCAGATTAGCGACAAGGAGCTTTTCCTCAACACCGTTGAAGGGATGGGCGATGATATTTCAGAATCTCCCCTCTACCCCATTTTGAACACTCAGAAGGAGTCAACACAGAAGCGTCTCGAAGCTGACAAGCAGCGTGAGGAACTCGCTTCCGGCAATCACGATGCCCCCGCTTTCACCCTTAAGGACCTTGACGGAAAGGATGTAAGCGTGTCTGACTTCAAGGGGAAATGGGTAATCCTCGATTTCTGGGGCACATGGTGTCCTTGGTGTATAAAGGGTTTCCCGAAACTTAAGGAAACCTACGCTTCTCTCAAGGATAGACTTGAAGTAATAGGTATTGACTGCCGCGAAAGCGAGGATGCTTGGCGCAAGGGCGTGGTAAAGTATGAACTCCCCTGGATTAATGTCTACAATCCTGACAGTTCTAACCTCCTCAATGATTACCACGTTCAGGGCTTCCCTACTAAGGTTATAATCAATCCCGAAGGTAAAATCGTCAACATCACCGTGGGTGAAAATCCTGCGTTCTTCGACAAACTCGCTGAACTCATGAACGGGAAATAATCCCTTCCGGGAATAATAGTCCATAAAAATTAGAACTGGCTCAAGTTTCTCAAGAAATTTGAGCCAGTTTTTAATTGTCGGATTCTCCATAAGCAACTTTACAGTGAACGGAATCCATTTGGAGTGGGGGTGTGCGTACACCCTGGTGCAGCGCAATGCGATTAAAATAAGCTATTCCAGCAGAGCCCCGGAGCGGCGATGTTGTGCTGATGGAAATTCCCTCCTCGACCAGCAGCGAGTAGGCATCAAAAAAATACTTCTCTTAGTAGGAGAAGTACTATACTCATTTTGCTATTTATAACTAATTGGTTATCAATATAATATAAACCGCTGGATTCATCGATTATTTTACATATGTTTTACATTGTGTTAAAATGTTGAACATTTTTGACTTATGGATGTTAATTTTTGTAGACATAAACTTTTGGTGGTTAGGATATATTTTGTACTTTTGCTTCTGAATGTACTTCTCCTACTAAGAGATGTATGTATTTATAGCGCCACCTTACTCTTGTAAATGGGTGTATATAAGGAAATAAGCGATTCATCTGCGACAGCGACCCACAACGCTGACGACGCCGTAGGCGTATCCGATGCCCATTGGTATATCGCTATCGTCAACAATCGTTCCGAACGTACAAACGCCGAACGACTCACCAAAGCCGGCATCGAAAACTATGTCCCCGTACAGGAGGAGCTTCACCTCTGGAACAATGGCAAGAAAGTCCGGATCGAAAGAGTGATGATCCCCTCAAAGATTTTCATCCGCTGCACCGAGCGCCAAAGGCGCGAGATTGTGAAGCTCCCATTCATCTTCCGCTTCATGACTAACAAAGCCGGAGAGTCGCGCAACTCCCTCAGCAAACCGCTTGCCATCGTCCCCGCCCACGAAATCGACCAGCTGAAATTTATGCTTGGAGTACCCGACGCAAATGTGTCCTTCACCGACCGGTTTGTCAAAGGAGAGAAGGTCGAAGTGAGACGCGGTCCCTTCAAAGGACTCACCGGAGTGGTGCTGGAAGATACAACCAGCGGAACGAGCCACCTATTCATCAACATTGACTTTCTCGGAAGCGCATACGTGAAAATCAACCCAAAGGACGTGACCCCGTGCCAATCTAAAGTTTGACCAGATGACACCATCACCGGCTATATCACATACCGCCACCTCCATTATCCCTGCCGATAGCATTGACTATCGCGACGTAGAGGAAATATGCGCCTACCAGCAGCTGATTTGCAAAATTTACGAGTGTGAGGGTGGATTCAATCTCCCTCCCACGGTCACCCCAACCACCTTGGAGGTGAGCCGGCAAGCTAAAATATGGCTCCTCAAGGTAAAGTCATTGATCGAAAATATTCTCAATGCACCCTCCTATAATCCCACACTTCGTAACGTAGCTTCTACCCCCAATTTATCATACATCCCTCAGCTCCTCAGCGGATACGGTCTCCTCTACTATATCGCTTACTCCATGCACTGTAGCGACTATATCCGCTCTGTAAAGCTCCGCACATTCGACCTCTGGCAGCGTGGTACCAAGTCAATCTCCCCGACAGATGCAATCCTGCTTCTCCTCTCCGTAGCCGACCGTGACATCGCCACCCTCAAAACGCGATATGCGGATTTCGTCATCGACACAATTCTCTCCTGGATCAACGAGCTCGTCAAAAATGGCTCTTTCCAAAACACGTCATTGTCAGAAACCTACAAGCGTCTCACCTACCTCCTCAACGCAGAGTTGCACCCCTATATGAGCGACCGTGAAGAGAATCGCACCAAAGCACGGTGGATCAGCACCCACCTCCTCACCGACCAAGAGGCCGACCGTCTCGACACCCCCACCCTCCGGGCCTACGCCGCCTTCATCGACGCCATCCCATTCAACGGACGCCGGAAACGCGACCTCAACCAATCAATCTTTACTCACCTCCTCACCATCCTCGCCTCACGTCGCGACACCCACCCCCTCCTCACCCAAGCCATCCACCTCACCCTCCACCGCCTCTCCACCCTCCAACTGTAGGGACGCACCATGGTGCGTCCTCCCGGAATCGGGGCCGCCGAAACCTCAAAAATCCATTGATCCATGCCCTCATCCGACAATAAACGTATAGCCAAAAACACACTCTTCCTCTACTTCAGAATGCTCCTGATAATGGCGGTAACCCTCTACACCTCACGTGTAGTCCTCAACCAACTCGGAGTAGTGGATTACGGAATTCTAAACGTAGTCGGAAGCATCGTTTCGATGCTTGCTTTCCTTAATGGCTCAATGAGTCTTGCCGCGCAGAGATTTTTTGCCGTAGACATAGGGAGAAAAGACTTTATCCATCTTAGAGAAACATTTAGTATGGTAATAAATATACATGCGTTCATAGCTATTATTACCTTAATCCTTGCCGAAACCATTGGATTATGGCTGGTAGATAGGTACCTCAACATCCCAGACGGAAGCCTTGGCGCTGCAAAAATTGTATACCACTTCGCCATAATACAGACCGTCATTGGCATCCTTACCGTGCCTCTATCATCTCTTGTGACTGCCTTTGAAAACATGAAAATTTATGCCTATCTATCAATAGTGGAAGCCGGTTTTAAACTTTTAGTTGCATTTCTACTATCATGGATTCTCTATAACAAACTCATTCTATATGCTGCATTAGGCACAGGAGTATGTCTAACCATATTTTTGATATGGATAATTTACTGTGTATATAAATATCCTAATTGCCGATACTCTTTCATCTGGGATAGCTACATGTTCAAGGAACTTTTTTCATTTTCCGGATGGCAAACTCTTGGCACCTTAACATGGCTTCTTAGGACACAGGGTATCAATTTTATAATAAACATCTTTTTTGGACCGGTCCTAAACACTGCACGTGGAATCGCAGTACAAGTTAATGCAGCAATAATGCAGGTCGTCACAAACTTCCAAATGGCATCCAACCCCCAAATTACCAAATACTTTGCCAAAGGTGAAAAAGAAGCTATGTATACTCTTATCCTTCGCAGCTCCAAATTTTCATATCTTCTGATGTTTATAATCGCCTTACCAGTAACATTTAAAGCAGAACAAATACTTTACTTATGGCTCGGTCAAGTGCCTGATTATAGCGTCATGTTTCTTCGGCTCATGATTGTCTGTACCTTATCTGAACTTCTTTCAGGCACAATGGTATATGGAGCATTAGCTTCGGGGAAGGTTAAAGAATATCAATCGTGGATTTGTTCCATCTTGATACTTGAGGTTATTTTCGTTTATTTGGCCTATAAAGTCGGATTCCCTCCACAATCGGCTTTCTACATCGAAATTGCGCTTTATTTAGTAGCACTTATTGCACGGTTATTCATAGTGCATAAATTAATTGGATTGCCAATTTCAAGCTATAGCCATCAAGTTTTATTTCGGGAATTTAGCGTTACTCTCTCTTCCGTTATTCTCATATATTTCATAGAGCTGCTATTCAAAAATGACCA
Source organism: Duncaniella sp. (assembly GCA_023664955.1). Lineage (GTDB taxonomy): Bacteria > Bacteroidota > Bacteroidia > Bacteroidales > Muribaculaceae > Duncaniella. The sequence continues at coordinate 132,865 of JAMPEV010000001.1, forward strand.
AATAACATCTTTAATTTGCTTCATTATACTGGCATGGCTATTATGCTCTACGATTTCCTATTTCCTTGGTTTGTCGTTGAACGAAAGAAAATGGATTAACAGCAAAGTATATTCCCTAATAATCAATAAAATAAAATGAAAGGTATAACAGTCACCAATATTACTAAATCAAAGGATGAAATAATTGTCAAATTCGAGGCTTCCGAAGATATGAAACGTTTCTTCAAATCACCTTATGAGTTCAGGACGTCATATTCTTCCTCAATTGTCGGTGTTCCAGATTCTATAGCTGTCATACCATTCATTTGTAATGTATTACCTATAATTTGGCTCAGTGATTCAACCCTTGAAGTAAACGAAATCGACAAGGACTTCTACGAAAGTATTCCAAATTTTAAGATGGGTTATACTAAGATGTACCCAATGTTGAAATTCAAAGGTAATTATATTGCTAATTCACTGTTTTCCAACATATTACCCCCCCCCACACGTAACACATAAAAAATCTTCAAATAGTTATAGCGCAGCTTTTTTCAGTGGTGGCGTAGATGCCTTTGCGACCTTGATAGCCCATGCCAAAGAAAAACCGATGTTAATAACTCTTTGGGGGTCAGATATCAAACTTGATGACCACAAGGGATGGGACATTGTAAAAAATCACGCATTGAAAACAGCAAATGATTTTGGTTTAGAAGCGGTATTGGTTAAATCAAATTTCCGTGAATTTATAAACTACCGAGAGCTTTTCTCTCTCGTCAAGAATTCAGGCGATGAATGGTGGCACGGATTTCAACATGGTATTGGATTAATCGGACATGCGGCTCCATTAGTTTGGAATAGGGGATTAAAAAAAATCTACATTGCTTCCTCCTTCACTAAAAATGACCACGTAACTTGCGCGAGTGACCCGTCAATCGACAATTATGTGCGAATCGCCGGATGTCAGACCATCCACGACCAATACGAGCACAGTCGACAAATTAAAGTTGATCATATCTGTGAGTATGTTGATAAAACAAAAACGCCGTTAAATCTGAGAGTGTGCTGGATTACGAGCGGTGGTGTAAATTGTTGCAAATGCGAGAAATGCCTTCGTACGATGTTTGAAATTTTTGGCTCAGGTCATGACCCTCTAAATTATGGCTTTAATTATAATTTGAGTCATCTTAAAAAATCTAAGACGAGAGTACTTGACGGTTATAATTTTATCAACGAACCACTTTGGGCTGAAATCAAAGAAAGGTTTAACTCATCACAGTCTTTGAAACTTCCAAAGGAAATTGAATGGATAAAAACATTAGATGTCAATCGAGCAAAAAATTCACCGTCTTATCGCTTTCACCGACATATCCAGTTCATAAGATCCTTGCCATTAAGAGTGATTCACAAGATAATACACGTATTAAAATCATAAATTCATTGACTAACAATGGATTGTCAAGCAAAAATCAATCAACTTCGTGGTAAGATTTCGGAAACTCTTACCCCTCTAATCAAGAATGATTACGTACTCCTTGATGTCCCCTATCACGGAAATATCGGCGATGTGTTGATTTGGGAAGGTGAACGAACATTTTTAAAATCATTACCATACAAATGCCTGGCAACGTCAAGTGCCGATTCATGGCGGGGTAATTACCTCCGCCCTGAAGTAGTTATACTACTTCATGGCGGAGGTAATTTCGGGGACTTGTGGAGGTGGTTTCAAGATTTTAAATTAAATATCATCCGGCATCATCCCGACAATCGAATAATTATGTTTCCTCAGTCGGTATGGTATGAGGATGAGTCACTTATCTTGAAGGATGCAGAAATTCTTTCAGCTCATAAGGACCTACATCTATGCGCCCGCGACCGCTGGAGCTATGATTTCATGAAAAAACATTTTCCTGATTGTAATATCTATCTTCTTCCCGATATGGCTTTTTGCATATCAGACTCTTTTTTAAATCGGTACAGAGGGAATGAAACTGATAGGAAGTTGTATTTCCGAAGGACGGACAAGGAAATCTCCTCAAAAACGCCTCTGACTATTGATGCCATCAGCGAGGTACATGACTGGCCGACAGTGGAAAAGAGACTAAAAAGGTTTTACTATATGAACCGATTTTATGGACTGGCACGCAGGGCTCCCACTGAATATACTGAAAAACTAATCTACGAAACTATCGACCAATTTGCCGACAAATACGTGCGGGAATCGCTTGTTAAACGTGGCGCTGAATTCCTAGCGTCATATAACAGCGTGACAACAACTCGCCTCCATGCAATGATTCTCTCCATTCTCCTACACAAGCCGGTGGAATATATTGACAACACGACAGGCAAACTGTCGGCCTTCGCCGACACTTGGCTGAAGGATCTTGACACAGTCAAAAAATATCATTATTGAAATGAGCGACAACAATACCATCAAAGTTTCAGTTCTCGTTCCTGTTTATGGAGTGGAGAAATATATCGAACGTTGTGCAAGGTCATTGTTCAATCAGACAATGACTGATGAAATCGAATTTATATTTGTAGATGACTGCACCCCGGACCGAAGCATAGAGATACTAAAAAACGTATTGAACGATTATCCCCACCGCAAGTACCAAACACGCATACTACATCACGAAGTCAACAAAGGTCTTCCCGAAGCCCGCAACACCGGCGTGAACAACGCCTGCGGTGAGTACGTGATTCACTGCGACAGCGATGACTGGGTAGAGCCTAATATGTACGAACTCCTCTACTCCCAAGCCAAACTCACCGATGCCGACATAGTCGGCTGCGATTTTTTTGAAGAGCTCCCCGATAAACAAGTATATAGACGGCAGAATTTCAATTTGGATTCCCTTCAAGCATGTAAAAATTTACTAACTCTTAACCAAATGTTTTTTAACATATGGTCAAGACTTGTAAAGAAAACTCTTTATAAGGATAATGATATCACATTCGATCCTGAGGTGAGGATGGGAGAGGATGCTCTGTCATCTATAAAATTACATCTAAGTGCAAATAAAATATCGGGAGTTTCAAACACTCTTTATCATTATAATTGCACGAACGATTCCTCAATGACAAAAAATTGGACTTACAAAGATGTGGAAAGTATTGAGAAACTGATTAATGCCGTTTTTAAATTTTTGCACACAACGTCAGCATATGACAAATTAAAAGTACAATTTTACGAGTTTGTATTTAATCAAAAATTTAGAATTTATTTTAAATCTAATCTTGTCACAAGAAGATGGTTATATGATTTTTATCCAATAGCCAATAAATACATTTGGAAGTATCGAATGACAACTCGTGTCAAGATAGTTTATTCATTTATACCGCTTGGATTACCTTTTATTTCAAAGAAAATATTCAAAATATATAGACACTGTTTATCATAGTATATATCAACTTAAATAACGAATTTAAATATGGAATTATCAATTATAGTCCCTGTTTATAATGTTGAAAAGTACATCGAACGTTGTCTATTATCTCTTCTAAATCAACACTTAGACACAGAATCTTACGAAATAATATGTATCAATGACGGCACAAAAGATAACAGTTGCTCAATTATACAAAAATATCAACAGACGAACAAGAATATACGATTAGTTAATAAAATAAATGGAGGTTTAAGCTCCGCACGAAATAGAGGCATAGAGGAATCAAAAGGCAAATACATAATGTTCGTAGATTCTGACGATTATATCATACCAAATTCTCTTGCTCCATTATTAGAACGAATGGAGAAAGAAAATTTAGATTTTTTAGGCTATCATATAAATATCGTTCAAAATAATCATACTTTCAGTTACTTTAAGCATATAAAATTTCCAGATAATAAAGTTATAAATGGAATGGAATATCTCTCCAACTATTATATTACCATCTCATCTTGGGGACACATTGCATTAAAATCCATTTATGTAAATAATAATCTCAGATTCATTGACGGTATAATCAATGAAGATTACGAGTTTATGTTACGTCTTTACCCTCTTCTTAATCGCATGTCATTTAGTAACAACATTGTATATATTTACGATATTAAAGATTCCGGAAGCATAACTTCTACAAAAACAACTGCCCAGTATAACAAATCTATAATTAGTTGGTTAGCATCACTTAACAGCTTAAGTGATTGGATTTCAACAAAACAGACTTTAAATCATAATCAATTGAATTGTATTAACAAATGGATTGATAATTTCAAATATCGTGCATCAGTAAATTTATTAAAATCAAGGATACCGTACGAAAAAAAGATTGAATTCGAAAATGTCTATAAATCCAAAGGTATCTTTAAGTTTGGATTACAGACACTTAGTGGGCGGCGACTTTTAATAGGAATCCTTATTCGTTTACAAATAATTAGAAGTATTTTTTATAGGCTTATATCTGCCAAATAGGTATATTGCATCAATGATAATATATTATATCATTCTATCTACACTGGTGATATTTGCAGTAGTATTTAATAAAGCAAATACTAACAATCTATTTATAATAATAATTTGTGGCATAGTACTGATAATATTTGCCGGATTCCGATATGAAGACGCAGACTGGTGGGCTTACGTGGAAATGTTTAAAGATGCTATAACAGGTAAACAATCAGAGCTTAATGATAGTGGTTTTATGACCATTCTTTCTATCATAGGAAAGATTTGCAAATCACCTGCTTTTATGTTTTCTTGTGTGGCACTCGCTTCTGTTTCACTTAATTTCAAATCATTTTTAAAATACACACCCTATGTATTTATAGCTATTCTACTTTATTTTGTGCATAACTTCGCATTAAAGGAAATGATTCAGATTCGAATAGGGTTAGCGAGTGCTATTTGTTTATATTCAATACGGTATTTTTCTTATAATAGATACAACCATATCATTGCGTTATGGCTTTTATCAATGTCAATTCATATAACAACGATAATATTCGGTATTCTTATACTTTCATATAGGTTTAAACCGTCAAAAGTTTTTTTGTTATATTCGGTTTGTTTTTCGCTGTTATTAGGACTTGTATTTCCTTTGGGAGAAGTTATCAGAAACTTTACAGGATTATCATATAGGTTGGATCAATATGTAGCCTACGGAGATTCCGGTTATGGTTCTGCCATAGGAATTTTTAGGAATCTCAACACTTTGAAAACTCTAATATTTTTCAGCTTATTCTATCATTATTTTAACATCTTATGTAAAATAAATAAATTCTTTTATCCTTTAATTTTAAGTTATACGATAGGACTTTGCTGGTTATTATGTTTTAATGATTTTGCAATAGTGGGAGCAAGAATGTCTAATATTATGCTATCAGTGGAACCTATTCTTTTGTCACTACCACTTGTGTTTTTTAAAGGGAAAAAATTTTGGCTATATAAAATATTACTTATCCTTTTAAGTATCATAATTTTTGCGAATAACATCGCGCCTAATAAAATATCATCTTATAAATTTTATTTTAATTACACATGAAAATTGCCATGATTCTTCCAAGTCTCGCTCAGACAGGTCCTGGTTTTGTTGTAAAGGACTTGTGTACTGAATTTATTAAATTAGGTCATACATGTAAAGTTTTTTTCTTTGACGATGTTGCCAGGATTCTTTTGATGCCATGTGAAGTAGAGAATATTAAATTCTGTACTCCATTTGATTTTGACAGTTGGGATATTATTCATTCTCATATGTTTCGACCGGATTTATATTTATCATGGCACAGTCGCAAAATTAAAAGGGCAAAAACGGTTTCCACTCTACATAATCCCATAACGTTACAAGAGTTACACAAATCATATTCTCTTATAAAATCACTTGCAGCATCTATTCTTTGGAGCAGAGCTCTATACACCTCTAACCGAATAATAACATTAAATTCCATTACTTTGAATGAACAAAAAACATATATAAGAGATAAATCATGTGTTATATTCAATGGAAGAAACATAAATATAGCAAATGCCAACTCATTGATTGTAGAAAATCCCGAAATTGGCAATCTGAAAGCTCAATATAAAATCATTGGTACTATATGTTCATTAACAAAGAGAAAAGCTGTCGATCAAATAATAAAAGCATTAAAGTTTCTCCCTAATTATGCCTTCTTTTGTTTGGGTGAAGGTAAAGAATTAGATAATCTTATTACTCTTGCTAAATCATTAGGAGTAGAAAACAGATGTTACTTTATTGGATTTAAAGAAAATGCGACCGACTATATTTCACTCTTTGATATATTTGCTTTGACAAGTAAATCTGAAGGATTTCCATTAGCATTAATTGAAGCAGCAGCATATGGAATTCCAACAGTGCTCTCTGATATTCCAATTTTACGATCAATTATTTCTGATAAAGAGGTTTGTTTTTATGAATTAGAGAATATAACAGACTTAATTCATGCCATTAACAAAGCCAGTCAAGAATCTGAACATTTATCAAAAAATATTCATGAATTTTATAAAAAGGAGCTTACTGCTGATGAAATGGCAGCCAAATATTTGGCCCTATATTACAAAATTCTCATCTGATAAAACGTATGATTATAGCTACAATTCAAAATAAATACTCATTCATAGGACTAATCAAGTTGATGTATAGTTTTGTTACAACTAAATTATTGTACAACAGACAACGTATTATACGTCAGCCATTTACTAATAGGGGGGGGTGTATGATCCAATTTGGTAAAGGTCTGACCACCGGAGTTGGATGCCGGTTGGAGGCGTTCATTGCCGATGGGGATAAGTCAATTAAGATGACTATAGGGACTAATGTTCAATTAAATGATTATGTCCATATATCAGCAATAAATTCTGTATATATTGGAGATGATGTGTTGATGGCTTCTCACGTATATATTTCAGACAATAGCCACGGAATTTATGATAAATCCGAATATGCCACTGCTCCATATATCCCTCCAATTAAACGACCATATCATGCTGCTCCAGTTATCATTGGTAACAGAGTTTGGCTTGGAGAGGGTGTTATAGTCATGCCTGGAGTAATTATAGGTGAGGGTTCAATAATCGGTGTACATTCAATTGTAAATAAAAATATTCCACGGAATTGTATTGCAGTTGGTTCTCCTGCAAAAGTTATTAAACAGTGGGATTCCGTCAATCAAAACTGGATTAAAGTTTGAATTATTATGATAACAGCTTCGATAGTTACATTCCATACACGCCATAGCGATTTGTCTAGGCTGATTGACTGCGTGATGAGGTCGCCTGTCGACAAACTCTATATAATCGACAATTCGTCGAACGATGAACTGAGGGAGGTTGTGGCCGGAAACAGCAGAATCCATTATATCCACAGTCTAAACCTCGGTTATGGTAGCGGACATAACGTGGCAATACGTAAATCAATCGAAGAAAGTGCGAAATATCATGCCATACTTAATCCTGATGTCTATTGGACTGACGATGTGATGGAACAACTTTCTATATATCTCTACAACCATCCTGAATGTGGCCTTGTAATGCCAAAAGTACTATATCCTTCAGGTGAGACACAGTATCTTTGTAAGCTGGTCCCAACGCCCGCAGATTTAATTTTGCGTCGGTTCATCCCGATAAAGCCTTGGCAAGATAGGCATGATTATGAGTACGAGATGCACTGGACTGGATATGATACGATAATGGAGGTGCCGATACTTTCGGGCTGCTTCATGATGCTACGTTGTGATGTCATAAAAAAGGTTGGAGGATTTGATGAACGTTATTTTATGTATGCGGAAGATGTTGACCTCTGCAGACGTATTGGGGAGGTAGCGACAACAATATTTTATCCATATGTTTCGATATATCACGAGTATGCAAAAGGCTCATACGGAAATAAAAAGATGATGTTGATGCACATCAAGTCTATAACAAAATATTTCAATAAATGGGGTTGGATATTCGACCAAAAACGAGATAAGCGAAATCGGCGTTGCATAGCTCAAATCAAATCGGAGATGGGGATTTAAAATTTTTAGGCTAAGCTCTCCCTATCCTGACAAACTTTCTTCGGCTGCGATTTCCTGGGAGGTCGCAGCCGAAGCTGTAATTATTAGGGGGGATTTTTGATTTTATCGCTGTTTACGGAGCGGGGTCGGATGTAATTTTGCAGTGAGGGTTTTAGTTGTAGGGACGCACCATGGTGCGTCCGATGGATGCGAGGGAGATTTTCAATGATATGCTCCGGCTTTGGCTGATTCGGGAGGACGCGCCATGGTGCGTCCCTACATTTTCGGGCTGGGAATTCAGTGAGAAAAGGTTCACATTCTATGGTGCACTGGTTCGAGGTGCAGGGTTTCGAGAAAACGAGTCACGGTGGCTTCGTCGCCGGTGTATTTACCTATGTCTTCGCTGAGTTTGCAGGTCTGGCTGTAGAATGGCCAGGACTCGGTGATTTTCACGGCAGTAAGTTTTATCACGATATTGCGTGGCTTTACGCCCGGGAAATCGTTGGTGAAATGTGTACCGATGCCATAGGAAGGTAGGCATTTCCCGGCAGAGTATTTCTGTATCTCGATCGCACTGTCGACATTCAGCCCGTTGCTGAACACTATTTGCTTCGTGAGAGGGTCGATGTTAAGCGACCGGTATTTCTCCACGATGAGATCCAGCTGCTCACGGTTGTCGCCGCTGTCCACCCTTAATCCCTTAAACATATTTGCAAAATCAGTAGAAAAGTTGAGGCTGAAAATCCTCCATCCATAGGTGTCGTATAGGTAGGTTCCCAATGCGCCGCGGTAAGTATGCGACCATTTCGTCATGGCAATGTGATTGGCCATGAGGGGGCCGTACATTCCTGCAATGGCACACACGAATTCGTGGGCCATCGTGCCAATCGGGGTGAGACCATATTTCATTGCCAAGTACAGGTTACTTGTGCCGGTGAAATGGCCCTCGCCCCGCACTGTTTTATCACATTCGGCCATGGCGCGCACGGCAGTGTCCTGAGCCCGGAACGAAGCACGGCGGCGCGTCCCGAAATCGCTGAAAGCGCATCCAGCTTCGATTAATCGCCGCGCCTTAACGTATGAACGCCAGTAATAATCCTCATAATCAAACTTCTCCGCCTCTCCCGTCACCATATAATACAGTTCGGAGATTATAGCAAGCACCTTAACTTCAAGCAATATTGTATCGCTCCAACACCCCTCGAATTCGATAAGGAGATGGCCATCACCATCCTGCCACACTTTCACCCAACGGCGATCATAACGGAATCCGCGCAGGTAGCTCATGAACCATGCCGGGATATAATTGCATTTCTCACGCATGAAAGCTATCTCCTCATCGGTGATGCTGAGATTTTCGAGCTTGGCAATCTGCTCGCTGACAAGCTTGGCAAATCCCTGAGGATAAACCGTGTTGTCGCGGTCGTTAAACCGATATTTGACTTGTGTGCGCGGGAAACATTCGATTACCGCGCAGCACATCGTAAACTTATACAAGTCGTCGTCTGTGAAATGTTGTATAATCTGTCGCATTGGAGTGTCAGGTCTTGAATTAATAAGGCGAGGGTCAGTCTGCTGCCGACTCCTCTCACCTACTTAAACAATCAGCAAAGTGGCAATGTTGCTTAATGTTGCTCAATGTTTTGATGCTTTTTTGTAAGTTAGGAAATTATTCTTACCTTTGCCCCACGTTATGGTTTCGCCATGAGCAATGAAAATGGGAATCGGGTGAAAATCCCGGACAGACCCGCTGCTGTGAATCCTACGCCAAACTCGCCCGACAAGCAATGCCACTGTGACGCGCCCGCGTCATGGGAAGGTTAGCCGGACGAGGGGATGAGTCAGAAGACCTGCCAAGACAACATATTCTCCAGGCTTTCGTGGACTAAGGCCGATGGAAATGAGATGGGACCCCGCCGGAGGTTCCATGTCCCCCATTGTTCCGACTATTCATGTAGCCTTACAAAAATTTAACGCTCCTAAAATGAAGAGAAAATTTTGTATGGCTGTTTTTTTTTCCTATGTATTCAAACAGCGTTCTCACAGACTATCGTAAAGGAAGAAAAGGACAGTATGCAATCTGAAAGCCCGTATGCCGGGATTTGAGGGTGCATTGCCAGTCAATTCTGTAGCTGCCCCCGTCGGTGCGCCTGTGGTGCTTTGAGTGTTATTTAACAAAAGAAAGAGTGAATGATGAGAAATAGGAAAGAAACAATCCGCGTCGAGAACCTCGTGACCGGTTATAGCGATAAACATAAGAAAATATCTATCACCAACGGAATTAATTCATCCCTCTATTCGGGTGAACTTACCTGCCTGTTAGGTCCTAACGGCGCGGGCAAATCCACTCTTCTCAAGACTCTTTCGGGATTCCTGCCACCACTTTCCGGAGATGTCATTATCGAAGGTAAAAACTTAGAAGAATACAAGGATTCGGATCTTGCCAAGGTTATCGGTGTGGTGCTGACTGAGAAAATCAGCCTCAACAATATGTCAGTATATGAACTCGTGGGGATGGGTCGGAGTCCATACACAGGTTTTTGGGGACGTCTCGACACCCATGACAGGGAGGTTATCGAGGAATCCTTTTCCCTCGTGCATATCAACGATTTGCGTGACCGCATGGTACAGACTCTCAGCGATGGTGAACGTCAAAAAGTAATGATTGGCAAGGCTCTGGCGCAGGAAACTCCGATTATTTTCCTTGACGAACCCACGGCGTTCCTTGACTATCCAAGCAAGGTGGAAATCATGCAGCTACTGCAGAATCTTTCAAGACTCAAACAGAAAACTGTCTTCCTCTCAACCCATGACCTCGAACTCGCCCTGCAAATTGCTGATAAAATTTGGCTAATAGACAAGAAACTGGGCGTGGAAATCGGTACTCCGGAGGACTTATCGGCCGAAGGATATCTCGGAAAGTTCTTTGAACGCGAGGGAATTATTTTCGACATTGATTCAGGGTTGTTTAAAATCAACCATAAACTCAATCGCAGCATACGCATAGAAGGATTGAACGACCGGCTTAACCTGCTAAAGAAAGCTCTCTCCCGTAATGGCATCAGAGCTGACCACGACGTGGTATCCGATGAAATTATCAACCTCTCTAAGAATGGTTACATTTATAATGGTCAAGAATATATGACCATTGGAGAACTTTTGAACGCAATTTTATGAGTAACCTCAAAAATTTAGTTGCGGATTTGGGGTATTCAAGGAACAGACTCGCCCGACCATCTTTCAGTTCAAGTTGGCGGAGCCTCGGATTTTGTTTTGCTCTGTTTAGTATTCTTGCCGTAAGCGATTAATTTTTTGTTGTAGTACAAAGCTAACGAGGGCTGCCGAGATAGAAAAATATCCCACAATAAGTATTAACAATCGAAACGTACTAAATGTGTACTTATTGGCGAAAATAATCAAATTCGAGGAAATCACACCCAAAGCAGTAAAGACGATAAAGCGTTGATATTCATTCATATTAGTTCAATCAACTTATATTGATTTCTATCCATTTTCGGGCGAGAGAGTTACCCGGAGTTTAAGGTAAGAAATGTAGTGATTTCAAGCCCTATTATAGGAATCAATCAGTCGGACTGGAATATCAATTTAGCCAGGATCCATGTTAGGCGGTGGAAGTGGATGTTGTGGTAGTAGAGGAGGTTCATTCGGAGGGGTTGAGAGGTGCGGGTTAATACTGCTTTTTTTAGATTGAGGGATAATGAGACACAAAGCTGTTTTGCTTCTGGAACACTTTCTGACTTTGCCTCTATCATGTATTGAGAGGCTAAAATCATACAACGAGCATCAATCCATTTTATCAATTCTAACCTGCCTGATTTCACAATGTTGTTGCGTACTTGGGCGAGCGCGTTTTCCCAATGCTCGGGGTGTGAGCTATATTTCAGCCCCGACAGGGAATCCTCGTGCCTGAGTGCTATTACCGATGGTGTACCTTTCAATTTCCAGAGTTTGACACTGCGAAGTAACAGCCTTACTCCTAATTCATAATCGTCCCAGCCATTGAGTGACTCGTCCCAACCGCCAACTTCACGGACGAGGGATGTCCTTACGACGATTCTTCCGGTGGATAGGGAGGAACGGAATATATGGTTAAACATCGGATTCCGGGCTGAAAAATACAGGCACCGTCTTGACCCGGTTACATCCTGTAAATATATATCACGTCCGAAAATATCAACGTCGGGATGTCGGTAAATCGCTTGCTCAAAATCCCCTATGTGGTGAGGTAGCATTATGTCATCGGAATCGAAGAATTCTACAAAATCAGTCCTCACTTCCTTGAGTCCGGTATTCCGGGCGGCACATGCGCCCCTCCGGGGTTCTGAGAGGAGGGTAACATTCGACCGCTCCTTCGCCCATTCTGTCATTATATCCCACGAGCGGTCAGTGGAGCCATTGTCAACCAATATGATTTCATCCGGCAGCACTTTCAGGTCCGCAATTGATTGCAACGTGGCAGGGAGAGTTTTTTCCCGGTTAAGAACTGGTATGACGATTGTTATTGACATTACAAATGGGGAAAAAGCCGGTCATCGATATGGCTCGATGACCGGCTTCAGTTTATGGGTAACAAATCGAGATTTTACTGTTCAAGCAAAGGTGAAAATTAGTATTCCTGCCATGAATTAATGCCGATAGACTCCACCGGACGAGCTAAGAAAGCCTTTACGTAGGCAAGAGCCAGTCGAGCGTTGGTGAGCAATGGGATGTTGTGGTCGATTGCATGGCGGCGGATATGATAGCCGTTGGTAAGTTCGCGCTTGGTGTGGTTCTTAGGTATGTTGATGACCAAATCCACAGTGTGGTCACCGATTACATCAAGTACAGAAGGGGCATTTTCGTGTTCCTGTTCATCCGGCCAACATACCACTGTGGCTTTGACACCATGCTCGTTAAGGAAAGCGGCTGTGCCGGATGTGGCATAAATCTTGTAACCGCGGGAGTCGAGCATACGACAACCTTCCAGCATGTCAACTTTTGCCCGGGCATCACCGGAACTTACTAATATTCCTTTTTGTGGCACATGGTGTCCCACTGAAAGCATGGCATTAAGTAATGCTTCATCAAAGTCGCGACCAAGACATCCAACTTCGCCGGTGGATGACATATCGACACCGAGCACCGGGTCGGCCTTGTGGAGACGTGCGAATGAGAACTGAGAGGCCTTGACACCGATATATTCAATGTCGAAAGTTGAGGTGTCAGCTACTTCGGGATTTTCACCGAGCATGATGCGTGTCGCGGTCTCGATAAAATTCTTTTTGAGGACCTTGCTGACAAATGGGAACGAACGTGACGCGCGGAGGTTACATTCGATAACCTTCACGTAGTTGTCCTTGGCAAGATACTGAATGTTAAACGGGCCAGAAATATTGAGAGCCTCGGCGATTCGTGCGCTGATTCGCTTGATGCGGCGTGCAGTGGCCATATAAATCTTCTGTGCCGGGAACACGAGCGTGGCATCGCCGGAGTGGACGCCTGCATATTCAACATGCTCAGAGATAGCGTACTCAACGATTTTGCCATTGCGTGCCACAGCGTCAAATTCGATTTCCTTGGCATTCTGCAAGAACTCCGAGACTACTACCGGGTATTCCTTTGACACCTTAGCGGCTTGTCCAAGGAAGAGATGCATCTGCTCATAGTCGTAGCAAACGTTCATAGCAGCTCCTGAGAGCACGTAGCTTGGACGAATCAGCACCGGGAATCCTACTTCCTCCACGAAAGAGTGGATTTCATCCTCTGTAGTGAGTTCTTTCCAACGCGGCTGGTCGATGTCCAGCTGGTCGAGCATGGCTGAGAACTTGTGGCGGTTTTCCGCGCGGTCGATTGATACCGGTGACGTGCCCAAAATAGGGACATGGCGACGGTAAAGTTTCATCGCAAGGTTGTTGGGAATCTGACCGCCCACACTCACTATCACTCCGCGCGGCGTTTCGAGGTCAATAATGTCCATAACGCGCTCAAAACTAAGCTCGTCGAAGTAGAGACGGTCACACATATCGTAGTCAGTCGACACGGTCTCCGGATTGTAGTTAATCATCACAGCCGTGTAGCCGAGCTTGCGGCAAGTCTGAGCGGCGTTAACCGAACACCAGTCAAATTCCACAGAGCTACCGATGCGATAGGCACCTGAGCCGAGAACTATGATGTTATTGCGACTGTTGATGTCGTAGCGAATGGCATTCTCAGTAGCTCCGTAAGTTACATACAGGTAGTTGGTGAGCTCGGGATATTCTGATGCCACAGTGTTTATGCGGCGTACGAAAGGAGTAACATTTAGGGATTTGCGATGGTTTCGCACGCGGAGCACATCGGCTTCCATATTGCCGGAGGGATTCTCCACCAAGCGTGAAATTTGGAAATCGGAGAAACCTAAACGCTTAGCCTCAAGAAGAGTTTCACGGTCGAGTTCTTCAACGGTGCCACCGCGTTTACGTAGTCCTTTAGCAAACTGAACGATGTTATTAAGACGGTCGATGAACCAGATGTCAATCTTAGTGAGGTCAGACACCTGCTGCGGAGTGTATCCCTCCTCCAAAGCCTGAGCGATGGCGAAGATACGAGTGTCGGTGGGGTGAGTGAGTGCGTGTTCAAGGTCATCCACATGGAGGTCGTAATTGCCCACGAAGCCGTGCATACCTTGACCTATCATTCGTAGCCCCTTCTGCATGATCTCCTCGAAGCTCTTGCCGATAGACATGATTTCGCCTACCGACTTCATAGAAGATCCGATTTCGCGGTCCACGCCCACGAATTTTGTCAAGTCCCAACGAGGAATCTTCACAATCATATAGTCAACCTGAGGGGCTTTGGCTGCTGAATTCGGAGTGTCGGGCTCGCCAATCTGGTCAAGTGTATAACCAAGGGCGAGTTTTGCAGCCACGAATGCCAAGGGGTAGCCTGAAGCTTTAGAAGCGAGTGCAGACGAACGGCTTAAACGCGCGTTTATTTCTATGATGCGGTAGTCGTTTGTCTCAGCGTTGAACGCATACTGAATGTTACATTCACCCACGATTCCGATATGGCGAACCACCTTAGTCGCTATTTCTTCGAGCATTTTAATCTGTTCTGGCGAGAGTGACATGATAGGTGCCACGACGATGCTCTCTCCGGTGTGAATGCCTAATGGGTCGAAGTTTTCCATCGGAACCACGGTGAAACAAAGGTCGGAAGAATCGCGGATAACCTCAAACTCGATTTCCTTCCAACCCTTAAGAGACTCCTCGACAAGAATCTGCCGAGAATAGGCGAGAGCACTTTCACAATGCTTTATAAATTCGTCGTCGTTGGTGCAAATACCAGAGCCAAGGCCACCCAAAGCGTAGCCCGAACGCACCATTACGGGATATCCGATGCGGTGTGCAACCTCGATAGCTTCCTCAAGATTTTCAACAGCTTGTGACACCGGAGTTTTGATATCGATTTCGCTTAATTTCTTTACGAACAGGTCACGATCCTCGGTGATCATGATGGCTTCAACAGAGGTGCCAAGCACCCTGACTCCATATTTTTCAAGAGTACCGTCAAGGTAAAGCTGTGTTCCGCAGTTGAGGGCAGTCTGTCCGCCAAATGCGAGAAGTATACCGTCGGGGCGCTCCTTCTTTATGACTTCCTCGACAAATTGCGGTGTGATAGGGAGGAAATACACGCGGTCAGCGACACCTTCTGAAGTCTGGATTGTGGCTATATTCGGATTAATGAGCACAGATTCAATTCCTTCCTCGCGCAAAGCTTTGAGTGCCTGGGACCCGGAATAGTCAAATTCGCCTGCTTGGCCGATTTTCAAGGCGCCTGAGCCGAGCAATAATACTTTTTTCATCGTGGTAATATCTGTTCAGTGATTGGTGGTTGTGGCACGTTAGATTGGTGGAGTACAATCGTTGCCATTACGTTATTTTTGCAAAGTTACGAAATTTGCCCCATTTACATAGTGCAGTTTTCATTATTTTTCAAATATTTGGTGATTTCATTTAAAATAGCCATATTTGCGAATCAAATTGGACCAACGATTTCAGCGAACCATACGTTGGCAATTGTGTTGATAATGACAAAAGTAATGATAAATGAAAGCGTTTAATGGCCTAAGATGGGTATTGGTGTTGGTTCTCGTTGGTTTATGTTCATGTGCCACGGAGAAAGATGATGTGTCTGTCTATGATAACCTTAAGGATGTACACCATCTCACTCTTGCCGAGATGTCTCTTAACAAGATGGGTGCCATCGATGATATGACCTGGGATAAGGCAGAAGGTATCTCTGAACATATCGGGGCATTTGTCAATAATTTTAAGGCCGGTAAAAGAATTGGCGTATACTCCTACAATACTTATCTTCAAGCTTATATCGACCTCGATGAACTCATCGGAGAGGATGTAAAGGTAGATAATAAACGAAAATTCGTCAATTTGACTCTGCCTGCCGTTAGGATTGCATATTTAGGTCGGGATATGGGGATAAAGGAAGAGCATCTCCGTGTCACCGGATTGCGTTCATCCATCACTCCCCAGGAACGGGCAGAGGTGAAAGAAGCGATGAACGAGGCTTTAAAAAAGGATGTAGAGAATAGCCCGGAACTTAGGCGAAAGATCGTATCGGAAGCTGAGACGAAAGCACGTGAATATTTCTCCATTCTTTTGAAAAATTTAGGTTACGATTGCCACATAGATTTTAGGAAATGAAAAAACTGATATTCTTTTTTTTGTTGATAACTACAGTAGCAGCAATGACTCTGTGTTGGGTGCGCACAAGCAAACATAAAGCTAACTCTACTCCTTCGACTATCGAAGATGTTAAGCGCATGGTAAAACTGTGTGCCCTCGAAATCCATGATGATGTGCCTATGCGCGATTCTATCAATGGCAAATGGATTTTTGCAAAAGGTCGCATGAATGGTTATATCACATTCGATGTCGAGAAAATGGAGTATCACATGGAAGGTGACACATTATATGTCACACTGCCACCGGAAGTAGTTGAAATTTACGAGTCAACCGACAAAGATTCATATCGTGTATATGACACATGGGACAAATCCTTCCTTGGAGTAGGTCAACTGACTACGGCTGAAGAAAACATACTTAAGGAGCGAATGAAACAGCGATATGTGCGCTCGGTTTACGATTGCGGATACGTGGATCGTGCACGCAAAACCGCTATTGAAACTCTCACAAACCTTCTATCGCATTTTCCCATTCCCATAGTGGTTGAATATCCTCTTTAAGTTCACCCTTCCCATAGGTAACCCGGCTCGAAAGTTAGACTCTTGCTATAGTTACTTAGACACATTCTAAAATAGTCAACCTTATCTAACTTGGAGAATGTAGACAGGCGATGAAGCTGGACTGGTGGCGGATATGGTCTCTCCGTCACCTTGGTGAGATGTCTGGACGAAGATGTCCAGAAGTCCTTCTTGATTCCAAAGATTTATGTCGAGCGACGGCTCCCAGGCATCGACGGAGAAATCGGTCATATCTGTTATCTTCCAAGACTCTTTACCTAATGAAGGAGTATGTGCAATCGAAACTTTGCTGCCTCGCTCTTGGTCACGGAATACGTAATATGCTTTCTTGCCGTTGCTTACTATTCTGGGACGCGAAATAGGAATCATCTTCGTACCACCACCAGCCAATGAAAATGGTTGGGTACGCTCGCCAATCTGCTCCATGTTCCATTGCATGCCGTCATGCCACACTAGTCGATATTGCGGCACATTGCTATCAGCGTCGCGCCAGTAAGTTGCGATATAGGGATTTCCATTCGTGTCAGCCGTCATACTCGTCTGGTTGATAAGCTCCGACTTCTGAGGTATAGACCAAGCGAGCTCAGCAGTTCCGATTGTTATAGGGAGTTGATACTTTGTGCCGTCACTACGTTCCCAAGTCACGCCATTATCGGTAGAGCGGGCATAACAGAGGTCATGGTTGGTTTCCACGAGCCATGTTTCACGCCACACCCATGAAAGATGAATTGTTCCCTTCGGGTCGACAAAAAGCTGCCAGTAAGCATTTCGTTCATTCTCACCATCCAAGAGCACATCCTGAACACGATTCCATTTTTTATCAGCGACGGAGTAGCGGTTCAACACTAAGTTTCCTCGGCCTGAAGCACCAGAGCGATATGCAAAAAGAAGGTCGCCTCCTGCCAAATTATAAAATTCAGGATAAGTTACATCCGCCTCGCCTTCACCGGTCATAGGGATTAGTTCTCCCATCTCCAATGAGCCGGGGGCCACTCCTTTGCAGTAGCGAAGAGGATTTCCATGATGGTCAAACGAGGCATGAACCACGCCGTCGCCATCCACACCGATACTTATGATATTATGAGCATCTGTCACTTTACCCTTATATTGAGTACGATGGACTTCCCAGTCATCAGTGCCGGTCTTGCGTTTCGCAAGAGTGACATAACCATCGGGATCATAATATGCCACGTATTGTGTGTCACCATGAGTGACCGCCGAGCTTGCGCGAAACACAGTGGTATTGACCGATGTACGGCAATAGCCATCTCCTACCCTACTGAGTATCTGCGAATTACAAACAACCGCAATTATAACAGCAATTGAGGCGATTATAATTTTTTTCATATTAATTTTTTATCGTGAATCAGTTCTAAAATACGATTGGTAAACTCTTCATTAGAAAGAGTATATGGAAGCCAAGTGATTGGGAAGCCGCGATGCTCCATCCCGCGGAACCAGGTCATCTGGCGCTTTGCAAATTGATGAATGGCGATTTCGAGCTTAGATACCATCTCTTCATATTTAAGTTGGCCGGTGACATACAAAGTGAGAAACTTGTATTCAAGGCCGTAATAAATCAGATCCTCAGGTGATATTCCCAAATCGATTAATCTCCTCACCTCATCCACCATGCCATGCTGCAATCGGTCATTGAGACGCCGGGTGATACGCTGACGTCGTGACTCCCGGTCAATATCTACCCCAACCACAATAGCGTCAGAAACAGGATGGGGCTCAGCTTGGGTGGCAGAGTCAGGATGCTCATGGTAATAGGTCTGAATTTCGATGGCACGAATGGCCCTCTTGACTGTGTCAACGTCAGTTACATTGTGAAGAGTCTTCATCGACGAAAGGATTTCGGTCAATTCTTCAAGAGATCTTCCTTCGAGCGACTTCCGTAACTCCGGATTAACAGGTACTTCAGGCAGACTGAGACCTTTCAGGACACTCTCCACATATAGGCCGGTACCGCCGCAAAGAATTGGTATCCTACCTCGGGACTCAATGTCACTTCTCGCAATCGAAAAGTCACGCAGAAACTCAAAGAGGTTATACTTATACCCTGCCGGACATATGTCGATAAGATGAACCGGGATATTGCCATACTCTTCCAAATCCTTACCGGTACCTATATCCATACCACGGTAAATCTGGCGTGAGTCTGCGCTGATTATCTCCCCGCCAATAGCCTTGGCAAGGTGGACAGCCCGGGCTGTCTTTCCCGAAGCAGTTGGTCCTGTTATGACGATAAGCGACGGTTTCATCTCAAATGTGGCGCATAAGAGTGTGTCCGAATTGGATCACTTATTTATAAAATAAATTATCAGCTCTTCTTATACGTATATTTTCTCCAGAGTTTACGTAAACTATAGAATGGCTTATCCTGATTGAATGAAGACACCTGAAGCCACAGAGGATTATTAAAATCAACATCCCAATCACAGATGCCATTCAGTCGGAACATTGGGCGATAATTCTTGATTTTATATAAGCGGCGACCCTCAGCGTCGTAGGTTTTCCAGGCCATTGTGACGTGATAGAGTCGATGTATTTCCGAAGCTAAAAGGGGAGATAGCTCATGATTGTGGAGGAGACGTTGGAGTTGTGATAGGCTATACCATTTTCCTTTGAGTTGTGATTCATCCACAACGTCGCGGGAATTGACACAGCAGATGTAATGGTAGAAATTACAAATCCCGCTTGAGTCGTCATTAAAATACATGAAACGGAATGAGAAATCCTCGAAGGGAATACCGCTCAGATCCATGAAATGTCCTTGGGCTTTTCCAAGAGGCAACTTATCGTCATACTTCAATAGAAGAGTAGCCGGAGTGTCGAACTTGTTTTGGTCAGGGATGTCATAATAATCGTCTGAACGATTAAGGAATATATGGTCATCACAGAACACAAGGTATCTCAGGCATGAAGATGCACCGCTGCGGTGCATACTCCCCTCGACATTTTGGTAGTAGTATCCCCAAATGGAGAAGCTTCTCATACTACCATAAATCACACAGAAAGCGTAGAGAATAATCGGAACCCATACAAAAATGAACTTATCAGGGCTATTGAGATTGACGTTGATATAGAAAATGCAGTAATAGCTCCATTCGATAACGGATAGAATGGCCATAAAAGTCATTAGGAAATTTAGCTGCATATTACTCTCCTGTGAAAACAGCTTACCTATAAAACCTCTCTCGGCTGAGAAACCGTAACGAATAATGCATTCACGGCAAATTCTTGCCTTGTTTCCACGCACCTTATACCATAAAGATACAGCAAAGGTCACCGGAGCAATGACGAGCACTGTGATAAACGGGATTTTACGATTCAGGAGGTCCGGCTCGTAGAAATAGTCCATCACGCCTCTCACAAAGAGGATGCATATCATAAGCATAATAAGACCTGAAATAGCAAGTGACCTGATTGCTATGTGGGGAATGAGATTACAAGCCGATGCTTTGTATTTTTTTCCTGAATTATCATACATTATCATTATTCCCATCAGGCCAAAAGTAGCGATTGGAATCCATATCTTGGGAATAAAGAGGGCCAGAAACATCGGCATAATCAACATGCCGAGCGAAACCACCCAGTTCAGCCATAATGAGAATATGGCATTTTCATTTAGGGAATGAGAGTCTGACATGAGTTTCTTGATTTAGAGATTCTTGTTGAAGTAATCGATGAGGCGTGTGTAGACTGTCATGCGGGCGTTGCAATTATAAATCGAGTGATTCATATTCGGGAATAGGAACATGTCACAGAAACGTCCGGCAGCCTGGAGACGCGACACATATTGAATCGTGTTCATTAGGTGGACATTATCATCGGCGGTTCCGTGCATGATGAGCAATGGCACGTTCATATTTTCAACATGGTTGAGTGGCGCAGAGTCTTCATAACCATCCTCGTTCTGCTTAGGGGTGAGCATGTAACGCTCAGCATATATTGTGTCGTAATAACGCCAGTCGGTAACAGGGGCTATTGCCACGCCTGCTGCGAAGGGACAGTTGGGGGTGGAAACAGACATAATAGTCTCGTAGCCGCCATAGCTCCATCCGCAAATACCAATTCTGTTACCATCGATGTATGGGAGTGAAGCCATATAGCGAGCCGCGCCCTGCTGGTCGATAGTCTCATAATGACCAAGATTCTTATATACAATGGTTTCCCATTCACGACCACGACCTCCCGTGCCGCGCGGATCAACGACAAGCACGATATAACCCTGAGTGACTGCATACTGCATCCAATCTATTTGCCAGGTGTCGAGTACCTGCTGAGACCCCGGACCACTGTATTGGTGCATGATTAGGGGATATTTCTTAGAGCTATTGAAATCAGCCGGCTTAATCATGTAGGCATTGAGTGATACACCATCGGCTGTGGTGATGGTGAGAAACTCCTTTTTGGGAGTTGAAGCATACTTTTGAGCCACTTCACTGTTGTCAGCGAGCACTCTTACCTGCTTGTCGGCAATGGTGTAAAGAGTGTATGTGGGGGGAGTGGTGGAGTTGTTGTAATTCACTGTGTAGTAGTTCATCGCCGGGGTAAACCAAGCTGATGCTGTGCCGGTGGTCGGGGTGATATGTTTTTCCACACCCTTTACATCGATACGTGAAATCACGCGGTTGATAGGACCGCAGGCAGTGGACTGATAGTAATGATTACCATTGGCATCAACACCATAATAAGCAGTTACATCAAAATCGCCCGAAGTGATTTGCTTTGTCATTGTGCCGGAATAGGAATATTGATAAGCGTGGATGTAACCACTACGTGCTGAAAGGATTACGAAGTTATCCTTGTTAATTTTCATATCTTCGTAGGTGCAAGGTTCAATCCATGCCTTATCCTCTTCTACCATCAGAGATTTTGACACATTTGAGCGGGGATTAACAGAGAAAATCTCAAGTCGAGTTTGGTCGCGATTAAGAGTCACCGCTATAAGACGTTCGGGTGCGCCACCATAATGTATACGGGGGATATACTCGATTCTATCATCAGGAAGAGTGATATCCTTGGTTTTGCGGGTATCGACATCATAACTGTGGATGGAGACTACAGAGTTAGGTTCACCCGCCACAGGGTATTTATAAGTGAACGCTCCTGGATAAAGGGCATATTGAGTCAGGGGATCGCAAGTGCCTTCATAGAGGGGGAAAGAGTAAGCAGGCACGTTTGTCTCATTGTATTTCAGATATGATAGAGTCATATTGTCAGGAGCCCATGCCATTGAGCTTGAGGATGAGAATTCCTCCTCATATACCCAGTCGGGTACGCCATTGATTACATGGTCAATCTTTCCGTCGGTTGTGACAGGCACCTCGGTGTTGAAATCTATCTTCTTGAGGTATATATTGTTATCTTCTCCCACAAAAGCCACCATGCGACCATCGGGAGAGAATATGGGGGCGCGCTGGTAAGCGTGGGTCTCGGAAAGCGGCCGGAGGATACGCGTGCGAATCTCATAAACATAGTATTTGGCTTTGAATGAACGCCGATATATGGGTACACGCTCTGTGCAGATGAGAATCTTTGATCCATCTGGACTTAGCTTGTAGCTCTGCATGCGGTCCAGGGTCGTTTCGCGAGTGTGGGTAAGATCCATCACAGTTTCGATTTCGTTACCGTTTTTAGTGTCACATTTCACGATACGCTTACCGTCATCGGAAACAGCGAGATAGCTTAGGCCATCCGGTAGATAGTCTGGCTGTGCCACGGTTTTCACCCTTGTTTCGGGACTTAAGTAAGGTTTCAAGCCTTTCATGTTCCTGTTGCTTGAAGATATGGCTGACAAGTTGAAGGTTGTCATTAATGCTATGAGGAGGAAGCTTAATGCAGATTTCATATTCTTAATAAGTTGGATTGTAATTCTTTTCGTAAGAGCTGAGGCACTGAGGGAAGTGAGTATTAGAAAAGCGAGAGCTGGGCTTCGTTGTCGTTAACTGGACGATGAGGCGGCTCCTGATAGCCGAAGTCGGGTGCATCCTTACTGTTAGATGCAAACCATTCGGTATTGTCCAGTGATGTGTCGATGCGTACCTTGCGAGGGCGTCCGCGCTTACGTGACGGGCGGTCGTCGGCGGGTGACTCATCCGGTTTGGCGTTCGAAGCGTCGGGGTTAAGTTCCGCTTGAAGTCGTTTAATCTCGTTTCTCAAGCCGCTTTCAATATTTGCCTGATTGTAGAGGTTGTTCTCGATAGTGCGATGCAGCGACTCATTCTCAGCCGTCAGGTCTGCAATTCTCTTTTCGAGCTCTTCTGAAACTTCGTTATCGGCGGTGGCAGCGACATTCTTTTCGGCGAGAGCCTTTTCAAGTTCTGCGATTTTTGCATTCTTCTTCGCCTTTAATTGCTCGAAGCCGTTAAGTTGGTCCTGAATGTTGCTCATAGCTGACTCCTGTTCCTGCTGCATCTGTTCAAGCTCTCGCTTAGTGGCGGCGTACTTGTTGCGGAGTTCGTTGAGCATGGTGTCGCCCATTTTCACTTTCACTTCGAGCTGTTTGCGTATATTATCTTGCTCGTTCAGCTTACCCTCCAGCTCTGCCACTTTGTCGTTGGCTTTATCGAGCTGTTCAGAATCTGCCGGCCGTTTCTTTTGGGTAAACAGTTTCTCTTTTTCATCGTTATAGCGTGCCACCTGGCTTTCGAGGTCATTTATACGGTCTAGCAATGCTCGCTTTTGGCGGTCAACACTTAGCTGTAGACGGCGGTTTTCTTTACGCAGTGATTCTCGTTCTGCGGCATCGACTGACAAACGTTTTTTAAGGTTGTCGGTTAAAGCGCCAATTATATATTTTCGTTGGGCTTCGGTCGAGAGGCATTTCTTTACGAATTCAGGTTGCTGCTCGTTGAAAAGCTGTATGACGGCATCGAAAAGATCTTGCGGGAGTGTCGGGTCGATGTCCTGGTTGTTGTGAGCGGTTGAAGTACGTTTTTTAGCAGTCTTAGTTTGGGGCGTCACCTCAATCTCCGGGGGCGTAGGTGCGGCCGGTGAATGTTCGGCAGCCTCTTCTGATTCTTCGGCGGCATTATTGGCCACGGCATAGGTGGGCAAAGTGGGGTCATATTCACCCTCTTCCTCCTCGCTTTCAGGTGCGAAACCAAAAGCTCGCTTCATTCCATTCCAAAAAGACATATCGTATGTAAAATATTTGCTCTGTAATTTAAGGTATTGTTATTCTGCAAAGTTAAAGCAAAAAATTGAAATGCCATAGTTTTTTTAAGGATAAAATCCAAATTGCCCTCGAATCGTTATAGAATTGTAACCAGAGTTAAACCCACCGTCTATGCTTAGTCGAGTTACCCGGAAGTGAAAAGGAATAATTAATGTCCTATTTCAGAAATTTTCTATAAGATTTCTAAAAAAATCTCAAAATATTTGGTGGTTTCAAAAAATCGTCCTACCTTTGCATCGCATTTGAGAAAAGCACGAATGTGAATGACTTCGTAGCTCAGTTGGTAGAGCAACTGACTCTTAATCAGTGGGTCGAGAGTTCGAGCCTCTCCGAGGTCACAAGACAAAATGGCAAATCGCCGCAAAGCATTGAAATCAGTTGATTTTCAGTGCTTTTTCTTTTTGGTGAAATTGCAGAATAACGCAGAATATTACCTACAGACGTGTGCGTAACGTGTACAGTGCAATTCGTGTACATTTTTGTACACGGTTACACGAAGAGCCTCTCAAGGCACTGAATTGGCATGGTTTATGAAAAATGAGCCATGAAAAAGTGGGGTCAAGCGGTGGCGGCTCGAACCCTCAGCCTAAAATCCGCACCAATCCCGAGTGATTTTAACATCATTTAAGAATTAAAGGTAATTTTGGGGAGATTTTAACATTTAACGTTAAGGATTCAGCGTTTTGCTCCGTTCTGCCACTATTACGGCAAGTGAAATCGTGTACAAATCGTGTACATTAGCCTTGATTATAGGTCATGCTACCGGCAGAATATCCGTGTACTTTGTGTGCATTTGGAAATCCGGGTAAAAATGATTAACTTTAAGTAACCATTAAACCCGTACTAAGTATGACAAACAACCCTTATTTCACCTTGACTTTCTTCACAAGAAAGCCAAGAGCCGAGGGCTTCACAGACCATAAGGTCTATGTGAGGATTACCGTGGCAGGTCAGCAGACTGACCTCGCCATTGGCCGCTCGGTAAATCCCGAAAACTGGGATCAGAAGCGCAAGATGTCAAAAGGCCGTTCTCGCCGCGACCTTGAGCTTAACAAGTATCTCGATGAAGTCCGTGCCAGATTCAGCGAGATTCACAACACACTGGTGCGCGACAAGAAGGTAATCAATCCCATTGTAATGCGCGACCTGTTTCTCGGCAAAGTAGAGAAACCGAAGATGCTGTGCGATGTGTTCCGTCAGGCCAACCAAAAGCGAAAGGAGGAAATGGACCGTGGTGACATTGTCAAGGCCACGTATCAACGTTGGGAACGCTGCATTTCCTATCTTGAAGATTTTTTCAAGATTACGATGAATGTTGACGATGTTCCCATCCGCGATGTAACCTCCGGTATGCTCGACGATTTTGAGCATTTCCTACGCATGAGTAAAGGATGCGCCAACAATGCTGCCGTACGTTATCTCCGGTGTGTCAAGAACACCATCCAGTATGCGCTGGCGCATAAGTGGATTACTGATGACCCATTCTTGGGAAAGAAGTATCAGCGCACTTATGCGGAGCGTGAGTTCTTGACGGAGCCGGAACTTATGGCAATGATGAAACTGGACTTCTCGGAAACACCACGTCTTGAATTGGTGCGCGATACATTTGTGTTCTGCTGCTTCACCGGGCTTGCCTTCTGCGACATTAAATCGCTTCAGCGAGACAATATCGTAAAGGACTCAGACGGCAATACCTGGATTCGCAAGTCACGTGAGAAAACAGGTGAGTTGAGCATTATTCCCCTATTGGAGATACCCCGTTCTATCGCCGAAAAGTATGAGGACGACCCAATAGTGAAGGCAACCGGTGTAGTCATGCCTGTCATCACCAATCAGAAGATGAACGCATATCTCAAAGAGATTGCCGACCTCGCAAGAATTCATAAGCACCTGACAACACACATGGCGCGTCACACTTTTGCTTCACTTTCTCTGAGCAACCACGTGCCGATGGAGTCCATTCAAAAGATGCTTGGCCACAGCGATATAAAGACAACGCAAATCTACGCCAAGATGCAGGACAAGACCGTCTATGAAGACATGGAGACCATGCGCAGGAAGTTCAACAAGATCCGGCTCAACGGATAAGAGCCTTCGGTTACATAGAAAATTAGGGCGACTGCCATTAACCGGCAGCCGCCCTAATTTTTTCAATATTTCGGAACATATATTGAGGAGATAAATTGCTCAATATCATTCTCATCATATAAGACTTTCCCATCGAGCCTGTAATATGGCAGAATCCCTCGGTCTCTGTAATCTTGCAATGTCCGGCGAGAAACGCCAAGACGTTCTGACAACTGGACATCGGACAGGAATCGTTTACCCATCAGCAACGGTTTGTATTCCATAACAAGGACCTCCAACATCTCAATATTCTTTTTGCCACAAGCAATAAAAGACTTTATTTCGT
>JAMPEV010000001.1:159764-259798 GCA_023664955.1 Duncaniella sp.
GCTTGAACCTACGACTCCCTGATTATGAGTCAGGTGCTCTAACCAACTGAGCTAAAGGACCTCGAACGATTTCATTTATGCCTCGCATTCACGAGGTGTCCGATTTTCAGTGTGCAAAGTTATAGATTCTTTTTTGAATTTGCAAGAACATATGCGGCTTTTTTCGGATTCTTTATTAAAAATCTTCTTGATCTTCTTGAAATGTCATCGCGGAAGTTATGCCAAGCTTCGATTAAATTTTATGACTAATCTTCCTATTTAATTTTCAAGAATTTTGGCATCCAAGCCTTGACCTCAATTGGTTGACTCATGCCAAAGACAGGAACTGCCGCATCTGTGTCGCTGAAAATTCCCACAACCTTATTTCCTGTCTTTATGTCATACTTAGTCACCACGAGTACCTCGCCATCACTTTCTACCGGATTGAAAGTATAGAATATAGACTCCCCTCTCCACATAGCAGGGTTTGCCGCCCTGAATGTCATTACCTGAGAGATATAATCCTTGAGAGCCTCCTCTTGCGGATTGCGTGGCTCTAGGTGACCGGTGGTGCGCTATGTTGTCCTTTTGCGCCCCGATACTGTTGCGGCTCATATCCGCATACTCATCTCCATAATACAATGTAATCGGACCGGTATATGCCGCCAAAATCGCATTACGAGTCATCAATTTCTGATAGAAATACGGGTCAGACGGATCAAAATGGTCGGCAACGCGGTATCCATCATGGTTAGAAAGAAACAAATTTGGCATAACCGAGTCATTAAGGTAACCGCGGTCAGTAGGTGGCGATATCACAGTTATCACATCGTCCCAACCATTTTCAAGCCCTTCTGACCCGAGCTCCTGCATGGCTCCGCTTATAAGTTCCTTGCCATCAAAATCAAACGCACTTTTCAGTCCGCCATCTTTATATACTCCCTTATTTATGACATCGGCAGTTCCCCAATCCTCGCCCACCATATATCCGAGGATTCCCCATCTCTCATTATTAGCCTTACGCTTATTTACCACAGAATCGACAGCCTCTGTAATCTCTATCCAATAATTATGTCCATTCTGAGTTGCCTGGTAAGCCTGGTCAAGACGCCATCCGTCAACTCCATATTCATCAATCCAATATGTGGCAAGCTCCTTGAAATACTCCAGCGATCCTGGATAGGCCACATTGCCTGTGCCACCCTGCTCTCCGCGATTGCTGTACACTCGTGTAGTGTCTATCATATTGCCCTTGGGTGAGGGTGCAGTCACTCCGCCATGGTGCCCAAATACTCCATCAAGAAACACATACAGACCTCGTTTATGAGCTTTATCCACAAGCTCACGAAAATCTGACTCAGTGCCGAAATGGGGGTCTATTTTGAAATAGTCGTTTGTGAAATAGCCTGTGGCTTGGAGTTTATCTCCTCCAAGCGCCGTAGAACAGTCGAATATTGGAGTCAACCAAATCGCATTAACCCCCAAACCCTTAATATGGTCGAGCGCATTGATGATTCCGCGAAGATTGCCATTCTTTATGGCATCATCAGGCCCCCACATGGCTGTATAGCCGGTTGCTCCGGATGGGTCATGTTGGAACGACGCAACCATTATTTGATATATCGACAACGAGCGTGGACCGACTCCTTCCGGTGACGATGCAAATGCTTTGCCAAATAACGAGGCGAAGAATGCGAACAGCATGATTCTTAATTTCATAATTGAAAATAATGATTTGAAAAATTGTTCACCAGCAATAACCTTACCATATATAAAATAATCTCCAACGCAAAAATAACAAATTAATCCAGCTTACAACCTAATATCAATCCAAATTTTAGGCATATCACTTCGTTAATTCGTGTTAACATAACAACAGGTAACAATATTGTGTCACGATTGTAACCACTCTGTAATATCCAATAACTAATTTTGCATCGTGAAACAAATAAATCTCCTATCAGAGATTTTCAAGATATAAAAATCAATACCTAAACACGAAAATTTTACGGTTGCAAAATAGTTTTTAGTAGACAAAACCAAGAATTTATCACATTTCGAAAAGGCTGTCAATCGACAGCCTTTTCTTGTTATCCGCTATTACCTCAATTCCCCAATTCTCTTACCAATTTTACCTGGGAAAATCCAATACCCTCTCACATACTCGTTTCTTTATCTTCTCGTAATTCAGAGGAGGACGGTAGGTACTTCTCCCCCAAGAGTCGCATCATTGTTTACCCTTCAGAAGCAGATCCAGCATAACTTTGGATACAATTATTCCTCTTATCCGACTATGAGCTGAAGAGACACCCTGATTCATCTCCCATGGAGCGAAGCGCAGGTAAAAATTTAGCTGTCCCCACAGAGCGCCGATGGTCCTGGTTAACCAAGGATGATACGCAACCCAAGTAAAAAGCGCAATCCACCAGTACCACGGAGCGGTGGTGAGTATGGTTAACCCCGGGTTATACTCAGCCAAAGCAAAAAAAAACATTCCACCAGTACCGCATAGCGGTTGTGATTGTGGCTAACCCTGGGTGCAGCGAAGCGGAACCCGGAGTTGGCGCTTACCAAAACAACAGAACCCCGGAGGGGCGATGTTGTGGCATCCATTATTCTACTAAATTACACTACAGGCATCGTTACATCAAAACCAACTCCACAGCATTAATTAAAATGCCAATTTAAACCCATTCAACCTGAAACGAAAGAATTAAATACATCAGATCACATGGTATTTTAGTATATTTATTGGTCTATTATACGGTTTTTAGCAATTGTTTTAAAATTTCTTTGAAAAATATTTGCACAATTTTGAAATCGGTCTTAACTTTGCACTCGCAAAACGGGAACAACGGCAATGCTGAGAGAAGCAAAGAAAAGCAAGAGTTTCCAATATGACTCAAACTTGGTGTGGTAGTTCAGCTGGTTAGAATACCTGCCTGTCACGCAGGGGGTCGCGGGTTCGAGTCCCGTCCGCACCGCTGAGGAGAGAGGAGAATGACTAATTGTTTTGACTTCGGTCAACGTTAGTCATTCTTTTTTATATATCTTATATATCTTATCCTAAATAAAAAATCCGGGCTGGAATCAATCTCCAGTCCAGATTATTATTCATGCAATTACCAATTTTCTATCCTGCTTCACTTTGAAAGTGCGTCTCTGAGCTTGTCAGCACCTTGCTGGACAGCATTTGCTGCCTTCTCTTTAGCCGCTGCGGTGGCCTCAGCTGTCTTCTGAGCTGCTGCATCCTTCACAGATGATGCAGTTTCTGCCACTTTATCCTTAGCCGATACTGCGGCATCCTTAGCCGCACCCTTCGCCTGATCTACCTTCGAGGACACCGAGTCAGAAACCTCCTGAACTTTGTCTTTAGCTACAGCAGCAAGGGAATCAACCGCTTCCTTTGCCTTAAGCTCTGCAAACGATGCCGCTGCAACCGGATCCTTAGCCTGGACAGCAGGCACAACCTCATCCATGAATGCGTTAGCTGCATCATCCTTACCCTCCTTCACGAGTTTATCTGCATACTCCTGAGCCTGACGTACGTAAATCTTCATACTGTCAGGATCGGTGCAGTTTTCGATCCTTGACTTAATAGTTGCACCCTCATCCTCTGCTTTCTTTTCTGTTGAACCACATGATGCAGTCAACATCGCTGCCAATACGGCAACACCTAAAATTAGCTTTTTCATAATTTTAATAATAATTGTACCTTTGATCGATATGCCAAAGCATATTCTATAATAATGCACAGTTACGTTAAAATGTTCACAGAAATTAGGCACTAATAAAACAACAAGTTTATTTTTCAGCTACTACAGCAAGCTTCTTGGACATTGATGAGCTTTTAGTTTCACCTTCGGCCACAGATTCGGCCGTAACTGTGACACAGTAGACGTAAATTCCGGCTGGAACACGCGCTCCATTGTTTCCTGCCAAATTCCACTTAACTGGACTTGCTACATACATTTCGGACTTTCCCTGACTCTCGGAATGCCACACCCTATTGCCAGCTATATCATAAACCTCAATTCTCACCTTCAGCATGGCATCAGGACGATTATGAACAACATAGAAATTTGCTTCCACCGACACAGGATTGGCATCAGTGTGAACGTCAAATATCTTAGGTGCCTGCTGGGGATCTACAAAGAATTCCACCTCCGCCTCCGCTGAATTACCACCGACATCCCATACCTTCAACTTTGCGCTATGGTATCCGGACGTCAGTTCAGGCATACGATAGCGAATCTCCCCCGCAGGCACGCCCCTGTCATCCGGGTAATAACTCGGCACTAAATCGGTAAACACCTTGTCACTATCAATAGTCAACGACATGGCACGCCCTACTCCACCGGCCGACATGTTTATCCCCACATTATCACTCACACGAGCAAGCAACATTGGCTCGTCGTTAACTTTATCACCTTGCCGGAACGACTCATGATTAAGATAAATATACTCTATCACAGGAGCTACGGAGTCCATCGATGCCCCCTCATCTAAACCATAGATATAAAAATTGCGGTTAACACCGGCTGCTTCCATGCACCCGTCTTCAGATAAAGCATACATACTCATAGCGGCATTTCGGAAATTATTGGAGATCTCCCCCGGGATGGGGACAGAGATTTTAAATTCCCCGTTGACTACCATCGTACGCCCTGCAAAGAGTCGGTCACCCTGTTCATCATATACCACTTCGTCGCCATCTGCTCCGTTACCCTTCGTTATGTAGCTCCTTTCAGCATCGTAGACGGAAATATCCATCATACCATTAAACAAGCCGACCTTTCCACCTCCTACGTCCCGTACACTGCCACATAACTCTGCAATGTGCATCCCGTTAATGACAATCTGCGCCTCACCATCTGCAGCCTCACCATCCACTGAATCTAACTGAATCCTTAATTCCGGCACGGCAAGCCGCATAGCAGGGTCGCCAAGAAGCACATATCTAAGTTTATTATCATCCCTTATCTGGTTTTTTGCCCTCCGGAGCAACTCGCCAATCGGACGAATTCTTCCTTCCCCGTCACGACTTGACAACTCTCTGCCAAGGGCTGATGTAAGCATGCCATTTCGCGCCATCAGCACCTTTCTGACAGCCGAAATACCCGCTATTACACCACCACTCTCTCTCATCACTAACTGTTCCAGGCCCGATACGGCAACTCCATCCCACTTGCCAAAATCACACGTCGCTCCCATAAACACCGGCGGACGTCGCAGGTAAAGCCGAGCCAAATCTGTTGATGTGAAAATTCCCTCCGATGTGAATGAATTGATATTTGCATGACCTATATAGTTCCACCATACAACACCCTCATCCAACAGTCGATAGAGTTTTTCGCGGGCTTCCTGATATACGCCGTCACGGAGTTCATATGTATCAATGTAAACCTTTTTGAACAAGAATGATTCATGCAAACTTTCATCTCTATTATCTTCACCTCGAATCGCACACTCCAATTGGTCCGATTGTCGTAAATGCAATCCATTGTCACCATCATCCGCAAGAAGGAGAATCTTATTCCGCCATTCCCCGGCTGGTGCCACTGTGACATATGCGACTAACCGATCAACATAATTCTTTGCCTCAGTCAAATTATGCGCAGGAATACGCCCCACTGTCACTTCCATCTCCTCTCCACCAGCCATAATCCCGGATCCGTCTGCGAGAAAACACATCGGGTCATCACTGCAGAATGAGCTGTTCTCACTAATGCACATGTCACTTTGCCACGTAGGGAGGCTCGTATCACGGCTTTGCCGAATTGCTTCCGTGAGCCGTCTATGATCGTGGGTAACGGAGCCTATGAGAAGGAGGTGTTGTAGTTTTCCTCTGGTTGCAGATGCTTTATCACGGTCATAGAACATTTTCATCATCTTACGTATGGCATTGACATCTGCCACTCCAGAACCAAATTCATTAGCCACTTCATCCATAGTAACCACAATCACACTCATACCATCAACATCCTCGTGCAATCGTGCCACTCGCTCCGCCTCGCTCAATAGTTGCGGATGTGTAACTATCACCATATTTGGCACTTCTTCACCATGGATATTCTGATTTAGCACCTGCCCGGCATAATCAGGAGTGAAGAAATTCGCATCCTCATTCCAAGCAACATAGCTCCTAATTCCATAATTAGGATTCTTCCACCCCACCCCATCGCTGACCGACGCTGTGTTCATTTTCACTATTGAACGGGGGTGCGTCACATCCCATATACGGGTGTCTGTCGATGCCCCTTTGAGTCTAAGGGAGGAGGATGATGTTGAAAAGCTGAGCAATTTATCATCCGGAAGGGTTAATGAGCGCGTATATGTGATTGCAATATTATCGAGATGGGCAAGAGTGACCGTTCCGCTAACAGAGAGCCGCATCCCCAATGCAAGGTTAGCACCAAAGACAGGGAATCGACAGTGAATCCGACAAGTATCCCCATAATCAGAATGAGAAGTCATGGCTCTCTCACTACCCGATATTGTAGCACCGTTGGCACTTAGCATCCATGTGGCAGGACCGGAAACTGTCTTCGCATAGAACACAGCATCCACTCCTACATCAGTACCTTCAACTCTGTTCGTTAGCTTGAAATCGAGCGTCCGCGACGGGGTAAACCTGAAATCCTCACCCAAAAGCTGATGTCCACTCTCCGCGGGACTCACCATCTCCAGTTCATGATAAATACGCTCCTCAAACTTATTATCAAGGCTTTTCTCATCAAGTTCAGTTATACCATCAACCGGAATAGGTCTTCCACCTATATCAGTTTCCGTCAGAAAATAATACCCCTTTATGGAATAAGGATTCAACTCCGGTCCGACAGCATAAAATACTATTCCCTTATCAGTCAATTCACTCTGCACCCGCGGCAAATCATCAACATAATTCTGCAAGGTCAGGATATCCGGTATACGTCTGCCACCATAACCGAAGACCCCCACACTCTCAGGTGTTGTAAAACCCCATTTCCTCAATTCAGAATTGGAGATAAGATACAGACCTGTCTTGACAACACTTATTTTTACCCACCGGCCCGAACTCAACGCAGATTTCTGAGCGTATGAATCCACGCCAAACGCCCATGCGCTCAGTGTTGAAACCGCCAGCATTAGTAGTACAATATGCCGCAAGATACCGATCATCCTATAATCTGAACACTCTATGGTTGTGGCTCATACTGCGCCAATGTATCCCTAAGAGAAGTGATGACCATCGCCCTTAACTCCGGTGGATTTACCACCTTTACCGAAGGTCCAAATGAAAGTAGCTCCCTGACAAAGTCATCTGTAAGTCGTAATTTATAGTAAAATAGGGAATACTCATCATGCACCACCTCTCGCTGAGAATGATGGAGTGGCAATGTGCGAAGATATTTCGATTGGCGACTGTCTGCTCGCAATATCACCTCTTTCGGCTCGCCCTGCGTATAAACTATCCCAAACGTATCACTGACATAGCTCTCAAGGTCGAAAGTATCATCAACATCAAATGTGTCGTCCTCTATCTTCACCTCCTCCATACGGTCAAGGGCATAAGTCTTAATCTTATTATCCTTGACATTCCGCCCGGTCACATACCATCGCTGGCGGAATATTTTAAGGAAATAGGGTTCGATAACCACATCAGGCGTGGCATTGATTCGGGTATATGGACGATAGGTGAAGCGTATGGAATGTCTACCTCGCAGTGCCGAAATTACTTGGGAAAGGAAGAGTCGTGCCGAGGGCACATCCTCAAGGAATATCCTATCCGAAACATCGCTGACACTCGCCAGGACATTACTCATCGCCGCTGAATTGAGCAGCCAGTCGGTCATGCTTTCCCTGCGGTCATCACCCGAATCTATATAGTATTCGTAGGTTGACGTGTTACATTCTATGTTGATATTGAACAGCTCCTCAATAGCCATCCGGTAATTATAGAATGTGCGTCGTGGCAACGGTTCCCCTTCGGAATACGGGGAGAAAATCCACAATTCATTCAGCTTTTCGCGTGTGATTGTGCCATATCGCCTGATTGTGTCAATGAGCCATATATATCGTCCAAGTAGATTTCGAGCCATGTCCTGATTTTAGATTTTAGGTTTTTGATGTTAGTTTTTAGAGGTTCTTTTTTGCTTCGCAAGATAACGCGGGTACTGGAACAGAATCGACAATAGGATCATCAGCGCAAGCACCCACGGATAATATAAGTAGGGGAAGGGTGATGCCGGCGAAATTCCTGCAAGAGAGGTGGCAAGCAGCGTCTGTGCCCCGTAGGGTATGAGACATTGCACCACACATGATGCCGAGTCGAGCAACGATGCGCTTTTGCGCGGGTCTATTCCATAGCGTTCGCTCACATCCCGTGCAATTCCTCCGACGGTTATAATCGCCACCGTGTTGTTCGCCGTGCATAAATTAACAAGCCCGACCAGAAGAGCAAGCACACTCTGTGCCCCCCTTGTGCCTGATATATGAGCTGTCAATGTTTGAAGAAGGTACTGAATACCACCGGCGGCTTTAATCAATCCCAACATTCCTGCTGCAAGAAGGGTTATGATGATCAGATTTCCCATCGAATCGATTCCGCTGCCCATTAACCCGGCAAGCTCAATCATCGAATGTCCGTCAATAATCCCCATAACCAAAGCAGTGACAATACCGAGCGATAACACAACTGTCACATTGATTCCTATCACAGCCGTGACTATCACAATAATATAAGGAAGTATCAACCAAGGATTTGAGTAATATATCATTCGTATCTCTGGCGTATCGTCGCTCATGATGATATATGCGCCAAGGGTCACTATCGCAGCCGGAAGTGCTATCCATAGGTTTGCCTTAAATTTATCGCCCATGTTACAACCCTGCGAACGAGTAGCGGCTATCGTGGTATCGGATATGAACGACAGGTTATCGCCGAAAAAAGCACCTCCCAACACTACCGCCACATAGAATGGCACCTGCGCGCCGGCCATCTGTGCCATCTCTACTGCAAGAGGTGTCAACGCTACCACTGTACCCACTGATGTCCCTATCGACAAGGATATGAAACACGATGCGAAGAATAGCGTGGGCACCACAAACTCAGGGGGGAATACCCTCAAGGCAAACTGGACTGTGGCATCTACCGCTCCTATCTCCTTTGCTAAAGTGGCAAATGCCCCGGCAAGCACAAACACCCATATCATATATAAGATATTGAAATGCCCGGCAGCTCGTGAAAATACTTCTATCCTATCGAGCAACGACCCTCCTCGGTAAATCATCACAGCCCAAACCGATGCTACAACCAGCGCCACGCTTATCGGCATCTTATAGAAGTCGCCAATAACCACTGACACTGCCACATAAAGAATCAAAAAAAGCATAACAGGCGTAAGTGCCAAGAGACCTTTTGCGGTGGGCACTCGACGGTTGGTATCTATCGTGGGGATTTCAATCATTTTATGGAGAATAATAGGATTATGAGTGTGTCTAATTTAAGGGCAGCTCTACATCATCGCATATCGGGGTAATCAATTCATTCCAGTCGTGCATATTGCCGCTGAAAGCATTGATATCGACAGGATGTTCGATTCCATTTACTTTTCCATTGTGTGTTGCCTGCCAAAACATCCATTCCACCTCTTCCGGCTCATCCACCAATGAGCATATCCAAAGGGGATAGCTTTCAAGCCGTCCTTTGATGAATCGTGAATATCCGTTTTTATTTGTGTAAAGCATCACGTTGTAACCGTGCTCTTCGAGATGGTCTATCATCTCATTGAGCTGATTTAGCACTTTGGGGGTCGGCTGGCTGTTGGGATTCGCCCATTCTTCAATATCAATTGCCACGGGCAAGTCAAGTTTACGGCCGCGTAGCGAGTTCACAAAGTTCAGCCCTTGCATATAGCCGGGTGTGTCGAACCGGAAAAAGTGGTAGGCTCCCACTTTCAGACCGGCCATGCGTGCCTTTTTCAGATTTTCGATAAACTTCTTATCCTTAAACGTACCGCCCTCCGTAGCTTTAATCATCACAAAGCTGATTCCGTCTGCAGCCACCTTGTCAAAGTCTATATCGCCATTATGCGCACTTACATCTATGCCCAACACGGCAAATTTCTCCGGATCGGGATAGCGCGCCAATATCTGCTGACTGTTGTCCTTACAGCCGGTAATAACCAATGCCACAACGCACAATGTGATAATTCTGAGGATATTTATCATAATGTGCAAAAATAGTATAAAAGATGGAAATATCCGAATTTTACCAATTAAATTAATGTCGGAAGGGCAATATTTTGGCACATACCTTCAATATTAAGGCAATAAAAAAGGGTAAGCTTACTACATCGCACCGCTACAACCCGATACCGTTGCTTCGATCAAGACCTGGCGGAGTTTTCGGGGAGCTGGTCGTGTAGGACTTACCCGGCTGCAAAGGTACAACTATTTTCTTATTCTCCAAAATTTATATCAAGTAAAAATTCCCCATCCTTCATAACACACTGATAGTCCATCAATTACTCATCAGCTGATTGTTGGTCAATGTCGAGTTGAAAGGCTTTAAGGACAGCGTTGCGTATACGCTGGGCATCGACTTTGTCCTCTTTCAAAATTTTAAGTATCGCCCTGATATACACATCTTTGTCATCGCGGCGCAATCCGCAGGCACGTGCCACATGACTTTCAGATAGCATTGTCTTTCGGTTATAAACCATCAGCACCGATGCATAATCGTCCTCTTGGAGGTAACGGCGGAAGTTGCGGCAATAATCCTCGTAAAGCCCGCGGGGATTTATAGACTGGCACAGGTCGTTGATATGCTCCTCAAGTTTGTTGATATTTGCAAACTTTCCATCAATGCGATGTTCCACGGTCTTTTTCACCTTGTGGCGGGTATGTTGCAATGCCTGCTGCCGCAAGTCTGTCTCAAATAGTCGCATTATGGACTTCTTTACATGTGCAAACACCTCGTTCTCATCCTTTCGATAATGGCTCGCCACCGCGCGCACCACCTCCTCTATCATGAAAATATTCTCAATCTCAGCCACATTTGGAACAAATACCTTTCGGCGGCGCAGATAACCCACCTCGGCCTCGTCGCGGCGGTCGCGATCCACTATCCCGAATGCGTCAAGATTGTGGAAGCTTCGCAGACTGTTGAATGTGCGGGTCGATTCTATCACTCTATCGCAGCCGCCGAGTGATCGGACGGTATATTGCTTGAATATCAACGGATAAAGTTTCGCATCAATTGAGTTAACCCCATCTCCTTCGATGAACAGCACCGGCTTTCGAGCCCCGAGGATTGCCAAGTAAACCTCATCGCTGATACCTTCGGTGGATGGGAGAAAATCGTAATCCCATTTTCCGATGGTGGGATCGCAGCTCTTTACCCATATCGTTAATCCATCTCCGCGGGTTGTGGCAAACGATAAGTCGTGGGTCACATATATAAAAGTACAGTCGCTGCGCATCTGCTCGATCATATCCCACACCGCGCGTATGGAAGTGGGATGGAGGAACATGTCAGGTGAATCCACAAAAATAGCCGCTCCGGGAGGTGCAAACATCGATGCGCCTATATAATACATCACCGCTCGCTCTCCATCTGAAAGTTTTGCTGATGAATATGTGTCGTCAGTGCTTTCTCGGCTAAACAACATTTTACCGCTCTCTATCAACACCTTATTATCCGGAAACACTTTTTGCCACTGGCGTATCATCTTATCGAGACGTGTGGCCTGGAGATGATTGTTGGAATTTCTTTTTGCCCCTTCCACATTCATCTGATACTTGAACGAGATTAGATTAAGTATCTCTTCATTGATGAGAAGTGCCAACATTCTCTCAAATTCGCCTTTTATGTCGTCGCGGATTATACCAGATTGCTTAACAACTTGATGGTAAAGCGAGTCAATAGAATTTTCGTTGGAATCTTCCTGTTCCTTGCCATAGAGAGCTTTCAGAGCCGACATGCGGAACGCATTTGGTCCAAGGTCAGCGGCAAGGCGATTGGCAAAGCGCGTTTTACCTGACCCATTTGCCCCGATTATAGTCAGTTGATAATTATCGGATGTGTCGACCGTTGGTGTTTCTCCTCCGATGCGGGGTGGTAATATAACTTTCATGACCGTTGAAATTCTGATGGCGACATTCCGGTGAGATGTTTGAAATACTTACCGAACGACGACTGGTTGGGGAAATTAAGTTCGTATGCTACCTGCTGAATATTCTTTCCGGAGAAACGGAGCAAATTTTTTGCCTCAAGTATCACATATTCATCGATTACTTCCGCGGCCGAGCGTCCTACGGTCTCTTTGATAATCAGCGAGAGGTATTTCGGCGATATGAATAGCTTCTCTGCGTAAAAAGACACCATCCTCTCTCGCTTGTAGTTGCTCCTCACAAGTTTCATGAACTCGCTGACATAGCCGGAACGGCGCGACCGGCGATAGTCCGGTTCATCGCTCTTGGTGCGTGTCATCAGCATCTGCACCATCTGATAGGTCAGAGCGGCGATTATACACCGGGCTATTGACTTGGCGTAAAGTTTGTCAGGATTATATGATGAGTTTTGATGCAGTATTTCGTAATAGTTTTTAAGCAATCTCATTTCTTCATCGCTGATCTGCATCATCTTCTTTTCCTTTTGGC
Source organism: Duncaniella sp. (assembly GCA_023664955.1). Taxonomy (GTDB): domain Bacteria; phylum Bacteroidota; class Bacteroidia; order Bacteroidales; family Muribaculaceae; genus Duncaniella. The sequence continues at coordinate 172,389 of JAMPEV010000001.1, forward strand.
CTCCGTTTACCGGTACCGAGGCAAACACATTCAAGTCATAGTTGATGTCGCGCATGAATTCAGGGGACACGAATAGGATATAGCAGTCCATCTTTTTCCAATCCACCCCTTTAATCTCGACAATAGAGCCCGGCATAATGACCGACACTGTGTTGGCCGACATTGAATATGGCGATAAGTTTACCTCGATATCAATCTTTCCGCTCACACACAGCATCCATGCCATCCCGTCGATTCTTACAGGATGGGAGGTGAGCAATGGAATCTTATTGGACTCCGTGATTCGAGTGAATATATAGTCATCGCTGAGTGCTGAGAACTCTGAGGTGACCTTCGAGAGTGAATTGAGTTGTGATAAATTAACGATTCTTTCCATTATAATTTGGAATTGCTTAACTTCTCGCGTGGAATGATGTTACAAATTTAGTCAAAATTTCCACAATCTATCACAATTTACCACTAAATTTCGCCGATAAGGCGAAATGTTTACCCATAATGACCCATACATTCATCGCCAAAGCCGACATCACTCCCGGCTAAACTCTCGCCGCTGTAATCCTAATTGGGAGTTAGGTCACTTAGGCGATTGTTACAATATTTCAATGTGCGCTTGCCGTGCGAGTTATAATCCGGTTTTTTATATGGTATACGGACTATTTTTAGGTGCGGAGCACGGCGTACCGCTATATTCGTCGGAATTGGGATGATGTGGCTGATTCGGCGACCTCGATTTGGGAGGACGCACCATGGTGCGTCCCTACATCAGGGATGGTGATTTCGATGATGATTGGCGGGGGCGAGGTGCGGCCGGTTGATTCATGTCGGGGTGAGTTATGAATGGGTGGGATGAAGTGGATTTGGAATATTGCGGCTTTGTTATTAAATTTGCAGCGTAAAAAAACCGACCACGTTCATATCGACCATGGAACAAGAATTAAAGAAACAACTTTCACAGGATCCCGACGGTCTCCTGACCTACGAATATATAGCTAATCACATTGGGGCATGCGACGACATACTCGATGAACTCGTCGACAACATGATTCTTGTTGACGGTACAGGACAGTTTGTGGTTTCAGCGGCACGTTATCTTTATGCCATTGACGGAGAACGCCATGCCTCTGCCATCAGTAAGCTTATATCATCGGCCATCGAAAAGGACCGTGAACACAGGTATCTTCCGGACTTGATTCAAAGTATCTGGGGACCTGACTACGAGTCGCGTGCCGAGCAACTCGCTGCATTTGATGACAATTTCCGCCGCATCTATAAGCGACTGATGCCTAAGCCGGGTATCTAAGCTGGAAAACGTATTACTGAACGTATTTTCGATAATTGCCCTCCAGAAAAGCGGCAATGGTCTATGGTGCTTTAAAGTAAATTTAGTGGATTCGGCGACCCCGATCGGGGATGACGCACCATGGTGCGTCCCTACGGGTCAAAGGATTAGCCTCATCAATCTATATCAATCTGCCAGCTTCCGGTAGAATTGTAGAAGCTTGGTTCTAAGGGCTTCGTCAGTGAAGTTTAGGATGTGTCGCTTCCCCTCCTCAATAAGCTCGTTACGCATGGACTCGGAATCCAGGAGCTTGTGCATAGCAGATGCAACCTCGTCGGAGTCGAACGGAGCACAATAAATCGCACCCTTTCCACCCGCTTCCTCCAGGCATGAACCGGTTGCTGCTATCACCGGAACCCCGCTTGTGATACCTTCAAGCACCGGTATGCCAAATCCCTCAAAATACGAAAGATAGATAGCGAACTCGCATCCTTGGTATAGAGCCGGAAGATGCTTCAACGGCACACTGTTTACAATTTTCACGCGGTTCTGAAGCCCGAGACGCATTATCTGCTCCTCGAGTTTACGCTGCAATGACGTCTTCTTGCTGACAATCACAAGAGGCACGTCATCCTCCAGTTTTGCGAGGGCGTCAATCACTGTGGTGTGATTTTTTCGGTCCTCAATCGTGCCAACAGCGAGCATATACCGCTCGGGCAACCCATAAATACCCTTTACCTCAGCGATTTCCTTTGCTGACACCTTCTGCTTAAACAGGTCATGGCATCCTTGGTACAGCACATCTATCTTTTCAGGCGAAATGCCGTAAAATTCCACAATGTCACGCTTAGTCTGCTCGCTTACCGCGATAATCCTATCGGCAACCCGGCAGGCATAGCGAGTCTTCGCCTCAAGGATTTTCCTTGAAAGCCAGTCGTAAGTTTTGGGAAATCGCAGGAAAATCAAGTCGTGAATGGTCACAACCGTCTTGCAGCCAGCCCGTTGTATTCCAAAAGGCAATTCATTACTAAGTCCATGGAAAATTTCAACTTCTGACTTGCGAATGTCATCAACCATTGAGAAATTGCGCCAATAGTTTCGGACTATCCCTGAGCCACTTTTGCAATACACATATTCAATGTCCTCGCTCGGATGCAAGCCGGCAAGGCATCGCTCCTCTCCCGGTTTGGGTGCGAAAAGCACACATTCATTTTCACCCTCATCAGTCAGGAGGTTCACAATCCCGCGGCTATAACTTCCTATCCCCGTGAGATTAGACATTATCTTCTTAGCGTCAAATCCGATTCGCATTTTTAAGTAAGTGAGCAGAATTATGTTTATTAGGAGGGCTTCTTAAAATTGAAGTCGATTATTATTCTGATTTTTATATGCAAAAGTAAGCATTTTTCATCTTGTTTTTACATTTTATATAACCTTAAAACCATTCTTTTAATGAAAAATAGTAACTTTGCTATCTCCAAATAGGTTATAACTATAATCATAAGTTCTATTTTCAACAACAAACACGCGTTTAACCATATGAAACTGAAATATTTCACCACCGTAATCGTTGCGCTGACCGTACTGCTCGGCCTTAGGGCGCAAGACACCAATAAAAATATGGACAACTATACACCACAACCCGGCGACGTCAAAGTGCTCCTCAAAACCACACTTGGCGACATCACCATCCTGCTCTACGGCGACACACCCCGCCATCGTGACAACTTCGTGAAACTCGTGGAAGAAGGCCACTACGACGGTGTGCTTTTCCACCGCGTGATCAATGATTTCATGGTTCAGACCGGCGACCCCAACTCCAAGAACGCACCCAAAGGCAAACTTTTGGGTGACGGCGATATGCCCTATGAAATCGAAGCTGAATTCCTCTTCCCCACCCACTATCACCACCGCGGAGCACTCGCAGCCGCGCGCCAAGGTGACAATGTGAATCCCGAGAGAAAATCATCAGCATCACAATTCTATATCGTCACCGGAAAGAAATTCTCAGAAGGACAGCTTGATAATATGGAGCATCAAGCCATTATGCGCCACAAGCAGGAAGTGTTTGACTCATTGACAAAGCAAAATCGCGACTCAATCATGAGCCTTCGCCGCAACCGAGACCAGGCCGGACTCCAGGCCCTTCAAGAGCAACTCATCAACGAAACTGAAAAGCTCACCTCCGGTGACTCGGTAATCTACACTCCCGAAATGCGGCAAGTGTATATGAACGAAGGCGGCACGCCCCATCTCGACGGCACATACACAGTGTTTGGCCGCGTACTTTCAGGAATGGACGTTGTAGACAAAATCCAAAAGGCCGAAACCGACGGCAACGACCGTCCCCTTGAGGACATCAGGATAATCTCAGCAACAATCCTCCCCGACAACAAATAGCGTGCGCTCAATCTGTCGGGGGAAAAAATCAGTAAGAAATTAATTCGGCTATTTTTTGCCTATGAGTGTGTCTAAAAATAACTTGGTAAACTTTTCCATGTTATTTTTTTAACGTCACTAAGTAAATTTTATTACCTTTGTAACTGAACAAATATTTAAAGATATGTCACAAATCAAATGCGTGGGTATCCTCACCTCAGGAGGTGACGCACCCGGTATGAACGCCGCCATCCGCGCGGTCACGAGATCAGCCATTTACGGCGGTCTGCGTGTCAAAGGAATATATCGCGGCTATCGAGGTCTTATAACCGACGAAATCGTCGAGTTTAAAACCCAGAATGTGTCAAACATCATTCAGGCCGGTGGCACCATTCTCAAAACCGCGCGTTGCAAGGAGTTCACCACCCCCGAGGGTCGTCAGCTGGCCTACGATAATCTCAAGCGTCACGAAATCGACGCTCTGGTGGTGATTGGCGGCGACGGCTCACTAACCGGCGCCCGTATCTTCGCAAATGAGTTTAACCTCCCCATCATCGGTCTGCCCGGAACTATCGACAACGACCTTTACGGCACGGACTCCACCATAGGCTACGATACAGCCCTCAACACAATCATGGAATGTGTGGACAAAATCCGCGACACCGCCACCAGCCATGAACGGCTGTTCTTCATTGAAGTAATGGGCCGAGATGCCGGCTTCCTTGCGCTCAATGGGGCTATCGCTTCGGGCGCCGAGGCCGCAATTATCCCGGAAATCTCCACAGAGGTGGACCAGCTTGCCGAACTAATCCAAAACGGCTTCCGAAAGAGCAAGAACTCTTCAATCGTCCTTGTGGCCGAAAGCCCCGTCACCGGAGGCGCCATGGGTCTTGCCGAGCGTGTTAAAAACGAGTATCCCGGTTACGACGTGCGCGTGTCAATTCTTGGTCACCTACAGCGCGGCGGATCCCCGACGGCTTACGACCGTATCATCGCATCACGCATGGGTGCAGCAGCGATTGACGCACTCATTGAGGACCAGCGCAACGTAATGATCGGCATCCGAAACGATGAGATTTGCTACGTACCGTTCTCCAAGGCAATCAAGAACGACAAGCCCATCAACCGCGAACTGCTCAACACGCTTCGCCGTCTTTCTATCTAAGATCCATCTTTTACCCGCATCATGATTGAGGTAAAGAATATCACAAAGAGTTACGACCGGCTCCGCGTACTCGACAATGTGAGTCTCACCATCAACGATGGCGAGTTTCTCTCGATTGTCGGGCCAAGCGGCGCCGGTAAGACTACTTTGTTGCAGATTATCGGCTCACTTGAAGCCCCTGACTCAGGGAGCGTGCTATATGACGGGGTAGACATCGTGAAAATGAAAAGCTCCCCTCTCGCCCGCTTCCGTAATTCCAACATAGGCTTCGTGTTCCAGTTCCATCAACTTCTGCCGGAATTTACCATCACAGAAAATGTCGCCATGCCGGCGATGATTGCCGGTGAGAACCGCAAACCGGCACTAACACGAGCAGCCGAACTCCTAACCCGCTTTGGGCTTGGCAACCGCCTTGACCATCGTCCCAACCAGCTTTCAGGTGGCGAACGCCAACGAGCCGCAGCCGCCCGCGCTCTTATCAACGACCCTAAGGTTATTCTCGCCGACGAACCGTCGGGAAGCCTTGATTCTCACAACCGAGAGGAGCTCTACGCCCTATTTTTCGAATTGCGTGAGTCAACCGGCAAAACATTTATCATTGTGACCCACGATGAATCACTGGCCCTCACCTCCGACCGCATAATCCACATGTCAGACGGACGAATTATCACATGACACGAACATTCATACACATATTCACCTTCATCTTATCACTTTCCGCACTCACCTCATGTCTTTCCGACAAAGGGCATGATGGGCCGGTGGATATGACCTACGCTGATATTGCCACATTCCAAGGCAACATCAACGGTCGAGCTCAATTTACAATACGCCAAGTAAATGACCTTCCGGAAGCAACGCTTATCGCCCAAGCGCCTCTGAACTATAATCCTGAAGATGACCCTACCGGAAAACGAATGTTCATTCGGTATACCCCGGTAAGCAAAAAACCCTATGAGTCAGGGGCGATGACACTGTTGAGTGCGGCCACCGTCAACCAGTCAGCCACCAAAATCGAAAGTATTTTAGACTATCCTGACTGGGGGCGTGACAAAGTATACCTCTACGCCGTGTGGCGCACCGGCAAATACCTTAATTTCAACGTATCGCTGACCTACGACAGCGAGCCTCGAGTATTTTGCATTGTCGCCGACAAGTCAACCCTCTCCAACGACTATCCTGACCTCTACCTTGTCCACATAATGAAAGAACCAACCGACTACCACGACCGACGCTATTACGCATCGTTCGACATAAGCGAGATATGGGGCCGTGAGAATATCCTTGGGGTTAACCTCCATGTCTCCAACTCCAATCTCAATAAAGATATATTCACATTTGACAAGACATTATAGGACAATTTATCGCCATAACGGATTAAATATTAGCACATTTGTCTAAATTGCTCACCTTTAGTGGAAATGTGCCAATGGTTAAAGTTTCATTAAATCATATTGGATAATAAGAAATTTTAATAAATTTGTGTTGAAAAAGTATATACAACCTTGTGAGCTATCCAAAATATCCCTCCTCAATCATCGGCTCACAGCCAACTCATAAGAATATGGCAAAAGTTATTGGAGCTGTAGAAATAAATCAGGAAAGATGTAAGGGGTGCGACCTATGCGTTGTCGCCTGTCCTTGCGATGTCCTCGTTCTACAGCCAAAAGAAGTAAATGACCGCGGTTATCACTTCGTCACCGATGATAATCCCGATAAATGCATAGGTTGCGCAGCTTGCGCCACCGTTTGCCCTGATGGGTGCATTACTGTATACCGACTGGTTGAAAAATAATCTTAACAACTCTCACACCTCACTCAAAAACATATATGGAAGAAGAAGTTAAACTAATGAAAGGCAATGAAGCGATAGCCCATGCGGCCGTGAGATATGGCGTTGACGGCTATTTCGGCTACCCTATCACGCCACAAAGCGAAATCCTGGAGACACTCGAGGAGCTTATGCCTTGGGAAACAACCGGGATGGTAGTGCTTCAAGCCGAGAGCGAGGTAGCCGCAATCAACATGGTTTATGGCGGCGCCGCCACCGGTAAAGCCTGCATGACATCTTCATCAAGCCCCGGCGTTAGCCTTAAGCAAGAAGGTATCTCATATATAGCCGCAGGAGAACTTCCTGCACTCATTGTCAACTGTATGCGCGGAGGGCCCGGGCTCGGCACGATTCAGCCATCCCAGGCCGATTATTTCCAAGCTACCAAAGGGGGTGGACATGGTGACTACCATTTAATAGTCCTCGCACCCGCTTCAGTCCAGGAAATGGCAGATTTCGTAGGTCTTGGATTTGACCTCGCATTTAAATACCGGAATCCGGTGATGATGCTAGCCGACGGTATCGTCGGACAGATGATGGAAAAGGTGGTTTTACCGCCCCAACGTCCGCGTCGCACGGATGAGGAAATAGCTCTTCAATGTCCATGGGCCGTAACCGGCAAACCTGCCACTCGCAAGCCCAACATCATGACGACCCTCGAGCTCGACCCCGTTGCCATGGAAAAAAATAACATTCGTCTGCAAGCCACCTACTCCCTGATAACAGAAAACGAGGTTCGCTACGATGAATATGCCACGGAGGATTGTGAATACCTTATTGTTGCATTTGGTTCTGTGGCACGTATCTGCCAAAAAGCCATCGAAGAAGCCCGTCAGGAAGGGATAAAAGTCGGTCTACTTCGTCCTATCACCCTCTGGCCATTCCCCTATAAGGAAATAGACCGTTTAAGCCGCCAAGTGAAGAAGATTTTAGTGGTGGAACTTAATGCCGGCCAGATGATAGAAGATGTTCGCCTGAGCCTCACGGAATTCAAACCGGTGAAACATTTCGGACGCATGGGCGGTATAGTGATGGATCCCGACGAGGTCCTTGTCGCTCTCAAAAACTTGATCAATGAATAAAGAAGAAATCATAAAGAAAGGTACCGTCGTTGAAACAAAGCCCCGTTTGCTCAACGATAACACGATGCACTACTGCCCGGGATGTTCCCATGGCGTGGTACACAAACTCGTGGCTGAAGTCATCGAGGAAATGGGTGCCGAGAACATAGCCATCGGCATTGCTCCCGTGGGATGCGCCGTTATGGCATATAATTATGTCGATATCGACTGGATTGAAGCCGCCCATGGTCGTGCGCCAGCTATAGCCACGGCGGTAAAACGTCTCAACCCGTCTCGATTGGTGTTTTCATACCAGGGGGACGGCGACCTTGCCGCCATCGGGACTGCCGAGACCATCCATGCCTCCAATCGTGGTGAAAATATCGCAATCATATTTATTAACAACGGTATATATGGCATGACAGGCGGTCAGATGGCGCCCACCACTCTTGAAGGGATGGTGACCTCCACCACACCTTACGGCCGACGAGTCGATCTCAATGGATATCCACTGCGCATAACGGACCTCTTAATCCATCTTGACGGCACATGCTATGTGACTCGCCAGAGTGTCCACACAGCGGCATCCGTGCGAAAGGCAAAGAAAGCTATCCGTAAGGCTTTTGAAAATTCCATGAAGGGACTGGGAACCTCGATAGTTGAAGTTGTATCTACATGTAATTCAGGTTGGAAAATGTCACCAGAGAAGGCTAACGACTGGATGGCCGAACACATGTTTGAAAAATATCCATTAGGGGACCTCAAGGATACCACTTCCGATAAGTAATCTTATCCAGATCTATTAAACTGAAAAGAAAATGAAGGAAGAAATAATCATAGCAGGATTTGGCGGACAGGGAGTGCTTTCAATGGGTAAAATCCTCGCCTATGCCGGACTGATGGATGGGTTGGAAGTCACATGGATGCCCGCCTACGGGCCCGAACAGCGGGGCGGCACGGCAAATGTGACCGTAATCCTCTCAGATGAGCCGATTAGCAGCCCTGTGTTAAACTCCTACGATACAGCCGTCATCCTCAATCAGCAGAGTCTCGATAAGTTCGAAAATAAGGTAAAGCCCGGTGGTACGTTGATTTACGATCCGTACAGCATCCATCATGCACCCACACGCACCGACATAAACATATATCCGGTAGACGCGATGGAAACGGTGTTTGAGCTTTCTTCAAGCAAGTCGTACAATATGGTACTGTTAGGCGCGTTACTTAAAGTGCGTCCCCTCGTGCCTATTGAGGCTGTGATGAATGGCTTGAAGAAAACCCTCCCGGAGCGACATCATCACCTCCTCCCTATCAATAAAGAGGCTGTACTTAAGGGGATGGAATTACCTAAAATCAATTGAGAATTGGGAGTTGAGAATTGAGAATTAAGAGCTGATAGCCGAGAATGTGGGGTCAAGAATCTTTGGCACCTTGATTTCTTGATTTCTTGATTTCTCAAATTTTTCATTTACGAATAATCAATTGCGGGATGCTGAAATTCAGCATCCCGCAATTGATTATTCGTCACTTTCGGAGAAGTTTCCTACTTACCTACTACTTATCTTCTTCTGCTGCTTTTAGCGGTTTTTGCGGGGATTTTGAGTTTGTCACCGATATTTATACGAGTATTGCTACCCATTCCATTTGCCGCCTGGATAGCTGCAACAGTCGTACCATTACGGCGGGCAATCTTTTCAAGGGTGTCACCTTTCTTAACTCGATAAGTGGTTGGGCCAGTATTGGCTGTCTTAGCCGGAGTATTTTTCACGGTTGTGTTCTTCACAGTAGCCTTCTTCTGGGTTGGAGATGCTTGCTTAACCGGAGCTGCAGGTTTATTATTTTCAACTACATTCTGAGAAGCGACATTGTTATCTGATGCAGGCTCTGACTCTACTTCTTGACGGGGCATAGTCTGAGCAACTTCCTGAGCGGTAACAACCTTAACCTGTTCAGGAGTAATATGTTCAACCACCTCTATAATAAGATTGTCACCCTCTTTGACTTTACCGCGACGAAGCTTGTTCCAACGCTTAATATCAGTTGCCGACACGCCATACTGTCGAGCAATATCTCTAATACTCTCGCCACGAGTCACCACGTGGGTCTTTTTTACGACACGGCTTGTCTGAGTCTGGGCTATTTCATTGTTGGCCGTCGCATTCATGGACTGTTGGCTCGCATTTGCCATATTAGCGACACCGTTATCGTTGGGAATCTCTTGAGTGAGTGCTTCGCCTGGTTCGGCACTGGTGCGGCGAGCATAAAGATGGGCATCATAATCCGCTATTCTCTTCTCGCTCATCACATAGCTCAGACACTGCTGAGTGGGTAGTGTGAGAGTGTAAGGACGATAGTCGCCGGGGATTATATCTTTACGAAACTGCGGATTCAGCATTCTGATTTCTTCAACCGGGATATTCAGCACAGCCGCTATCTGGTTGAAATGAATATATTTATCAACCTGAATAGTATCCGTGGTGAGTTGGCGTTTCACAACTGTCGGTGTGATTCCATGCTGTTTATAGTAATTCATCACATAATTGGCGGCAATGAAGGCGGGGACATATCCGCGAGTTTCCTGTGGGAGATAGTTGTATATTTCCCAAAAGTCCTTCTTACCCTCTCCGCCGGCTCTTCGTAACGCCTTGTTTACATTGCCGGGGCCACAATTGTAGGCCGCAATGGCGAGCGACCAATCATTGTATATACCGTAAAGCTGCTTAAGATATCTTGCAGCATTTCGAGACGAAAGGCGCGGATCACGGCGTTCATCCACAAGTGAGTTTACCTCCATCCCGAGACCTTGAGCAGTAGGTGCCATAAACTGCCAAAGACCCGCAGCTCCGGCTCTTGAAACAGCATTTGGATTGATAGCTGACTCTATCACTGGGAGATATTGTAACTCGGTGGGCATTCCTTCCTTTAGTAATTCCTCAACGAAAATTCGCCCGTAATAGTTATGTAGAGCGAGCATGTCGGCCACCAGCGAACGCCTCTTCGTCAAGTACATGTCAATGAATTTTCCCACTATGGAATTGTAGGGAAGCTCGATTTCAGTGGGTAGCTTAGTGAGACGGCTTTCGTACTCCGCCGGAGTTGCTGTCATGTTAGTACCCATATCCATGCCGGGTACTACAAAATTCTTCAAATAGAAATTTTCTTCGAGCAGACGAGTTTGGGTTTCAAAACTTTCCGGTGCTATGACATTATCATCAGTGATAGAATGTTTTATCTCCAAAATAGAGGAAAGTGCGGAGGCTGTGAAAGCCATTCCGAAGCCGAGAAGAGTCGTTATAATTAATTTTTTCATTGCCGTTTATGATATGAAGAGGTAAGGTTATCAGAAGTTCAATGCCCAATAAAGTCCTATGGCAGGGGAATTGGATCGCAAGTCGTTGTTCATCAATGTGGCCGCGACATCCATTGATAATTCGGGGGATATGTCGAAATGCGATAACGACGCATCCACGTAGGCATCCACCATCGAAAGCAGGTACACCCCAACCATGCAGATTATACATAAGTCGCGGTTGCGTCGGTAATAATTTTTGCGTGTACGCAGCAGATTAGTAAGCCACGTTTTATCTAAATTTTCTTCCTTGACCGTCGGAGCAAAGAAGTCCATATAGCTTTTCGTATTCGGGTCATTGTCCATAATGTCGGCATAGGCTGTGGTGTAATCCTTTAGCATGGTGTTATTCCATGAAGTTGCATACCCAAGCCCCATATATGCACCCACGACTATCGGCAGTTTCCAGTATCGCCGATTATACAATTGTCCCAATCCCGGGAAAAGAGCAGACATCCACACAGCCTTAGTGGGGTTGGGGACGAATGTGAATTTAGCCTCCACAGGTTCTTGGGGCGTCAACTTTGAAGGCTGTTTCGGTTGTGGCATATTGGGAGCATTGACAATAGCAAGCGAGTCTACCGGAATTATAGACACCGAATCTCCTACCGCCGACAGACTATCTACTACCACCATAGCCGGGGTCTTCACTGGTGCACCTACCACTATTGAATCGGGGACTTCGACCAAAGGAGTAGTAGGACGGCGCGTCGGTCTAACCGGTTTATTAGGTTTTTGAGAAAAAATGTTAACAGGGCTGACCAACGTGTAGATTATCACGCCGACCAGCACCATTAGTATACGATATTTATGTGAGGGCACTTTTCCCGAAGCGAAATACATTTTAATTCATTATACTGATAATCAGCATCAAACGGCAATTTACAACACTTACCTTATGGCTGTCCTTGCGCTTGTCACTGTTTTGCAGTGTCAAAGATAGCAATTAATCTCTCAAGTTCCGCATCATCTTTGAAAGAAAATGAAATTGTTCCCTTTCCTGATGAATTGCAAGTGAGCTTTACAGGGGTGTTAAACCGCTGTGAAAGGTGATTCTTTAAAATATCATAATCATTGTTAGAAAACCTTTTGTCAACTTTCTCGTCAGGATTTTTTCCATCGAGAGAAGCCTGTTGGTACTTTTTAGCAAGCTCCTCGACACGACGCACCGACAGACCCTGTTTCACAATCTGTTCAAAAAGTTTCGACTGCAAAATAGGATCCTCGATACTTAGGAGAGCACGAGCATGTCCCATGTCAATCTGCTTGAACTTCAATCCGAGCTGCACGTCGGCGGGCAAGCGGAGAAGACGAAGGAAATTGGCAACAGTGGCGCGTTTTTTCCCGATGCGTTCGCTCAGACGCTCCTGTGTGAGCTTATATTGGTCGATAAGCTTCTTGAATGTCAGGGCAATTTCAATGGCGTTCAAGTCCTCACGCTGGATATTCTCGATAAGAGCCATCTCGGTGAGCTCAGAATCATTTGCAGTACGAATGTAAGCCGGGACTTTGGTGAGTCCGGCCATTATAGCGGCACGATAACGGCGTTCGCCGGCGATAATCTGATATGAGTTATCCCCTATCTCTCTGAGCGACAAGGGCTGTATTATACCAAGTTCACGGATTGAACGTGAGAGTTCCTCCAAAGCTTCCTCGTCAAAGATGGAACGAGGTTGCTCCGGATTAGGCGTGATACGGTCTATGTCGATATCATTAATAGCGGAAGTTCCCTGTGCGGGGGTGTCATCCATGGCTATTAATGAGTCTAATCCTCTTCCAAGAGCGGGGCGTTTTGGTCCTGACATAGCTTTTGTAATTTATATGGTAATATAATTCTGACTTATAGTGTGTACGATAATAAGCGTTATATGCTGTTTTTCGATATAAGTTCCTTGGCAAGAGCTATATGTGATGTAGCGCCTCTTGACAGGGGGTCATACAGAATAGCCGGAAGCCCATGGCTTGGAGCCTCGCTCAGACGGATGTTACGTGGTATAACTGTGTCAAACACCATCGAACCGAAATGGCCCTTCAGCTCTTCATATATCTGATTGGCCAGACGGAGGCGCGCGTCGTACATTGTCAAAAGGAAGCCCTCGATTTCGAGCTTCGGATTCAGTTTTGACTTGATAATACGGATAGTGTTAAGCAACTTTGTTATACCCTCCAGGGCGAAATACTCAGCCTGGACCGGTATAATCACAGAATTGGCAGCAGTTAGAGCGTTGACAGTGATAAGGCCAAGCGAAGGTGAGCAGTCGATAAGTATGTAGTCATACTTATCAGCCACCGGTGACACGGCTTTTTTGAGTACATTCTCTCGTGAAGGTTTATTAATAAGTTCAATCTCAGCGCCAGCAAGGTCTATGCGAGACCCTACAAGGTCGAGCCCCTCACAGCAGGTGGCCACTTGTGAGCCATCCATAGGATACTCGTCCACAAGGCACTCATATATAGAAGAGCGCATCGACTTGGGGTCGATTCCATAGCCTGAGGTGGCGTTGGCCTGGGGATCAGCATCTATAATCAATGTCTTTTTCCCCTCCGCTGCAAGTGATGCTGCGAGATTGATTGTTGTGGTGGTTTTTCCTACTCCACCTTTCTGATTTGCGATAGCGATTATTTTACCCATATATTGGTTTTTACGTGAACCTCAAAAAACATTCTACGTTCACTATAACGATGCAAAGTAACCAAAAAATCGCCAAATAATCACACTATTAACTATCAAAACGTGTTAAAATGTTGATAACTCTCCCAAAATGTTAACAACCTGCCAAGACAACAATGCACCAAGTTGACGACTTGGTGCATTGTCCTTCATTATACAATGGCAACATTCTATGACTATAATCGTTAACTATGCACGGTCAGGACATATGACGCACCTTTTGTCACGTCAGGGTCGAGGGCAAGGCTTCCGTTTATGTTCTTTGCACGGACTGCACAGACGGGGAGAAGGAGGATGTCGCCTTCGGAAAGTTGGTGTGACAAATCAAAGGGGTTGAAGATCGTCTCCCGCTTTTCTGAAGTGACGGCCGGTCCGTTGTCAGTGACCACAAACTGGTGGCTCTTGGCACCTCGTTTTTTATAAGTCACCACAATTTTTCCGTTGGCCGGCGTGTTAGCCGCCGCATTTTTCAGCAAGTCCTTGAGGATTGTTTCCACCTCATTGGGAGCAATATGTGCCACACCCTTGCAACCTGACATTGTGACGATTACACCGGGTTTCAGCAACAGGCGAATCTCATCAATCACCTTACCGCAGAATTTCTCGAGGTCAACATCTTCGAGAGCAGATTCATCTACCCGGGCATCAGCGAGGTCAGCATCAGAATATTCACCAAGCCTCTTGATATAAGTGCGAAGATTTTCCATTTCCGGAGCATCGCTTTCGATACTGTTCAATGCAGGTTCAATGACATTTGACATATTATGGAGCATTTTGCTCTTTGCTTCGCTCTGTTCGTTGGCCGAGATGATCTCCTGTTTGAGTTTGCGGTTACGTGCGAGGGAGCGCATATATATAACCACACCCACAACCAATGCAACAGCCAAGATTACGATTATGGCAACTAAAGTGCCGATAACGCCGTTTTTCACATTGATAGTATGATCCTTATCGGCAATTGCAGACTGAGCGATGGAAAGTTCCTTCTTCGCTTTTGCGAGGTCCGATTCAGCATTCATTTCAGCGATTGAGTCAGTCCAAGCCATATAACTTTTGTAGACATGGCTCACGAGAGCAGCATCGTCGGCCGCAACACCTCTATTGATGAGTCCAAGAAACTCCTTCTTCACAGTTTCAACGTCACTGCCAGCTCCGGTTTCTTTGACCAATCGACCTATGCAATTATCACCTTTTGCAGACTGTCCGAGGGCATAATAATATGTGGCTTCGCTGAGTAGCATTTCACGGGTAATATCCTTATTATTGGCTTTCTTAGCATAGGAGGCCATCTTTTGTATTGCATTCGACGCACTGGAATTGTTTTTTAGGCGCATGTATAGATTATACTTACCCTTCTCCAAAGTGAAGTAAACAGCGGGCAAGGAGTCAGGAGTGATGTTATGCTGAGCGAGATACTGCGCCGTGGTGGTGAGCAAACGGAAAGCGCCATCATAGTTCTTTGCATCGGCGCACAGAGCTGAAGCGTCAACGGCCGACCTTGCTGCCGGTAAATACTGATGGGAAGTCAACTGGGAGTTATAGCTTTTAATCAGTCTGTCGAAATTATTCTGAGCCACCGCCGTCATCCCAAGGGCGCTTAACGTGACCACAAGAATCATAATCAATGAACGTTTCATATCCAATTTCATTTGTGCGTTCTTTAAATAAATAGTTTTACGTGTGCCGCATAATTCAACCTATGTTGAGTTTTATATAAGCAGGTTTATATGTTGCATCACAGTTATTTAGTAGTTTCTTACCTTACAAACACATATCCCCCCAAAAAAGTTATGGAATTGTCAAGAATTAACCTTTCATCTATTGATAATTGATAATGGACACTGGATTTTTAGTACTTTTGCATTAGATAATGAATGTCAGGCGGGAGAACTTCTTCCCGATTGACTTGGTTATTATTCTAAAACGTTTTATATGAAACTACCTGAACTTCGACGTGCCGAAGTGACACGATACATAACTCCGCTTCGTGAGGGCGGTTCGCTTCCTGCCCTTGCGGAGGCCGACGACGATTTCAAATATGTGGTTAAGTTTCGTGGTGCCGGCCATGGGACCAAGGCTCTTATTGCCGAGCTGGTGGGCGGTGAGATAGCGAGGGCGGCGGGTCTTCGTGTACCGGAACTCGTGTTCCTTGACCTTGGCGAGGAGTTCGGTCGCACCGAGGGCGACGAAGAAATTCAGGATCTGCTTAAAGGGAGCCGGGGATTGAACATTGGGTTGCATTTTCTCACCGGAGCAATGACATGGGATGTCGCCGTAAATCATGCCACGCCATTGGAAGCTTCAATGATAGTGTGGCTCGATGCTTTCCTCACGAACGTTGACCGCACGGTTCGTAACACCAACATGCTTCTCTGGCACCGTGAGTTGTGGCTCATCGACAATGGGGCCTCACTCTATTTCCACCATTCATGGGAAGGATGGGAGAAGACAGCTCTCACCCCCTTCCCCTATATCAAAGACCATGCTCTCCTTCGCGATGCTTCGATGCTCCGGGAAGCTGATGAAATAATGCGCCAACGTATCACGCCCCGGCTAATTGATGCTGTTGTTGATACCATACCCGACGAGTGGCTTGAATCTCCACAGGAGCAACGAGATGTGTATCGCCAATTTTTGAAAATCCGTCTTGAAAATTCCAAAATCTTTACCGACCATGCAATCACAGCCCGAGAATCACTTATATGAATATGCCGTAGTGAGGTATGTACCTCGCGTTGAGCGCGAAGAGTTTATCAACGTAGGGTTGGTGATGATGTGTAAGCGTCGTCGATGGCTCCGTGTAAAGTTAAATTGCGACAACCGGCGCATCGCAGCCCTATGGAAGGATGCCGACATCGACACCCTCAACCGTCAGCTTAAATCCTTCACAGACATAGCAGAAGGGAAAGGATGCAGTCCGGTGGCCCAATTCGAAACGCACGAACGATTTCGCTGGCTAACGGCTGTGAGAAGTGCCTCTATCGCAACATCCCGCCCCCATCCCGGCTTGACCTCCGACCTCGATGCCACATTCCAAAGACTCTATTCGGAGCTAATAGAATAAGAGAGTGTAAAAGTTTTATTGTCGCTCTTGTTTGGCTTTCTCATTTTTTTTATATCTTTACATTGTGAAAACCTTCCGTGCTAAAAAGTTCTAATTTCAGCCATAGTTTAGCGAAACTTCCTGAAAACTGCCGGATTTTATTGTCCGATACTGTCCGTTTTCATCGCACAAATTGTTATTCTTTTGTATGAAATCATGGGTTAGATCAATTCAAAAAAATAATTAAACTACAAATTCAAAAATAATGAAACCACAATCACCACCGCTCCGCGGTTCTGAGGAAACGATATGTATATTGGATTGAGAAGGGTGACTGATTATTAGATATTCAAAGACAGGAGGCACTAAAAATGAGAAGATTACTGTCAATCATAATGATAATATGCGCGCTTGCAGCAGGAGCGGCTCCCGCGACGGCTCCGCGCAAGTCGAAAGCGAAGAAGGCTCGTACCACAAAGGTTATCAAACCGGTCAAAAAAGTGGCACGTCAGCCGTTTGTGACTCGTGTCGACGCGCCCAAAGCGCCCTCAGGTCTTGACGGTAAGAATATAGCGCTTTGGCAAAGCCATGGCAGATACTTTGACCAAAATGAGGAACGATGGACATGGCAACGAGCCCGCCTCATGGGCACTGTCGAAGATCTCTTTCCACAGGCATTCGTGTTACCCTATCTCATTCCGATGCTTGAAAATGCCGGAGCTTACGTACTAACTCCCCGAGAACGAGACCTCAACACTACAGAGATAATCGTGGACTTCGATGGTGGATTTGCCCAACCAACATACAGCGAAACCGACGGTTCACACAAATGGCAACAAACCCAGGGTGTGAAAGGATTCGGCTACGCCAAAGAGCAGCTTTCCACCGGAGATAACCCATTCAAAATGGGCACCGTGAGAGAAGTAAAGACCGTCACCAACCCGAAGAAAGTGTCAACAGCCCAATGGTTTGCCGACTTTCCCAAAGCCGGCTCCTACGCCGTGTATGTAAGCTATATATCCACCCCCGAAAGTGCGAAGGACGCACGCTATACTGTCAACTCCTTAAGCGGAAGCCAGGAATTTGAAGTGAATCAGAGCATCGGCGGTGGAACTTGGATATACCTTGGAACATTTCCATTTGCCTCCGGCAAGAGCAACACCCCTGTGGTTGAGCTTACCAACCTATCCTCCCAGGATGGGAAAATAGTCACTGCCGACGCAGTTAAAATCGGTGGCGGCATGGGCAACGTGCTACGTTCAGCCCTTGGCGGCGAGCCGACTGTGAGCGAATATCCCCGTTTCACCGAGGGAGCCCGCTATTGGATGCAATGGGCAGGAATTCCTCAGAGTGTGTATAGCGTCACCGATGGCAAAAATGACTATGAGGATGACTACAAAGGTCGAGGTATGTGGGTAAATTACCTCTCCGGAGGGTCAAGCACCAATCCCGGACAGAAAGGTCTCGGAATTCCAATTGACCTTTCCCTCGCCTTCCATACCGATGCCGGGACAACTTCCGACCCTAACTCAACCGTCGGCACACTCCCCATCGTCTACACTAAAGGAGGCTCACTTGGCAACGGAGATTCCCGAGCACAGTCCACTAAGTATGCCACAATAGTTACTAACCAGATTGTGAATGACATACAGACCCTATATGAGCCAACTTGGGGTCAACGCAAACTTCGAGACAAACCGTATCACGAGGCAAAAGAGCCACTGGTACCAGCAATGATTTTGGAACTTCTTAGCCACCAAAACTTTGCCGACATGCGCTACGGACTCGATCCGACATTCCGCTTCAATGTGAGCCGCGCAATATACAAAGGGATACTTAAATACTTGCACGAACGTGATGGTATCCCCTACGTGGTCCAACCACTTCCGGTTAAGGAATTCCAGATTACGGGCAGCGGAAATAGGTATCGTCTGTCATGGACACCCGCAAATGACCCACTCGAACCTACCGCCAACGCTAAATATTTCATTGTCTACGAGAGAATTGACGATGGGCCATTTGTGGAATATGCCGTTGTCGATGACCCCAATATTAATATATCCATCAATGACAACAGTATTTACAGTTATAAAATAGTGGCAGGGAATGACGGAGGCATCAGCTTCCCGTCAGAGATACTGTCACTCTGCAATATGGGAAATGAAAATCCGCAAGTGAACATAGTCAATGGATTCACCCGAATCTCCGGACCGGCTGAGATTTACGCTGACGGAAAAGTGGGGTTCGATTACGAATCCGACCACGGTGTACCATATATAAGCGACATACAATTCACCGGTTATCAGACAGAATTCCGACCGACAGAAAAATGGATTAACAACGATGCCCCCGGTCATGGCGCAAGTCACGCCACATACGAAACCGAGGTATTCGCCGGCAACACGTTTGACTTCGTATATGTACATGGCCGCTCGCTCAAAGCCGCCGGATTCTCTTTCATATCCACCGGAGTAGATGCATTTGTCAACACCCATACCGACACCAAGATTGTTGACCTAATCTTAGGCAAGCAGAAAGAGATAATCGTGGGCACAGCGTCAGAAACCAAGTTCAAGCCCTTCACCACAGCCCTAAAACAGCGACTCACGGAATTCTGCGATGCGGGAGGCGCACTCTTCGTGTCAGGCAGTTATGTAGGCACCGACCTCTTTGACAATAGTTATAGCAGCGGAGACGCAGCCCTTTCTGATCTGCGGTTTGCCCATCAAGTTCTCGGAATCGACTGGCAACAAGCCCAGTCAGCTATTACCGGAAAAGTGAAGGAGGTGAAATCAAAATACACCGAATTCAAGCCCGGTTTCAACTTTACCTTCAACCAGGAACTGAATGCCGAATGCTATGCCGTGGAATCACCTGAATCATTCAAATCGATTGATGAGACATGTGGAGCCCCGATACTACGTTACTCAGAAAATGATAAGGTAGCAGGAATAGCATACGACCCGGGAACCCACCGCACAGTCGTGCTCGGCTTCCCATTCGAGACCATCCAATCGGATGATGCCCGCGACACATTGATGAAGCAAATTCTCAACTTTTTCACCACACCCGAAGGAGTCCATCCCAACAATCGCACAAAAATATACCCCGAAAATATAATCGGGCAAGAAGCCCGGCCGCTCACACGTGCCGCCTCACCACGAAGCCGCAACGTTGACCCCCGCGAAACTGCAGGAATCGCTGAAAATGAGGAATCACGACGGAACAAAGAGCGTCAAAACGGCAATAATAAGAAAACATAATTCATTCCCAACCATGGACTGGCTTACCTAATTGTAGGCCAGTCTTCCAAAATTAACATAATGTTCAGTAAGGAAAAATACCCATTGCTATCATCACAACGAATGAAAAGAATCGCCCTGAATGCGTTAGGCGAATACACTATCGTGCCACTTTGCACTGATGAAATCATTTTCACATATCAAGGGCGCAGGCGAATGGAGCAAGTGATCCGCGACAGTAATGCCGCTCTTGTTTATGCTGACTTTCGTGAAACGGATGAAAATGGCACAGTAACCAATCATCCACTCATAGACTATCAACCCGGATCGATCCGGGATGATTTCGATTTCGGGAAATTCGTACTTGTAAAAACAAGCTATCTCCAAAATATTAGCGATTCTATAAATCATGACTATAGATGGGCCGGTTGGTATCATCTTCGCCTTCAGCTTTCACTCAAAGGGGCTATCGTTCATATTCCCGAATTCCTCTACACCTCAACAGCTGTTAAGGCGAAGGAGGGGGAAAGCCAGTTCAACTATGTCGATCCCCGAAATCGTGAATCACAAAAGGAGATGGAAGAAGTGGCGTCCGGCTACCTTAAGGCGATAAAGGCGTATATACCCCAATCCTACCATTATAAAACGGTATTCAACACAGAGAGCTTCCCTGTGGAGGCCTCCGTGATAATTCCTGTTAAAAACCGCTGTCGCACAATAGCTGATGCCGTGGAAAGCGCGTTGTCACAGAAGACCGACTTTGAATTCAATGTCATAGTGGTCGATAACGGAAGTACCGACGGGACTTCTGAAATTCTCACCGGCATTGCCGCAAATGATTCCCGGCTCATAGTCATAGACACTCGCATCACAGGTCACGAGGGGCTGGGAATAGGCGGTTGTTGGAACCTTGCTCTCAACTCACATCATTGCGGACAATTTGCCATCCAGCTTGACAGTGATGACCTTTATAATGGCAATGATGTCATATCACGCATAGTCAAAACCTTTTATAAGAAAAAATGCGCGATGGTGATAGGATCCTACCTCCTCACCGATTTCAATAAAAACGTAATTCCCCCGGGACTCATCAGCCATGAAGAATGGACTGACCATAATGGTCGCAATAATGCATTGCGAATCAACGGCTTCGGGGCCCCGAGAGCTTTCTATGCGCCCATCGCACGCGAAATCAGCTTTCCTAACGTCAGCTATGGGGAGGACTATGCTATGGGATTGGCAATCAGCCGTAAATACATCATCGGTCGTATATTCGACCCTTTATACCTCTGCCGTCGTTGGGAAGATAACACCGACCATGCGCTCCCATTGACTAAAATCAATGAACATAACCTTTATAAAGACCGCCTACGCACTATAGAAATTGAAGCGCGCAAGACATACATAAAGGACGAGGAAACCATAATAGAAGGGAAGATCGACAACTATGAAGATCTGATGTACTTCGAACATCACCGCAACGATATGCTGCTTAACAATCTTATCAGCATGGATGAGGCGTTGAACAATGAGAAAATCATAAAAATCGACAAGCAAAACAATCACATCTCAATCCGTCTACTTAATAACCGCAGAAAGTCCCTCTCAGCCAAAGTCGGAAAAAAGGATATTGCAAACCGTCCCTGCTTCCTATGCGCGAAAAACCGCCAACCCACCCAGTTGAGCTTCCCCATGGAGGACTATTGGGCCCTTGTAAATCCTTATCCTCTTGACTATACCCATTTCACACTTTCGCACCACCGTCATCTCCCCCAGCGCATTAAAAATCGCATATCTGACATGGTAATGTTGACAGAAGAACTTGAAGATCTATGCGTGATATATAACGGGCCGCGCTGTGGAGCTTCCGCACCTGACCATCTTCATTTCCAAGCTATTCCTCATTATCATATATGGGATTATGAATTCATCACTGATGAAATGGAGAAGATTGGAGAGGTTGACAACAGCATAATCTTCCGGTCGCCGGATGATGCGCTTTTCCCATTTTTCACAATATGCTCCCACCGACCATATAAGTTAGATAAGGCGTTCAAAATCATTTACGACTCACTACCCGCTGCTGATCCGGAACCGATGATGAATATCGCGATGTTCCTTAACGACAGTGAACTTTTCACCATTATTTTCCCAAGAGCCAAGCACCGCCCTTCATTCTACGGCACCGGCGAAGGACAGGCTCTCGTAAGCCCGGCCACTGTCGAGATGCTCGGCACAATCATCACTTCACGCCAAGAAGATTTTGACAATATTAATAGTACGATGGTTAAGCGTATGTATGATGAGGTGTGCGTCAGCAAAGATGAATTCCATAAGATAGTGGGTAAAGTAAAAAAGTCCTTTAAGAAAAAGAAATCATAAATGCAGGAACCACAGGTAAAAGTCGGCATCCTATCAGCCCCAAAAGTCAACTTCACACTCACCGGCATCTACTCAACTTCCACCATCGACGTGGTGACCGGTGAGCAGGAAGTCAACATATCTGAGTCAGCATTGACATTGGAGTGGAATGGAATGACATTCACCGAATTAGAATTTACACCGACATCATTCACGGGTGACAGTTTTGAAATTCAAGGTGTTACCATCGGCATTAATTTCCACTGGGAACGGAAGGAAAACCAGAAATTCCGGGGTTCTCTGCTTCTAAAGCCTATCGACGGCAAAGTATGCGTGATAAACGTGATAGGCATAGAGGATTACTTAGTTAGCGTAATCTCAAGCGAAATGAGTGCCACGTCTTCACTTCCGTTGTTGCGAGCACACTCGGTAATTTCCAGAAGTTGGGTACTCGCCCAGATGGAGAATCGAGGTAAAAAAAACAATAGAAAAAATAATAATAAAGTCTCCGTTGGCTCTGATAACTCCGGGGGCTCTGAAATCTCCGAACGGTCCAGAGTGCTCATCCGCTATTGGGACCACGAAGATCATAAGGACTTTGATGTGTGTGCCGATGACCATTGCCAACGCTATCAAGGTATTACACGAGTTGCTACTTCCGTGGCGGCAAGTGCAGTAGCCGATACCAGGGGCCAGGTGCTGACTTATCAGGGCAAACTATGCGATGCGCGTTTCTCGAAGTGCTGTGGAGGCGTGTTTGAGAAGTTTGAAAATTGTTGGGAGAAAGTTGAGCACCCGTACCTGCAGCCACGTCGTGACGCAGTGGATGAGTTAAATTATCCCGACCTTACCAAGGAAGAAGCAGCTGCTGATTGGATTATATCGGAACCTGACGCGTTCTGTAACACTACAAATCAGCAAGTACTTTCGCAAGTCCTGAATAATTACGATAGAGAGACCACTCATTTCTACCGTTGGACAGAGAACATAAGTCAAGCAAAAGCCAAGCAGTTAGTGGCTACTCGACTAAATATTGACCTTGGAGACATCAAAAGCCTCGTTCCCCTGAGTAGAGGCACCTCCGGACGCATCTATGAGCTTCGCATTGAAGGGACAAAGGGTGGAATAACCATCGGAAAAGAATTGATGATACGAAGAGTCCTGTCCGATTCCCATCTCTACAGTTCGGCATTTACCGTTGAGCGAGTGGATGTTAGCTCTGACGATGTTCCTGCTGAATTCATTCTACATGGAGCCGGATGGGGACACGGAGTTGGGCTATGCCAAATTGGAGCTGCAATGATGGGAGAAAAAGGATATCGCTATAACGAGATACTTGCCCATTACTACCCGAATTCATCACTTACAAAATTATACTAATGAAAACTGAAAATATTACGCCGAAACCAGCCGTAAAACGCAATCCCTGGTTGTGGATACCGACCCTATACTTTGCACAAGGGCTACCATACGTGGCGGTGATGACACTCTCGGTGATAATGTATAAACGCTTAGGTATATCTAACACCAACATAGCTCTTTACACCGGTTGGTTATATCTTCCATGGGTCATTAAGCCGTTTTGGAGTCCATTTGTGGATATAATCAGCACCAAGCGCCGATGGACCATCCTTATGCAGTGTTTTATGGCGATTGGCTTTTCAGGTATAGCCTTCACCATCCCGTCACCACCCTTTTTCCAGCTTACTTTAGCGATATTCTGGCTTGTTGCCTTTACTTCAGCCACCCATGACATAGCCGCTGATGGATACTATATGCTCGCCCTCACAGAGCATGAACAATCGCTCTATGTGGGAATCCGATCGACATTTTACCGTGTAGCCACAGTCATAGGTCAAGGAGTACTCGTTATCATAGCCGGACATATCGAAACCACCTCCGGAAATATTCCGCTCGCATGGACAATGGTATTTGGAATACTTTCTGCCCTATTTTTTGGGTTTGCCCTTTATCACTGCAGGGCAATGCCATCAGTAGAGAAGCCGGCTGATGAGCCTGCGAAGAAATCGGAGATATGGCGAGATTTTATCAATGTGTTTGTTGCTTTCTTCAAGAAAAAGCAGGTGGTGGTAGCAATAATCTTTATGCTTCTTTACCGGTTGCCTGAAGCTCAGTTGGTTAAGCTCATAAATCCGTTCCTACTGGATCCCGAAAATACCGGTGGATTAGGACTCTCCACAAGTGAGGTGGGTTTGGTGTATGGCACAGTTGGGATTATCGGTTTGACTTTGGGAGGCATTATTGGTGGTATAGTAGCTGCCATGGGCGGGTTGAAACGGTGGCTCCGTCCGATGGCATGGAGCATGTCTCTGACCTGTCTGACGTTTGTCTATCTAAGTTTCGCCAAAGCCCCATCACTTCTCTCAGTCAACATATGCGTGTTCATCGAGCAGTTTGGTTACGGCTTCGGCTTCACCGCCTATATGCTTTATCTCATCTACTTCTCGGAAGGCAAGCACCGTACAGCGCATTACAGTATCTGTACCGGCTTTATGGCTCTCGGGATGATGCTTCCGGGGATGGCCGCCGGATGGATTCAGGAGACGATCGGATATCAAAACTTTTTCATATGGACAATGGTATGTTGTATCGCCACAATCGGTGTGACATACCTCCTGAAAATCGATCCGAACTTCGGGAAAAAACAGAAAAAGTGATATTTGAGATTCACAATGTTAATAAATCTAAGGCATTAGGGAATGAATCGTTGTCGGTTGTTATAAGAATATGTTCACTAAAGCCTTGACAATATGACAAAATTTATGAATCTGCTTTCATTAGCATTAATCACCGTATCATTGGCGAGCTGCGGGCAGCGTTCCACAGACTCAGCCGATAAAGTCGACTCGGTAGCAGTGGTTAACCAGATTGTAAAACCCGGAATCGAAGTTCTTGCAGAGAAGAAATTCGCACCTCTTCGGGGAAAACGAGTGGGGTTGATTACTAATCCCACCGGGGTTGACAATTCACTAAAGTCGACCATCGACATCCTCAACGAGGCGCCAGATGTACAGCTCACAGCGCTTTTCGCACCTGAACACGGGGTAAGAGGTGATTATGTGGCCGGAGCATCTGTTGCCAACGAAGTGGATGCCAAAACAGGTGTCAAGGTTTACTCTCTTCATGGAGCCACAAAAAAGCCTACTGCTGCCATGCTTGAAAACGTGGATGTGTTAGTCTATGATATTCAAGATATTGGATGTCGCAGTTACACATTCATATCCACTATGGGAAAAGCCATGGAAGCCGCAGCCCAGAATGGTAAAGAGTTCATGGTGCTCGACCGGCCAAATCCCCTTGGAGGGAATAAGGTAGAGGGAAGCCTTGTGGAGCCGGGTTGTCACTCATTTGTCAGCCAGTACTCCATACCTTATATATATGGATTGACACCGGGCGAACTTGCCATGTATCTCAACAATGAGGGTGCACTTGCCGATAGTCTCAAAGCCAATCTCACAGTCATACCGATGAGAGGATGGAAACGAGACATGACATTTGAAGACACCGGAATGCCGTGGGTTCTCCCCTCTCCGCATATCCCGACATCTGAGACAGCACTTTTCTATCCTTCAACAGGAATAATGGGGGAACTCAACTATGTGTCGGTAGGTGTAGGGTATACTCTGCCATTTAAATTGGCAGGGGCCACATGGATTAACTCTCAGCGACTTGCGGAACGGCTCACTGATTTAGATATTCCGGGGGTTGAATTCCGACCTATACACTATAAACCATTCTATGCCCTTTTCAAAGGGGAAAATCTGAGCGGGGTGGAGATATATATAACAGATTCTGAGAAGGCGCCACTGTCGCTCATCCAATTCTATATCATGCAAGAACTTGCAGCAATGAACCCTGCCAAGCAGCCATTTGCCGGAGCCACAAAGTCAAGGCTAAACATGTTTGACTTGGTGGTAGGGAGCCCAAAGATTCGCGAACTCTTCGGCAAGGAATATAAGGTTGAGGATATGCGAGGATATTGGGATAAGGATGTGAACACATGGAAAGAGAAGACGTCTAAGTATTTACTTTACAAGTAGCTGTAACTGACAAAAAGATTTTGACCAATCATATATCATCACAATGAGAATAATAGCTGACTGCGGGAGCACCAAAATAGACTGGGTGGTGCTTAGTGATAAAAATAAAGTCACTATTCGGGTGACCACTCGCGGCTATAACGCCTTGTCAAGGATTGAGAAGGAGTTAACTGACATTATCGAGAGCGAAGCCGCGGTGCTGAAAGAGATTTCTGACCGGGTTATACAGGTGTCGTTTTTCGGGGCCGGTTGTGGCACTGAGGCCACATGTGAAAGGGTTAGGGAGGAACTCATTAGCATTTTCCCGGGGGCAAATTGCCTTGTGGGGAGTGATATGCTTGCCGCGGCTATTGCTCTATGTGGCAATGAGCCGGGAATTGCATGTATTCTTGGTACCGGTTCAAACTCCTGCCTATTTGACGGTCAGAAGATTATTGCCAATGTATCACCGTTAGGATTCATTCTCGGAGATGAAGGAAGCGGAGCAGTGCTTGGATGCAAATTACTTGGGGGGATATTCAAACGACAATTTTCTATCAAGGTAATTGAACGTTTCAATGCGAAATACCAAGGACTTAAGCCGAATGATATCATTGAAGAGGTGTATCGCGGAGTTCAACCTCGTGCTTATCTTGCATCATTTGCCCCCTTCTTATCGGAAAATACTGACCTGAAAGAAATTGATGATTTTGTAGTGGAAGAGTTTTGCCGTTTTTTCAAAAGGAATATACAAGTTTACAGCTTGGAAGCGAACACGGCTCCGGAAATGCACCCGACATCTGAAATGCGAATGGCTCCGGAACGAAATAGTGTCATTGAAGTAGAAAACCTTCCAGTTCATTTCACCGGTTCAATAGCACTCAACTTTCAGTCACAACTCCAACGTGCAGCGCAACAATCAGGTCGAATACTCGGCCATATACTTAAATCGCCAATGGAAGCACTGATTCAAGGCGAGAAAATATAAGATTAATATATTTTATAAATCTTATAAACCTTATAAGTCTTATATATCTTATAAGTCTTATTGTCCACAGTTTACTTTATGATGTAGTGATGTGACTCAGTGATGATTACATCAACGCGTACATCATGAGGGGCAGCATCAATTTCATCGACAACCTGAAAATCGTAGGCCACGCCCACTTTGCGGGCCTTACTATCGGCGAGCAGACGGTCGTAGTATCCCTTTCCACGCCCCACTCGATTGCCTTTTCGGTCGTAAGCCACCGCCGGGACTACTATCATCTCGATATCATCAATGGAACTTGTGTCGCTACCGGTGGGTTCCTCAATGTGAAAAGAACCCAATGCAAGCTGAGATTCATCATATGGTAGAATTTCAAGGTTCACACCATTTACCCTTGGGAGATAAAAATGCTTCGACGAACTCCATTTATGAATAAATTCACGAGTTGACAGCTCGTCGGGGAGAGAATGATACATTAGAATCCTGTCAGACAACAAGAAATCAGCTGTCCGCTCCAAGAGGTTAAACACACGCTCGGCCGCCGAAAGCTTTTCAGCCTCGGAAAGCAATGTCTTACGAGCTTTTATATTTCTGCGAATCTCATCTTTTTTCATCGGATCTGAGTTAACTTACCCGCCCCTATTTTTCACCGTCGGAAGCGGAAATCGGGAAAGCCGCGGAACCTGAATTAAGTGCTTCAACCGCACGCACCACTGTCGGGTCAGTTTCATTCATTACCTCGAAGTATCCGGGCACGCCGAGCACATTCCGGGCTATCATGGCTTTCAGTGAGTTAACAATCAAATCGCGGGAAATGTTTATAAGCCCCCATCGCGGGGTAATCCCATTGGTCTTGGCATAAGCCACGAAATCCTCTAGGAGCATATCATCGTCAGGGAGCATCGCCACTATTTCTTCTGCCTTTTTAGCTTTTTCGAGTCGCGGACGGTTACGGTCAGAATAGTCAAAGGTGTAACGCTGAATCAGACCGGCATTTATCACATTAATATAATAAGAGGTAACACCGACGGTGTCATTTGGCACAAAGATATCGGGCATTATACCTCCGCCGCCATACACGGTGCGTCCGTGAAGTGTTGTAAATGCGAGGTCCTTATTAAGCTTGATTGAATCAACATTGTAAAACTCGCCATGCTCGTAACGGTTAAGGAGGTCACGGTCGTAGTCAGTCCCGGGAGCGTAAGTTTTTTGGATACAACGTCCGGAAGGAGTGTAATAACGGGCAATAGTCAGACGAAGTGCGCTGCTATCCGGCAGTTCCATCTGATTCTGCACCAAACCCTTGCCAAATGAACGGCGACCAATTACCAATCCGCGGTCGTTATCCTGAATCGCACCGGCGAAAATCTCGCTTGAGCTTGCGGATATCTCGTCAAGAAGCACCACAAGTTCCATCTTCTGGAATGAACCGGAGCCATCGCTCATCGTGGGTGAACTGTTTCGAGTGGTCTTTCCCTTCATTGACACAATCGGCGAACCAGCCGGAAGGAATTCATTGGCCATCAGCACAGCCGGCTCCATGAAACCGCCGCCATTACCTCGAAGGTCAAGCACGAACTTCTCAGAACCTTCCGAAATAAGATTAATCATCGAAGTGAGGAATTCGCTATAAGTTGAAGCTCCAAATTTATTGATTTTTATATACCCGACACCGGGTGAAATCAAATATGCCGCATCGATTGAAGTAACCGGAATATCGCCACGCACCACCTCGAAGGTAAGAATCTCCTTAGCTGTGGGACGTTTAATACCGAGTTTAACGGTCGAACCCTTAGCACCGCGCAGGGAACTGCGAACTTTAACATCGGTCCAGTCCTTTCCCGACACTATGGTGTCATTTATCGAGATTATACGATCACCCGGCAATAGCCCTACCTTTTCCGACGGACCGCCGGAAATCACTTCAAGCACATTAATAGTATCGTTCAGCATATTGAATGAAATACCGATACCGGAGAACGAGCCAACAAGCTCCTCATTCACGCCCTGTAGGTCCTTAGCAGGGATATATAGCGAATGGGGGTCAAGACGCGACATCAGACTTGGGAATGAAGCCTCAAGCAGGCTATCGGTGTCGATGTCATCGACATAATTGCTGTCAATGAGCTCAAGGACAGTGTTGAGCTTTGCCTTTGCACCCCACTTTCCAGAAGTGTTTAAAAATGATTTGCCAATCCACATACCTGCGACAAGAGCCACAGTAAGCGCGAGAGGCACCCACACAGAGGTCTTTTTTAAACGGTTATTCATAGATTTATTCAGAATTTAGCTTCTTGATAAGTATATTAGCATTTTGATAATTTCACATTGCGGCGTCGCCACTTGGGGCGACAATCCTCAGGGGAACAGCTCCTTCAGCTAAGTTATGGTTGTAGAGAAGAGATAAATTAATCGTTAATCCACATCGGGCAAATGACAACAAATCACCCCGGCACGCTCCAGCAATTCGATTCCATCGTTAATCCGGTAGAGTTCATTGAACACCACCCTTTTGATTCCGGCCTGGATTATCAACTTGGCACAATCAAGACAAGGCGAGGCAGTGACATAAAGCGTGGAACCTTCACTGGAATTGTTGGAACATGCCACTTTGGTGATGGCGTTTGCTTCAGCATGAAGCACGTATCGCTTTGTTACACCGTCCTCATCTTCGCACACATTTTCAAATCCGGCAGGCGTACCATTAAACCCATCGGAAATTATGGCGCGCTCCTTTACCAACAACGCACCGACCTTACGACGCTCACAATAGGAATTCTCTGCCCATATACGAGCCATGCGCAGATAACGCCTGTCAAGCAATGTTTGCTTACCGGTTTGATCCATCTCGTTCGTTTTGACACTGCAAAGATACGATAAAAATTGCATATTACATGACTAAAAATTCACTTAGTAATCGTAAAAAATAATATTTTTGGTCTTTTTGTTAAAAACTATTAATATGGATGAGGAAATTTTTTACTTTTACTTTATTTTGTTTACTTTGCAAATATTAACCTAAATAACTCTGTAATGGATAATAGTAACTTTAAACCAAAGATTGCCATTGCTGCATTATTCGCCTTGTCAATATCAGCTTGTAGTAACGATGAAGATTTCATTTGTGAAATCGAACATAATCCCGAAATTGAAAATCTACAGGGTATTCAGCGTGATATCATGATGAATATAGCCTTATCAAAAGCTACGAATGTCAACCAAAAAGGTCCAATGTCAAGAGCTATTAATGACGTGCGACTTACTCCATACATTCAGGATGGAGATACTATTCTTTATGTCGCTCAATATTCTGATGGTTGGGAAATTTATTCAGGCAGCAGATTGACCAACATGATCCTATTTTCGTCAGAACATGGAGTTCTTGACTTGAATGAAGATGGATTCCCAGAATCATTGAAGTTCCTCATTGATGCTAATGCAAATGATATAAAATCATTACCGCGCGAGACGAGTCCCGAACAAGTGCATCCTACATGGGGAGCGTCCTCTGTTACTGATGAAGACCTACGAAATGGCCACATAACTGTAAAAGTAAAATCTCGCGCCACACAAAGGCGAACTATAAGCTATAGCGACCTCCCTCCGGGACATTGGGAGTGGTATTCGACAGAAAAGTTGGATGAAACAAATGATATCTCTCAGAAGCTCACAAATACTGAATGGACACAGGATGCACCTTGGAATGAATATTCTAAGAAACTTCTGTTCAACAACGTCTTAACATCAGCTAAGGCTGGATGCGTACCAGTAGCATTAGGTCAATATTTCTATTATACTCATTTTAAAGATAATTGTCCTTTAAATACAGTGACGACAGCTACCTCATTACCGGATAATAAAGATTTTGTTTTTTCAGGGGAGGATTCGACAATATGGAATGTCATGCCACTTAAAAGTGGATATTTCGGGAATTACGGGGCAGCAGCGATGCTGATTGGAAATATTGGTCGTAAACTTGATGCTAATTATGGTTTAGCTTCGACAAGTGTTGAAACTTATAAAATAGCGCCATTTTTACAAAGTATATACGACATATCTTTCCCCTTAAATGACTTTGATTATTACTATGTTAAACAGTCGATTAATGCCGGCTATCCTGTAATAGCTCATGCCTGGTCAAACATCAAGAATGGAGCAACGATTAACGGAATAATTGGTCATACTTTTTTGGTCGATCGATATAAAACTACAACTCGAACAATGAAGTATACTTACGTTTATAAACGCGATCCCCTTCCTCCTGGCACAGAGGATCGGTGGGAAAGCGACGACGTAGATGAAAATGGCAACGTGATCAATTGGGCATATACTAATGAATTCACTAACGAGGTGCACGAAGAAAGTATCTCTATGAATTGGGGCTAGGGACATTTGTATAATTCAGTGTACTATTCTCCCTTCGGTAATTGGGTATATGCTGATATTACATTTAATCTTGAACACAAAATGAATAAAAGACAAATATAAACAATCAATATTATGAAAATTAAACAGTTATTATATTTGTTTTCTCTCTTTGCTACCTTAGTAGCTGGATGTTCCTCTGATGAGCCGCAAATGGCTGGGAAGGTGGAGAAACAAGAGATAAAACTTGATGTAAAGTCGCGTGCCGTATGTGATAAATTGTCAGATTTCTATATTCGTTTCACATCTGACGTCCTTAAAATGGAGACTGAGACCGGGAATGTTTCTAATATAATTGTTTCTCCCTTATCAGCGTCCATGGCTCTTGGTATGTTAGCAAACGGTGTAGAGGATTCAGCTGTACAACAAATATACACGTATCTCGGTACAGATGATATTAACAGTCTTAATAATCTATCGTTGTCATTAACTCGTGAGCTTCCAGTCGCAGATCAGAAATCCACATTAGCAATGGCAAATTCAGTGTGGTATAATAAAACATTTTCGTTGTGTGATAGATTTAAAACCGTGATGCGAGATTATTATGCTCCTGAGATTCAACCTATATCCTTCTACGATGGAGACAAGGCTAAAATCGCAATTAATAATTGGATAGAACGAAAAACCAGCGGCCTTATTAACAAATTCAACGATTGGATTAGCCCTGATACTGAAGTGATGTTGTTAAATACATTGTATTTCAAAAGTATCTGGGAGGAGGAATTTTTCAAGGAAGTTAATACAAGTAACAGAGTGTTCCATGGTGCAAATGGGGATTCCAATGTGGAATTTATGGGATCCTATAAAACAAACTTCATGGTGTCGATTAGTGAGTATTTCAAAGCTGTAAAGCTCCCCTTTGGCAACGGAGCATTTACTCTTACCATAATAGTCCCAAAGGAATACACAGCGATTAATGACATTGAGGAGAATCTCAACTCTAACCAAATAAAAGAATTAAATGAAAATTATTTCAAAAAGGACGTGATAATTAATTTACCCAAATTTAAAATTTCGACAACAACCGATTTAACTAAGCTTTTAAATCTTGACTGCTTAAGCAGCTTAAAGTGTGCAGAATATACCATTTTTAACGAGACACTTCCAAAACTCATAACTACATTTAAACAAGGGTGTTCTTTCCAAATAGACGAAAAAGGTGTTGAGAGCGCAGCCGTATCTCAAATTGGGTCTTGGACTTCAGCAAATTTAGGCTCATTACCCGAAAATTGGGTGATCGATCGTCCTTTTTATTTCTTAATCAATGAATATAGTACCGGCGCATGCCTGCTCTCTGGTAGAATCTCCGACCTTTAGAGTGTATCTGAAGATAAATTCTTGATATTTAAGCTCCCTCAGTTTTTCAATAAGTTGAGGGAGAACTTTTTATATAAAGTAAGATTTAGATAATTACATGATTGACTTAGAAATGCTATTTTAGGACCCTTGTCATATTTTGATGTGCGGATTGATTCAATTAATATTTTTTTATTAATTTTGTAGTATAATCATTAATTGATGACAGGTTGAGTAATCGTAAAAAATAAGTCGATAAGAATTTTATGAAAGATTTTTGAGGGATTTTTATTTTTAACTTGATGGCCCATAGCGAGCTATGCAACTGAAAGTAAAAGTAAAAATAAAAAGAACCAAAAGGATGAATAAAATTTACCAAGTTATTTTTTGAAGATTACTAAAAATATGAAAATAGCTTTATCGCTGTCAAATCACAATGTGAGGTCGCACAAAGAAGGGATAAGAAATGTTATATATTTCATACAATCCCAATTGGTGACATCGGTAATACCCTATTATTTAGATTCACCCATAACTCTAAAACTTACTGCTTCTTATGAAAACTCTATCACTATTTATTACGACATTATCCGTCACGGCACTTTTGTCCGGCTGCAATATTCTCAGCAAACACGGCACAACCGTCAATTCAGGCGGTTCCGTGGTGAAAACCACTATTGTTACGGATAATCCTGAAATTCCATCAGTCCCGGTTACCGATGAATTCATAGGACAATGGTCAGTGGTGGAAATTTTAGGCGAGAAGGTAACCGTAAACGGTGAAAATCACCCCAAGATCACATTCCAACGTTTAGAAGATATGCCCGATGCCCTGATGGTAATCGGATTCAATGGCTGCAATTACCTAAACGGCACATGGAAAGTCACTACATCAGGAATCGCACCACAAGGAGAGCTAATTTCCACAATGCGCTCATGTCCCGACGCACCTTACGAATTCACTATGAATAAAGCTCTAAATGAATCCACAACATACTCATTCGGAGCCGATTCTTCACTTGAGCTAAAGAACAGCAATGATGTCACAGTCATGAAATTGCGCAAGCGACAATTGTCATTCCTCAACGGCGCATGGCAGGTAGATGCCATCAAGGGTGTGAAAGTCCCATCATCGGCCAATGTAAAAATAGTTATCGATGTGGATGACTGTAAAGTGCATGGCAATGCCGGATGCAATCTTCTAAACGGCGAAATTACCGTGAACCTCGATAAGAGCGACGGTTTAGAGTTTAAGAATCTCGCAACCACACGCATGGCTTGTCCCGATATGGCGACCGAACAGCAATTCCTGCTCGCCCTAGAGATGGTGGACACAGCCACTATGGGGGGGGATGAAAACGAAGCTGTAATGAAGGATGCACAAGGAACCGTAGTTCTTAGCATGCATCGTATATCAGCCGATGAACTAAAGGATTAATCCATCATCTTAAGCATTAGAAATCATGATAGAACCTATCGATATAAAAAACATTCCACTCCTACCCCGCGACGAATTTCTGCGGCGAGTGGAGAAGGTACGCGCCCAAATGGCTAAGGATGGCACTAAGGCCGTGCTTATCAGCGACAATGCCAATGTTTATTATCTCACAGGTCGAGTGTATACAGGTTATGTCTACATTCCGATTCGCGGCGAGGTGATATTCTTCGTTAAACGCCCCGTGAAACTCGTCGGAGATGGGATCGTGTATATCCGTAAACCTGAAGAGATTGCCGAGACCATCGGCCTGAATGTGCCTGAGAATATCGGCATAGAGCTTGATGTGACATCCTACACCGCGGCTGAAAGATTACGCAAAATCTTCCCGCAGAGCGAGCTTCGCAACGCTTCAACCGTCATGCGAAATGCCCGCGCAGAGAAAACCGCTTTTGAAATCGAAATGATTCGCAAATCAGGCGTGAAACACGTCCACGTCTACAGCCGAATCCCCCACCTCTTCACCGAAGGGATGACCGATATGGAGCTGCAGGTTGAAATAGAACGCACAAGTCGCCTTGAAGGGTGTCTTGGGCAGTTCCGCATAAGCGGCGACTCCATGGAACTTTACATGGGCAATGTGCTTGTGGGTGAAAACGCCGACACCCCCTCACCCTACGACTTCGCAATGGGCGGTGAGGGACTCGACCCGTCACTCCCGGTGGGAGCCAACGACACTGAAATAAAACCGGGCAATACAGTGATGGTGGACATGAATGGCAATTTCGATGGTTACATGACCGACATGACTCGTGTGTTTGCCCTCGGAGATATTCCACAACTTGCACTCATAGCTCATCAATGTTCCATCAATATCCATCGTACCCTCGTGGAAATGATGAAGCCCGGGGCTGAAGCAAAAGACCTGTACCACACCGCTGAAGAGATGGTAAAGGCTGAAGGCCTTACGGAATATTATATGGGGCACACCCAACATGCCGGATTCATAGGCCACGGCGTGGGAATAGAAATAAACGAGCTGCCGGTGATAGCACCCAGAAGCCGCGACTTCATCAAGGAGGGGAACGTGATAGCCCTCGAGCCGAAATTTGTAATACCCCATGTGGGAGCAGTGGGAATCGAGAACACCTATGCAGTTTATACTGACCACGTTGAGTGCTTGACGCCCGCCCCGGAAGAGATAATCTACTTCATGGTTTAACCCTGACATAATTGATGCAATCATTTGAAACAGTACTAAAGAAGCTTGACAACAAGCTATTTCATGCCATAGGTGAGGCGGCGGATTCAATCTGTCGCCCCTGCTATGCTGTGGGCGGATGTGTCCGTGACATGTTCTTGGATCGTCCGTCAAAAGATATTGACTTTGTGACCGTGGGAAGCGGCATTGAGCTTGCACAGATAGTGACCGAGCGACTTGGTCACGGCACTCATCTTAGCGTGTTCCGAAACTTCGGAACTGCCCAAGTGAAAAAACGCGACATCGAGCTGGAATTCGTGGGAGCACGAAAAGAATCCTATAAGCGCAACTCCCGTAATCCGATAGTGGAGGATGGAACCCTCGAGGAGGATCTGTCACGTCGCGATTTCACCATTAACGCCCTTGCAATCCAGGTAAATACCAAGGGATTCGGAACATTAGTGGATATGTTTGACGGACAAGGAGACATGGAACGACGGATTCTCCGTACTCCTCTTGACCCCGATATAACGTTCAGCGATGATCCTCTGAGAATGATGAGGGCCATCAGATTTGCCACACAGCTCCAATTTGAAATATATCCTGAAACATTCGAGGCAATACGCCGGAACGCCCAGCGTATCAAGATTATATCCAAAGAGCGAGTGGTAGATGAGCTAATGAAGATAATGGCTTCGCCCAAGCCCTCGATAGGCTGGGATTTACTGCTTAAATCAGGGCTTTTGACCTTAATATTCCCTGAATTGGCAGCAATGCGTGGTGTAGAAGTTGTGAACGGGCGAGGACATAAGGATAATTTCTACCACACACTTGCGGTGCTTGACAATGTAGCAGCAAAAAGTAACAACGAGTGGTTGCGATGGGCAGCCCTAATGCACGATATCGCCAAACCTGTTACCAAGCGATGGGATGATAAAATCGGATGGACTTTCCATAATCATAATTTCATCGGTTCAAAGATGGTGCCGAAGATTTTCCGCAATATGCGATTGCCACAGGATACAAAAATGAAATATGTGGCAAAACTTGTGGAACTGCACATGCGCCCGATAGCTCTCGTGGAGGACGAAGTGACTGACTCGGCCGTGCGTCGCCTCATTAATGATGCCGGTGATGACCTGGAGGACCTGATGATGCTTTGCGAGGCCGACATAACGTCGAAGAACCAGGAGAAAGTGCGCAAGATTCTTGACAATTTCACGCTGGTTCGTCACAAGATTGTTGATCTCAACGAGCGTGACCATATCAGGAATTTCAGTCCACCTATTGATGGGAATGAGATAATGGAAACGTTCGGAATCACAGGCGGACCGATAGTAGGTCGTATTAAAAGCGCAATTAAAAACGCCATACTTGACGGCGTTATCCACAATGATTACGAAGAAGCGCACCAGTTGATGCTTAATCTCGCAAAGGAGGAAGGATTGACCCCCATCAATCAATAGCAAAGGCTAAGAGTGTGTCTAATACTAAATAATGTATTCCACAAGATTGACTACTTTATATGTACTATATAACAAAACGATTTGAGCTGGCCGGATGCCACAGTCTGAAACTGTCGTACGAAAGCAAATGCAGTCGCCTTCATGGCCATAACTGGATTGTCACTGTTCATTGCCGCTCTAAAGAGTTGAACTGCGACGGCATGGTGGTGGATTTCTCACACATCAAAGAGCGTATCACCACATATCTTGACCACGGTAATCTCAATGAGCTCCTGCCATTCAATCCCACGGCTGAAAATATAGCCCGCTGGATTTGTGAACAGATTCCCCACTGCTATCGTGTGGATGTACAAGAAAGTGAGGGTAACACAGCAAGTTATGTATCTGATTAACGAGATTTTCTATTCCCTGCAGGGTGAAGGGTTCTTTACAGGGACAGCCGCTGTGTTTCTGCGTTTTAGCGGTTGTAATCTGAAATGTGAATTTTGTGACACAAATCACACTGGTTACACCGAAATGAACGCATCTCAACTACTCGAAGCAGTGTCGGCTCACCCCTCACGCCACCTCGTTATCACCGGCGGTGAGCCATCGTTACAGCTTGACAATAACCTTGTGGACATGCTTCACGATGCCGGATTTTTCATCCAGGTGGAAACAAACGGCACACATGAACTGCCTGAGACGGTCGACTGGGTGACATGCTCACCGAAAGGTCACCATGAAGTCAAATTGAAACATGTGGATGAACTAAAGGTGGTATACTTAGGACAGGATGTTGAAAGTATAGCTGACAGTGTCAATGCGTTTCATTATTTTCTCCAACCCTGTTCTTCATCAAACTACCCCAAAGGCTCCAATCTTGATGATACTATTAACTATATCCTAGACCATCCCCACTGGAGACTATCGTTGCAGACACATAAGATGATTAACATACAGTAACCGACTCAACCTTAACAAGCTTCCGATTGTTGTAAAAGTAACGTTTCAAATGATAACTTACTATGGCAACAATCGGGAATACACACAGCAATCACTCAGCCAAGTTTGGACAGATAATAAAAATAGTTCTCTCAATAAGTATCTCTGCGGGATTGATACTGTGGTTATTTCACAAAGTCAATATCCACCAAATTGAATCAATTATCAAGCAGGGTGTTGACTATAGATACATACTTTTGATGATGGCGATAACGGTGCTATCACATGTGATACGAGGTGTGAGGTGGGGCATTCAACTTCGCGCCGCCGGAATCCCCAGAATACCGGTAATGGCCGAAAGCGTGTCAATCTTCGGTGCTTATGCATTGAATCTTGTTTTTCCATTCCTTGGCGAAGCGTGGCGATGCGTATATATCACAAAGAGAGAGGACGCAAAACTATCGACGATTGTGGGGACAGACTTAGGCGACCGTGCCTCGGACGGTATAATGATTCTTCTACTACTTATCGTGACCATGATAGTGGCACGCCCGGAAATGGACAAATTCCTCGATAAGTATCCGTTGGGCGAGAATATCGACCGGATAGCCACCGACGGAGTGCTATGGGCATGGATTGCCGGGGTTATTGTGTTGTCCGCCTTAGGGTGCTATCTGTTCCGGCGCACGAGCTTTGTGCAAGGGATGAAATTGAGCGCACTGAGAATGTGGAATGGTTTCAAAGTGTTGTTTCACATGAAAGGGACTGGTCTATACATTGTGCTGACGTTCGGAATTTGGATTTGTTACTTCTTCGAGACATACGTCTGCTTCTTCGCCTTCCCCTTCACTCGCGAGCTAATCACAGGACATGGTTACTGGCTCGGACTGATTCCCGGCCTTGTGGTATTTGTGTTTGGGTCGTGCAGTATGGGAGTGCCCTCCAATGGAGGGCTCGGTCCTTGGAACATTGCGGTGATGTTTGCCCTTAGTCTTTTTGGTATAAAGGATGCTGACGGTGCGGCCTATTCGATAGTCTGCTGGAGTTTCCAGTCATTGATACTTGTGATATGCGGAATATATAGCGCATTCTACATCATGAGTTCCAAGAAAAAATCAGCAAAACGTCCGCTGACAAATAACGCAGGTCAACCATTTACTCCGCATAAGTGAACATGAATATTACAATACTAATTCTTCATATTTGAGGCTTTTTGATTACCTTTGTGGTGATGTTGAATCCAATACAATCATTACCATGAATAAGGCTAATCATAGTAAAATCAGCTCTGGTCTCACAATGTCAAATATAATGCGGAGAGTATGGGTGAACTACACTCTGATTACTGCGACTTGCTTTGTGTCATTAGCGCAAACTAATATTGCACCATCTCTCCCAGAGTTGCCTCCTTACCCTGAAGTCCATTCCCCGTTACTTGTCGAATCGGTAAAACTTGGTGACATTGACAACTTTGAGGAGGTGCAGCTAGGACTGCCAATCACACCCGGTCCATTTGAAGCCACATGGGAATCGATTGAGAAGAATTATCCCGGCAGCCCCCAATGGCTCAGAGACGCTAAAATAGGTTTTTGGGTGCATTTCGGTCCGCAAGCATCGGGTGAAAGCGGCGACTGGTATGCCCGCAATTTGTATAAACCCGGACATATCGCTTACGAGAACCATCTTAAGAATTTCGGACATCCATCGGAAGTGGGATATAAAGAAGTGTTACGTGACTGGAAACCATCGAAACTTGACCCTGAAGCATTAGCATCACTGTATAAAAAGGCAGGTGCGAGATTTCTGCTAATCCAGGGTGTGCACCATGACAATTATGACCTATGGGACTCACAGTATCAGCCTTGGAATTCTGTTAACATTGGGCCGAAACGTGACATTTTAAAGGAGTGGGTCGAGGCATGCCACAAGAATGAATTACGGTTCGGAGTGACATTTCATCACGAATATACTTGGTGGTGGTGGCAAACAGCATTTGCAGCTGACTCCTCAGGAGATAAAGCCGGCATCCCTTACGATGGCACATTGACACTTGGCGACGGCAAAGATAAATGGTGGGAAGGATATGACCCGCGGTTGCTATATGGAATAGATTTACGTGAATATGAAACCGTCGAGAGCAAGACTCATACACCCACAGGCCAGCCAGGGCCGGGAATCTACACCGGGCATCTTGAATATTGTAAATGGTATGCTACTCAGTGGGCTCTTCGTATCATGGACGTAACAGCCAACTATAAGCCCGATTTCATTTACACTGATGGCAACACTCAAGGTCCATTTACCGGTCGTAAGACCGGAGTAGGATATAAATG
This sequence comes from Duncaniella sp., assembly GCA_023664955.1. Taxonomy (GTDB): domain Bacteria; phylum Bacteroidota; class Bacteroidia; order Bacteroidales; family Muribaculaceae; genus Duncaniella. Next base: position 212,881 of record JAMPEV010000001.1, read on the forward strand.
CAATGCCATGCAGACTGTTATGGCTGACTATTTTAATCGCCAGCTCCGCGACAAAGGGGTAGTGGACGGTTTTGCGATAATCAAATTCCGCAAAGGGACCAACGGGGCAATGAATACCGCAGAGCACAACTTTCCTGACACCATCAATCGCTCTCAGCCTTGGATTCGCGAAGCTCCTATCGGTGATTGGTTCTACGCTCCGGGGTTTGTCTATGATTCAGGAACTGTAATCCGATTCATTATCGAAGCGATAGCGCGTGACGGGAACGTTGCACTCAACATCCCTATGCTCCCTGACGGATCCATAGAGGATAAATGTGTGTCAATGCTTGAGGAAGTGGGCAGATGGCTTGACATAAATGGGGAAGCAATCTACGGAAGCCATGCGTGGCACACATTAGGTGAGGGGGAGATGGTAAACGGCAAACTGAAAAAGCTACCCGGTGGACGCCTCGGGCAAATTCATGCCGATTTCAAATTTGACTCAACCGATATCAGGTTCTCAGTAGGCAAGGACGGCTCACTTTATGCTTTTTGCATGAATCTGCCCGAAAAAGGGGAGAAAATAAGAATAAAATCGCTCGCAAAAGGAAATGGACTTGATGTCAAGTCGTTGAAACTATTAGGCGTAGATGAAGATCCGGAATGGGAGCAAACCTCCGAATCGCTAACAATCGAGGGACTCACCTCAATTCCATGCCAAACTTCCATTGTATTTAAAATTAACTAATAACCTCGAATTAAGTAATCTTCAAAAAATTATGTAATTTTGCATCCGATTTCACCATCATAAAAATATTGACCAATCATGAATTTAAGGAACGCCATAACCAGTGTCGCCACAATTGCCACTCTTCTTATTACAGGTTGCAAGCCTGCGGCCGATAGTAATCACCTTGTCATTCTCCACACCAATGACACCCACTCAGCCATCGAACCTACTAATAAGAATCTTGGTGGGATAGCTCGCAGGAAGGTGCTTATTGACAGCGTGAGAGACATACGTGAAAATGTAATGCTTATTGATGCAGGTGACGCAGTGCAAGGCTCGTTGTACTACACTCTGTTTGGTGGAGAAGTAGAGCGTGTGCTGATGAACAAACTTAATTACGACATCCAAATACTTGGCAACCATGAGTTTGACAAGGGGATGGAACAGCTCGCCAAAGAATGGAAACAGCTCAATGCCACACGCATAAGTACCAACTATGATGTGACCGGCTCAACACTCGATGGACTCTTCGTGCCATCGCTCGTAAAAGAGGTCTCAGGCAAGAAAATCGGATTTATCGGTATTAACCTCAATCCGGCCGGGATGATAGTAGAGGAGAATTACAAAGGAGTGAAATATCAAGATGCCATAGAAGCTGCCAATGCCGAAGCTGCCAATCTTAAATCCGACGGAGTCGACATGGTCATAGCAGTGACCCACATCGGATATGATAATGGGAATGATTACAGCGACATCAAATTGGCCGAAGCGTCAAAAGATATCGACTTGATAATCGGAGGACATTCCCACACAGTGGTTGAGCCACAATCGCCTGAATCTCGATGGAGAGTGGCGAATTTGAAGGGTGACACTGTATCGGTGTTCCAGACTGGTTCAAGTGGTGTTAATCTCGGAGAAATCGACATTGACCTCGACACGAAAGAGATTACTGCACGTTTGATTCCCGTGGACTCGCGTCTTGACAGCCGCATCGATCCGCAGTTTGAGGCTATGATTACTCCCTACCGCAATGCCGTCGATTCCATGCGTTCAAGCAAAATTGGTGTTTCGCCCCAGGAATTTGAGCGTAAATCTCCAGAAATGGTTAATCTTTTGAGCGACTTCGTGAAAATGAGAGGTGAAGAATTAGCCAATCGCCACATTGATATGTCAATCATGAACAAGGGTGGTATTCGAAATGACCTACCAAAGGGCGACATCACCAAGGGCGCTGTAATCGATATTGTGCCATTTGACAATTCTATTGTAGTAATGGAAATCAAGGGTAGTGATCTGCTCGACAATTTTAAAATCATGGCAGCGCAGGGAGGACAGGGAGTATCGAAAAATGTGAGCGCACTATTTGACCCTAACACCCATGAACTCAACAATGTTACAATCGATGGCAAAAAAATAAATCCCGACGCCACATACACCATAGCAACCATCGACTATCTTGCAGCGGGTAATGACTACATGACACCTCTGAGCAAAGGTAAAATTATCGCAGTGAGCCCGGAGATACTCTATACTATACTCATCGACTACATTTCAAGTAGCAAACTTGACAATCTCCTAAATAACCACGACACCACTAACAGAATGACAAGTTTCTAATCGAGTATTTACCGGATTACACTAAAGCACTTTAACAGACACTAAGCCACTATGAACGGATGGTTAACCGTGGGATTACTCGTAATCTCCAATATATTCATGACTTTCGCTTGGTACGGACAGCTTAAACTCCAGGAAATGAAAGTCATCACATCAAACACTCCCCTATACATCGTTATACTCGTGTCGTGGGGGATAGCTTTGATTGAGTATTGCTTCATGATACCCGCCAACCGATATGGATTTCATGAAAATGGAGGAGCCTTCTCGCTGATGCAACTAAAAGTGATACAGGAAGTAATATCACTCCTTATATTCACAGTGTTCACCATAGTATGCTTCCGTGGAGAAGCCCTGCACTGGAATCACTTCCTCGCCTTCTGCCTGCTCATCCTCGCCGTCTACTTCGTATTCATGGATGTGAATTAAGTGGTGTTTTAACATCCTCTTAATAATAACAGTCCCAGACTCGACCTTGCAGATATAATGGGAGATTAGCATGACATCGGTCCAACGGACTCAGATGCAGCATAATGTTTCTCTACACCCTCCAACTCTGAAATGCTCCGATGGGGCATCTCAGCATTGGAGGGTGTAGATTTTGTTGCAAAGTTATTACTCTTAATGGGTGAAAATAGTGAGAAATATAATAAAGTTGGTAAAAAACAGAAGCTAAAAAATGAAATGTTAAATTTATGTTTGACAACATTTTTAATTGTAAGATATGAAATAATGTTTTATATTTGTAGCGACCTTACGCCGTGAGACTTCGCAAGAAGCCGGAACGAGGGAGGTCATTACATAATGAAAGCGTTTACTTACGCTTGATTCTTGACACCTAAGAACTTCGCAAACTCTTTGACAAAGTCAGGAATGAAGCAACGGTAGATGCCTTGGGTATGATAAAAAATGCCTTTGGGTGGATTGTATCATTTATGATATTTCCCATAGGAGTTTCATATATCATACGGCGTAGGCTCTGCGTTGCTCGTTCAACTTTGTTGGGCAATGCGAAGGCCTTTAGGTGTAGGACGAGTACAGATCCTGCGCTTTTTTGTTTTACAATGCCTCATGGGGATCGGAGACATAATTTCACAATTAAACACAGTTTGTATCAAAACATGCAAATTTTCGGTAATTAAACTACACTCACCTTAAAAGAGTCTACCGTAATACATGCTATAAGAAAACGTTTTCAATTAACCGAGTATTTATAATCTACCCATGAGAAAATTTCTACTAATCATATTTTTTATTTATCCACTAAGTATTTATGCACAAATACTTAAAGAAAAGCGTGTATATTACTTAGACTGTTCTTATTCAATGGTGTCGAATAAAATATGGGACATAGTATGTGATAACTTGAAGAATGCTATTGATAACGTTAATGATGAAACCACGGAACTTGTAGTAATTCCATTTGCATTGAACCACGATGGTGGTATAACAACGTTCAAAGCGACTGCATCAGAGTCCGGTAAGCAAAAGTTGAAAGATCAGATCTCGTCAATTTCACCAAGTAAAAATTCAATGACTTATCATTTTGTTCCACTTCAAGATTTTTATATTAATCAGGTGGATTCATCTAAAGTTACTTATATGTTTTTGATGACAGATGGTCAAGACGAGTACGGAGATAAACATAAATTCCCTGAAATGCTTCAGAAATGGGGTGAAAATTATGGCGACAAAAATGTTTACGGGTTCTATGTTATGCTACATAAATCTGCTCAAAACAAAGATATCGAAAACATATGTAATACACAAAAGCATCTTTGGAAGGTCGAAACGGCAGATATCAATGTAAATTTAACTCGATTGCATAATAATGCAATATTTAATGCACGCAATGATAAATATTTTGATATACCAATCTATGGGAAATCAGATGTTACTTTAAACGCTAAGTTTGAAAATTCATCTCCATATTACGTTAGCAGTACGTCCATCCAAAATGGGAGATTACGTGTTAATGTAAAATTCAAAGGCGATGTACATCACTTACCTGTATCTAAAGTATATTCTCTTCATGTCGAAATGAAGGATGGTGGGCAATATGACTTTTTGGTCAATGACGTTATAAGTGTTAAGTGTGAGAGTAAACCAGAAAGGTCATTAAAAATTAATGTAAAATGAAGTTTGTAAACATTATATATCTTTTAATAGTACTAACGCTAATGTCATGCGATGACCAATCAGTCTCTTTTGGGAAAGTCGATTCTTACTCAGGTTTTTTATGGAAGGAAGCTAATATCTCACCTGTTAAGAAAACTATCGAATTTGATTTTAGCATAGATGCACAAAATGATAAAAGTTCCTTTGCTGAATTTCAATTCGTAGATAATGATGGTACTCCTATCAGTACAAACATCATGCAAGTATATGATGGAGGGCTATTACTAAGTGACAATAAGTTCCGTGTATCAAGTGACGTTAAATCAAAAGAATTAACCATTACATTTCAACCGGGAGCATCGGAAGGAAAATATCAGGGATATCTTAAGCTTGTTGACCATAATCTTGATCGATTCGAATCTACCCAACTAAGCCCTGACGAAGAATTGGAAGTTCTCCAATGGACATTACAATATGATAAGATTATGAATCCCTTGGCAAAGTCGCTTCTTATCATTGCATTAGATATTTTTGCAGGTCTTTTAATATGGTTTCTAATCTTGCGTCCAACACTTTATCCTCGTTTTGGTAAAATTACTAAATCAATCATAATCAAACAAAATGACACGATAGTTGGTCAATTGAATTATTCGTTTAAGGGAGCAAGGAAGGTTGTGTTTTATAACAAAAAAATAGACCAATCTATTTGGAATCGTATATTCCTTGGTGAAATAAAAACATATGTCAATCCTATTTTTAAGAGTATGCTCTCATTTACGCCAAGAAAGAAAAATGCGACTGTATTTGGGCCCGGGTACACATCATCACCCAATCCTTTCCCTAAAAATGGAATCGCATCTATTAATAATTATTCAGAAAAATTATCACTAATATTACGTTGAAATAAGTAATTATGGCAATCAAACTTAAAAAAACACTTTTTGTTGGTCTCGGAGGTACAGGAGTTTCCGTATTGCTGAAGATTAAGAAGTGTTTTGTAGACAGCTATGGAGAAGTACCGCCTATGATAGGATTTATCGCTATTGATACGGATGGGGCTTCTAATAACAAAAGTATAACAAGCAATCGTGGAGAAATCATAAAACTTGACCCCACAGAGTTACTGGTATGTACAGTAAAAGGCGCATTAAATGTCTATAATGCAAACCCCAAAATTTACGACTGGGTTCCTTCCAAAAATATTGATAAATTATCTTCGATACAAGGGGGCGGAGCTGGACAAGTTCGTTCTAATGGCAGATTTATTGCATATTACAATAACCAACTGATAAAGAGTAATATTCAAGCAGCTATCATAAAAATACATCAGCTTATCCCCAAGGATTCAAAATACGAAGTTGATACAAACATCGGCGGATTAGAATATCCAGCTACCGTTAATGTTTTTGCTTCCATAGCTGGCGGTACTGGAAGTGGCATGCTTGTTGATACATTATGCATAATCAGGTCTGCTCTCAATCAAAATGCACAGGCATTCAAACTTCATCCATGGATAGTGTTGCCAGAGGTTTTTAGAGCGATGAATCTCGGACCATCTATGTCAAATGTGCTATATAATTCTTACGGTGCGTTACGCACATTGGATTATATAATGCATTACGACCCTAAATCACCAGCTATTAATTTTGGTTATTCAAAAATTAATGAGGCTTTATTTGATTATGCCTACGTTGTAAACAACACAAATACTGCAGGCATATCTTTCAACAACTTAGATGATCTCACGGATGTAATTGCAAAAAGCGCCTTTTTGCCAGCTAACAAGATGGGGGACGATTTGGCCTCGCCATTTGATAACATTGTTGCTCAAAAGATGGGTGGAACATATGATATCCTCAATAAGAAAGCATGGGCAGCTTCAGCAAGTAGTGCCGAACTTATATATGATAGCCAAGCCGTTGGTCGTGCAAATGCTTACGTTGCAATCACTCAACTGTGTAATTCTATGTTGCAATCTCCTACAGATGGGTCAAAAGATGCAAATGCCTTTTTTGATGATCCAGATGTAATGATTAGAGAAAATAATGGTCGTGATGATATTATAAATGCCCTCTTATCACCTGCTCCCATATATTCTCTTCAGATAGATGAAAACACCACTGAATTTGATATAAACTCTTATATTGAGAATAATTGTGGGCAAGCTCAATTAGAGAAGTCTCTAAAAGATGCTCTTTCTGAAAAATTGTCCTCTGCCAATGAGTATTTTGACAAATATATATCTGAGATTATGTCGAGGGCTCAAGGAAAGGTTGATGGGGCCATTAAATTCATACAGGCATTATCTGACATAATCACTATATGTAAGGGCGAAATGGAGAATGAAGGGCAAGAATTGCGCACCCTTAATTCAATTCCAACTCAATGGGGAGCAATGCTTAATGCGGTAAAGGTTAAAGGATTAAAGAGCTTCTTTGGCAAATCTGTCGATGAAGATGCTGTTGAAATTCTTCAAAATAAATTGGTCGAAACAGTAATGAACAAACGCGAAGAAATCCGCCGTTCATGGGCACTTAAATTCTATACCTGTTTTGAAGAAACCATCAATCAAAAACTTCAGATGATTGAAGGTTTAAAGGCCATACTTATTCAAATAGGTAAGGACAATACTCGAAACCTTCTAAAAGAGCAGAATGAATCTTCATCGAAGTCCACATTTCAAATATTCCTGCATGAAAACGATGTCATGGAAGCTTCAAGACTTAATATCGATGATGTAGTAAAGGCTAACTTTGTTCAATATTTAAATGGAGGAGTCTCTTCTTGGATAGGGCAGCCAAGGGAATATATTGAGAAAAAATTATGGAACTTCGCGAAAGAGACACCAAGTGTAAAGGCCGCAGTCAATACTGAGATTGATGATATTTTAAAGAATCTATCTGAAGAGGATGTTAAGAGTTATCTCAAACATCTAATGATTCTTGCTTCACCACTTTGGACATACAATACACAGGGATACAATAACACGAACCTACAACTTGATAGATTTGTTATCGTTGGCGTCGGTAACCGCGACACAAGTATTTTGAGCCAGGATGACAAGTACAAAACATTCTTCGATACAAACGGGAATAAAACATCATTTGCTTCTACCAATCAAAACGATAGGGTATACGTATTAGTTGTGGAAGATCTCTTGCCAATATATGCTGTCAATAATTTCTCATCTTATCAAATGGATAATGATGAAAAGACTACGAGAGGCTTCATGATGGCTAACTATATTGATGAGAAACTCAATAATCGCATGAACTCCGATAATTTTAGTATGGTCCCAACTATCGAGGCAGATAATGTGCTTCAATACTGGGTGTGGGGATTTGTCTTTGACTATATTCACTATGATGCGAACGAAAATCAGTATTGGATTCGTTCAAAAAGTCGTGGTGACGCGGTGAGAAAATACAGATTCAATTTAAGCCATCAGAGAGATGTGGCATTTGATATTTTCAAGAGCGAGGGCTTGTACAAAGAGGTTGAGGAAGGGCTGAACCGTCAAATAGCAAAAAATGGCAGACAACCGATTGAAGAAAAGATTGCGAACATAAAGATGGAAGATTCATACTTGGAAGACTATGCCAATTTAAGTCAACTTGAAAAAAGCAATCTTGATGAGCCAAGATTTAGAGCCGTACGAGACCTTTTATCTCAGGAAATAGGTCTAATGTCTGAATAATTAATTTAATATGGCAGCATTCATCGTAATAAGTTCTGACAACCGTTTACATTATTTAGTGGATGGTATTGAAAAATGCCGTCCACTAAATCCCGATGTAATAACAGAAATTTCTACAGGAAAGATAACTAAATCAGATACAGGATATGTTTATGAATATTCCATACAAGGTGAAGGGATTAGAGGTGATGGAGCAAAATCATTTAGTGACTTGCTGTCTAATCAACTTGCGTCTTTTCGTTTAGCATATTCTATTCCAAACGATGAACTTGTAAATATCTTTTTTTTAGAGAATCCTTTGACAATAAAAGATGTGGAAGAGTCGGAAGCTTGGTTACAAGACTTAGACCGATTATTCAATCGTGGTCGAGGACATGATACTGGTTTTTGCATATATCGTATAATATTCACCTATGACCCTGAATCGCCTAACGATATAACCAATAAAATCGACCCAATATCTCTAAAGCAATTATTATATAGCCATAAAGCCGCTGCCGCATGCAGTTTGGGTGAAGCAGTAGAGCCAACCTATGAGCGATATCTATTTTACATCGATAACCAAAAAAGCGACTCAGCAGCATTGTGCTTGAGAAAGGACGAGCATGATCTAAAGATGCCAAGAATTTTAATTGATTTTATGATGCTGGTATCGAGCAGTTCCGATAGATATAACATTGTAGCTGCTATTAATCCGGCACATGTCAACAGTAGATGTTTCTCTGTCGGATATGCGGAAAGTATGTACTACTATCCTGACGTTGAGAGATATTATATTCATGCTGATAATCGCGACATTAATCATAGGTTCTTATTTTCTGATGATGAGATGTTGAACGATGTGGGCTATACTACTATGGATGTTGAAAAATATCCTTTCGGACTCCGTAAACGTAAGGAACGTCTCGGTGTCATTTATGAAAACATACCGTTCTCTGATAATATTAATGAACATCCCAACTCAGCGGATTTTAAAATCAACAACTGTATTGTATCACTTAAGGAATATTTCAAGCAAGAAAGGGAAAAGGAGTTTGAGGATTTCATGAATTCGCCAGCGATAACAGGACGCAAAGAAATCATTGAGAATTACGAAAAGGAAATTTCTTTATGTCAACCTAAAGAAGATGAGACTTCTGATGAGTTCAAAGAAAGAATTAAACGGTTATTCTCAGATAAAGAGAGTATAAGCCAAGAATTGGATTTACAAATAAGAAATTTTGAACCCGACTGTCCTGCATACATTGACCGAGAAGAAATATACAATGAGTTATGTGTGACTGAAGAGGATGATAAAGAAACCGCCTGTGATTCTCTATCTACACGATATAACCGATTAGTGAGTTTTGCAAGATCCAAAAAATTTATGGATTATATTAAAGCGATTGACAATTCTTCATCTATATCAGAAATTCGTTCAAATAACACTAATGGTGAAACAAAAAATCACGAAGAGGGCTCTGTTGAAAATCTTGGTTGTTTATTTTCTTGGTTGAAATTTTGGAAGTACAAGCATATCGATAACGACGAATTTCAGAATAATGAAAATGCGACTCAGGATCGAAGTGTTAATATAATCAATTATATAACCATCATTAACCAACAAATTCGTTTGAAGAAACGTTTCTTTTCTTTTAAGGAAGATATTTCTTCTTTAGAACAAAAATATGATGAAGAAAAAAATTATTGCGACAACTTTAAACTCACATTGCATACAAATCATTTTTTCCCTCTAATAAACATAAATGAGCTTAAGAGCAAGCACGATGAAACATCATCGTCGAGAATTCAGGAGTCAATAAATTCATGTAATAGAAATAAATCATCTTTTATGAGTGATTTGCTCCAAATTGTTAGTGACAGAGCCTCAAAATATACCAAACTACATTATTTGTTTATCGATTGGAAAAATCCATGTTCTTTTGTGCAAACAATATCGGATATAAATTTTCCAATAATATGCAATGAACTACAAAAGCGAGCAGCTCCTTTAGCAAATTACAATCTAACATCTGAAGTAAACGAGAATAAAGTTATTAGATGCTTTTTTTCTGATAGACCCAATTTTAAAGATGAGTTTGAAAGTGTACGAGCTAAAATTCAAAATGGAAATGAAATATCAGCAACAGAATCAACCCATATAGCATCTAAGATATGCATGTTCCAATTCTTACCAATGGACAATGAAATTATTCAAAATTTGGTTGACCTTCAGGAACCGGATAAAAATGATATGGATATCATTTAATTCACATAATCCACATAACTATATGACATATAAATTCTATCCCACATCATTAAAGTATGCAATAGTATGAAGTTGAATGGATGCTGCAAGTGGATTAAAGGTGTCGGTGAAAGGGGCTGGGATACTTTGAAGTCTGTGAGATTTTGGGTTTCGCAGGGTATATTGTTGTTTATATATCTGTGCATTTATAATTATGCCCAGTCGCATAACTTCTTAGAATTTCCACTTCAATTTATGTTGGAAAACGTTGATTCCATACTTTATATATTTGGGTTTTCGTTCTTCTTTATATGTAACTTGTTGACAAAAATTCTTTGGCGAAGGTGTGGCTCGTGGGGTGCGTGTTTTGGTAGGACGTTACTTGTAATGATTGTTCTTTATTTAACATACGGACAATTGATTCAAGCTCTTTTCTATATTGATGTGGTATATACCATGAATTCACCAAGATTGATATTTTTGGAATTTTATATGATTTTGACCATTCCGAAAATTATATTGATCTCGTCTTTACTTTGTACTGTTACTTATATTAGCTATCTGCCGTCAGAATCATCAGAATTATCAGAATCATAAGCTATTAGAGGTGGTGTGAAAGAGGTTCATTTGGCAGTTTTTGCAGTCAAATTCAACTCTTAGGCGGGTGTTGCCGCTTACGAGATAGAGGTCGCCCTTCCATTCTTTACCAGCGAGGGTGAGGAGACATTTGCCAAGTTCTTTGCGCAGACAGTATCGTGTTGTCATTACCGGGATTTCGCCATTAGGACGCTTAACCTCAACAGCGGATGTAAACTCAGTGACACCGTGTTCTCTGTAAAAATCGGCGGCAAGCCGATTAGCCATGTTATCGTGAATGGAGAGAACGGGGCCTTTAGGGTACGGAACAGCTTTATTTTCGGGTAGTCGATATCCGAATTTATATGTTGCCCTTCGGCCTACATCAAGAACATTGACACAATCCCGTCGAAGTTGTGCCAGAGTGGAAGCAGGGATGAAATAACGGCCTACAAGATCTATGATTTTTCCCGAATGATAGGCCGTTGAGCCGAGCTTGTCAAGAATCCTACGCCGGGGGGACTCCTGGGGTGTTACAGCTGTGTCAACTCGTTCGAGTTCCAAAGTAACTGTTGCACTGTTACCATCTTCAATTCTCATTTCCAGAGCAATGCGCGAGTCGGAGAGCAACCGAAGTACCATGTCGGCAGCGATTGTGCGAGTCGGACGAGCAGCTGTGATTACATCGTCAAACTCCTTATCACGGTTGCGGTATAGCAGAGTGCCAGCCGGGATAGATTGCGGCGATGCCGGAAACAACTTATTACCTTCTACCCTATTCAGACGGAAACCAGTAAACAACCCCAATTGATTGAAATATCCAAGTCCGTCGCCATTTGCGAGCGGTGTAAATATATCAGCGACAATCATCTTCGAAGAACAACTTTTCACCTTGGCCACCTTCATGCCAATCGCCTTTGGAGTGCCAATTGAAGCTATACCTTTAGCTGGAGCCTTACCGGTCAGGAAATAAGGAGTGTAACCACGATTGAAAATTTTATCGAGTGAGGGATTGAATCCAGGGCGACTAATCCCGATGGACTGCCTCACATATCGACCATCGCTTTCCTTGACTACGCCGTTAAGAATCCTTGAATAAGCAGCAACGGTATTCTTGACATAAGCCACATCCTTGAGTCGCCCCTCAATTTTAAATGAAGTAACACCCGCATCTGCCATCTCTCCTATTGCCCCGGCTCGATTAAGGTCGCGCAGAGAAAGCAGGTGGGAATCTCGCATCAGAGTCCTTCCCGAAGAGTCTACAAGATCATATGGAAGACGACAAATTTGGGCACATTCTCCACGATTGGCACTTCGACCGGTGCTCATAAAACTTGCCCTGCAATCGCCACTATAACTCACACACAATGCGCCATGGATGAAAGCCTCAAGTTGTGAGGGCACTGCATTATGAATCGCTTCAATTTCCGACAAAGAAAGTTCGCGGGCCAAAACCAGACGCGTGAAACCAACCTGCGACAAAAACTTAGCTTTTTCGACATCACGGATATCACACTGTGTGCTCGCATGGAGTTCTATCGGTGGTATATCCATTCGTAATATCCCCATATCCTGAATAATCAGGGCATCAACACCTATGCGGTAAAGCTCTGCGATAAGTTTTTCAACCTCGTGAATCTCGTTATCATAGATTATAGTGTTGACCGTAACATAAACTTTCGCATTAAACTGGTGGGCAAAATCCACCACACGGCTTATATCGTCAACTGAATTGGCAGCCGCACGACGGGCGCCATGGCTCGAAGCGCCCATATATATCGCATCCGCACCACACAGGATAGCCTGAATTGCGGTTTCAACATTCTTAGCAGGAGCGAGGAGTTCGAGTGGAGTAGGCTTACCTGTCATTATTGAAAATAATCATTGTTAAAATAAGTTAATATCCAACTCACGGTTAAACCTTTAGAGCTATTCATCGTCAAAAAGACATATAACGTAATAGAATTAGCTTTTTGATTATACGCTCTGCGTCGGCTCGGGAAGAGTGGCGCAGAGCAAGTTTTTTACGTTCACTTAAGGTATACACGTAAATTTCAGGATTGTCATTGAATCTCGATATCGGTTGGCTGAGGGGGAGCGGTGACAGGGTTGAGACGCTGCCGACGCAATTCCTCCACAATATGATTCATTTCCGAAGTGCCAAGAGGATACAACGACACAATAATCATCGAAAGCAACGCCACACCGGCGGGGATGAATGTCATCAACATCCATAGGCACGTAATGGCACTATCAGGTTGAATAATGACAGTATCGGGAGCGTCAGCAGAACGTTCGATATATCCGCATCCGTGAAGAAGCCACATCACCGCAGCTCCGCCAATAGCACCGCCGAACTTCTGAGCCATTGATGCTGAAGAGAAAATCAAGCCGGTTGCGGCTGTGTGATTTTTGAGTTCAGAATAGTCACTCACATCGGCATACATTGACCAAACCAGCGGTGACATCACGCCCGTGAGTATAGAGATAACTACCTGAAGCATAAGCATGATAACAAGTCCGGAGTTGGTGTGGGGCGAGCAAGTGAAGAAAATAACACTGAAAAGGATAAGCAATGCATCCACTAAAATGAAAGTGGGTTTCTTGCCTATTTTATTAGTAATTGGGACAGCCAAAACCACTCCCAACATATTGGCAACCTCACCCACCCCGAGGAACAGACCGGAGTAGAACAGCAACGAGATGGAAAAGAACACAATGTGCTGCTCACCGCCAATAACATCAGCGAAGAAGAACGCAACTGTGGCACCGCGCACAGTATTGAAAAGATTAGAACATAACGAAGCTCCGTTTAAAAGCCACCACGGCTTATTCGTAACCAGATTCTTCAAGTCGCGTCCCAGCGACGAATTGCTGACAGAAGTGAGAGACTCACGGGTATGCTTGAAACACAGAAGGAAAAGGATAAAACAGGATACCGCAATCATCACCATAGCGAATTGCCAGCTATGTTGCAAATTGAAACCGAATGAATCACGGAACAAAGCGCACAGAGGATCCCATGCGAAGAGCGCAATGAATGACCCGCCATATGCGAAAAACATGCGATAGGAGGAGAAAACAGTTTTTTCCTGTGAATTATCAGTCATCACACCAAGCATGGCACCATAGGGGACATTAATGCCGGTGTAGACGGTCATCATAAGGATATACGTCACATATGCCCACACAAGCTTTGCCGAATAACCCCAGTCGGGAGTGGTGAAAAGAAGAATACCGCAAATAGAGAACGGCGCGGCCACCCATAAAAGGTAGGGGCGATATTTTCCCCAACGTGTCTTCGTGCGGTCAGCCACGACACCCATCATCGGGTCGCTTATCGCATCCCAAATTCGGGTGATAAGAAGAAGAATACCTGTGTCGACAAGACTTATGCCGAATACATTGGCATAGAAAAAGGGCAAGTAGTAACTAAACACCTTCCAAAACATCGAAGATGCCATATCGCCAAAACCGTAGCCGATTTTTTCGCTTAAGGGAGCCATTAATTTATGGTATTATAGGTTGTTAATGAGAAGAATACAACAAGTTACTTATATATCACACATTTAGATTTCACACAAGGAGCTCACTTTCCGAGAGTCACTTCTACAAGATTATCTGACCCGGCAGGCTGCATTGGTACAACATTTCCATCAATCTTTTTGCTGTTGAGATAGATTGAGTTCACCCCGCGATTGATGTGAGAGGGATTCTTCACCACAATCCTGTAGTCAGCTCCACGGAATTTACGATTCACCTCGTATCCATCCCACTGCTTTGGAATACAAGGATTTATTTCAAGTCCATCGTAACCCGGACGAATTCCGAGGATGAACTGGGTTATGGCATACCAATTCCAAGCCGCAGTCCCGGTGAGCCATGAGTTTTTAGCCTCACCCGGCTTAGCCGCATCCTTACCGGCCGTCATCTGGCAATATACGTATGGCTCAACCTTATGCAAATCGCTCTTATCCTCAATGTAGGCAGGGCAAATCTTACGATAATATCCCCAAGCCTCATCACCGCGTCCAAGCACAGTCTCACCAATGATAATCCAAGGGTTATTGTGGGCGAAAATGCCTGCATTCTCCTTGTATCCGGCAGGATATGAAGAGATTTCGCCATATTCTATCACATATTCCGTGAAAGCAGGATTATTAAGAACTATTCCATGCTCACTATCAAGATATCTCTTCACAGAATCAAGGGACTGCTCCACTAATCCTTCCTCCAGTCCGATACCGGCCATAGTGCACCATCCCTGGGACTCGATGAAGATTTTACCCTCTGTATTCTCATGCGACCCGACTTTATTTCCATAATAATCGTAGGCACGGAGAAACCATTCACCGTCCCAGCCATATTTCTTTACAGACTCAATCATTTCATTGACAAATTTCTGAGCACGGTCTGCCTCATCATTCATGTCCAGTCGACGACAGAGGTCCACGTAATCCTGACCATAAATCACAAACTGACCTGCAATCATCAGCGACTCGGCCTTTGAACCTTCGGTCTTATTTTCAGTGGTCTGGAATGATTCATTGGGGTCATTCGAGAAACAGTTCAGATTCAAACAATCATTCCAATCGGCACGCCCTATCAATGGAAGTCCATGTGGACCAAGGTTGTTAATCACATGGTCAAACGACACCTTAAGATGCTGCATTAGAGACACTTCCGAACCGGGTTGATTGTCGAAAGGCACCGGCACATCTAGGATAGAGAAATCGCCTGTTTCTTTAATATAGGCTAATGTGCCAAAAATGAGCCACATCGGATCATCATTGAAGCCACCGCCAATATCATTATTGCCGCGCTTGGTGAGAGGCTGGTACTGGTGGTAACAGCCTCCATCGGGGAACTGGGTAGAAGCGATGTCAATGATGCGTTCACGTGCACGCTCCGGAATCTGGTGCACAAAGCCGATGAGGTCCTGATTAGAGTCACGGAATCCCATCCCTCTGCCAATTCCACTTTCGAAGAAAGAAGCGGAGCGGGAGAAGCAGAATGTAATCATGCACTGATACTGGTTCCAAATATTCACCATTCGGTCAAGACGCTCGTCGCCGGAAGAGAGGGAGAAACGGTGTAGCAGGTCATCCCAGTAGCCACGTAGCTTATTGAAAGCCATGTCCACCTTCTCAGCCGAATCGAAACGCGCCATCATCTCCTTGGCGCGAGTTTTGCTTATCACCCCCTTTGACTCCCACTTCTCACCCTGAGGATTCTCAACATAGCCGAGCATAAAAACGAGGTCGCGGCTCTCTCCCGGAGCCAACGTAATTTCAATGCAATGGGAAGCTATTGGTGACCATCCATGGGCCACAGAGTTGCGTGATGCACCGTCAAGCACCGCTTGCGGTTCGTCAAAACCGTTGTAAAGTCCTAAAAAAGTCTCACGGTCAGTATCAAAGCCGGCAATCGGCTGGTTTACGGTATAGAACGCATAGTGATTGCGGCGTTCCTTGTATTCTGTCTTATGGTATATTGTCGAGCCGTCGATTTCCACTTCGCCGGTTGAAAAATTACGTTGGAAATTCTCCATATCGGTAGCGGCATTCCAAAGACACCATTCGATGAAAGAAAAAAGTTTGAAACTTTTAAGTTTATCGCTCTTGTTAGTGAGAGTGAGCTTTGTTATTTCCGCATGAGTATCCAAAGGAACGAAGAAAAGCACACGAGCCTCAACGCCATTCTTTTCACCCTTAATGACGGTATAATTCATTCCATGGCGGCACTCATAGGCATCCAACGAAGTTTTTGTGGGTTTCCAACTTGGATTCCAGATAGTGTCACCATCTTTAATGTAGAAATAGCGGCCTCCGGCATCCATGGGAACACCGTTGTAGCGATACCTCGTGAGACGCCGGAATTTAGCATCCTTATAGAAACAGTAACCTCCTGCGAAATTAGAGATTAGCGAAAAGAAATCCTTGTTGCCTAGATAGTTAATCCAAGGCCAAGGAGTGCGAGGATGTGTGATGACATATTCGCGGGCAGCATCGTCGAAATAGCCGTATTTCATCAATAAAATGTTTATAGGGTTGGTAGTAAAGAGTCTCATGGACCCAAAGCAATGCAAAGATAAAGAAATTCTATCATAATACTGCAAATGCGACTCAATAATCCACCTATTTTATAATAAAAAACATGAAATATTTGTTAATGCCGTTGAATTGTAGTACTTTTGCGAAGATACAAAGAATGGTCGTGTCTAATTCGGGGCAGAATTGTATCACAAAATGTCAGAAAGTGCTGAATTAAACATTAAACAATCACAACGCGTAATGAAAAAATTTTTCATATCCTTCCTTGGAACTCTTGCAGGAATATGGTTTTCTCTTCTCATAGCATTTATCGGAATCATGGTGGTTGCAGGTGCAGCCATTGCGTCGTCGGCAGGCTCCTCGGCGCCTAAAATCGAGAAAGAGTCAGTGCTACTGCTTGAGCTAGCAGGTGAAATTTCCGACCGGCCAGGTTCTATAGACCTGATTGCAGCCGTGCAAGGTGTGGAAACAGAAGTCAAAGGGTTGAACGAGATTGTGGGAGCGATCACCTGTGCGGCCGACGATGATCGCATCATCGGCATTGTCATTGATTGCAAAGGCTCCACCGCAGGATTGGCACAGCGCCAAGCCATAGTGGAGGCACTTCAAAAGTTCAAAGCAAATGCACCCCAGAAATGGATTTACGCTTACGGCGATGTCTATACTCAGGGTGACTACTATATCGCATCAACCGCCGACAGCATCTACCTCAACAAGATAGGGCAGGTTGACATTCACGGCTTGGCAGCCACCACAATGTATTTCAAGAATCTGATGGATAAAATCGGCGTTGAGGCCCAAGTGGTGAAAGTAGGAACATATAAGAGTGCCGTTGAGCCTTACCTCTTAGACAAGATGAGCGATGCCTCAAGAGAGCAACAGCAACTTTTCCTTGACAACATTTGGGGCAACGTGACATCACAAATCGCAGCAGGTCGTAAAGTCACCGCTGAGACAGTGAATCAGTGGGCCGACGGCTTCACTTTCGCCGAACCCGAAAGCAAGTATATCAGCGAAAAGATGATTGACAAGCTTGTGTATCGCCACGAGTTTGACTCCATGATTATGGAAATGACCGGAAAAGATGACGTTAAGGATATTCCATACGTAGAGCCTGTAAGCTACTGCAAGAGCAAAGACATCAACAAAGTAGGCAACGGTAAAGGCGCAAACATCGCAGTGCTTTATGCCACCGGCGAAATCACTGACTATGAAGGCGACGGCATCGTAGCATCGAAGATCATCCCAGTGATTAACGACATTACCGAGGATGATGACATCGACGGGCTCATCATGTATGTCAACTCAGGAGGCGGCAGCGCATTCGCATCAGAACAGATATGGGAAGCTTTGGAACAGTATAAAGCGATAACTGGCAAACCTTTCTACGTGTCAATGTCGGACTATGCAGCTTCCGGAGGTTATTACATATCATGTGGTGCTGATAAAATTTTCGCTCAACCTACCACCCTCACCGGTTCAATAGGTATATTCGGAATCATCCCCAATGCCCACAAATTGGTATCCGAAAAGATAGGAATTACCACCGGCACGGTGAAAACCAACACCAACGGCAATTTCCCATCGCTCATCGAACCTATGACAGAGGCACAGAAAGCAGCTATGCAGGGATATGTGGAACGCGGTTATGACCTTTTCACTTCACGTTGCGCTGAAGGACGAGGCATATCACAGGATTCAATAAAGATGATTGCCGAAGGACGTGTATGGGACGGAAGCGAGGCTCTGAAGATAGGTTTAGTAGATGTAATCGGAGGCCTCGATGTAGCAATTGCACAAATGGCACAGGAACTTAATGTGGAAAGTTACACCATCAAGGAATATCCCACCCTCAAGCCGAAATGGTATGATGCCTTCATCGAAGCCGGCATGGAAATCAAAGCCGATATGGTGAAATCGGAGCTTGGCGACTGCGCAGAAATATACGAGACTATCAAGCGCGTGAAATCAATGTCGACACTCCAGTGCCGCATGGAGCATGTGACAGTGTCATTGTAATAAGGAAAAATCACTATAAATCGACACCGTGGCACGAAACAAACTTCTTTCAACGCTCCTGCTTTACCCCATATCAAAACTATATGGAATGGGGATGGCTGTGCGCAATAAGATGTTTGAATACGGGATGTTGAAACAGGAGGAATTTGACATTCCCGTAGTAGTGGTGGGAAATATAGCCATGGGTGGTACCGGCAAGACCCCCCATGTAGAGTATATCGTAGAGTCCATGATGGGTAAATATAATATAGGTGTACTGTCGAGAGGCTACAAACGGGCTACAAGAGGGTTTGTACTCGCCACCCCACAGTCACGACCCGAGGATATAGGCGACGAATCATATCAGATATACCGTAAATTCGGTCCGGAAATAACTGTGGCAGTGTGTGAAAACCGAGTCGAGGGAATCAAGAAGATGCGTGAGGTAAATCCAAAGATTAATATGCTCATCCTTGATGATGCCTTCCAACACCGCTATGTAAAACCCTCAGTGTCAATCGTACTCACTGAATTTAACCGTCCGGTATTCAATGATAAGATACTCCCCTACGGCCGGCTTCGTGAATCAAAGAGCGCGCTCAACCGTGCAGAGATCGTGGTGGTGACAAAATGTCCGCCCGACATGAAGCCGATGCAATATCGCATATTCAAAGAGAACCTCAACCTGTTTCCTTACCAAAAACTATACTTCTCACGGTTTAATTACGGACACCTTGTCCCGGTGTTTCCGTCCGATACTGACAGCGTCCCATCAATCTCCTCGCTCGATTCCGACACATCTCTACTCGTAGTGACAGGAGTTGCCAATCCCAAACCATTCTCACGCTATCTGCGGCGTCACAAAGCCAAAGTGAGGGTGCGCCGATTCCCCGACCACCACAACTTTACAACCTCCGATATGGAGTCGATAAGCCGTCAATTCGACGAGCTCCCCGGCAAGCAAAAATATATCATCACCACTGAAAAGGATGCTGTGAGACTGTTCAATAATCCTTACTTCTCCCATAAACTCAAGAAATATATTTTCTATATCCCCATCAAGGTTGAATTCCTGCCGGAAGGTGGCAATCAGGACTTCACTCATGGGATAGAAAAAACAATACGCGACTCGCACTTGTTTAAACAATAGTGCGACTGTTCGTCCGTCCAAATTTTATAATCATCAATACCGAAAAATCATGTTGGAAAAAATCAATCAGACAGCTGATTTTCTGCGCAGCAAAGTGGCAGAAATGCCCAAAATAGCGATAATCCTCGGCACAGGTCTCGGTCCAATCGTTGACCACATGGAGGAAAAGACATATATCCCATATAGCGAAATTCCCAATTTCCCAATCTCGACAGTGGAGGGACACAGCGGAAACTTAATCTTCGGCCGGCTCGGCAACAAGCGTGTCATTGCCATGCAGGGCCGTTTCCACTATTACGAGGGATATGACATGAAGCAGGTTACATTCCCTGTGAGAGTATTCAAAGCTCTTGGCGTGGAAATACTTTTCGTCTCTAACGCTTCAGGCGGTATGAACAAAGAGTTCGTCGTAGGTGACGTGATGACAATCACCGACCACATCAACCTATTCCCCGAAAATCCCCTCCGTGGCAAGAACTACAACGAACTTGGAACCCGTTTCCCTGCCATGACCAACGCTTACGATAAAGAGCTGGTGGCTATTGCCGACCAAATAGCAGAAGAAAAGGGTATCCGCTTGATGCACGGCGTGTACGTAGGCGTTACCGGACCTACTTTCGAGACACCGGCTGAATATGAATACTATCGCATAATCGGCGGTGACTGCGTGGGAATGTCAACAGTGCCCGAAGTCATCGTAGCCAACCATGCCGGAATGCGTGTCTACGGACTCTCAGTAATCACTGACCTCGGCGGCAAGGATGTGACACAAGTTCCCACTCACGAAGAGGTTCAGCAGGCAGCCCTCATCGCCCAGCCCAAGTGTCTTGAAATAATGAAGGAGCTTGTAAACCGCTGCTAATAGGCCGCCTGGATTCATCTAACTTCTCATAATCATGGAAATATCAGAACTTGGTGAATTTGGATTGATTGACCGACTGACCGAAGGATTAAAGACAGTCAACAGCTCCACCATCAAAGGTGTGGGTGATGACTGCGCAGTGCTCCGAAATCACGATACCGACATATTGGTCACCACCGACTTGCTGCTTGAAGGAGTGCATTTCGACCTAACGTACGTGCCATTGAAACACCTTGGCTACAAATCGGCAGTGGTAAATTTCTCGGATGTCTATGCAATGAACGGAACGCCGAAACAGATCACCGTGTCTCTTGGCATCTCGCAGAGATTCACCGTCGAACATATCGAGGAACTGTTTTCCGGAATCCGATTGGCATGTGAAATTTACGGTGTTGACCTCGTGGGGGGCGACACCACCTCATCACGCCAAGGATTAGTTATTTCTATCACCTGCATCGGCGAAGCTAAGGCCGACAAGGTTGTGAACCGCAGCGGTGCAAAGGACACCGACCTCATATGCGTGTCAGGCGACCTCGGTGCAGCTTATATGGGCCTGCAACTCCTTGAACGCGAAAAGGTAGCATCAGCAGGACAGAAAGACTTCACCCCGCAATTCCAAGGAAAAGAGTACATTATAGAACGCCAGCTCAAGCCGGAAGCCCGCCGTGACATTATCGAGGAGCTTGACAAAGCCGGCATCGTACCCACCTCGATGATGGACATAAGTGATGGCCTAAGCTCTGAGCTTATGCACATATGCAAGCAGAGCCACACTGGTTGCAGAATCTATGAGGATCGTATTCCCATAGATTACCAGACAGCTGTCATGGCCGAAGAACTTGGCATGAATCTTGTTACCGCCGCTCTCAATGGTGGCGAAGATTACGAACTACTCTTCACCGTACCGCTCCACTATCATGAGCAAATCGAAAAACTCCCCGGCATAAAACTGATAGGCCATATCACCAAGCCGGAGCTTGGATGCGCCATGATTACTCGTGATGGCGCTGAGATACCGTTGCGAGCACAGGGATGGAATCCGTTGGCTGCCAAAGAATAGCCGCTTTCCAGGCATTCCTCCACACGATCCAACTGTTTAGCTACATCATGAAGATTGCTGATAAAATAATCCGTGCTTACCATACTTTATCGCTACGGTTCACCATGCCGCTCCGCATAGAGTTCAACTTGACGGACTATTGCAATCTGAACTGCAAAAGTTGCACACACTATGCGTCAATCGCTCCCGAAGAATATGAATCTCTCGACACACTGCGTGAAGAGATGGAACATCTCTCGGAAATCAAAGGCGCCGATAAAATAGTCGACATATATTTAATAGGTGGTGAGACTTTACTCTACCCCTATCTTAACGATGCAATAATCTCAGCCAGCAGGTGTTTTCCGCAGGCTGAGATTAGCATTTTCACCAATGGTATTCTTCTTCCAAAAATGGGTGAACGATTTTGGGAGCTATGCAAAGAGAATGACATTGTAATCGTTATGACACGCTACCCTATCAAAGTAGACTATGAAAATCTGTCAGTGATTTGCGAGAATCACGGCGTGAGACATAAACTTTTCGGCGACCGCAGTGAAGATGGCTCATTCTTCAAAATTCGTCTTGATAGCAGTAAAAGCCAAAATGGATGGCTGGCACATTTCAGGTGTTACTCCTTCGGTTGTCTTACTGCTAACCATGGACGGCTTTTCCCTTGTCCACAATGCGGATGTATTGATAATCTAAACCGAAAATTTGGTTCTGACTTCCGCTGGGAGAAGAGGGATTATCTTACAATTCCCGAAATAAAAGATGTGAAACAAATCAGGCGACTACGCAACTTCCCAATCTCTTTTTGCTCCTACTGCAGAAAATCTCAAATTAGCCAATATGGCGCATCAAGAAGAACTTTTGACGAATGGATTGACCAAAACAACCAAAAAGAACTACAAATCTAACAAATTTAGATTTAAACCTTATCAGTAAAAAAGGCTCTAATAATATATAAACAGATAAGCAGCCACTGATTAATCCTTATTTATTTATATAATAGAACAAACGATTAACACTAACCCCCTATATAACGAAAGGAACCAGGGTATGAAAAGATTCTTACGCATACTGTCAGTCGCACTCCTGAGTGTATCGCTCACCACACCCATGGTGTCAGCACAGCGTCATGGCGGGAATCACAATTCCCAGCAGACGCATCAGAACGGTAACCACGGCTCCCGCACTCCACATCATAGCCGCGGCAACTCACAGTCAACACACCAAAATCGCAATAACGGCTCAACCGGCCGCCCGGGCTTGGGGAACCAGCGTCCTAACAACAAGGAACATGGCATCAACAAACCCAACAAGCCAAACAAGCCAAACGCCCCTAACCGGCCAAACACCCCTAACCACAACACCACAGGACGTCCCGGATTGAACGGCAACCACAATAGCCAGCCAAACCGACCGGATAACAATGGCGCAACCATAGCACCCAATCGGCCGGGGAATAACGGGCATAATGGACTTAACGTAGCTCCCAACCGTCCAAATAACCGTCCCGGGAGCGACATGCACCGTCCCGGTGCTGGCGTAAATCATACCCCGGCTCACGCACACGGCCGCCCGGGAGTGGGCCATCGCCCAAACGTACCACGTCCGGTACACATGGCACCACCGGCACGCCCCATGCGTCCCAACATGTTCCGCCCTCACCATCGTCCCACCCCTCCTCCCCACTGGCGTCCACGCCCCGGTGCACCCCTTATCCGCGGCATACTCGGACTGACATTCGGAACAGCCATAAATCTATCGCTCGACTACCTGTATAGGACAGGATTTACAGTTGACGGTTACAATGACAACGTGGTATATATTAGAAACGTGAGCCAGCTTAACTACATATGGACTGATGCCGCACTATACTACGGTGCCAACGGGCTTGACGCATCCTCATTCTACTACTCAACCTCACGCTACGACCTTTCACGATACAATGCCGTATATAACAACTTGACAACTCTATACGGGCAACCGATATCGATAAACACTTCAGGTCAGTTCGGTGCAACCTGGTTTGGCGGAAACAATGGCTACGTGACATTAAGTTTCGAAGCCGGCAATGTGGCTGGCGGAAGTCTCCGATATATCACTACCCTGACCTACGGAATGTAGTCAAAACAGCAGTCATATTAAATTTAACTAATGTTAACAGGCACGCATAAAGCGTGCCTGTATCAGTCTATAGCAACACCTTACACCAATTATACGGAGAATTAAAATGTTAAAATCGCATGGGAAATTAAAATTCATGAACAAACAAAAGTTGTTTAATGTTATAAAATCAAAACGAGTAAATTTGAGATTAATCATAATTACTTAGAAATTTATCATACTTACAAAGAATAAAAAAAACTAAGAAAATTCATGTTTCATTTAACTATTACGAGAGAAATGAAAAAGAACACGTTACTCCTTGCTGCTATCGGTGGTATGCTGTTTAGCGCAAATGAAGCAATGGCTCAGGATGCAACCGCTATCGTAGTTGAAGAGGAAGTTACAGTAGAGCCTATAGAGTGTAAAGATTATTATACCCCCGGTTCATGGAAGGACAATTGGTATATCCAGCTCGGTGCAGGTATTCAGTCACCATTTGTAGAGAACTATCGCAACCACGGCGATGACGCACGTCATATGACCGCCATCTACAACTTGGGCGTAGGCCGTTGGATTTCTCCTTACTTAGGATTCCGCTTCTCAGCTAACTACGGTACAATTCACTGGAATCAAGCAGTTACCGCATCAGCTCGCCTTGCCAACCTCAATGTTGACTTCATGTGGGATATGTTTAACTCACTCGGTGGCTACAATCCCAAGAGAGTATTCTCAATCGTTCCCTTCGTAGGGCTTGGTAGCTCATTCGTATACAAATTCCACCCCGATGAAGGTAACATCTACAACAAACACGACAAACTCAAAAACAACCAGTGGTTGTTCCCCGTATCAGCAGGTTTGCAGCTCCGCTTCCGTTTGAGCGAATATATTGACTTCTTCGCTGAAGGTCGCGCATCATTCTATGGTGACAACTTCAACAACTCAGCCTATGGCAAGCCCGTGGATGTTAATATCGCAGCAATCGGTGGTTTCACAATCCACTTCACCGGCTCAAGCTTCAAGAAGTATAATCCTTGCGAATATATCGATGCCCTCAACGCAGCCAATGCAAAGGTTAACGACCTCCGCGGTGCACTCGCTACAACATCAGCAGCACTTGCCGCAGCTGAAGCACAACTCCCCTGTCCCGAAGTTCAGGAAGCAACTATCGTAGAAGGCGATGTAAACCTCCTTCCGACTGTACGTTTCAGAATCAACTCTGCATATGTCTCATCAGAAGAAATGGTTAACGTATACAACATCGCTGAGTTCATGAAGGCTAACCCCGACACTCAGATTATCGTAAGAGGCTATGCTGACAAGGACACCGGCACATCAGCTTACAACATGAAGCTATCAGAACGCCGCGCCCAGGCCGTTGCTGACATCCTTACCAACGATTATGGTATCGCAGCTAACCGCCTCATCCTCGAAGCAGCCGGTAGCGACACTCAGATTTATGACACTAACAACTGGAACCGTATCGTAATCTTCGCAGTGCCCGAATAAGGAACCGACAGCTGATAAGCGTTGATAATCAAGGCTGAAATTTGCAATTAAATTTCATAAATTGACGTTCGTCCCCCGTGATTGAGTAGAGTCTCATTCACGGGGGATTATCATATTTAGGAAATTATTTGTAACTTCGCAGCGGAATTAGTGATTTTCAGAAACTGTGTAATAATGAGTACTATTATATTAGGCATTGAATCATCATGCGATGACACATCGGCCGCCGTGATACGAGACGGTCTGCTCCTTAGCAACGTCATAGCCTCGCAAGAGGTGCACGCTGAATATGGCGGAGTGGTGCCTGAGCTCGCCTCGAGAGCCCACCAGCAGAACATACTCCCTGTGGTCGATACCGCATTGCGACGCGCCGGCGTTGACAAACATGAACTCAGTGCCATAGCTTTCACCCGCGGTCCCGGCTTGCTGGGGTCGCTCCTCGTTGGCACATCCTTTGCCAAGGGTATGTCATTGGGTCTTCGCGTGCCTATCATTGATGTCAATCACCTGCACGGCCATGTGCTGTCCCACTTCATAAGAAGGGAAGAAAGCGACGAAGTGCCTAAATATCCCTATCTCTGCCTTCTCGTATCGGGAGGCAATAGCCAGTTGATTCTCGTGAAGAATTATAATGACATGGAGGTGCTCGGGCAGACAATTGACGACGCAGCAGGTGAGGCATTTGACAAATGTGCGAAAGTCATGGGACTACCCTACCCGGGCGGCCCGCACATCGACCGCCTTGCTGCCGAAGGTAATCCGAAACGGTTCAAATTCGCTAAGCCCCACATTGCAAATCTCGATTACAGTTTCAGCGGACTAAAAACATCATTCCTGTACACGCTACGCAATGCACTTAAGGAGAATCCCGACTTCATAGAGGAAAATAAAGCCGACTTGGCAGCTTCACTCCAGCGCACCATCATCGACATCCTCATTGACAAGCTTGATAAGGCAGTGAAAATTACCGGCGTAAAGACGGTGGCAATCGGAGGAGGCGTTTCGGCCAACTCCGGCGTACGAGCAGCCGTGGCTGAATACTGCGAGAAACATCATCTTAAGGCCTTCATTCCTCCGCATCTTTTCACTACGGACAATGCCGCGATGGTGGCCATCGCCGGCTATCATAAATACCTTGACAGGCAATTCTGCCGCTATGACGAGATACCCTACGCACGATTTTCAATAAAGTGACATTATGATGAACGAACTTGAAAGCGCCGCAACACAGCTACTCGAAACGTGCGAGGCAAAAGGATGGATGATCTCCACAGCTGAAAGCTGCACCGGAGGCAACATCGCTCACACAATCACTCTCATTCCTGGCTCATCGGCAGCCTTTGCCGGAGGTATCGTCTCTTATAGCAATGAAGTGAAAATGCTCCTTCTCGGAGTCAAGGAGGAGACATTAGCTGAGAATGGGGCTGTCAGTATCCCGGTGGTGGAGGAGATGGCAAAAGGTGCTTTAACTGCCACAGACACCCAGATAGCCATGGCCACAAGCGGAATCGCCGGCCCGGGAGGTGGCACGCCTGACAAGCCGGTAGGAACCGTATGTATAGCAGTCGCCACCGCCGACGGGCTATGCCGTGCGACAGTGGCGAAGTTTAACGGTTCGAGAATCCAAGTAATTGAATCAGCCACATTGGCAGCGCTTCAAATGGCACTTAGAGCAACAAAGTGAATTGTTATTCAATCACTTAGCATTTCGAGCGCTTAATAATCTATTCCAATAAAGTTACCCTGCTGATCAAACATCAGTTCAACACCATTTAGTAACTCCACCTCATAACCATAATACTCAACCGAGATTTCGTTGATACCTTGGGTGGGGTAATTGGTGGAAATGTAGCTTTCAATCCCTAAAGGAGCGATGCCGGAAGGTATTGTCATACCCATCGGAGCATCGACATCAATCCAAGATCCTTGGGCATTGAACTCCACCTCATAGCCACTGGCAAAAATCACATCATACTCAGCGCCCGCATGTTCACCCTCACGTTCTACACGGACAATCTTATCGCCCGAGAAATATGTTGAGATAAAGGTTTCAGCAGCAGTAGGAAGATCACTTGGTGGAACAGGAGTATCGTCATCATCATCCGAGCAGCTCCAGGTCAGGGCCGCAAAAAGTGTAATGAACAGAATGGAAAAAGTCTTTTTCATAATTCAAATATAAGTTAAATGTTTATTTTATTATTGACCACGACTCAACACCACATCTCACAGCCATCTGGAGCAGTATTGCGCTACCATAGTAACAAAAATAACAATAAGAGGTTCACGCGAGCGTAAAAAATGTGACTTAACACTAAAAACTTTCAAATAGACGGGTGAAAAGTTTGTAAATACGGCAAAAAGTGATTAACTTTGCAGCCGAGTTTTGTGGCACATCCTCGAAAGGAGCTATTATAGATGCACTTAGCCCCGATATGAGACGTGAGATGGCGGCCACAAGGCGCTCAGACTAATAAATAGTAAACATAAAGAGATAAAAACCAACAGCCATGTCAAAAATTTGTCAGATTACAGGCAAGAAAGCAATGGTGGGCAACAATGTGTCGCACTCAAAGCGTCGCACCAAGCGCAAGTTTGATGTAAATCTCTTCAACAAGAAATTCTTCTGGGTTGAGGAGCAAGCTTGGATTACCCTAACCATTTCAGCCGCAGGTCTCCGCACCATCAACAAGAAAGGTCTTGACGCAGCCGTCAAAGAGGCCATCAACAAGGGTTACATTACTGAAATTAAATACTTAGACATACTATAAGAAGATGGCAAAGAAAGCAAAAGGAAATCGCGTTCAGGTCATCCTCGAATGCACTGAACACAAAGCAAGTGGCATGCCCGGCACTTCTCGTTATATCACTACCAAGAACCGCAAGAACACAACCGAGCGCCTGGAGTTGAAGAAATACAACCCCATCTTGAAGAAAGTAACAGTACACAAAGAAATTAAATAATTCACTGACTCATGGCAAAGAAAACCGTTGCAACATTGCAAAAGGGTGAAGGACGTACCTACAGCAAGGTCATCAAAGTCGTTAAGTCGGCGAAGACCGGTGCTTACACCTTCCAGGAACAAATGGTTCCCAACGATCTCGTAAAGGACGCACTTAAGTAATCACTCTGAGTGCTTGATGCCCATACCGGTGTCCGGAATTCCCGCAAGGGAGATTCCGGACACCGCTTTATATATAAGTAAGAGAGAACTAAGATAACTCTGAAAAACGCCACCAATTGTGTTATAAAACATTGCTACCGGACACTCTTTAGAAACATTTAAAATTTTTTAATACTTATATTTGTTTTTATCATTAAAAATCTCTAAATTCGTGATTTAATAAAGGGATAAGTT
This sequence comes from Duncaniella sp., assembly GCA_023664955.1. Classification (GTDB taxonomy): domain Bacteria; phylum Bacteroidota; class Bacteroidia; order Bacteroidales; family Muribaculaceae; genus Duncaniella. The sequence continues at coordinate 241,907 of JAMPEV010000001.1, forward strand.
TGTTTATCACGGTAGCAGCAGCTATATCATCAATCTATACCGAAATCTAACAATAACTATTATATCAATGAGCTATCTTAAGTTTGATAAGAACCTAATGATTAACTTGGAGCAGTCACTCCCCAAAGAGATGCTTCGAACTAATCAGACCGGAGCATATCATTGCACCACGATAGTAGACTGCAACACCCGCAAGCAGCACGGCCTGCTCGTGGTGCCGGTGCCCGAGTTAGGCAACTCATGGCATGTCATGCTATCATCGCTCGATGAAACCGTGTATCAGCACGGGGCTCCGTTCAACCTTGGCCTCCACCGCTATAGCGGCGGTGTAATGAGCCCCAACGGACACAAATACATCCGCGAATTCGACTGTGAAAGCGTGCCCCGCACCACTTATCGTGTGGGCGGCGTCATCCTGACAAAGGAGAAGATTTTCATATCACATGAAAACCGCATCCTCATCCGCTATACGCTCGTAGAAGCCCATTCGCCCACGACTCTCCGTTTCAAGCCGGTGCTCGCTTTCCGTGATGCCAACGAACTTTGTATCGCTAACGATGTGATTAACACTGAAATTCCGGAAATCAACAACGGCGTGTCAGCTTGTCTTTACAAAGGCTACCCTACCCTTTACATGCAGTTCAGCCACAAACCGACCTGGACCTACGACCCCCATTGGTATAACGGCTTTGAATATGTGAAGGACCTGGAGCGAGGCGTTCCCTACACTGAAGACCTTTGGGTGCCGGGCTACTTCGAGCTTCCCATCAAGAAGGGAGAGTCAATCATCTTTTCGGCAGGACTCAGCGAGGTGTCACCGCGTTCACTTGCCAAAATGTATGAAAAAGAGATAGCACAGCGCACATGCCGCACCTCATTCTTCAACTGCCTGAAGAACGCCGTAAAACAGTGTTACCTCAACACCCCCGACGGCAATATGTATCTTATATCCGGTTATCCATGGGGTAAGATCCTTGCCCGCAACACTTTCATGGCACTTCCAGGAGCGACTATCGCAATCAACCACCGCGAAGACTTCGAGAAAATCGCAGAGACAGCATTGGTTGCCTTCAAGCATTTCATGGACACCGGCGAACTTGACAGCCGATTAATGGGAATAGACCTGCCTGACATACCTCTATGGGCAATATGGGCTCTCCAGCAATACGCAAAAGCCTACGGCCGTGACGATGCACGCGTCCGTTATCTCGAAATTATCAAGGATACCATCGATTATATACTCAACCAGAAGCACCCGTTCCTGCATGTTGACGAAAACAATATGCTCACCACCGACGGCACACAGAAGCCGATGTCGTGGATGAACGCATCATTAGGCGGACGCCCCGTGGTGGCTCGCTCCGGTTATCTTGTCGAGTTCAACGCACTTTGGTACAATGCTCTCATCTTCGCATCTCGTCTCACCGAAGGCACTCCTGATGAAGAGAAATATAAAGCGTTGGCCGAGAAGATGGCTCAGCCTTTCATTTCCATGTTCCTCAACGATTACGGCTACCTATACGACTATGTCAACGGCACTTATGCCGACCCGTCAGTACGCCCCAACATGGCTATCGCGATAGGTCTTGACTACTCGCCACTCGATCGCCGCCAGCGCAAACGCGTGCTCGACATTGTTACACGCGAATTACTAACCCCGAAGGGATTGCGCACACTCTCACCGAAGAGCTACGGCTACCGTCCCAGCTATCTCGGCTCACCGGAGGAACGAGAAATGGCACTCCACAACGGGCCGGCACGTCCCTGGCTCATGGGCTTCTATAGCGATGCCTACCTTAAGGTGTTCGGCATGAGCGGCGTTAGCTACATCGACCGTATGCTCATAGGCTTCGAGGACGAAATGACCCAGGGTTGTATAGGCTCGCTTTCACAGCTCTATGACGCCAACCCGCCTTTCACAGGCCGTGGTGCCATCAGCCATGTAACCAACGTGGCAGAAGTGCTCCGCACTCTTACCACACTCAAAAAATTCATAATGGACTAATATCTTCACACACCCATGAAAGCATTAATGTTCGGGTGGGAATTCCCCCCTCACATCCTCGGCGGTCTGGGCACTGCCAGCTACGGTCTCACAAAGGGCATGTGGGAGTGTGGCGATATGGATATAACTTTTGTAATCCCTAAGCCATTCGGCGATGAGGAGAAGCACTTCGCCAACATCATCGGCATGTCGCAGGTGCCCATCGCTTGGCGTGACGTAAGCCGCGACTATGTGGAGCAGCGTATCGGCAATGTGATGAATCCCGACTTGTACTTCAAGCTCCGCGATCACATCTATGCCGACTTTAATTACATGCGCACCAACGATTTGGGATGCCTTGAATTCTCAGGCCGTTATCCCGACAACCTCGTTGAAGAAATCAACAACTACTCCATTTGCGCCGGTGTAGTGGCTCGCACTATTGACTTTGACATCATCCACTCCCACGACTGGCTCACCTACCCGGCAGGCATACATGCCAAGCAGGTTTCCGGCAAGCCCCTCGTAATCCACGTACATGCCACCGAGTTCGACCGTTCACGAGGGAAGCCTAATCCCACAGTGTTTGGTATCGAGAAAGATGGCATGAATAACGCTGACCATATTATCTGTGTGTCTAACCTCACCCGCGACACTGTAATCAACAATTACGGTATCGACCCGGCCAAGGTAACTACCGTACACAATGCAGTGACACCTTTGACCCCTGAACAGCTCAACGTACCCGAGCACAAGTCTAAGGACAAAGTTGTGACATTCCTCGGACGTATCACCATGCAGAAAGGTCCGGAATACTTTGTCGAAGCAGCCGCTAAGGTATTGAAAAACAACCCAAACGTGCGTTTCGTGATGGCAGGTAGCGGTGATATGATGGATAAGATGATCATGCTTGCCGCCGAGCGCGGAATCGCTGACCGTTTCCACTTCCCGGGATTCCAACGCGGCAATCAGGTGTACGAAATGCTCAAGGCATCAGATGTTTACATCATGCCGTCAGTATCAGAACCATTCGGCATTTCGCCTTTGGAAGCGATGCAGATGGGCGTTCCATCAATCATCTCGAAACAGAGCGGCTGCGCCGAAATTCTCACTAATGTAATCAAGACTGACTATTGGGACATCGATGCGATGGCCGATGCCATCCACTCAATCGTGACTTACCCAGCTATGTACCAGCAGCTCCGTGAGGACGGTCTTGCCGAGGTTAACCAAATTACTTGGGACAAGGCCGGACAAAAAGTGATAGATATTTACAACAAAGTATTAAATCGATAACAAATGTTTTGAGCTGTAACGACTCAAAACTCACATCTCAAAACTAATAAGAACATGAAAGCAATTTGTTTCTACTTTCAGATTCATCAACCATTCCGTCTGAAAAGATATCGCTTCTTCGACATAGGTAATGACCATTATTACTACGACGACTTTGCCAACGATGACATCGTAACACGTATCGCACAGCGCAGCTACATTCCCGCAGCTGAAAGCCTTCTGAAAATGATTCAGGATTCAAAGGGCAAATTCAAATGTGCACTTTCAATCACGGGCACCGCTCTTGAACAGTTTGAGCAGTACGTCCCTGAATTCATCGACCTCCTTAAAAAGCTCGCCGAAACAGGATGCGTGGAATTCCTCGCTGAGACCTACGCTCACTCACTGTCCTCTCTTGCTGATCCCGAAGAATTCGCCAACCAAGTGAAAGTCCATGATGAGAAAATCAAGGAACTTTTTGGTGTGCAACCTAAAGTGTTCCGTAACACCGAGTTAATTTACAGCGATGAAATCGCTCCCCAGATCCTCGCCATGGGTTATAAGGGCGTTATTACCGAAGGTGCCAAGCATATTCTTGGCTGGAAGTCACCGAACTACGTGTATAGCGCAGCATCAGCACCCAAGTTGAAGATTCTTCTCAAGAATGATAAATTCAGCGATGACATCTCTGATCGTTTCAGCAACACTTCATGGGACGAATATCCCTTGACCGCCGACAAGTATATCGACTGGATTGCTAATACACCTGCCGATGAGCAGATTATCAACCTGTTCATGAATCTTGAAGTGTTTGGCGACTTCCAGCCCCGCGAGACTGGTATCTTCCAATTCCTTGAAGCACTTCCCCGCTTCGCCGAGGAACGTGGCATCGAATTCTGGACACCCACCACAGCAGTAACCAAACTCAAACCGGTGGCAGAGCTCGAAGTCCTCCATCCTATTTCATGGGCAGATGAGGCACGCGACACCTCCGCATGGCTTGGTAACAAGCTCCAGAATGAAGCGTTCAACAAGCTTTACTCCGTAAGCGAGCGTGTGCGTCTTTGCGAAGATCGACGTTTGAAGCAGGATTGGTACTATCTCCAGGCTGCTGACCATTTCTTCTACATGTCAACCAAGAACATGCATGACGGCTCTGTTCATTCACAGTTCTCACCTTACGATACTCCGTTTGACGCATTCACAAACTACATGAACGTCCTTGCCGACTTCATCGTACGTGTCGAGGAACAGTACCCAATGTCAATTGACAATGAAGAACTTAGCTCACTTCTCACCACAATCCGCAATCAGGAACGTGAAATCGAAGCTCTAAACAAGGAAGCTGAATCAATGCGAAAGAACATTGAGCACTTCAACGAGGAACATCTCCTCCGCGAAAAGGCCGATGCTCCGGCTGAGGATGAGAAACCGGCTAAGAAGCCAGCTGCGAAAAAAGAAAAAGCCCCGGCTAAAAAAGCCCCAAAGCCAGCAGCCAAGAAGACCACCAAGAAAGCTGAAAAGACCGCAAAAGCTGAAAAGGAATAATTCTTCTTAATGTAAAATAAACAAAGTGTCTGATTATTGTCGACTTTAACTCCGGCACTGATTTTCACCCACTCTAAGTAATTCGGAGTGGGTGAACTTTTATTTTCACAAAACCACCGCAATAGGTGAACTTCCTTTTGGTTTTGATACTAATCGTTATTAATTATGATATGCACAAAAATGACCAATGCGACACAAGGTTCTCTCAACCTGATGTCGCATCGTTTAACAATAGCATTTTGAAATCTTTATATTAGATTACCTAACCTACTTGTTGAAGTCGTTTATTTCGTATAATTATCTGTATGCAAAATTAGTAATTAACATACGCTCACACCATACCTAAAAATAAGTATTTTTCGGTAACAAAGTGTGAAATTATAATCGAATCAGATTATTCCTTCGTCCTTTCTGCTATTTCCTCTGATTTCGGAAGAGCTTCGTCTTTACGACTACTTGGATGTGTGGCCACCCATTCCATTAATGAACTTACGGCTGCGCATACAAATGAGATTCCGGTAATCAGAAGCACTAGGTTATTGACAGTGCGAACGCTTGTAAACATTATTATAATACCTGTCACTATAAGTAACACCGGGATGATATAATAATAGAACGGGAGTACAAACGGTCGTGACAACCACGCCACGAAGCAAAGATGATATGCTCCTATGATTATCAAGAGAATACCGAAAATCGATACCATTATCCCTGCGAAAGTCTGAGGCATAGCGCACATCAAAACCCCTAAGGCTATGGCTCCTAAGCCGGCCAACACCGAGGTGGCGCTTTTACGCTCCTTGTTCAAAGCTCCTGATAAAACTGAGAACACGCCCGGTATGATAAACATCACACCAATCATTATCACAATCCACTCCATTATGTTCAAGCGATTGTGCATCACAATCATCGCGATTCCTGCGATGCCGACTATAAGAGAGGTGAAGAGATCAGCTCTTCCATTTGTGCTACTACTCATAAATATATGTGTTTTAAGTTGATTACGAGATATTTTTCCGGACACTGATATTCTGATTCTCATATGAAAATCAAAATATATCCCTTTCTATTTTATACACTTTTGATTGATAAAAGTTCACCCAAAATATGATGTTATTGCATCATCCTTGACTGATGTTCACAGCGTGTAAAGCGGGCTAACGTTGAATCGTGACAAGGCCACCAAATGAACCTGCGGTTTTAAATCATCCGGTATATCAGCAAGCGTTACCCTACCGTCGCCCAAACGTTTCACACCAATGCTTTTAAGTGCCTCACTTACAGTTTCAATGGCTTTTTCGGGTGTGTTATTGTCGTGACTTAGGTGACAGAGGTAAATATTTCTTATTTCAGGACGATAAATTTGGGCGAGATATTTTGCAGTGTCAGCATTATCCATGTGTCCATTGTTAGCTGAAATCCTGGACTTTAGATATTCAGGATACTTGCCTTCTCGAAGCATCGAAGCATCATAATTGGCCTCCAGGACTATGTATTCAGCTTGACGCATATAATAGTCTACACGTTCGCTAACACAACCCAAATCAGTGGCTATCGCAAAATGGTGAGTACCATGCGTAACAAAAAAGCCGGCATTGTCAGCTCCATCGTGCATCACATCAAAAGCGGTAATCTCAAAATTTCCAATCTTGAACGGAAATTCCTTATATATCGCTTGATGATAATCCTTTATACGGCGTGACACACTGTGACGTCTAAGTAAACCGTTAAAGGCCTTTGGAGTGCAATAGATTTTAATATGCTTGAACAAACGCACTATGTTATATACATATCTCACATGGTCGCCATGGTCATGTGTTAGGCAAATACCCTTAATCGAATTCATTGAAATACCATTGGTCTTCAACGACTCAACCACCTTTTTAGTTTCGACTCCGGCATCAATAAGGAATCCACACTGACGGTCACCAATATACGAACAGTTCCCACTACTACCGCTCCCGAAACTCATAAAGAAAATATGATCGGTAGGGGTCATCGGCGGGAGTTCATCAATAACGTTTGCGGACTCTCTCTCAGCTTTCAGTTTCTTAACAATTCCTTCCATTTTTTTGGCAGGAATCATCTCGAAATCCCCGTCAAGTCGTTCTTGAAAGTCATCAAGATCGTCAAAAAGGCCGGGGGCATCGTAGCGAATATTTCTTTTTCGTGATTTTGCCATAAAATTTTACAGTAGGAAGAATAATATAGAAATTAGCCAAATAAATGCGATAAATTAGTCGAACAGCAGAAAGATTGAGGGTATTTTATCATAATCGTATTTCCGCTTCGACCATGCGGATAGCGTAAGGGTGACGATAGACTGAGCCGCACCGGTTATATCAGAGGCGACACAAAGCTTCAGACTTCCCGGGAGTTGCTTAGTGAGTTCAACTATCAATTTATTGTTGCGATACGGGGTCTCTATAAAAATCTGTGTCTGACGCTCTTGGCGTATACGGCGCTCCATTTCCCGAAGGCGGGTGGTTCGAGCTTTTGTTTCGTAAGGAAGATATCCAAGGAAAGCAAAACTTTGGCCATTGAACCCCGACCCCATCAAAGAAAGGAGTATACTCGACGGTCCCACCAAAGGTGCCACACGGTAGCCGCGGCTTTGAGCCACTGCAACAAGGTCGGCACCCGGATCAGCAATAGCGGGGCATCCTGCCTCTGAAATCACCCCTATAGAATATCCCTGCTCCATCGGCGCAAGCATGGCGGGAATATCCTTTAAGTCCGTGTGTTCGTCAAGTGTTACAAAAGTAAGGGAATCAATATCAATCTCTCGGTCGCAACGCTTCAGAAATCTTCGAGTTGTCCTAACATTCTCAACCACAAAATGCTTCAAGTTGCGGATAATTTCAAGATTACCTGCAGGCAGCACTTTGTCAACCGGAGCATCGCTCATGGTCGACGGGATGAGATAAAGTGTTGGAATATTTCTTTCTGTCAAGTCCATTACAAGATTGAGATTGGCATATTCTAATCAGAATCCGCAAGGTAAGGGTAAATACCTTTACCCCACTGATCCTTCGAGTGTTATTTGTAGTAGATTCTGCGCTTCAACGGCAAATTCCATTGGCAGCTTGTTCATAACCTCCTTGGCATAACCGTTGACAATCAGCGCTATGGCTTCCTCTGTGGGGATACCGCGCTGATTACAGTAGAAGAGCTGGTCCTCCGAAATTTTAGAGGTAGTAGCCTCATGCTCCACAATAGCGGTGTCATTAAGTATATCGATGTAGGGGAATGTGTGGGCCCCGCATTTGTCACCCATTAGCAATGAGTCACACTGTGTGTAATTGCGGCAGCCGTCGGCATTGGGTGCCACCTTCACTAATCCGCGGTAAGAATTTTGAGAATGCCCGGCTGAGATACCCTTCGACACGATGGTTGAAGAAGAGTTTCTTCCAAGATGTATCATTTTAGTCCCGGTGTCAGCTTGCTGATAATTCCTTGTGACGGCTACCGAATAAAATTCGCCTCGCGAGTTCTCTCCTTGCAGCACACACGAAGGATATTTCCATGTGATAGCCGAGCCGGTCTCCACCTGTGTCCATGACAACTTTGAATGGTCGCCACGGCATAGACCTCGCTTAGTCACAAAATTATACACACCGCCACGGCCTTCCGCGTCACCGGCATACCAATTCTGGACCGTGGAATACTTCACCTCTGCCCTATCCTCAACCACAATCTCTACGATAGCGGCATGAAGCTGATTCTCATCGCGCATAGGAGCTGTGCAACCTTCGAGATAACTTACATATGCGTCATCGTCAGCAACAATGAGGGTACGTTCGAATTGACCTGTACCGGCAGCATTGATACGAAAATACGTAGACAACTCCATGGGGCAACGTACACCCCTGGGGATATAAACGAACGAGCCGTCGGAGAACACAGCGGAGTTGAGCGCGGCAAAGAAATTATCCCGGTATGACACCACTGAACCAAGATACTTCTTCACAAGGTCAGGATAATCCTTAACCGCCTCGGAAATCGAGCAGAAAATGATACCCTTTTCGGCCAGCTTTTCGCGGTGAGTAGTCTTTACGCTGACAGAATCCATCACAGCATCGACTGCCATCCCGGCAAGAGCCTTCTGCTCCTGCAAGGGTATGCCAAGACGATTGAAAGTGTCGAGAAGTTCAGGGTCAACCTCGTCAAGGCTTTCAGGACCTTTCTTCTTCTGCTGTGGCTCTGCATAGTAGCTAATTTCCTGGAAATCTATCAGCGGAATGGTAAGATGCGCCCAATCAGGCATTTTAAGTGTTTCCCAATATCTGAAAGCCTTCAGGCGGAACTCCAAAAGCCATTCCGGTTCACCCTTGCGGGCTGAAATCAACCTCACCACATCCTCACTGAGTCCCTTAGGGATAATATCGGTAACAATGTCACTTGTAAAGCCATACTTGTATTCCCCTGAGGTGGCACGCGAGATTACCTCCTCGCTGTTTTCCTTCTTTTCACAGGTGCGACGGGAGGTATTATCCGGTATATTATTATTAGTAACTTCCATATTTAATGACTCTTAACGAGATTAGACTGATTCCTGAATTATGCCGAGTATAGCGGGGGCAAGGTCAGCAATCCACTGCACCGGCTGCCCCGATGCCAAAGTCACCTTCTCTGTGAGGTCACAATCAGGGTCGATGGCCATGTAGAGATTTAGCAACAGGCTCACCGGGATAAACCATTTCACAACACTCACGATAGCGCCCCCGATCCTGTCGAGAGGTCCAAGGAGAATGGTGTGGGTAATGAGCTTCAACAACTTCGACACCAACACCACGGCATAGTAGGCCACAATGTAAATGCCACAATATGCCAAAATAGTATAAAAGTATGTCAAAGCGTCACTTCCGGTGGCACTATCCGACGGACTGGCTGCCGGAGTGATAAACTCCACCACTTGATGACCGAATAATCGGCATGCGATTATACCTATCACGATAGCGGCAAGCGAACCCACTTGGACTATGAAGCCCTTGCGGAATCCCAGCACCGCGGCCACGATAAAGATAATCAATATAATAACGTCTAATACCGTCATATAGTTAAAGCGATTCAGTAAATGGACTGATTAAGCGAACGAAAAAGAGTATCTCTTATGTTTTAATCGTCACTTAGCAAGGGCGCGGAGTGTCGCCTCAAGGGTCGCAATCTTAGTGGTGGCGTCGGTAAGTTTCTTACGCTCTCCTTCCACCACGGCGGCCGGAGCATTAGCCACAAACCGCTCATTGCTAAGTTTTTTCTCCACCGACTTCTTAAAGCCCTGTAGATAGTCAAGTTCTTTGTTAATCTTGGCAAGTTCAGCCTCCACGTCGATGCTGTCAAGGAGAGGTACATTATATTCAGTGGTTCCGACCATGAATACTGCCGCTGTGGGATCCTTCTGCTCAACCGGTGTGATTCCGGTGAGATTAGCGAGTTTTACAACAATAGGAGTCATCGGAACAGTGGCTCCAATCACATTCAGGCTCAATTGCTCACGGGAAGGTATGTTGCGCTGGGCGCGCACACCACGAACGCCGTTAACAATCTCCTTGGCAATTTCCATATCGGCAATTACCTTAGCATCCACGGAGTGAACTTCAGGCATCGAAGCATACATGATTGACTCACCTTCGCGGCGATTACCGATGTGTTGCCACAGTTCCTCGGTGATAAATGGCATGAACGGATGGAGCAGACGTAGCAGTGAATCGAAATATCCAATTGTTGCGCGGAATGTAGCCCCATCAATCGGCTTCTGATATTCAGGCTTGACCATTTCAAGATACCATGATGAGAACTCGTCCCAGAAGAGACGATAGGTGGTCATCAATGCTTCTGAAATACGGAACTTTTCAAATGAATCATTGATTTCTGCAACAGCTTCTGAAAGTTTACCATCAAACCATTCGATGGCCAATTTTGCGCTTTCAGGCTGTGGGAGTGCTTCATCTACTTCCCAACCCTTGACAAGACGGAACGCATTCCAAATCTTATTGCAGAAATTGCGGCCATTCTCACAGAGCTTCTTGTCGAAGAATATATCATTACCGGCCGGGGCGGAGAGCATGATACCCATGCGCACTCCGTCAGCGCCGTAATCCTCAATCAGCTTCAACGGATCAGGGGAATTGCCAAACTGCTTTGACATCTTCCGACCGATTTCATCACGGACTATACCGGTGAAATATACATTGTTAAACGGCTGCTTACCCTCGAATTCGTAACCTGCCATAATCATTCTGGCAACCCAGAAAAAGATGATGTCCGGACCGGTGACGAGGTCGTTGGTGGGATAATAGTATTTAATTTCCTTATTATCCGGCTCAAGAATACCGTTGAAGAGCGATATTGGCCAAAGCCAAGAGGAGAACCAGGTGTCAAGGCAATCCTCGTCCTGACGGAGGTCGGCAGCTGTGAGCTCGGGATTTTTATCCCGTGCAAGTTTCAACGCCTCATCAGCGGTCTCAGCCACAACGAATGAACCATCGGGAAGATAATATGCAGGCACGCGGTGTCCCCACCAAAGCTGGCGTGAGATACACCAGTCACGGATATCGGTGAGCCAACGGTTATATGTGGTCTTGAATTTTTCCGGAACAAATTTAATCACCCCATCTTCCACAGCGGCAAGTGCCGGGTCAGCGAGTTTCTGCATCTTCAGGAACCATTGGTCGCTCAAGCGCGGTTCTGTCACCGTGTCTTGGTTGCGTTCTGAATAGCCCACCTTGTTCTCATATTCCTCAATTTTCTCAATGAGGCCGGCAGCCTGGAGGTCCTTTGCTATCTGTTCACGCACTGCGAAACGGTCCATGCCCACATACATTCCGGCCGCCTCGCTGATTGTTGCATCGTCGTTGAATATGTCGATGGTTTCAAGCCCGTGCTTTTCGCCGAGCATATTGTCGTTCATATCGTGAGCCGGAGTAACCTTTAAGCAACCCGTACCAAACTCGATATCTACGTAATCATCCTCGATCACGGGGATTTCACGGTTCACAAGAGGTACAATCACCTTCTTGCCGCGGAGATGCTGATTCTTCGGGTCGGCGGGGTTGATACACATAGCGGTGTCACCCATGATTGTCTCCGGGCGTGTGGTGGCAACGATAGCATAACCATCCTCACCTACTATCTTATAGCGGAGGTAATAGAGCTTAGAGTGTTCTTCCTTGTATATAACTTCGATATCGGAAAGCGCGGTCTTTGCCTTGGGATCCCAGTTTACCATGCGCTTGCCACGGTAAATCAGTCCTTTACGGTAGAGGTCCACAAAAACACGGATTACGCTGCGCGAACGGATATCATCCATGGTGAACGCAGTGCGTTCCCAGTCACACGAAGCCCCAAGTTTCTTAAGTTGCTCAAGGATGATACCGCCATGCTTCTCCTTCCACTCCCAAGCATGTTCGAGAAACTGCTCGCGGGTGAGGTCGCTCTTGCGGATACCTTCTGTGGCAAGTTTATTGACCACCTTAGCCTCGGTAGCAATTGCGGCATGGTCAGTGCCGGGCACCCAGAGTGCATTCTTGCCAAGCAGACGTGCGCGGCGCACGAGAATGTCCTGGATAGTGTTGTTGAGCATGTGACCCATGTGGAGGATTCCGGTGACGTTGGGGGGCGGAATCACTATGGTGTAAGGCTCGCGAGCATCGGGCTCGGAGTGAAACAATCTATGTTCAAGCCAGTAAGCATACCATTTGTCCTCTACGGCCTTGGGGTCATATTTGGAGGCTAATTCTTCCATAATCAGATGAAATAACGTATATAAATAAGGTGGAATAACTTTGCGACGGCATCCACCGGTGTTTCCGGGCGGGTGCCATGGCCGGTTTTAACAACCTATGATTGATTTAGCCGCAAATTTACAAAAAAACGGCGGTGTGCGAAAGTTTTTGCATAAAGATTTGGTGAAATTAGGAAAAACAACTACCTTTGTGGTCGCATAAAAGACATCAAGCTTGTCTTTCGGGGTGTAGCACAGTTGGCAGCGCGCCACGTTCGGGACGTGGAGGTCGGAAGTTCGAGTCTTCTCACCCCGACCGCCAAATAGGACAATGGTCACGCCATTGTCCTTTGTTTTTAATTTATTATGGAACCTATCGGTAATATCATCAAAGACGAACTCGAGCGCCAGGAGCGTTCAGTAACATGGTTCGCACGCAAACTAAGCTGCGACCGCTCTAACATATATCGCCTTTTCCAAAAACATTCAATCGACACTGCGCTGCTTGCGAGAATATCCGTGATTCTCAACCGCGACTTCTTCCGCGACCTTTCCGATAATCTCCCATTCAACAATAGCAGCCGCGATTAGCCTGCACGGCCGGCCATACGAATTCCGCCAACGATTGACAACGTTTTTTTAACGTTTACTCACTCCCCAAATATCAGATTTTTAACACTCTGACCTCAAACCTCAAGGTTGGTTCCATCGTTATATATTCATAACAAAAAGGATGTATAAAATGGAACCGACGATTTACTCACGCTTCAAACAGCTCGTCAACAATGACCCGGACCGCCCGGCTGTCATTGACGAAAGCTCATGCGTTACATACGCAAAACTCGACCAGATGGTCGACACTCTAATCTCGCGCTTCCCCTCTTTCATCCCGGCCCGAGTTGGCATCGTGATGGATCATAGCGCGGAAATGATAGCTGCGATTCTCGCTGTAATCAAGTCAGGGGCAGCCTTCGTGGCTGTCGAGCCGGACTTTCCCCCGTCACGCACCACTAATTTCTTCATTGAGTGCGGCATCGACTTTGTAATAACTCAGGAAATATACGCTTCGCGTCTCTACGATTTCAAGCAGCTGATTATCGGCCGGGAATGTCGTATCGACCCTACGCTCCATCCCCTCCCCGACCGCAGCCACGCTGACCGTCCGGCCTATATTATGTACACTTCGAGTGCCTCAGGATTCCCTATTGGTGTCACCGTGGGCAATCGACAGGTGTTGACTTTTGCCGATGCTTTCGAAAGGACTTTCCATATATCGCCCGATGATGTGATGCTGCAATATTCGGCCTGCGTGATGAATATCTTCGTAGAGGAGGTGTTTGGAACGCTTCTCAACGGCGCTATACTTGCAGTTCCGGCAGCCAAGACTCGCAACGATGTGGACCTGCTGCTCCATTTCATCGACGAATGGTATGTAAGCATCGTTAGCGGTTTCCCATTCCTCCTAATGGAACTTAACAAGGTAGAGGCTTTGCCTCAAACTGTCAGACTGCTGATTTCGAGCGGCGACAATCTCCACGCTTCGGCAATTTCTCATCTTCTCGAACAGGTGCCTGTCTACAACACTTACGGACCGGCGGAATCGACCGTGGGCGTGACAAGCTATTGTTGCAATGAGGGATACGAGACTCCTAACGGGAATTTCCCAATAGGCAAACCGGTCTCTGACACTACCGGCCTCATCATCCTTGATGATGAGTTGGAGCCGGTACCTGATGGCGAGGAGGGTGAAATTTGTATCACCGGCGAGCTTCTGGCTGAAGGGTATGTGGGTGATCACCGCAATGACCAGCAGCCGTTCGTATACACTGCTGACGGGAAACGAATTTACCGCACCGGCGACATTGGTATACGCCATGAGGATGGCAATTATTCCTACATTCGCCGCAAGGACACTGAAGTAAACATCCTCGGCAAGAAGGTGGTAACAGGTGAAGTGGAGCGTGCTTTACGAGCATCAGATGAGGTGAGCGACTGTGTGGTTGTACACTATGTAGATGAACAAGGCTCTGCATATCTCGTGGCATACGTGGTACCGGCCACACGCTCATTCAGGCTCTCATGGGTTAAGAACAAGATGGCGCAGTATCTCCCTGCCTACATGATTCCGGAATTCTTCGTGCTACTACGACGTCTCCCCGTCGATCCGGCCGGACAAGTAAACCATCAGGCTCTACCTGTGGTTCTCAAAGACGGGAACCTCGCCGGATAGCCCATTCAAGGAAATAGAAATCAGCTTAGTTCACACCACGACAGATAAACAACGAGCTATGTCACCGGCCAACCCGGCGGCATGGCTCGCTTAATTATCATTGGATTTGGATATTATTATAAATCTTATAAATCTTATAAGTATTATAAGTTTCATATAACTTATTTAAGCGTGCATAAATAAACCCCGACTCTCACGAGCCGGGGTCTACCAAAATTATAACTTAAATTTATAAGGTGCTCTTATTAAAAGAGTCGCTTATTCGTTTGAGTAGGAACGTTTCAATTATTTTGCAACCTGAACAGTCACAGGGAGAGTCTTGGTTGCGCCGAATACGTCAACGAGTTCGAATACAACTGTTACAGGTTCAGTAGTACCGATGTTCTGCGGAAGCTGAATCATTACACCTCCAGGAATACCGGGATAGTTAGGCTTATTAGCCTGAGCTGCAGGAAGGTTAGTAATAATAACCTCGTTGTCAGCAGGAGTGCCAACTGCTTCCCAGTATCTTGTGAGAGTGCTGGTGTTAGTCACAAATTTGGCATTTACTCCCATGGTTTTACCAACATTAACAGTGAGTGACTTCTTAGTACCGTTGAGATAGTAGTAAGCAGTTGCCTGAGCATTAGCAAACTCGTACTTTGTCGGGAAGCCTTCAGTACCTTCCTCAAAACCTTGACGGAGGTTCATGTTAGAACGTTTCTCAATGTTACCATCCGGCTGGATACCGTCGAAGAGATAGAAGTTGTCACCAACAGCGTCAACCAAAGTGAAGTCAGCATCAGTAAGGATAACCTCACGAGAACCATTATTAGCTGTGTAAGTGCTGTTAGCCTTAACAGTCTTAGCATCAGCGAGCAAGCTTGCGAAGCGGAGAGTGAACGCAGGTACTTGAGCTGCAGTTGCAGGATATACACCGTAGAAGTTGTAGTTAGCTACAATCGGGAACTGATGGTCTTCGCTATTTACATAAGAAGATACTGCCCATGTGTTCCACTGGCTTGCAACAGCAGAGTAAACAATGCTTGTAAGAGGAACATTATTCAACATGTCGTAAGAAGCACCGAGGAACTTAGCGTTGAAGTTAACGAATGCTCCGTCACCGTTATTGCTCAAAGTGTAGAAGCGAGCTGCGTCATTGAACTTGCTGTATTCTGTAGCGTATGCAGTAGTCCAAGCTTCGAACATAGGAGCGTACATGTAGTTACTGTTAACGAGGTCACCGTAGAGGCTGAGGATGTTTTTCTTGTTATCCCAAATTGCTTTGTCACCGTTTACACGCTCAATATTGAGAGTAGGCTGAGTGAACTCGAACGGAAGGATAATAGTAGCGATTGTGTTAAGTGCATCCTCATCGTAAACTTCGTAAGTCAATTCGTATGCCTTGTTGAGCTTGAAGTTAGCAGTATAATCCTTGCTTACATAGAACTGGAATGTTACAGTGTTCTTAGTAGTGTCAAATATTGGGGTAACATTGTAAGCACGGCTACTATTCTCATTCCAAGTGTTCCAGTTGTTACCGTCCTGTTCGCCACCAATCAAAGACACCTTATAAGCATTAGAAGCTATAGCGCTATTCCAAACGAGCTTCTCGATGTCTGTCATATTCTTGGTGAGGTCGGTCAAGTCGTATGCTTCAGTAGTAAGAACATATTCGTAAGTGTAGTTCTTCTTTGAGTCAAGTACAACAACTGCATCCATCGGAGTTTCAAGACGATCGAGAGTAATCTGGCTTGCAGATGACATTTCTTCGGTCATGTATGCATAGAAGGTAGGAGCATTCTTCAAAGGAGCCTTGTTATTTTCACCTTGTACGATAGTACCATCAATTGTAATATAGTTGTAAACGAACTTGATAGAGTTGTTTACACCCTGGTTCTTGGTGTACTGGAAGCTGTGACCATCGGCAGAAATCTCAACGCCATAGAGAGCGGCAGCCTTCAAGTTAGCTGCAGTCTGTGAGAGTGTAATCCAGTAGTCGTAAACTGCGGCAGCGTCAACTGATGGTGAAGTGAAGCTAACGTAGTCAGCAGCGTCATACAGAGTGTTAACTTTACAGCTGGTAATATTATTCATATATACTGTCACATCACCAATCTTCCTCAATGCTGCCGTTACATCGTAAGGAGTCTTGATAGTGGTGTTGTTGAGTGTAGCAGTGAGAGCCAAACGATATTGACCAGCATCGTTAGCCTTGAAGAGAAGGTAGTTCTTAGTACGAGCGTCGTTGATATCTTCGTAACGAGTGAAATCATGAGGAAGTACCCAGATACCGTTCTCAGAAGTAGCGCGAGAAAGAGCTGGCCCTGTGTAAGGACGAGCCTCACCAAATACAAGCTGAGTATTTTGGTTATCAGAGTTCAAGAGGCTATATGAGTAGACAGAAGCGTCAGTGCCCTGAGGATTAACTACCATCTGGATGTCAGTGCCAAGAGTAGTATAGAGACCCTTTGCAAGTGTTTTTGACTGAGGACCGTAAGTTACATCCTTAGCATTGATACCATAGAGAGCGTTGAAGTTCTTGTTTGAGTTAAGGATATCCATATATCCCATCACTGCGCTTGTGGGGAGGAAGATTGTCTGGTCGTCGCCGTTGTTGTCGCGCACGGTGAGGTTCCAACCGCCGGGTACTTCAACAACGTTCACGCCGCCTGCGATATAGTTAGTCTTAACATATTCGCCTGTTGCAGCGTCCCATACCATCCAGTAACCGTCTGCGCTGATCTGAGCGTCATGGCCGTCAGCGCCGTCCTTACCGGGAGCTCCGGGAGCTCCGGGTTCGCCTGCGTCACCCTTGTCACCCTTTTCGCCAGTGGCAGGGATGTCAGACTTAACGCCGTCGAATGCCCAGTAACCGTCGATGATGCTGACGATTGTGCCGTCCTTACCATCCTTACCGTCGACACCGTTAGTACCGTTGGTACCGTTAGTACCAGCGTCACCCTTGTCGCCCTTGATGGTTTCGATCACGCTGGAAGTTCCGTCGTTCCAGGTAATCTTGATGCCTGTGCCTTCTTTTACGATGTTGGTCACGAACTTGCCGTTACCGACCTTGGCCTGCAACTCGGAGATGGCCGACTTGATGTCAACGATCTCTTTGTTGATCTGGTTGATGTCATCATCGTAGTCCTT
>JAMPEV010000001.1:259898-398176 GCA_023664955.1 Duncaniella sp.
AAGATTTACCCGAATCGCAATGATTCGGGTAAGGGCAGTATACGTTTGTTTAAAATTTAAATGAAAGAGCCGTGGATATTATAAGTCTTATTTGGGTTATCAGGTTGCTCTGATAATTTTGATATTCAATTATTGAAAGTAAAAACGTCCGCCGGGTTACCGGTGGACGTTTTTATCATTTTTTAATATCTTCCTGTGGAAGATTGCTTGGGTATTCTGCGGATTAGTTGCCGGGGATGATAGCTTCGCTGGGGCAAACTTCAGCGCAAGAGCCGCACTCGATGCAGGTGTCGGGGTCGATGTGGTAGATGTCGCCTTCAGAGATAGCGTCAACCGGACAAACGGGCTGGCAAGTGCCGCAAGCCACGCATGAATCAGTAATTACGTAAGCCATGGTTTTGTAATTTTTAGTTAGATAATTAATACGAAAAACATTATACGGTGCAAAAGTAATGCTTTTCTTTGAATTATGACTCAATTTTAACAAAAAAATAGTTTTTTATCATTATTTGAGGAATCATGTATCTTTTCATGACATTTACTATGCGAGCTCCAAGTTCATCTGCTTTGAAGAATTGAGAATAAAAAAAGCGGAATGCCAATCCATTGACATTCCGCTCATGGGGTTATCTCAGAATTATTCAAGAGATATGGTAGTATTGTAGGGACTGTTGTTTTTTTGTCAATTCTACCGTGATTCGGTTTCCCCGGCCGGGGAGGACGCACCATGGTGCATCCCTACAATGAGATTCGTAGATTATCTCCAACGCGGGTCACCAATACCGAGAAGGTAGATCTCGTGAGTGGTCACTTCGGTAGTGTGCTTGTATTTAAGCGCGTTGTAGATGTCGGCAGGAGCCATGTGGTCATTCTTGTTGGCAGCTGCCGGGTCATGCTGAGTGTAAGGAGGATTAGGAGCGTTGAAGAGGTCAGTGGCCTTCAAAGGATTGTTACCAACCTTAACCTTCAATTCCTGTTCACCCTGTATCACGCCCGGTGTAGCCTTAAGGAATGCGCCTGCTGAGTTCTTAGATGCTGAGAATGCACCAGAAGTGAAGATACCGTCAAGCTGGCAGGTCTTATCGTTGTAACCTACAGAGTAGTTGTCAGCGATATCGAATGTTATCTGACCGGAACCGCCGACTGTACGGATATCCATACCTTCGTTGTATAGGTTACGCTTATCGCTCGCATCCTTAGTAAGAACGAAGAGGTTCTTCTTTACAGTGATCTTAGAGCCACCGGGGAGATAACGGAGATCAAAAAGCTTACGGCCGGATGAACGGGTTGAGAAGTTGATGAAAGTATTATTCTCGAGAGTGATGTTGTAAGCGATATCAGCACCCCAAGCGAGGTTTTTACCATTATCAGTGAACATACAAGTACGAGGTGAATCGTAGAATGTATTGTTGGTGAAGCGCATATCCATGAAGATATTTGACTTGGCGGAGCTACCGTCACCTGCAATCCATGCGTAACCACGACCGTTGTTGTCATAGTAACCGCAGTTCATGAAGATGGAGCTGTCAATAATCATTTTCTTGAATTGCTTAGTCTTAGAACCCTGAACTCGGATGAAACCACGAATCATGCGCTGGAATGTGCAGTCATAAACCTCGAATGAATCGAAGGTCACACCCATACCGTTAGAGTACATGTTAGCGAAGTAGTTACCGGTTGAACCGCCTTCACCGAAGTTACGGGCGAGCGGACAGTCGAAGTCTATACCGCGGAATATGATTGACTCAACTTGGATAGGAGCGTCAGCCTCGCCTGCTTCTTTCGGACGACCGAACATAAAGTTGTTAGAACGAACAGTTGTACCTTCCATGCCGATACCACCAAGATAAACCTTAGCACGCTTGCCGGCAGCATAGTCTTCGGGAGCTGTCTCCATTGTGAAGCCCTTGCAAAGAGTAGTATTGCCTTCGAAGTAGTAAGCCTTGTCACCTTCGAGGTAGAAAGTCTGGCCCTCGGCCATGTTGATGTCAGCATTATAGTTAAGAATGATGGTGTCAAGACGGCAAGCATTAAAATCAGCGGCGCCACGGATAGTATCGTTGGGGTCGCAATAGTGCTTGATGAGGATGGGTTCGCCCGGGTCTCCTTTTGTACGATATGTCATAGTGTTATAGATAGCATCCACAGGTACGGGGATGTTTTCGTTAACAACATTGACAACGTATACAGAGTTGGGAGAAAGACCATCAACGCGGATAATACCTTTTTCAAGGTCTTCCTTAGTGATTGTGTAGTTAGTCCACTTTGGATCTACTACAGCATCAGGGTTGGTAAGCGAAGCGGCTACCTGAAGTTTCTGTGCTACGTAGTATTCCTCACCGTTTACCATTTCAGTCTGGAAGTTTTCCTTGAAGTCTTCGATTTGTGCAGCATTGCCTGAGTCAGAGACTTTAAGGTTGATAACGACATCGAAGGCCTCGTAATCCTTGTTGTTACAAGCGATAACGGCTGGAGTAGGATAGCGTTCACCGGTGGTTACACCTACATATTCTGACCACTGACGTCCGTTACCGTAACCATACCATTTAGAGTGATACTGTTCACCCTTTGGAGAAAGTACGCGGATGGCGAAACGATAGTCAGTTGAATATTCAAGGTTGGGGATGTCATATTCGAGGACATCGGGACCCACTGTGAACTGGTCAAGGAGACGATCTGGATTGTTCCAGTCTTCCTCAAGACCTGAAGTTAGCCCTGTAGCGAGTCCGTATTTAATTTCGTAACCGGCCGCACCCTCGATACCAAACCAAGTAAGGTGTGCGGTGTTCAAGTCGATAGCTTTTGTTTCGTATGGGTCATTACCAGCAGAAATGTTGGTATTGTTGTCCACACGGAACATTGTCATCGGCATGCGCTCCAAGTCCTCAACCACATTGAAATTTACATCATCGTCATTACATGATGTGAATGTGGTGGCACTCATAAGGAGGGCAAGACCATATAATAATTTAGTTTTCATTTTTTTCTAATTGATGTTATCGAGATTCAAGGTTTAATAGCCATACTTGTTAACATACTGACCGTTAGAACGCTCAACAGCGTAGCGCGGGTAGGGGAGGATGTAACGAACCACGGGGAGACTCTCAACAGTGGGGAGTGAAGATGGTTCGGGGCAATGCTCATAGTTTCCGTTGTTGTTGATATAAATCAGACCATTGTCCTCGTCGCAGTAAATATAACCGCGGAGTGAATACAGGAAGTAGTCAGAGGGGAGACCGGTATTGTCATTATACCAAGAGTGGAATTCAGCGGGAAGAGAAGTCAAGTCTTTACGACTTGAAACTTCTGTGGGATTGATGCCCCAGTATGGGTTAACAACTTCAATAACCTCTACTGATTGGTTGGGGAACTGATAAACCGGATAAACTTCGCTTGCCATTACAGTACGCTTTTTAGGATCTGTGTTATAAACAGCGTATGCGATGTTATCGTAAGCTTCATCGTTACCATGATCGTAAGTAGCAGCCCAGCTGAGATATTCTGAACTTGAGGCAGAGTTTTCAGCAACACCAAAATAACGGAAGAAGTTATAGTAAGTGTTGATGTTGTACTGGTTGTTACGAACGAGGTCACGCCAACGCATGTTTTCACCTGCGAACTCAAATTTTCGTTCGTCAAGAACGGCCTTCAAGAAATCTTCCTTAGAACCATAAAGCTCAGAGCGAGAAATCTTAGCGGGGTCTGTCTGAGCAAATGCGCGTGTGCGGACAGTCTCAAGAGCCTGGATTGCCGCACCTGTAGGACCGTTGTTGATCTCATTGTCAGCTTCAGCAAACATAAGAAGAACGTCGGTGTAGCGCATATAGGGGTAATTGATGCCGGTGTTGTCAGTTGAAGTATTACCAAGGCCATTGTTGTTCCAAAGTTTAGACCATTTACCATTGTAAACGGAGCGGCCCTTGTTGACTTGGGGAACACCAAGGTTTGAGTAGTTAATCAACTGATTGATGTAGTCACGGCGGATATCTTTCTCATCGAAGAGATAACGATAGAGGGCATTGAGCTGGGCATTAGAGTCAGCCTTACCATACTTGTGAGGAGTGACACCCTCTGAGTTATCCATTTTGATGCCGTGGATGTATCCGATGTTACCTGTTGAGTTTTCCCCGAACGGAATTTCGAATATGGGGTCGTCGGAGCTGTCAACGATGAAGTTACATTCGTCAACGAATACTTGATAGAAAGGCTTGGCAAGCTTATGAGTGTTAGACTCGATAACCTTGTTAGCATATTCACGAGCAGTCTGATAGAAATCGAGGTAATTACTTGGACGCTTCATTGTGCCATAGGCTCCTCCTTCGGGGTAGAGAGAGTATCCTCCGGCAGTAAGAGCGAGACGTGCAATCATTGACCAGGCCATTTCCTTGCTGATACGTTCAACACCAAGCGACATATCCTTTGCGAACTTCATGCCGTCAGCACAACCCTTAAGGTCATCAATAAGATATTGAAGCATTTCGGTACGGTTCATAATTGGATAAATGAGGTTCTCTGCCTTGTCAGTAGCCAGCCATGAAGCGGGGACGTCACCGAAAAGCCAAGTTAATTCATGATAGAAAATGGCACGAAGCACTTTGGCTTCACCCATCATCTGAGTAAGCTCCTCATCGATTTCTCCCTTGTCATCGGGAACATATAGGTCAGATTCCTCAAGAGTGTTGATGAACTTATTCGCACGTTCAACGCCGGCATAAAGCTCACGCCACACAGCTTCAATTTCGCTACCTGCGGGGTCGCAGTCGAAGCGTCGGTAGGAGTTGTGAGTGTTATAGTGATTGTTGTTGATATGGAACTCAACGTCACTGTTTAACGCGAAAGTAGAGATGAGGTGCTTTCCGAATGTGTTGTTAGATAACAGGGTAGCATAAACACCATTCAGAGCACGGTCAATCTCCGTTTTATCTGCGAAAACGTAGTCGGGGTCAATTTTAGATGGCGCGTCAACCTCCAAGAAATCAGAGCAGGAGGCAAGTGCCAAAGCTGACATACCGGCTATTAATATATTGCGTAATTTCATTTTGGTTACTTATGTAATATGGTATAAGATTTGATTAGAAAGAGAGATTCACACCAAGGACATAGCTGCGGCTACGCGGATAGCGGTTGAAGTCGTAGCTCGGGGTAAGACCGCTCTGGATGTCAACTTCGGGGTCGTAACCAGAATAATTGGTGATAATAAACGGATTGGTCACAGATGCGTAGAAACGACACTTGGAAAGGCCTGCTTTCTTAATGAGGTTGGTAGGCATTGTGTAACCAAGAGTGATGTCGGTACAACGAAGGAATGAACCATCTTCAACGAAGTAAGATGAAGTGAATTCCTTGTTTACGTCAGAAGGATTCCAAAGAGTGCGTCCGGCGTTCATATCTCTGTAAATCTGAGCTGCATTATCGAAGTAGGTGTTGCCATACATGGGATCCATGCCATTCATATACTGCCATCCTTCGCTGAATTCAGCAAGTACATTGTAGAACTTGTTCTTGTTGCTGATAGATGACGAGAGATAGTAAGCTGTTGCGTTGTAAACGTCGAAATCAAGGAAGTAGGTGAAGTTGGCTGTGAAGTCGAAGCTCTTCCACTGGCCTGAGAGGCCGAAACCACCTTGAAGTTTAGGGGTAGTGCGGCCAATCACGGTGCGGTCATCGTCGGTGATCACACCGTCACCGTTAAGGTCTTTGTATTTTACCTTACCGGGAAGGGTCGCAGTACCTGACTCAGAACCGTCATACATCTTAGTCATGTCAACTGTGCCTTCCTTGGGTTCGTACTTCTGTGTTGCTTCAATGAAGTCAAATTCATCGAAACTGTAGAGACCGTCGTAAACGAAACCGTAGATAAGACCAACTTCGCCACCAACCTGGAGGAGGTAGTTGTCATAGTCGGTTTTAGCACGTGAACTCTTGTTGGTAAGCATGTCAGTTTCACCTGAGAGCTTATCTACCTTCATCTTGTTTGCGCCGATGTTGAAGTTGGCTGAGAGTACATAGTCCTTACCACGGAGGATATCACCGTTGATAGAAAGCTCAAAACCGCGGTTAGTTACCTGGCCAATGTTCTGGTACTGGTAGCGGTAACCTGTAGTGGTCAACACGGGTGTCTTATAAATAAGGTCAGAGGTAGTGTTCCAGTAATATTCGGGAGAGAGACGGAGACGACCGTTGAATAATGAGATGTCGAATGCGAAGTTGCGGGTAAGAGTGGTTTCCCATTTTATATCCTTGTTGGGGAGATATTCAGAGGGAGCATACCAAAGGTCACCATCGGGTTTTGTCGGGTCTTCACCCCATGATGGACCGGATGTGTTGTTTACGCTATAGAGATAGCGCCACATGTCGGCATCGATGTTGTTGTTACCGGCTTTACCGATAGCGGCACGGAACTTCAATTCGTCAATCCAAGTTAGATCCTTCATAAATTCCTCACTTGAGATTACCCATGCGCCTGATACAGAGGGGAAGTAACCCCACTGGTGACCGGGTGCGAACATGGTAGAACCGTCGGCGCGGAATGTAGCTGAAAGGAGGTACTTGTGATCGTAGTTGTAGTTCAACTGTCCGAAGTAAGAAGTGGTGCGGTTAGATGTTGAAAGTTCGGAGTTAGCTTCGTAAGCAGAACCGAGGCTCATGTTATTGAAGGCTTTGTCAGCTTCAATGTTTTTCGGGAAGTAACGGTTCTTCTGTACGGTTTTCTGTTTCTGCTTGTGATAAAGCTCGAAACCTACGAGGGCGTAGAAGTTGTTCTTCTCTTTAATTGTCCAGTCGTAAGATGCGGTAGTGGTCCATGTATAAGAGTCGGTTTGTTCCTTGGTGATTGAAGCTACAGGAAGAGTGTTGTTCTTCTGACCTTCTGATGTGAGAGGTCCATAGAAACGTTTGTCATCATTGAACTTAACAGAGTAAACTCCATCGGTGCGGAGTGTAAGACCATCAATGGGCTTCCACTCGAGAGCAGCCTGGTTAGAGAAGGTGTAAGCGTGGCGTTTGCGAACGTTAGTCTTGATGTCGTTTACAGGGTTGGTGTATTCGAAGATTTTTTCCTGGTCTTCGTCGACCCAGTCAGGATCCCACCATGCGCCAAGTTCACGGATACCGTTAGTGGGACGGTAGCGGAGCACGTCGATAATACCGCCGGTACCTACTGCGTCACCACCGGCACCTTCGTCACGACGATAGGTCATCTTGGGGTTGAACTGGAAAGTAAGATTGTCGGTAATCTTAGTGGAGAGCTTGGTGAGTACATTGGTACGGCGAACGCCAGTGCCCATGATGATACCGTCATCGTTGCTCTGAGTGAATGAGATATTATAGCGAGTCTTTTCGTTACCGCCGCCGATTGATACGTTAGCAGAGTAAGAGAATGGGTTGTTACCCATGATTTCATCCTGCCAATCGTGAGTGGGCGCGTTCTTATAGATGTCAAGGTCATTGGGGTTACCGAAGTTGTAACGGAACAACTTTGCCATGCTTGAACGGTTGGAGTTAGCCGCGGCGTAATTCCACTGGTAGTTTACGAAATCGTAAGTGTCCATGAGGTCGAGCTGCTTGGAAACGTGGCTGATAGAACCCTGGGCGTTGAAGCTAACCTGGGTGCGCCCTTCAGAAGCTGACTTTGTGGTCACGATAACAACACCATTACCACCCTTCGCACCATAGATAGCGGTGAGGGACGCATCCTTGAGGATGTCGATTGACTGGATGTCGCTCGGGGGGATATCGTTGATGTTATCAGTCTGGAAACCATCGACGATGTAGAGAGGGTCGTTAGACTGGGTAACTGACGTCGCACCACGCACGCGGATGTTGATGTCGGCACCGGGCTGACCGTCGACAGTGGTAACCTGCACACCGGCCACTTTACCCTGGAGGGCTACAGCGGCTGAAGTCACAGGCACAGCGGCGAGCTTCATACCGGATACAGAACCAACAGAACCGGTAAGGTCGCGGCGAGCGCGTGTGCCACCGTAACCGATGACAACGACTTCCTCGAGAGCTTCAGAGTCTTCGTGGAGCACGACAGTGATGTCGGTCTGTCCGTTGACGCTGACAGTTTCAGTTTTATAACCAATGTAGGAAACCTTAAGAGTGGCTTTGGAAGAGATGTTTTTGAGGGTGAACTTACCGTCAATGTCGGTAATCACCACATCCTTCGCGCTGCCGCCGTCGACAGCGACAGTGGCGCCAATCATAGGTTCGCCGGTGCTGTCCTCAACCACACCGTTGACGGTGATGTTTTGAGCATGCGCGGGCAGACCGACGCAGAGCACCATTAAGAATAGCATAGTTTTCCAATGCTTCGCAAGGGAAAACGGTCGTAACCATTGCCTACGACTCGTGTTTAAGTCTTTCATGTTTTGTTAAATAATAAATAAGATTTTTTTCATGCAATTTTTTCTATATAGTGATTGATTTTCTCGATTTATTGCTGAATTTTGATGAAATAACGGATAGGTTATTGTATTTTTTAACACTTCAACAAACTAAGGCTTTAGAAGCCGAAAAAGGATGGTAAAGATGTCGGTTAAACATGAGAAAGAGTTCTCCAAAAGGGCTAAAAGCCGGTGTGAAGAACGGGGACGGGTCAATCAGTCAGAGAAGAGTTATTGTGCTTTGCACTGTTATTTGCTCCTGGTTAACTTTTGTGTTTTGAAAAATGGTATGTTAATTCCGGGTCGAAATTTTTTACAAAAGTAATATAAATAATTTATTCCGCAAACAGGTTAACAATAAATAACAAAAAAAAATATCTGTAAATTGGTTTGTTTGGAGTATGATTGTTAACTTTGCACTGTGAACGATTATAGGCACCCGCTAGGGCGTAGAGCCGGTCGTTGATTTCAACTATTTCCGCATTTATTTACGAATACTAATATCATTACAAATACAGTTCCATGAAAAAATTCGCATTCTTATTCTTATCATTATGCGTCTCAGTGGTAGTGCAAGCCATGACGCCGGACGAGGCGTGGACCACTCTCTACCCCGAGATTGAAAAGCAAATTACCGAACCGACTTTCCGTGACAAAGATTATAAACTCTTTGACTATGGCAAGAAGTCAAAGACAAAGGGTTTCCTATACACCGAGCTTATTAATAAGGTGATTGATAAATGCAGCCAGGAGGGAGGCGGCCGTGTGATTATCCCCGCCGGCACCTGGTTGACAGGCCCTATCACCCTTAAGAGCAATGTAAACCTCCACCTTGAGGAGGGCGCAACACTGCTCTTCACTGACGACACAAGCCAATATCCCATCGTGCGTACCCGCTGGGAAGGCATGGACTGCTATAACTACCAGCCGATGATTTATGCTTATAAGCAGGACAATATAGCCATCACCGGTAAGGGTGTAATCGACGGCGGCGCCTCCAACGAGACATGGTGGAGCATGAGCGCGAAGAAAGGCCGTCCGGAAGCAGCTGTTTCCCAAAGAATCGGCCGTCCTCTGTTAGGAGAATGGTGCGAGAACGCAGTGCCGGTTGAAAAACGCATCCTTGGCGACGGCTATGGATTGCGTCCCCAGCTCGTGAGCCCCAGCTGGTGTAAGAATGTGCTTATAGAAGGAGTGACACTCCTCCGAGCCGCATTCTGGGTGATACATCCCCTGTATTGCGAGAATCTCACCGTGCGCGGTGTGCATATCCAAAACGACGGTCCTAATGGTGACGGATGCGACCCTGAATCATGCAAGAATGTGAAAATCGAGAACTGTTTCTTCGACACCGGCGACGACTGCATCGCAATCAAGAGCGGACGTAACCGCGACGGCCGCGAGCAGGATGTCCCGACTGAGAATGTCATAGTTCGCAATTGCCAGATGAAGAATGGCCACGGCGGCATCGTGGTGGGTAGCGAAATCGCCGGCGGCTTCAAGAACCTCTTCCTTGAGGACTGCGTGATGGACAGCCCCGAGCTCGAACGAGTGGTAAGAATCAAAACCAACTCTTGCCGCGGCGGCGTGATTGAAAATATCTACGTACGCAACACCAAGGTGGGACAGTGCAAAGAGGCGGTGTTGAAGATTAACTTGCTCTATGATCGCAAAGAGGCATGTGACCACAGTTTCCCGCCCATGGTTCAGAACGTTTATCTTGACAATGTTACTTGCGACAAGAGCCAGTATGGAGTGAAGATTGAGGGTTATGAGGACATCTGCAACATCCGCAATATCGAAATCAAGAACTGCCACTTCAACGGGGTGGCCGACGGCAACTCCGTAAGCGGTATGGTGAAAAACCTTATCATCGCTAACACCTATATTAATGGCAAGCTTTGCAATGAATATGCACCCCTCTCCCAGGTGATGGTTTATTCAGAAATGAAGCGCAATCCCGAAAGTTGGATGCTCGATTTCAGCAAACGCCAGAAATGGACATATTCAATCGCCACCGAACTCGACGCGTTCATAGCTGAAGCTGACCGCTACGGCGACAAAACCGTTGAGCAGTACGCCCTTGCTTACGCTGACAGCCTTGTCAACCCCGATGGTACCATCAAGACTTATGACTTGGCACACTATAATCTCGACCAGGTGAAACCAGGCACACTCCTCATGGTGGCCTACGACCGTACCGGCGACGAGAAATATCTCAAAGCCATCCACACTCTGCATGAGCAGATTAAGGGTCAGCCCCGCACTAAGGAAGGCGGTTACTGGCACAAGAAAATCTATCCGCACCAGATGTGGCTTGACGGATTGTTCATGGGCGAACCTTTCAGCGCAGAGTATGCTCTCCGTTATCTAACACCTGAAGAGCAGAAAGAGGCTTGGGATGACATCGCTAATCAGTTCCTCCTAGTGGGCAAGCGTACCTACGACCCCAAGACCGGTCTTTACCGCCACGCATGGGACGAAAGCAAGGAACAGCGTTGGGCTGACAAGGAAACAGGTCAGGCACCCCATGCTTGGGCACGTGCCCAGGGCTGGTACTTCATGGCTATTCTCGATGTGCTTGAAAAAATGCCAAAGGATAATCCCAACTATCCGAAACTCGTGGAACTACTCCATTCAATAGCCGACGGCGTGGTTAAGGCTCAGGACACAAAGAGCGGAATTTGGTGGCAGGTACTTGACGAACCCGGTCGTGAAGGTAACTATCTTGAAGGAACTGCAACAGCAATGTATGTTTACTCGCTACTCCGCGGTGTGCGCCTCGGCCTTCTCGAAGAGAGCTATCTCAATGCAGCCCTCACCGGTTGGAACGGTATGTTGAAACACCTCGTGCGCACTGATGCCGACGGCACAATCTCATTGACCAATTGCTGCGCAGTGGCAGGTCTCGGTGGTTCTGGCAGGTATCGTGACGGCACGTTCGAATATTACATCTCAGAGCCAATTCGCGACAATGACGCAAAAGGTGTAGGTCCGTTTATCAGAGCTTGTCTTGAAATGGAACGTTTCTAAACATTTATTTTATAAGTTATCACGGTGAAAGTGTATCAAAAACATTTTTGATACACTTACACATTCAATAAAACGCTTGCAATGAATTTCATACAGAAAGTATCACTGTTCACTGTAGCCGCTGCATCGGCTTTTACAGCCTGGGGGCAGGATGCGGTTTCACAGGTGTGGTCGCCCGACTTTGGCAATGGTCAGTATAAAAATCCCATTATCAATGCTGACTATTCCGACCCTGACGTGGTGAGAGTAGGGGATGACTACTACATGACAGCTTCAAGTTTCTGCGATATCCCCGGATTGCCTATTCTACACTCCAAAGACTTGGTAAACTGGACACTGATAGGACATGCTATAGCAGAAATGCCCGAATATGCACAATCCCAGCCAGATCCCTCGCATGGGAACGCAGTGTGGGCACCGGCAATCCGTTATCACAACGGCGAGTTCTATATATATTATGGTGACCCTGACCTCGGCATCTTCATGACAAAGACCAAGAATCCAGCAGGACCTTGGGAGCCGTTAGTTCATGTGTACAAGGCGAAAGGTGTCATTGACACCTGCCCCTTCTGGGACGAAGATGGCAAAGCATATATCGCTCACGGATATGCTGGTAGTCGTGCCGGAGTTAAGAGCATCATCGGTATGATTGAGATGACTCCCGATGGCACTCAGACCATCGGCCAGGACCGCATGATTTACGATGGTCACCTCGAAAATCCTACCATCGAAGGTGCAAAGATGTATAAAAGAGGTGATTGGTACTACATATTCTCACCATCTGGCGGCGTTGCTACCGGATGGCAGGAAGTGCTTCGCTCTAAGAATCCATGGGGACCCTATGAGGTTCGCAATGTGATGGAACAGGGGAACACCAACATCAACGGCCCTCACCAAGGCGCATGGATAGACACCCCCGATGGCAAGGAAGATTGGTTTATCCATTTCCAAGACAAAGGTCCATACGGACGAGTAGTGCACCTTCAGCCTATGAAATGGAACGAGGACGGTTGGCCTGTAATTGGCGTAGACCCCGACGGTGACGGTCGCGGGAATCCGGTTGAGAAATATCGCAAGCCCAACGTGGGTGGTACATACGCAAAGGCAACCCCTGCCGACACTGACGAGTTTGATTCTAACAAGCTCGGTCTGCAATGGCAATGGAAAGGAAATCCCTCGGCATTATGGTATTTCGCCGATGCTAACGCGTCCAAGCTCCGTCTCTTCTCACATCACACACCCGGAGCTGAGCGCATCTATGACATGCCCAACCTCCTTCTGCAGAAATTCCCCAACGAGAATTTCACCGCCACAACCAAGGTGCAGTTCTTCCCGCGTGTCAATAATGGGAAGGTATCGACAGGTGAGATCGCCGGCCTTATCATCGAAGGTTACAATTATGGTGCCATCGCACTTGAAAGCCGTGAAGATGGAATATACCTCGTGTTTATCGACTGCGAAAAGGCCAATAAGGGTGGTAAGCAGACCACTGTCGACGCTGTGAAGATTGACGGCGGTAAAGAGATATATCTCCGTGCCCAAGTTAAGTACACCGGAGCTAAGACTCCCACCCAGAAGCCCGATTACAAGGCTCAGGCAGTGTTCTCATATAGCTTTGACGGTAAGAAATTCACCACCTTTGGTCGTCCGCTTAACGTAACTGAGGGCCACTGGATTGGTGCGAAAATCGGTCTGTTCTGCAGCCGCGACTGGGAAAGCAATGACAGCGGCTGGCTCGACGTTGACTGGTTCAGAATCACAAAATAAGAATGATAATCATAACGATTCGTCATACTGTTTCTTGCATATATTATGAAAATTAAAGCAATACTTATCGCTCTGTTAGCCGTCACGGGTCTCACTGCGGCGGCTCAGGCCGATAAAAAATATAATCTCGACATCGTGGTGGCGCAAGATGGTTCTGGCGATTACACCACAATTACCGAGTCGCTCGAAGGTATACGTGCCTACATGGATTACAATGTTAATGTCCACATCAAAAATGGTGTGTACAAGGAGAAAATTGTGATTCCTGCATGGCTCACTAATGTGACATTCATCGGTGAAAACCCTGACAGCACTATTATCACTTGGGATGACCATGCCAACATCAACAAGATGGGGACATTCCGCACCTACACTGTGAAGGTTGATGGGGACAATATAACATTCCGCAACCTCACTATCGAGAACAATGCCCCGCAACTTGGCCAGGCTGTGGCCCTTCACACTGAGGGTGATAAGTTACAATTCTACAACTGCCGCATGCTTGGCAATCAAGACACCCTTTTCACTGGTGGCAAAAATGCTCGTCTTTATTTCGGCGATTGCTACATTGAAGGTACAACTGACTTCATCTTCGGTCCGGCAACTGCATATTTCAAGGATTGCAATATACACAGCAAACGTGACTCATATATCACCGCCGCTTCAACCCCCGAGGATGTCGAGGTGGGATATGTGTTTGAAAATTGCGACCTTACTGCCGAGCCTGATGTTCAGAAGGTATACCTCGGACGTCCGTGGCGCCCCTACGCTCAGACCGCGTTCATAAACTGCAACATGGGTAACCATATCCGTCCGGAAGGCTGGCACAATTGGGGTAAAGCCGACAATGAGATGACCGCACGCTACAGCGAATACGGTTCTAAGGGACCTGGCGCTGAAGGGCAGCGTGTCGCATGGGCTAAAAAACTCACAAAGGAAGATGTGGCAAAGCTCACGGACCTCAAAAAAGTGTATCACTACACCTCCGACTGGACACCCACGTGTAAATAAACCGATTAACCAGTGTAATCCCACTCTCCCACAACACTAAAAATATACAACAACCAAACATATTTCTATCATGAAAGCTTTAAACAAACTCACTGCCCCTAAAGCAGTTGCACCCGAAAGAATCATTCAATTCGGTGAAGGTAACTTCCTTCGTGCGTTCGTTGACTGGATTATCAAAAACATGAACGACAAGACTGACTTCAATTCA
Organism: Duncaniella sp.; assembly: GCA_023664955.1. Lineage (GTDB taxonomy): Bacteria > Bacteroidota > Bacteroidia > Bacteroidales > Muribaculaceae > Duncaniella. The sequence continues at coordinate 274,305 of JAMPEV010000001.1, forward strand.
AGCGTAGTCGTAGTTCAGGGTACTCCCGACGCATTCGTGATGCAGCTCCTACAGGGTCAGGATATGCTCTACCACGTTAATCTCCAAGGCCGTCTCGAAGGTGAAGTTGTAAACTCGCTCGACCGTATCGACGTGCTTAGCCGTGGTATCAGCCCCTTCACTCAGGTTGACGCTTTCCTCGCACTTGCTGATCAGCCTGAAATGCGTTTCGTCATTTCTAACACCACAGAGGCAGGTATCGCTTTCGATCCCGCTTGCAAACTTTATGACCGTCCTGCCGCTTCTTATCCCGGCAAGCTCACCCAGCTCCTTTATCGCCGCTATAAGACATTCAATGGCGCTCCTGACAAGGGCTTTATTATCATGCCCTGCGAGCTTATCTTTGAAAACGGTCACCACCTCAAAGAAATCATTTTCAAGTATATCGACCTTTGGAGAGAGGAACTCGGAGCTGACTACGAAGGCTTCCGCGCATGGTTTGAAAACCACAACTATGTATGCGCTACCCTCGTTGACCGTATCGTCCCCGGATTCCCCCGCAAGGAAATCAACGAAATCCAGGCAAAACTTGGTTACAAGGACAATGTGGTGGTACAAGGTGAAGCATTCCACCTTTGGGTAATCGAGCGTGCTGAAAATATGACTATCGAACAGCTCCGTAACGAATTCCCCGCTGAAAAGGCCGGTCTCCATGTGCTTATCACTGACTCTGAAGCTCCTTACCATGAAAGAAAAGTAACTCTTCTCAACGGTCCGCACACAGTACTCTCACCAGTGGCTTTCCTCAGCGGTGTTAACATCGTTCGCGACGCTTGCAACCATCCCGTGATTGGTAAGTACATCCACAAAGTACAGTTCGACGAACTTATGCAGACCCTTAACCTCCCGATGGAAGAGCTTCAGAAGTTTGGCACTGATGTGCTTGAGCGTTTCAACAATCCGTATGTTGACCACCAGGTTACTTCGATCATGCTCAATTCTTTCCCGAAATACCAGACACGTGACCTCCCCGGACTTAAGACATATCTTGAACGTAAGGGTGAACTTCCCAAGGGTCTCGTGCTTGGTCTTGCCGCTCTCATCACCTACTACAAGGGTGGCGTTCGCGAAGACGGCGTTGCTATCGTGCCCAACGATGACGAAAAGATCATGAACCTCCTCAAGGAACTTTGGGCTACCGGCGACACCCGTAAGGTGGCTGAAGGTGTACTTGGCGCTAAGGATCTTATCTGGGGCGTACAAGGTGACCTTAACGAGATTCCCGGTCTTACTGATATGGTCACTGACTATCTCAATAAGATTCAGGAAAAGGGCATGCTTGAAACTGTTAAGGAAATTGTAGAATAAGCCCTTCCCCTATCTCTAATGAAGGACTATATCAAAATTAATCCTGCCGACAACGTTGCAGTCGCCATCAATCCTCTAAAGGCTGGTGAGATTGTCAACGTTGGCGGGGAGGATATCACTTTAGTAAGTGATGTCCCAGCCGGTCATAAGTTTGCTCTTCGCAATATCGCCGATGGTGAAAATGTAATTAAATACGGATTTCCAATCGGTCATACCCGCCACTCTGTCGCCAAGGGCTCATTCCTCGACCATAATGATATTAAAACCAATCTTGCCGGACAGCTCGACTATTCCGACGTGCACATCAAGAATGACCATGTACCCGCTCCGGGGGCAGCTCTGAAGGGGGAGGAGGTAACATTCCAAGGTTATGTGCGTCCCGATGGCCAAGTAGGAATCCGTAATGAAGTTTGGGTAATTCCGACCGTTGGCTGTGTCAATGGTATCATGAAGCAGATTGTGGATCGGCTCAATGCTGAGACAGGTGCAGAGGGAGTGGATGGTATCTTCGGATTCCCCCACAACTATGGGTGCTCTCAGTTGGGTGACGACCATGAGAACACTAAGAAAATTCTCCGCGACATGGTTCACCACCCCAATGCCGGGGGTATCCTTGTGGTAGGACTCGGATGCGAAAATAACCAGCCCAAAATTTTCGAGGAATTCTGCGGCGATTATGACCGTAACCGCGTCAAATTCATGGTTTGTCAGGAAGTTGAAGGCGACGAAGTGGAATATGGTGTAAAAGTGCTCCGTGAACTTTACGAAAATGCTCGCAAATTCACACGTAGTACAGTACCTGCTTCCAAGCTCCGTATCGGACTGAAGTGCGGTGGCTCTGATGGATTCTCAGGGATTACTGCCAACCCGCTTCTCGGGGAATTCTCTGACTGGCTATGTGACCAGCAAGGTGGAACTACTGTACTCACTGAGGTGCCTGAAATGTTTGGCGCTGAGACAATTCTCATGGAACGCTGCGCTGACAATAAGCTCCTTGGCGAAACAGTTTCGCTCATTAATAATTTTAAAGAATATTTCCTCAGCCACGGAGAGCCGGTAGGCGAAAATCCCTCACCGGGTAATAAGGCTGGTGGCATCTCTACCCTCGAGGAAAAGGCTCTCGGATGTACTCAGAAATCAGGTAAAAGTCCTGTGTTCGGTGTGTTGGAGTATGGTGAGCGTATTCATAAACATGGGCTTAACCTGCTTTCAGCACCTGGAAATGACCTCGTTGCATCGACAGCTCTCGCAGCAGCGGGGTGCCAAATGGTACTCTTCACCACCGGTCGTGGTACACCCTTCGGCACATTTGTCCCCACAATGAAGGTGTCAACTAACAGTGGCCTTGCACACCGTAAGCCCACCTGGATAGATTTCAACGCCGGCGAACTCGTGGAGGATAAGTCAATGGACGAAGTACTGAAGAATTTTATCGCATACGTACTTAAGGTGGCTAATGGCGAACATGTCAACTCAGAAAAGAGTGGCATTCACGAAATTGCTATCTTCAAAAACGGTGTAACACTCTAATAACCTAAAAATACCAATATGAAACCTTTTATGGATGAAAATTTCCTGTTGCAGACTGAAACTGCACAGAAGCTATATCATGAGCATGCTTCAAAGATGCCCATCATTGATTATCACTGCCACCTTATCCCCAAGATGGTAGCTGATGACCACAAGTTCAAATCAATCACTGAAATATGGCTCGGTGGTGACCACTACAAGTGGCGTGCAATGCGTTCCAACGGTGTTGACGAACGATTCTGCACCGGTGCTGACACTACCGATTGGGAAAAGTTCCAGAAATGGGCTGAAACAGTGCCTTATACTTTCCGAAACCCTCTATACCACTGGACTCACCTTGAGTTGAAGACAGCTTTCGGTATCGACAAGCTTCTAAATCCTGAGACAGCACGTGAAATTTTCGACGAATGTAACGATAAACTTCTCAACGACCCCAACATGACCGCTCGCGGATTGATGCGCCGTTACAATGTTGAGACAGTTTGTACAACTGATGATCCCGTTGACTCACTTGAATATCATAAGCAGGTGAAAGACAGTGGATTTGAAATCAAGATGCTTCCCACATGGCGTCCTGACAAAGCTATGGCCGTTGAAAATCCTGCCGAGTTCCGCGCTTATGTTGAGAAACTCGCTGAAGTTTCCGGCGTGACTATCAATAAGTTTGCTGATATGGTTGACGCACTCCAGAAGCGTCATGACTTCTTCGAGGAGATGGGATGCCGTCTCTCCGACCACGGTATCGAGGAGTTCTATGCTGCCGACTACACTGATGACGAAATCAACGCCATCTTTGACAAAGTTTACGGGGGAAAAGAGTTGACTCACGAAGAAATTGACAAATTCAAGAGCGCAATGCTAATCGTGTTTGGCGAAATGGACCACGCATCAGGCTGGACTCAGCAGTTCCACTATGGTGCTATTCGCAACAATAACTCCAAGATGTTCAAACTTCTCGGTCCTGATACCGGCTTTGATTCAATCGGTGAATTCAACACAGCCAAGTCATGTGCTAAGTATCTTGATAAGCTTAACTCACGCGGCAAGCTCACCAAGACTATCCTTTACAACCTTAATCCATGTGCTAACGAAGTGATTGCAACTATGCTTGGCAACTTCCAGGATGGCACAATCGCCGGCAAGATTCAGTTTGGGTCAGGCTGGTGGTTCCTCGATCAAAAGGATGGTATGCAGAAGCAAATGAATGCACTTTCACTTTTGGGCCTTCTGAGCCGCTTCGTGGGAATGCTCACTGACTCACGTTCATTCCTCTCTTATCCTCGCCACGAATATTTCCGTCGCACTCTCTGTAACCTCGTGGGTACTGACATCGAGAATGGCGAAATTCCTTACACAGGATATGAGGAAAACCGTGTTAACCAGATGATTGAGGATATCTGCTATAACAACGCTAAAAACTATTTTAAATTTTAAAGTATGGCAGCCGCGACATCCCCTCTCGTAGCCGCAAATCAAAAAATGACCAACTTTCGTTGGGTAATTTGCGCGCTCTTATTCCTTGCTACGACTGTCAACTATATGGACCGCCAGGTGCTCTCCCTTACCTGGAAAGAGTTCATCTCTCCCGAATTCCACTGGACTGATGCTAATTATGGTCTCATCACAGCGGTGTTCTCTATTGTATATGCTATCGCCAACTTGCTCGCCGGCCGTTTTATCGACTGGATGGGCACAAAGAAAGGCTATCTCTGGGCAATCGGTGTTTGGTCAGCCGGCGCATGTCTCCATGCTGTATGCGGCACCGCCACAGAGCATTGGCTCGGTCTCCACGATGCTCACGAACTTCTCGAGGCTACAGGTACTCTTGCTGTGACAATCGCCACCGTTTCAGTCTACTTCTTCCTTGCTGCCCGTACTATCCTCGCCCTTGGTGAGGCTGGTAACTTCCCTGCTGCAATCAAGGTGACAGCTGAATACTTCCCTAAGCGTGACCGCGCTTACGCCACTGCAATTTTCAATGCCGGATCAGCAATCGGTGCACTCATCGCTCCTTTTACCATCGGCCCGCTCGCCAAGTTCTTCCAGAGCATAGGATGGGGTAATGGTTGGGAAATGGCGTTCATCGTCATCGGTGCCCTCGGTTTCGTTTGGATGGGGGCTTGGGTGATTCTTTACAAGGAACCCGCATATAATCCACGTGTCAACGCTGCCGAACTCGCTTATATCGAGCAGGATAACAATACTCCTAATGAGTCAGCAAAGGAAAAAGCTGAGATTGAGGATTCGGAGACAGCTACTATACCGTTCCTCAAGTGCTTCAAATATCCGCAGACATGGGCAGTATTCTTCGGCAAGTTCCTCACTGATGGTGTGTGGTGGTTCTTCCTATTCTGGACACCTGCCTATATCACTGACGTGTTCAAGCTCTCCACTTCCTCCGGCCAGGGTATGCTCATGATTTTCGTGCTTTACCTTATCACCATGCTTTCAATCTACGGTGGTAAACTACCGTCAATCTTTATCGACCGGGCAGCAAGCCGTGGCGTAAAAGTTGACCCATATTCAGCACGTATGAAGGCAATGTTCATTTTCGCATTGTTCCCCTTGTTGGCACTTGCAGCTCAGCCCATGAGCTCTATGTCACCCTGGTGTCCGATTATTATCATCGGTATAGCAGGTGCGGCACACCAGTCATGGAGCGCCAACATCTACTCAGTGGTTGGTGATATGTTCCCGAAATCAACTATTGCTACTATCATTGGTATCGGTGGTATGGCCGGTGGTATCGGTTCATCACTTATCAACTACGGGTCAGGTGTATTGTTTGACTATGCGGCACAGACCCAGATGTCATTCATGAGCTTCACAGGCAAACCCGCTGGTTACTTCGTGGTATTCTGTATATGTGGTGTGGCATATCTCGTAGGATGGTGTATCATGAAACTCCTCGTGCCACGTTACAAGAAAATTGAGGCTTAAGAGGCTTGTCTGAATATTATAAAGTAGATTACACCTCAAAGTCGATTCCACTCGATTTGTAAATTTTTATTCATGCCATGTCCCTGTCGGGAAATAGCCGACAGGGATTTTTTATACACAATTGGTTGATAATTTATAATATAATTCGTTAGAATTCATTATTTTTGTGGTGCGGAATAGCTCTGTCTTCTGACGTATTCCGTTCACAATGTATTTACCGAGAAAACTGAAACTTCAAATAAACTTAATACCATAATATGAAACGCAGTAGATTTCTAAAGATTTTCGCAGTTACGATGCTGTCACTTTCTACACAGACGCAAGCTGCTGATTTGTTTTCCTACTCAACCCCCGACGGTAAGTCTGGCCTTCGTTTGGCATGGCGTGCCGATGAAAGGTCTGAATGGCAACCTTTAGGTGAGAATTTCAACTTTTTATCCAGCGACTTTGGACCATGGGGAAGTTACAAACTCATGTATTCTCCCAAGCTGTTCATCAATGCGGCTGATTCGCTATGGACTTGTGTGTTTGAAGCTTCAGCTAAGGGAGATGTAGTTTCCGTTGCCACCTCAAGGGATCTCCAGAAATGGTATCCACAGCGCTATTTTGCTAGCACCTCTGACTTACCTCGCGATATGCGTGCTGCCGTGGCTATTACTCCCGATTCCATGATAATTAATGGCACAATGATGAAGGGGTATCGCCAGCCAATCGACATGATGACTGTCAATCGACTTCAAAAATTTGTTGCTGATAGAAAGGAACGTGCTGAACGATTCTCTCAACATACAAAAGATGACCCCACACGTTTTGCAAATTTGAAAAACGTTACCTTCTCTGCCACTGCTGAGCCGTCAAAGTCTAAACAGATTTCCGACAAACTTATCGGAATTTTCTTTGAAGATATAAATTATGCAGCTGATGGCGGTCTCTACGGCGAATTGCTTCAGAACCGTGATTTTGAATATACACCAAGTGACCGAAAAAATGACCCGGCATGGAATGCAACACACTCTTGGAGCAATATGGGTGACGGCTCGTTCGTTATTTCCACTGAGGATCCTATCCACCCTAATAATCCTCATTATGGCGTGGTTAACGGGGCTGTAACGCTTTCGAACACGGGTTATGATGGTATAACCATAAAAAAGGGAGATAAATACCGTGTATCGTTAGCTTTTCGCAGTTTAACCCCCGCCAATCTTACTGTGACCCTATCCACCCCGGATGGAAAAGTTATAGGTAAGTCGATGATAAAAGTGAAAGGAAATGGTGAATGGACTAAATATTCCACAGTCATAAAGGCGGCAAATTCAGCGTCAGACGCGGTATTTAGTGTAATTTTCCCTAAGGGTACAGATGCTTCAGTTGATATGATATCACTTTTCCCGGTGAATACGTTCAAAGGTCGTGAAAATGGTATGCGTCTTGATCTTGCACAGACACTTGCTGACATGAAGCCTCGATTTGTTCGCTTCCCGGGCGGTTGCGTGGCCCATGGCAACGGCATTGACAATATATACGACTGGAAGGGTTCTATCGGACCTCTCGAAGCCCGGAAGCCACTTCGAAATATATGGAACTATCATCAGACACGCGGACTCGGCTATCATGAATATTTCCAGTTCTGCGAGGACCTTGGTGCTGAGCCTTTACCTGTGCTTGCTGCAGGTGTGCCGTGTCAGAACTCAGGACTGCCTGCTCATCATTCCCATGATGCATTGACCACCTACGGTCAGCAATGTGGTATCCCCATGGAGGAAATGGATGCCTACGTGCGGGATGTTCTCGACCTTATTGAGTATGCAAATGGTGATGTCACCACAACTTGGGGTGCGAAACGTGCTGAAGCCGGTCATCCTGAGCCCTTTAATCTTAAATACATCGGAATTGGCAATGAGGATTTAATATCAGAAGTATTTGTGCCGCGATTCAAAATGATTTATGATTCAGTGTGTGCCCATTATCCTGAGATAATCGTCGTTGGTACTGTCGGTCCTTTCTATGAAGGTGCTGACTACGATGCAGGATGGGAACTTGCTGAGAAACTCAATATTCCGATGGTCGACGAGCATTATTATGTTGACCCGGCATGGATGATACATAATCAAGACTATTATGATAATTATCGTCGCAATGCCACCAAGGTGTATCTAGGGGAATATGCCGCGCACCTTCCCGGACGTCCCAATAATATGGAAACAGCTCTCGCTGAGGCTTTGTATCTGACCTCAGTCGAACGTAATGCTGATGTAGTTGAAATGACTTCCTACGCTCCGCTTCTTGCGAAAAAGGGTAACACTCAGTGGCGTCCCGACTTGATCTATTTCACTAACGATTCAGTAATGACTACCACTGATTATCAGGTTCAGAAACTTTATGGAAATAACTCAGGCACTCGTTACATTCCCGCTCCGCTTAAGGTCAATAGCTCAGATATGAATGTCGTTAACCGTATCGGAATGTCTGTGGTGGTTGATGAGAATGCTGGTGAATACATAGTGAAACTCGTCAACCTTCTTCCTGTTGAGGCTTCAGGCGTCATTGATCTTACACCCCTTGGCGTGAATGTAAAGCAAGTCACCGGACAAATTCTCACAGGCTCACCAGCCGACACACACTCTCTTCCAACAACCACAGCGGTTACTCTTCCCTCTGTTACCCTTCCGCCTTACTCATTCATCCTCTTTAGGGTGAAGGCTTGAACAGATTACTGTGTCAATTATCACTAAAAAACGGGATGTGGATTTAGTTCCGCATCCCGTTTTTTAATATAGTTAATTTGAGTTACTTTCGGACTTATAAGAATAGCATATGCTCAATCGCATAAACGGCGATACCTGCGAGATATCCGAGGAATGCAATCCATGTGAATTTCTTGAGATACCAGCCAAAGCTGATTTTCTCCAATCCCATCACCACAACACCGGCTGCAGAACCGATAATAAGCATCGAGCCACCGACACCGGCACAGTAAGCAAGAAGCTGCCAGAACAGTCCGTCGGCTGCAAAGTCGCCGGTTGCTGCAATCGGGTACATTTCCATACATCCTGCAACTAAAGGCACATTGTCAACGATACTTGAAACGACACCGATGATACCGGTTACGAGGTAATGGTTACCGTCTGATGCCTCATTAAGCCACTGGCCGAATGCAGTGAGGACTCCTGTTTCCTGAAGAGTGGCAACAGCAAGGAGAATGCCGAGGAAGAAGAGTATGGTGGCCATGTCAATCTTAGAGAGGAGTGTGGTGACTTTTAAATGGCTCTGTTCGCAGAAGATGGCGTTGCGGTTGCAACGGAATTCGCTCACAAGCCATAGAACCCCAAGTGCTAATAAGATTCCCATGAATGGTGGTAGACCGGTGAGAATGCGGAATATAGGTACGAAAATCAAGCCTCCGACACCGATGCATAGTATAAGATTGCGGTCCGGATTGAGTTTTGCAACTGAAGCTTCATTTCCATCCTCTGCCGGAGTGATGCTACCCTTGAGATACAAAGAACAAAGAAGAGCGGAAACAGCAACTGAAATAATTGAGGGAAGAATGAGTTGTGAGATAACACCGCCGGTTGTAATCATTCCCTTAATCCAGAGCATGATAGTGGTAACGTCGCCGATTGGTGAAAATGCGCCGCCGGCATTAGCTGCGATAATAATCATGCCGCCAAATATCATACGATCCTTATGGTCAGCTACGAGTTTACGGAGCACCATAATCATCACGATACTTGTGGTGAGATTGTCGAGGATGGCTGAGAGTATAAAAGCCATGGCAGTGATGCGCCAAAGGAGTTTACGTTTACTTGTTGTAGCGAGGGCGTCGTGAACGAAATAGAATCCTCCGTTAGCGTCAACGATTTCCACAATGGTCATAGCGCCCATGAGGAAGAAAAGAATTTCACACGTTTCACCAAGATGGTGGAGCAGTCGGCCCGAAGTATCACCTTCGGGGAATCCGCATGCATAAAGAGTCCAGCACACAACACACATGAGCAGTGCGGGCACTGCCTTGTTAATCTTCAGTACGCTTTCGAGAGCGATACAGAGATAACCTAAGATGAAAAAAGTTACAATAGCTGTTACCATCGCAATTTAGATTTTCATGGTTAATGATTAGTATTTTATTTGTTTTATTTCCGCAGGAATGAAACATGATGAAGCTACACAGGGTTACGCAGTGTGCTTATTAGTGTGCAAAGTTCGTAAATAATCAGCTAACGCACAAATTATTAATAATGAAAAAAATCTTTAATTATTAGACTTGCAAGTCGAATTCCAAATATTGATGTTATATGCATCATCGAACCATTAACTGACACTTTGTTGAATCTCATTGCTCCGGAGTTGTCGCATAGCATAGCTGAGTCCTCGTGATTTTTAATTAGCTCGTCGGAATACACGCACATGAATTTTTTCTTCGGGAAAGTTTCGGATTTCTTGAATTTTCTACGAAGTGCTGCGGCTAATGGACATCCTTTTACCTTCCAAAATTCAGCCACTGAAATGCGTGACGGATCGAGCTTCAGGGCTGCTCCCATAGATGAGAAAAATTTCACCGGATGCTCTGACTTCGATGTGGCTGCCATGGCGTCGGTGGCACTCAGGATTAGCAATGCTTTGTCTGTCAATGAATCTATGGCGTCAACTATAAAATCGTAATTTTCAAGATTGTATTCATGGGCAGTTTTGGCGGTATAATAGCCGTGAATTGCGGTGATGTTGGCTTCAGGGTTAATCTCGAGGAGATGACGGCGCATTGCGTCAACTTTAATTTCGCCCACAGTTAGGGCAGTAGCCGGGAGTTGACGATTGATATTAGATACTGCGACGCGGTCGGCATCTACAAGTGTGATATTTGTGAATCCGGTTCTGACAAGGGTTTCAGCGGTCCAACTACCCACACCGCCAACGCCGAAGATAATCACTTTCTTTTTCTCGAATTCTTCAAGACGCGCAGTGCCGGTGAGGAGTGCAGTGCGATTGAAAACTTCACACCTTTTCATCATACAGTACAAGGTCTTTGAAACTGGACTTTGAACGTTCAAACAATCGAGCTTTCAGGCGTGACCAGAAAGATGGTTGCGACATTCGGATGTGAACGTGGACGTTTGAGTTATTTTTGTTTAAAAACAGAATAGAGGAATGAAGCACAATGGCGATATAATTGTGAAATTCCAGAATTCCGTGAATCCTATTGAGCGGAATCACAGCGAAAGGCGATTTGGGGTCAACGCTTCCGATAAAGAGCTCATTTTCATCGATTACGATGCCATGGTTCTCAAATGCGTAATCAAAAAGCAGGGGAATGTTTAGTTCGTCCACCGATTTAGGGGGATGATTATATTGCCTGTAAATTTTGTCGATGACTTTTTTTGTTAGCATTTCTTTCTCTTGTTTTGTGTGACAGCGGTAAGAAGAACGTAATAAGCTCTATTCACTGAGACGTGAGGAGTATGGAATTAAGATGGTAAATCCTATATTTTCATGTAACGATTCTGTTAACTATTGTTGCGTTTAAAATCGTTTCTATTTCTAAAACAATTGTAAAAGTGAGACTGTTCGCAGATTTTCGTTAAAAATAGGACTATTGTGGGAAGCTTTTTTATATTTTAGGAATAAATTGCTGAGGGCTACTATTGTGCAAAGGTGGGAGAAAGAAAAAATTAACACACATGGGCTTTAAGATGTCACAGACACGCTCGTGCCCCTGTGTGTTAATTTTATTAAATTAAAGTAGGAATTAAGAACGTAAATACCATTACGGGTTGCTATGCAAGGAAGCCGAGGAGTACACCGGCAGCTACGGCAGAACCAATCACACCGGCCACGTTCGGACCCATTGCGTGCATCAACAGATAGTTGCTGGGGTCGTATTCGAGACCTAGGTTGTTGGAAATACGTGCTGACATCGGCACTGCTGACACACCTGCATTACCAATAAGCGGGTTGATTTTCTTTGACTGCGGTAACACGAGGTTGAAGAGTTTCACGAAGAGTACGCCACTTGAAGAGGCTATGATGAATGCCATGAAGCCGAGAAGGAAGATACGGATAGTATCGGCTGTGAGGAATTCTGAGGCTTGTGTTGAAGCTCCCACTGTCATGCCAAGGAGGATAGTGACAATGTCAGTGAGCGCGTTGCTGGCAGTCTTGGCAAGACGGTTGGTCACGCCACATTCGCGCAGGAGGTTACCGAAGAAAAGCATACCGAGCAAGGGGATACCTGAGGGAACCACGAAGCAGGTAAGAATCATACCCACGATGGGGAAAATAATCTTTTCGTTCTGAGAGACGGCGCGAGCGGGTTTCATCTTGATGAGGCGTTCCTTCTTGGTGGTGAAGAGACGCATAATCGGCGGCTGGATTACGGGGACAAGGGCCATGTAAGAGTAGGCTGACACGGCGATTGCACCCATAAGGTTAGGTGCCAATTTTGATGAAAGGAAGATAGCAGTAGGACCATCAGCTCCACCGATAATTGCGATTGCACCAGCCTGGTCAGGAGCGAAGCCAAGAAGAAGAGCCACCATATAAGCGCCGAAGATACCAAACTGTGCGGCTGCGCCGATAAGCATGAGCTTAGGATTGGCGATGAGAGCCGAGAAATCTGTCATGGCACCGATGCCGAGGAAAATCAACGGGGGATACCATCCGGCACTCACACCATTATAGAGGATGTTGAGCACAGAGCCTTCTTCATATATACCGATTTCAAGACCGGCAGTGGTGTTGAAGGGGATGTTACCAATCAATATACCGAAGCCAATGGGGACGAGGAGCATGGGCTCGAAATTCTTCTTTATGGCAAGCCAAATGAAGAATAGGCCCACGCACAGCATCACGAGATGCTCCCATGTGGCGTTATAAAAACCTGTCAGATGCCAAAATTCCTGAAGGTTTTGCATTAGAAAGTCGCTAAATGACATAGTGGTAAGATTTCTTATTCAAGTGTAATGAGAACAGCACCTTCGAGCACAGAGTCACCGGGAGAAACGGCAATAGATGCCACTTTACCATCGTGGCCGGCATGGATGGCATTTTCCATCTTCATTGCTTCGAGCATTACTACGGTGTCGGAAGCTTTCACTGTGTCGCCAACTTTCACGGGAATTTGCATTACCACGCCGGGGAGCGGAGCTTTCACTGTGATGCCGGCTGCGCTCACCTGGGGCTTAGAAATTACCTTTGCTCCGCTTTCAGTGCGCGGGGCGGCTGAAGGACGGGGTGCTGACACTATGTTGACGGGCTTTTCGGTTTTTTCGAGCTGTACTTTATAAGGTACACCGTTTACCTCCACCTGGGCGAGATTGTTGTCGATATCGCCGATCTTCACCGAATAGAGGTTACCGTTAATTCTATATTTATATTCTTTCATTTTCATGATTATTAAGGGGTTGAAGTGGGTTTAACGACGTGGAATTTCGCGAAGGCCGTAAATCTTTGAACTCCAAGGTGAGTAAGCCTTACGCACTTTGTTGATGGTGAGGACGGCCGCTTCCCGGTCGTGGGCATCAAGATGCTCGGCGAGGGCTGCGGCGATTGCGGCAATAACTTCGCCGGAATCTTGCTCTTTGTGGTGATCCTCTACATTGTCATCTTCGGCAAGAGCTTTGATTTTGCGCTTGCGTGAAATGCTTGCCCCGATGTTGTTGATAATCTTGAAGCAGATTGCGAGTATTAGAAGGGCTGCGAAAACGATGCACATTGCCATTATGGCCATACCGAAGCCGTGCTCATCCTGCTCGGCAAACATCTCCACCTTATTATTAGTGCTCTTGATGATATTGTTGCTTGAGGGAGTGATGTATAGTTCGTCGGAACCATCGCGGACTTCCCAGGCATCGGCATTTCCTATTCCACCCTCACCATCCACCTTGCGGGCGTATGACTGACCGGGTTTCAAAGTACCGGGAATCATGATTTCATCGATAAGGCTGATACCGTTGGCATCGTAGATTGCCACATAGTTGTCTTGCCCTGGTACAAAGGTGAAATTCATGTGGAATGTACCCTTGTTTGGCTCTCCATCAGCCCAGAAGATTACGTGTTGACGAGATGGAATCTCTGTGTTCACGTCGCCTAAGGGCACGGGATAGAGCTTTTTATTTGTGCTGTCGTTGGTGAGGTAGACGCTTGAAATCTCCAGAGGCGCGAATGTGGAGTTGAAGAGCTCCACCCAGGCGGAGTATTTCCCGAAGTCATCTACGACACTTGAAGAGTCGTTTTCGATCATCACCTCGTTGATGCGAAGACCGCGGCGACCCTGTGCCGAGATGGCTACAAAGCACGTCAGTGTCACCACTAACAGTGTCAGAAGTCTCTTTTTCATATTTAATGGCTTGGATTAAATGTTAGAGAGGTATATTGCCATGTTTCTTGGCGGGATTTGTCACCTTCTTAGTGGCGAGCTGCTGGAGGGCGCGGATTACGCGGAAGCGTGTGTTACGCGGTTCGATTACATCGTCGATGTAGCCGTAGCGAGCTGCGTTGTAAGGATTGCAGAAAAGCTTGTTGTATTCGTCTTCCTTCTCCTTAAGCACCTTGGCGGGATCTTCGGCAGCTTTGGCTTCCTTAGCGTAGAGCACTTCAACAGCTCCTGCACCACCCATAACTGCGATTTCAGCAGTAGGCCAAGCATAGTTCATGTCACCGCGGAGTTGCTTGCATGACATCACAATGTGGCTACCACCGTAGCTCTTGCGCAGAGTTACTGTGACTTTGGGCACTGTGGCTTCTCCGTAGGCGTATAGGAGCTTGGCACCGTGGAGGATTACGCCGTTATACTCTTGACCTGTACCGGGAAGGAATCCTGGTACGTCGACGAGGGTTACCAAAGGAATGTTGAATGCGTCGCAGAAGCGGACGAATCGTGCTCCCTTGCGTGATGCGTTGCTATCGAGTACGCCGGCAAGGAATTTCGGCTGGTTGGCTACCACACCTACAGCCTGGCCGTTGAAACGGGCGAATCCGATGATGATATTCTTTGCGTATTCGCGCTGGATTTCAAGGAATTCGCCGTTGTCTACAATTGCGCCGATTACCTCATACATGTCGTAGGGGCGGTTGGCTGAGTCAGGGATAATCTCGTTGAGTGAGTCCTCAAGGCGGTCGATCGGGTCGTTACATTCTACCAGTGGGGGTTCTTCGAGGTTGTTCTGGGGAATGTAGCTGAAGAGCTTGCGGATAATCTTCAAAGTCTCTTCGCCATCCTCAGCTGCGAAGTGTGCCACACCGCTCTTCTGAGAGTGAACGGTAGCACCGCCGAGGGCTTCCTGGGTGACATCTTCGCCGGTCACAGTCTTTACGACCTTCGGACCTGTGAGGAACATGTAAGAAATACCCTTGGTCATGATGGTGAAGTCGGTGAGGGCGGGAGAATAAACCGCGCCGCCGGCACACGGGCCGAGGATGCCGGAAATCTGAGGGATTACGCCTGAAGCAAGGATGTTGCGCTGGAAAATTTCAGCATACCCTGCTAGTGCGTTGATGCCTTCCTGGATACGGGCACCACCTGAGTCGTTAAGACCTATAACGGGTGCGCCCATCTTCATGGCCATATCCATGATTTTGCAAATCTTGAGGGCCATTGTCTCGCTCAAAGAACCACCGAATACGGTGAAATCCTGTGCGAAAATATATACGAGTCGACCGTCGATTGTGCCATAGCCGGTAACGACGCCGTCGCCTAAATAGCTTTTCTTCTCCTGACCGAAGTTATGGCAGCGATGGCGCACAAACATGTCAATTTCTTCAAAAGAGCCCTCGTCGAGGAGCTGTGCAATGCGCTCGCGGGCTGTGTATTTGCCTCTTTCGTGTTGCTTCTGGATTGCTTTTTCGCCTCCACCTAAGCGGGCCTCCTCGCGCAAGGCGATGAGCTCTTTTACTTTTTCAAGCTGGTTACTCATTTGGTTATTTATGGGTAGTGAGTGTATAAAAGTTCTTAATTACTTGTTTGGGTCTTCGCAGAATTCGATGAGGGTGCCGCAAGTTGACTTCGGGTGAAGGAATGCGATGTTGAGACCTTCAGCACCCTTACGGGGAGCCTTGTCGATGAGGCGTGCACCTTTGCCTTCAACTTCAGCAAGCGCATTGGCTACGCCATCTTCGATAGCGAATGCGATGTGCTGGATTCCGCCGCGACCGCCATTGTTGGCGATGAATTTTGAGATAGCGCTTTCGGGGGATGTGCCTTCGAGAAGTTCGATTTTGGTCTGACCAACCTTGAAGAAGGCTGTGCGGACTTTCTGGTCCTCTACTTCTTCGATTGCGAAACACTTGAGTCCTAAAATGTTTTCGTAGAAGGCGATAGCTTCTTCGAGGTTAGGCACTGCGATACCTACATGTTCGATGTGTGAAATATCCATGATACTTTGATGGGTTGATTAGTTTATTGTTGAATTATTTAATTTTATTTATTCAATTATAGTTGAAATTCTTTATCGTGGTGACTAATTTAAGGATGAATTTCTTAATGGTTTGGTGAAAAGACACTTTTCATCCGTGCAAATTTACGGATAAAAATTGTGTATGACAAAATTAAGCTGCTAAAAGATGAAATTTAAATTTTAGAATTTCTGCAAGCAGGGAGGAAGGAATTAAAAAAGCCGAATTTCACTTACGAAATTCGGCTTTTTTAGATTAATAAACGGGATTCATCGGGTTACGACGTGGTTCAAATAATGATACCACAACCACCACCGCTCCGGGGCTTTGTTGAAACGATTTATTTGAATGGCATCGCATCGGGTTGCATCGGGTTGCGTGGTTCTGCATCGGGACAATTGTCAATTGTCAATTGTCCTTGGCTTTGACTGCTGCTTTTTCGATAGCGAGACCGCGCTTGTAGTTCTCAATGTAGCGGTTGAAACCTTCCACGTCCTCCGGTTGAGGTGCGATTTCCACACCCGCATCGCTGAGGAACACCCTGTCGTTGAGCCATCCGGCAAGCGATTGACCCTTTTCATTATTGACAAGATAAGAGGCGAGAAGCGCGATGCCCCATGCGCCGCCTTCGCCCGCTGTTTCCATTACAGAAATCGGGGAGTTGAGAGCAGCTGCGAGAATACGTTGACCCACCCCCGGAGTCTTGAATAGACCTCCGTGACCGGTGATACGGTCAACTTCCACTTTCTCTTCATTGAAAAGTACGTCATTGCCTATTTTAAGCACACCAACGGCTGCGTAGAGATTGGCACGCATGAAGTTGGCAAGCGAGAATTTGTCATTGGCTGAACGCACGAACAGCGGTCGTCCTTCGGCAAGTCCTGCCACCGGTTCGCCGGAATAATAATTATAGCTGATCAAACCGCCACAGTCAGGTGATCCGGTGAGGGCTGCGTTGTAGAGTTTGCCGAAAAGTTGGGTCATGTCTACTTCCACACCCATCAATTGCTGGAACTCCTTGAAAATGTTGACCCAAGCGTTGAGGTCGGAGGTGCAATTGTTGCAATGTACCATCGCAACAGGGCTTCCATCGGGAGTTGTCACCATGTCGATTACCTCATAGGGCTTTGACAATTCTTTCTCGAGGACAATCATTGAGAATGAAGAAGTCCCGGCTGAGACGTTGCCTGTGCGTTGTAGCACAGCGTTGGTTGCCACCATCCCGGTTCCGGCATCTCCTTCGGGAGGACAGATCGGAGTGCCTGGCTTTAGATGTCCGGACACGTCGAGCTTACGAGCTCCTTCCTCGGTTAGTTGGCCGGCGTATTGACCTGCATCAAGTGATTTAGGAAGAATGTCGAGTAGTTTCCAAGGATATCCCTTCGGGGCGATGAGATTGTCGAATTTCTCCACCATTTCGGCCGAATAATCCTTTGTGGTAGAGTCAATCGGGAGCATACCGGAAGCATCTCCTACTCCAAGCACCTTTTCGCCGGTGAGTTGCCAATGGATATATCCGGCAAGTGTGGTGAGATATTTTATGTCCTTGACATGTGGCTCATTATCGAGAATCGCTTGATATAGGTGAGAAATACTCCATCGGAGTGGAATATTGAAAACGAATAGTTCGGAGAGCTCTGCGGCAGCCTTGCCGGTGTTGGTGTTGCGCCAAGTGCGGAATGGCACAAGGATCTCGGCGTTGTCATCAAATGGCATATATCCGTGCATCATAGCACTGATACCAATTGCGGCGAGTGTTTCGATTTCGATATCGAATTGCTTACGCACGTTGGCACGGAGATTGGCGTAGCAGTCCTGAAGACCATACCAAATAGCTTCGGTGCTATAAGTCCACAGTCCATTGACGAGTTGATTCTCCCATTCGTGGCTACCCTGAGCGATCGGTTTGTTCTCTTCGTCGATAAGGACAGCCTTAATGCGTGTAGAGCCAAACTCGATACCGAGAATTGCCTTTCCTTGTTCTATGGTAGTTTTTGCGTCTGCCATATATATTAATCTTAGAGGTAGAGCGACTTATTGAGCATGTAGTAAACTTCGCCAAGGCGCAATGTGTTCTTGAAGTTTTCGATAGTGGTATCCTTGTCGATGTGAACCATTTCAATGCCTGCTATTTCAGCGTAATCTTCCCAGAATTCAGGAGTTACATCGTAGGAGAAGCATGAATGGTGAGTTCCGCCGGCAAGAATCCATGCCGATGCGCCGATTTCGAAGCTTGGTTGTGGAATCCAAAGTGCGGATGCCACGGGAAGCTTGGGAAGGGGCTTAGACTTGATACATTGTACATCGTTGACAATCAGGCGGAAACGGTTGCCCATGTCAACAACGGTAGCAGCGATACCGGCTTCGGGTTTGGATGTGAATACGAGACGTGCGGTTAAAGTCTTGCGTATACCGATGCCGAGGAAGTGAACTTCGAGACGGGGACGCTCTTCTGCAATGAGCGGACACACTTCAAGCATATGTGACTGCAGGAGTGAACTCTGTTTGCCGTTGAAGTTGATGGTGTAATCTTCGAGGAAGGAGCATCCGCCATTCATACCGCGGGTCATCACCCAAAGAGTGCGGTAAAGGGCAGCTGATTTCCAGTCACCTTCAGCGCCAAAACCGTATCCTTCAGCCATAAGGCGTTGTGAAGCGAGACCGGGAATCTGATCGAAGCCTCGGCCGGTTTCCTCTACATTGACATCACCGAGGTCGTCAAAGTTGGTTGTGAAGCCCTTAGCTCCGGTGTCCTTAAGGATGGCGCGGAGGGTGAGCTCGGCTTTGGCAGAGTTCCAAATCTTGCGATATGCTTCAGTCGATTTGTCCTCAAGGGCAGTGTCATGAGCGTAGAGGGTAAAGTATTCTTTCACTAATGCGTCAACATCCTCGGCTTTTATAGCGTCGAAGTAGGGCATTACGGAGCTAAACGGCATGTAGTCAACGTGGTATCCGAGACGGATTTCTGCCTCTACTTTGTCGCCGTCGGTCACGGAGACGTTGTTCATCTGGTCGCCGAAGCGGATGATGCGCATATCCTGAGCATCAGCCCAGCCTACGCATACACGCTGCCAAACAGCGATGTGTTTCTGAGTCTCTTCGTCTTTCCAGTAACCGGTAACTACTTTGCGACGCACACGCATACGGGCACATATATGGCCGAATTCGCGGTCGCCATGGGCACTCTGGTTGAGGTTCATGAAGTCCATGTCAATAGTGTCCCAGGGTATTTCGGCATTGTATTGGGTGTGGAAATGCAGCAACGGCTTGTTAAGGATTTTCAAACCGTGAATCCACATTTTAGCGGGTGAGAAGGTGTGCATCCATGTGATTACACCGGCGCAACGGGGATTGTTGTTAGCCGCTTTCATCACATCCTCAACTTCGTGTGAGGAGTTGGCAGTGCCTTTATATACCACTTTCACGGGGAGGTTGCCGGACTTGTTAAGACCATCAACCATCTCTTTAGAGTGAGAGTCAACAGTGACCACGGCGTCACCACCGTAGAGTAACTGTGCGCCAGTCACCCACCATATTTCATAATTGTCGTACATATTTTTAAAAATTTGATTTATAGTGTGATAATGATGAGTTTCGCATTATCACGCAGGGTTATTAGATTAGTTTTAAGAAACTTTGTTAAGTGAACTTATGATGTTCGCTAAACTTTCTATAAAATTTTTAAAATCAGTTTATTTCTGACCGTAGTAAGCGTTTGGTCCATGCTTGCGCGAGAAATGTTTCTCAATAAGCAGTGGATTCATGGTGAGCTTGGGGTTTACTTGATATGCGATAAAGGCCATTTTAGCAACCTGTTCGAGTACCACAGCGTTGTGGACAGCTTCGGCCGGTGTCTTGCCCCAAGTGAACGGTCCATGGTTCTTTACAAGAACACCCGGAGTATGGATTGGGTTCATACCCGCGAAACGGCTCACTATCACATTGCCTGTTTCAAGTTCATAGTCACCTTTGACTTCTACTTCGCTCATATCGGCAGTGCAAGGGATTGCTTTGTAGAAATAGTCGGCATGGGTTGTACCGATGTTGGGAATATCTATTCCGGCCTGGGCCCATGAGGTAGCATAGGTGGAGTGGGTGTGAACCACGCCGCCGATTTCGGGGAACGCACGGTAGAGAACGAGGTGGGTAGGGGTATCGGATGAAGGACGGAGATTCCCTTCCACCACTTCGCCTGTTTCAAGGCTTACCACCACCATGTCCTCCGGCTTCATAACGTCATAGTCTACGCCGCTCGGCTTGATAACTACAAGCCCTTTTTCGCGGTCGATGCCTGACACATTGCCCCATGTGAAGATTACAAGACCATGCTTCACGAGGTCCATATTGGCGTGATATACTTTTTCTTTTAACTCTTCGAGCATAATATATATGTGTGTTACTGAGCCGATCTAAGGTCTAATAATAGAGCTTAAATCGGCTCAAGGTTAGTTTACCAAAAGTAGATATAGAAGGCAGCTGTGATTCCTAAGATGATTACTGAGTTGATAACATCCCAGCAATTCCAGCTTGCGCGAGTGGCAGCACGTTGTTCGGCAGTTGAGGTGCCAAACACGAGTCCTCGAATTTCACTCTCGGGTTTAGGCTTTGTGCAGAGTGACACGATAACGCCTACAGCCAAGCAGAATACTAACATCCAGCCGCAGAAGAATAGCCAGTTACAGTCGTAGAATAGATACTGGAACCATGACGGGTCGGTGCCTGGGATGATTTCTGCATTGCTATAATAAACCTTAGCGCCAAGACGGGTTAAGCCTATGATGAGACCTGAAAGGAGGGCCCACATGCCGCCAAGGGCAGTGGCGCGTTTCCAAAGTATACCGATAAGGAATGCGGCGGCAATACCCGGTGCAAGCACTGACTGTACATCCTGTAAGTAAAGGTATAGCACATCTCCCACTGAACGCATCACCGGAATCCAAAGGATGCCGAGAATTACGATTACCACTGTGGCGGCTTGACCGATACGAACGAGCTTCTTCGGGTCGGTATCGGGACGATAACGCTGATAGAAGTCAATGGTGAAAAGTGCTGAAGATGAGTTGAATAGCGATGCAAGCGATGACATGAGGGCTGCAAGGATACCGCACACAATCAAGCCTTTGACACCGGCAGGTAAGAGTTTTGCGACGAGTGTCGGGAATGCTGCATCGGAGTTGACATTACCGTTGGCAAGAATTGGGAGGAATCCTTCGCCACCGGCTGTCAATGAGTTCTGGTGAATTGCGAATGCTATCATGCCGGGAATTAGGAACAGGAATACAGGGAGGAGTTTGAGATATGCTCCGAAGATGGTGCCTCGACGTGCTTCCTTCTCATTCTTTCCCGAAAGTACACGCTGAACGATGAACTGGTCAGTACACCAGTACCAGAAACCGATTACAGCAGAGCCGATCAAAGCGCCGAGCCATGGATACTGCGAGTCCTGATTGTCGCGGATGAGGTTTACCATGGTGTCACCGTATTCGTTAACCTTCACTTCACTGCATATTCTCATCATTTCATCCCATCCGCCAAGTTCTTTCAAGCCGAGCACGAGGATGATGAGGGAGCCGAGTAGTAGGATTGGGGTCTGAAGCACTGATGTATAGAGTACTGACTTCATACCTCCGAACACGGTGTAGAGTGCTGTCAAGAGCACTAAGCCAATCGCCGCAATCCAGAAGAAGTCGATGCCCCAAAGAGTGTCGATGCCAAATACTTGCTGAAATACCAGACCGCCGGCGTAGACGGTCACGGCCACCTTGGTGAGCACATAGCTAATGAGTGAAATTGTAGCAAGGATGGTGCGTGACTGGGGGTTGAAGCGACGTTCGAGGAACTCAGGCATGGTATATACCATAGAGCGAGTGTAGAAGGGTACGAAAACCCATCCAAGGAGAAGTATCATCCACCCCTGGATTTCCCAGTGGGCCATAGCCATGCCGGATGAGGCTCCGGAGCCGGCGAGACCGATGAGGTGCTCAGAGCCGATGTTGGATGCGAAGATTGACGCGCCTATTGCTATCCAGGTTGCGTCCTTGCCGCCGAGGAAGTAATCGGCGGCATTGTTTTGTTTCTGTTTCATCACCCACACGATGATACCTATCAAGGCGAAGGCGAAGATGCCGATTACCAGCCAATCAAGAAATGCCATTTGGTTATTATTTATTTAAGGTAATATATTGTCGTTGATTTTTCACAGCGCAAAGTTATGTCGCTGCCCGGAATTCCATGTGCATTAATCATTCATAATTATGCACATATCATTCATTTTACTGTGCCACGGTGTCAGTAGCCGCTTCCTGGGGAGCTACGTCGGCAGTTGAGAATGAGAATACTGTGTGGCTATTGTAAGTTTCACCTGGACGAAGTATGGTGGTAGGCCATTGCGGCTTGTTGGGGCTGTCGGGATAGTGCTGTGTTTCAAGGCACATTCCTGCGTGTTGGTTGTACACTTTGCCATTCTTGCCGGTGATAGTTCCGTCAAGGAAGTTGCCTGAGTAGAACTGCACGCCCGGTTCGTCGGTATACACAGTCAGCACTATGCCGCTTTCAGGTGAGGTAAGTATGGCTGCCGGTGTGTTTATGTCGCCATTTGTGTTGAGAACCCAGTTGTGGTCATAGCCGTTGCCATTTTTGATTTGCTCAAAATCCATCTGGGCGATATCCTGGCCTACGGGCTTGGCGATGGTGAAGTCCATCGGAGTGCCGTTGACAGTTATAATTTCGCCTGTTGTCATATAGGTTGAGTCAACCGGGGTGAAGGTATCGGCATTGATATACAGGATGTCGTTCTCCACACCCTTTGAGGGATCGCCGGTGAGGTTGAAATATGAGTGGTTGGTCATATTTATCACGGTAGGCTTATCGGTCGTGGCGGTGTATGCAATGTCAACCTTATTATCGGAAGTGAGAGTATATGTTACCTGGGCGGTCAAGTTGCCGGGGAAGTTGTTGTCGCCATCTGGAGAGAGAATGGTGAGCACGAGAGTAGAATCGTTGGGTTGCTCTGCTTCGTAAACCTGATATTGCCAGCCGGTAGGACCACCGTGGAGACAGTGTCCGAAATTGTTGACGGGGAGCTGGGTGGTATCACCGTCAATCACGAGGCGACCATGGTCAATGCGATTTGCATATCTACCGATTGCTGCGCCGAAGTCAGTCTGGTTGTTCTCGGGATAATATGCAGCCACGCTGTCCATTCCTAACACTACATCGCGCAGATTGCCGTCACGGTCGGGAACCATGAGCGATACTATTCTGCCACCGAAGTTAGTGATGCAAACTTCTGAGCCATCCTCATTGGTCAGAGTATAAAGATGGGTAGCTTTGCCATTATACTCATTTTCAAAATTCTGTGGGTCAAGACCTGATTTAGTGAGCGATGCTTGCTCCTTCTGACTGCCGCACGAGGTGGCGATGAGCGCCACTGCGATTGCAGCTGCAAATTGCTGTACTTTCATGTGTATATGGTTATATGATAAATTAGTCGATGTGAGGTGGAATGTGAATATATTCTTTGCAAAGTTCGTAAATTAATTTGTTAGAAGTGCGGATAAAACTTATGTTATATAACATAAACACCCTCGTTTCGGCTCTTCTGTCCGGGACGAGGGTGCTGAATCGTTGAATTTCATCCTAAAAGCATGCTTATATGTGTTCATTCACGCTTCAGGATTTGATAGTTGGTGCTATTCTTCCTTGGTGCGGTTCTTTGCACGGGATTTTGACTTTGTTGCCGAGGAGTCAATATCCTTTTCTTCTTTGAGATCAATCTCTTCACGGTTGCGGTCGAGTACTTTGTACTGGAGATAAGCGAGTGATTCGTCAGGCACAATTCGGAAGTTGAATCCGAATTCGAGTTGCCATTTTCGGTAAAGGGAAGGGAAGCCTTTCTTCAGGTAGGCAGCGACGTAGGGGTGTACGTAGAGGATGAAATGCTTGATTTTAAGAGTGTTCACGAGGTAATCGAGCTTCTCGTGAAGAGTGTCGGTGAACAGGAGGGAGGGTTGCACTTCCCCTTTGCCGTGGCAGGAGGGGCACTCTTCGGAGGTGATGATGTCGAGCGCCGGGCGCACTCTTTGCCGGGTGATTTGCATGAGCCCGAATTTGCTGAGTGGCAGTATGTTGTGGCGGGCACGGTCATTGGCCATCACTTCGCGCATATGTTCATAAAGCTTTTGACGGTTTTCAGCCTTGTTCATATCGATGAAGTCAATCACGATTATGCCACCCATGTCGCGCAGACGCAGCTGGCGTGCAATTTCATCGGCGGCTCTAAGGTTGACTTCGAGGGCATTGCTTTCCTGGTCAGGGGCGGCCTTTGAGCGGTTGCCTGAATTGACGTCGATGACATGGAGAGCCTCAGTGTGTTCGATAATCACGTATGCGCCTGACTTGAATGACACAGTCTTGCCGAATGACGACTTGATTTGGCGCGTGATGTTAAAATGGTCAAATATGGGAGCATCGTTGTCATAGAGCTTTACTATGTCGTGGCTCTCTGGCGATATGAGGCTTACGTATTTGGAAATTTGACCGAAAATATCCTTGTCGTTGACGTAAATGCTTTCAAAAGTGGGGCTGAAGACGTCGCGTAGCATACCTACAATGCGGCTTTCTTCTTCGAAAATCAGAGCCGGGGCTGTGGCTTTTTGCGCTTTTGCCACTGTTTCCTCCCAGCATCTTACGAGTGTCTTTAACTCATTATGCAGCTCGCGTACGGTCTTTCCCTCGGCTGAAGTACGGATGATTACCCCGAAGTTCTTGGGGCGGATGCTGTCAATGAGCTGACGGAGGCGTAGTTTCTCTTCTGTGGTCTTAATCTTTTGGGATATGGAAATCTTGTCGCCAAAAGGTATAAGCACCATATATCTTCCCGTAAACGTGATTTCGGTGGTGAGGCGCGGTCCCTTTGATGAGATGGGCTCTTTGACTATCTGCACCATCAGCTCCTGGCCCGGCTGAAGCACTTCGGTGATTGAACCGTGCTTATCGATGTCGGGGAGTCGCTTGATTTTTGACACTGACGGCACTGTCTTTTTGTCGTCGAGCATCGTCTTGAGGAAGGATGAGTAGGAAGAGAATTGAGAACCGAGATCCAAGTAGTGAAGAAAAGCGTCCTTTTCGTAGCCTACGTTGACGAAGGCGGCATTAAGTCCCGGCATCAGTTTCTTGACTTTTGCTAGATAAATGTCACCGACGGCGTAGGCGATGTTTCGCGACTCTTTCTGCAATGAAACGAGCCGTGAATCCTCAAGGAGGGCTATTGACACCTCATTGGGTTGAACGTCTACAATTAGTTCACTTTTCATTTAACTTGAATTATTTATACGTGTTGATGTAATCGCTGAAAATTATGAGTATTAAGTGAACGTAAAAAAAATAAATAGGGACAGGATACGCAGTTATCATTGAGCAGGGGTGTCTTCTGAATGAAGGCCTTTAGCGAGCTAAATAACTGAATGAAGAACGGCATAGATGCCAATGAGAACAAACGGAGTGTCCCAAGTTGTTTTTTTGAAGTTCACTTAGAGGATTACAATAGAAATAACGCAAAGAACAAACCTTTAGGAGGCAATTACTCGCCCCTTCCAGAGTTTGTTCTTCGTGTATCTCAACGTCATGAGTGAAGACTATTTCTTCTTATGACGGTTTTTGCGAAGGCGTTTTTTACGCTTGTGAGTGGCCATCTTGTGGCCTTTTCTTTTCTTTCCGCTTGGCATAATTGGAATTTAAATATTGTTAGAAATTGGGTTGATAACACTCTGGAGCTCTATGTGAGCGGGTGAGGGGAAATGGATTATTTAGACTCCTTTACATCTTCCATGAACACCTTGGCGGGCTTGAAAGCGGGGATGCGGTGCTCGGGGATGATGATAGTGGTGTTCTTTGAGATGTTACGGGCGGTCTTCTCTGAGCGAACTTTGATGATGAAGCTACCGAAGCCGCGGAGATAGACGTTTTCACCGTTTGCGAGTGAGTCCTTTACTGTCTCCATGAACTTTTCGATTGTTTCGAGTACGTTGGCTTTGTCAATGCCGGTTGATTTTGAAATCTCGTTGACGATGTCAGCTTTAGTCATTACGGTATAAGTTTTATAATTGGTTAATATCTTTTTGGTTGCGGTTGTTTAGACCGTCCGAATTTTGCAAGTGCAAATATCGTAACTTTTTTTGAATTAATAACAATATTTTATGGAAAATTTCGGATAAAATTCACTTTTTCACCACTTTAACGCCTTATTTAGCCTTTAAGTGGCATTAATAAGGGGATGAGCGACTCTAAATCGGGTGTTACAAGGTGGCCGTCGACCCATTCCGGGGGATTTTTCCGGTCGCGGTCGAAGTGGATTGCATGCCATCCGCTATCAATGGCTCCGCGTATGTCGGTGTTGAGGTTGTCGCCAATCATCAAGTGTTGCCAGGAGGAGGTTTCGCCTGCTTGCCGCATTGCGTGGTGGTAAAGGCGAGTGTCGGGTTTGTTGATGCCGATGTCGTCGCTTAGCACGAGTAGGTCAATCATTTTATCGAGTCCGGAGTTGTGGAGCTTGGCATGTTGCACATGGTTGAATCCGTTGCTTAATACACCTATATTATATTTATGCGCGCGCAAGTGCCTAAGCAGCTCAAATGCGCCGGGAATCATAACAGTTTGTCGTGCGAGGATGTCGAGGTATATCGAGTCAAGTTGTCGGCTAAATTCTTTCAGTTCATTCTCTTTGCCGTTCCATCCGGGGCGTAGAGGCGTGAAGAAGCGGTCGACACGTAGAAAATCCTGCGTGATTTCTTGGCGGCTATATCTGTCCCAAAGGGAATGGTTGTGGGTTTCGTAGCTTTCTATCCATTCTTCTATAGTGGAGATGTAACGGTCAAGTTGACACTGGTTGTATATGATGCGCAGCGACTCCCGCGAATTCGCACGGAAATCCATGAGCGTGTCATCAAGGTCGAGCCACACCCATCTTACATCGCCGTAATTCACTTCTTTCATTGTCGAGATTATATTTCAGTGATTTTCCACCATTTATATGACATTCCCGGGCGGTCGGTAACGTCGCCACCTTCATGGTCGCGGAGAAATTTCACCACTCGCATTGTCACGGGGAGGATGAGAATCTCGTAAAGTGTCTTAAGGATGGTCTGTGTCAATATGAGAGTTCCGATCTCACTCCATGCGAGTACGCCGCCGAAAGCGAGTGGGAAGAAGATAACTGAATCAATCCCTTCGCCCCATAGAGTGGAGACTATGGCGCGGCATGAAAAACCTATACTGCCGTGGGAGATTTTCATTTTTGACATTACGTAGGCGTTGACCATAGAGCCGCATAGGAATGCAATGAAACTTGCCGCGAAAATTCGTGGTACCGCCCCGAATATTAATGTCATTGCCTCTTGTCCTGTCCACGAGGTCGCCCCAGGAAGCCAGATGCCGAGCTGGAGCAGTAGCGACACTAAGAGATTCATCCCGAATCCGAGCCATATTACAAAACGTGCTTTGCTGAATCCGTAAACCTCGACTATACAGTCGTTTAGAATGTATGAAATCGGGAATACGATAACTCCGGCCGTGATGGTCAGTGGTCCGAGGTCGACGGTCTTAATTTCCATCAAGTTGCTCACTATCAGGCATACACAGAATGTGACAGCAAGCAATAGGAATGTTATAGATATTTTTACTTCGTTCATTAATAATTGTGATAATCGCTGATATAGCCTTGTTTTATCAGCTCAATAATTAAAATTAAAGAAGAGTGTTGATAAACTCACGGACGCACCCTTCACCACCTTTAAGCGACATGATATGGATGTCGGGAATAGCCTTGACTTGAGGCATTGCGTCAGAAGGGCATGCAGCTAAACCGGCGTTGCGAAGCAGTTCCTCGCAATTTACGTCATCGCCGATGTAAGCAAGCTGGCTTAGGGAGATGCCGAGTTCATCGCATATCTCACGGGCGGCGGCGAGCTTTCCTCCATCGCGTTTCCCTTGCACGAGGTAATCGATACCCAGCTTTTCGGCTCGTTTGCTGACTATTTCCGTGTTCTCGCTGGTGATGATGCCGACTTTCACTCCGGTTTTTTGGAGGAGTTGCAATCCCATGCCGTCGCGGGTGTTGAATTTCTTCATAGTGTCGCCCGAGGCAGTATAGTACATTCCGCCATCGGTTAGGGTGCCATCCACATCGGTGAGAAATAATTTTATATTGTACATTGAATTAAGGGACGCTTTTGTTCAGTTCGATATATGAATCAGTTATTTGGAGTGCAAAATTAGTCAAAAATTATCGTTTAATTAAAAAAATAGATGAATAATCACTACCTTTGCAGTTGGAAATAAACCTGATTAGAGTTTTTTAATCAAGTTCAGAAACTAATCGATTCACACCTATAATTATATGCAGGAAAAAATCATCATTCTCGACTTCGGTTCGCAGACTACGCAGCTGATTGGTCGCCGTGTGCGCGAGTTGGGCGAGTATTGCGAAATTCTACCCTACAATAAGTTTCCTTACGATGACCCTTCAGTTATTGGCGTCATCCTGTCAGGTTCTCCTTTTTCTGTCTATGACGAGAAGGCTTTTAAGACAGAGCTTGACCGTCTCCGCGGGCATCTCCCGGTGTTGGGTATTTGCTACGGTGCGCAGTTTATAGCTTTCACCGCTGGTGGCAGTGTCGAACCGGCTCCTTCAAGAGAGTATGGGAGGGCTCATTTGACAAAAATCGATACTTTTAATCCCCTTTTCAAGAATATCCCGGTGGGATCGCAGGTGTGGATGAGCCATGGCGATACCATCACTTCGATTCCTTCCGACTTTAAGGTCGTGGCATCGACCGATAAGGTTGCTATCGCCGCTTACCAGGTGGAGGGTGAGAACACTTGGGGTGTTCAGTTCCATCCCGAGGTTTACCACTCAGAACATGGCACTCAGTTGCTACGTAATTTCGTAGTTGACATTTGTGGCGGTAAACAGGATTGGACTGCGGAGTCGTTCATAGAGTCTACAGTTGCGCAATTGCGTGAGCAGCTCAGTGATGACAAGGTCGTGCTCGGCCTGAGTGGCGGCGTTGATTCTTCAGTTGCTGCTGTGCTTCTCAACCGTGCGATAGGGAAGAATCTCACTTGCATCTTCGTGGACCACGGTATGCTTCGAAAGAATGAGTTCCGAAATGTGATGCACGATTATGAATGCCTTGGCTTGAACGTGATTGGCGTCGATGCCTCTGCTAAATTCTTCAGCGAGCTTGCTGGCGTCACTGAGCCTGAGCGAAAGCGCAAAATCATCGGCAAGGGATTCATTGACGTGTTTGACGAGGAAGCACACAAGATTAAGGATGTGAAATGGCTTGCGCAAGGTACCATTTATCCTGACTGCATCGAGTCACTTTCAATCACCGGTACTACTATCAAGAGCCATCACAATGTGGGAGGCCTCCCTGAGAAGATGAACCTCAAGCTCTGCGAGCCGCTTCGCCTTCTATTCAAGGATGAAGTAAGGGCTGTGGGTCGTCAACTTGGTATGCCTGAGCATCTCATCAAGCGTCATCCATTCCCCGGTCCAGGCTTGGCTGTGCGAATCCTTGGAGATATCACTCCCGAGAAAGTGCGTATACTTCAGGATGCGGATGATATTTTCATCCAGGGTTTGCGCGACTGGGATCTTTACGATAAGGTTTGGCAGGCCGGTGCGATTCTGCTTCCTGTGCAGAGTGTCGGCGTGATGGGTGATGAGCGTACCTATGAGCGTGCCATCGCACTACGTGCTGTTACCTCTACCGATGCTATGACCGCCGACTGGGCTCATCTCCCTTACGATTTCATGGCGAAAGTGAGCAACGATATCATCAACAAAGTGCGCGGCGTCAACCGCGTATGCTACGATATCTCCTCCAAGCCACCGGCAACTATCGAGTGGGAATGACCCCAAAACGACCATAATTGTTTAATTAATTTATATACAGCAGTTTGCACTCCCAGCTAAAGGGTGCAAACTACTGTTTTAGTATATTTTTCTATATCAAAATCTAATTGTATCCTATACATATTTTTCATATATTTGCGAATATGAAGAAACTCTATGTCAAAAATGAACCAATCAAAAAGATTAACCAAACAACACATAACTTCGCATGGTGTTGTTGGGATATTTGGCTCAGAAGCTAAATTGCACGATATTACCGTTGGAAAAGTCGCTAATTTAGTTCTGAATCAATTGAAGAGTGAGTTTCCCAAATTATCATTCAGATTCAGAGATAGTATTCGTAAGGATGAGATAAATTTAGCGCTACAAAGAGTTGATTCAGAATTGGGCCAAACTCTATTTGTATCAAACTCCAGTATTATTCCCGATGGTGGAATTATTGAGGTAAAAGATGATTCAGGTGAATGGCGTGTCATATTGGTTTCAGAAGCCAAACATCAAGGAAAAGATATAGAAAATATCAGGCTTGGCAAATTAGTTGGAAAAAATAATGACCAAGATTTAATGGCAGCTGGAAATGCTATTGAAAGATCGCACAAAAATATATCTGAAATCGCAAATCTAATGCTCGGGGAATCCCACTTTCCTTATGTGCTTTTTCTTGGAGGCTCAAATTTTCTTACAGAAACAATTAAAATCACTCGTCCTGATGGACGAACAGTTGTCTTGGAATATAATTCTGGGATGCTTAACAGATTAGATAGACTGACAGCAGCTAATTATGGGTTGCCGATAAATACTAATTTGTGTAAAAACAGATTTGTCCATCATAAAGATAAAACCATAATGCTCCAGGCTGCATCCATATATACTCAAGGGAATGGAGAGCGATGGGATGCGGAGCAGATGTTTAATATTATGTTACAAATCGCAAAGACATCATTGCAGGTTTTATATAGTGATTTATTTAATCAGGTCTCAAGATAAATAGAAAGTTAATTTCCATGACACGCAAAGCGACTAATAACACTTTACATAAAGCAAAATGTTCTAAGAGTGATGAATTTTATACGCTTTTAGAAGATATTGAACGTGAACTGTTTTTCTATAAAGTGCATTTTAAAGGAAAAACAGTCTATTGTAATTGTGATAATCCTAAAGAAAGTAATTTTTTTAGATATTTCTTTAATAATTTCAAGGCATTAGGCTTAAAAAAACTTATTGCTTCATTCTACAAACCAAATGCTCAGGATTTATTTAGTAATTTCACTCCTAAGTTTGGAGAATACACAGAATGCGAAATAACAGACGCTGATACTGATATTTCAGAATTGTCAATTAAAACGTTTAAAGGTGATGGAGACTTTAGAAGTCAAGAGTGTGTTTCATTATTACAAGAGGCAGATATCGTTGTAACCAATCCGCCATTCTCTCTTTTTAGAGAATATATTGCTCAATTAATTCGATATAATAAATCATTTTTGATTATTGGTAATATTAATGCAATAACATATAAAGAAGTTTTTCAGCTCATCCAATCAAATCAAGTTTGGTTGGGTGTTCATCTCGGTAGAGGCATTTCTGGATTTAAAGTACCAGATCATTATGAGATGTATGGAACAGAAACCCATATATCAGATAATGGCGACAGAATAATTTCACCTAATAATTGCCTGTGGCTGACCAATCTCGATGTTAAGACAAGACATGACTACATTAAGCTAACTAAGATTTATCACGGGAATGAGGAAATGTATCCTACATTTGATAACTACAATGGTATAAATGTTAACAAGACCCAAGATATACCTATGGATTATGAAGGAGCTATGGGAGTACCCATTACCTTCCTGCACAAATATAATCCGTCCCAGTTTGAAATTATTCAATTTAGGAAGGGAGATGATGGCAAAGACTTGTCGATAAATGGTAAATATCCGTATTTTAGAATATTAATAAAAAATAAGCAACCAATTAAAGTTACTCACGTTACCGCATCTATATTTGCTAATTTCCAAACTAAAAAAAGAGGCAATATCGTCTTATAATTAATTCATCTAAAATCTCAGAAATGGAGCTAATCAACATACTGTTAGCCTCAACCAGTTTTAGAAGATTGTGCCCTAAAATTGTACCCTATTAGTAGTAACTACGATTTATATATTTGACTATCAACATTTTCATATTAGCGAGTGGGAGTAATAGAACTCAAAGTTAAAATAATCGGTTGACTTATTAGTAAGATTGAGAATACCCGATAAGTCAAGCAAATAGATAAATAGAGCCACACTTCCTGATTGGAATGTGTGGCTCTATTACGTAGATCCCGATTTGTCTGAGTCATTGAGCTCCTCTATCGGAGTGGCGTTGACTTGATGTCGGGGTGGTCTGGCTCATCTATAGAACAAGAGGTACGGGCGATGATGCTGACCGCAGAAAATAAAAATTACTTATTTTGCATCGGAGTTGTTTTTTTAATAAAGGTTTAAAGAGAAGGATATATCATGTAAAGGTAAAAAGGAATTATTTAAGGTAAAGGTTTAAAAAGGAAGTTATATGTTGTAAAGGTTTAAAAAGAAGGGTATAGTTTTAGAAATTTAAGCGCAGACCTATAGGAAGAGAGAATTCGTAACGGTCATATTGCCACTTATTTATCAGTGCGCTTCCCGGATTATGGAAGTTGTAACGCAATGATGGCTCTATGTATAGTGAAACAGCTGGCGAAAGCCTGTATTGCAATCCCACACCTCCGGTGAGTGACCATTGGGTTGGCGCACTGATGTCAGTGAGCCTGTCCATTGACTCCTTTGTGGCATGAATCGGGAAATCGACGGCTGCACCAAGTAATCCGTAGATGTTGAACGAGGATGCGGTGTAGAGTGACAGGTTGAGTTTCAAAGGCACCCCTATATAGTGGGTCTTGAATTCGTCAGTGTGTCTGTAGTACTCAACAGTCGATCTTAAATATGAATATCTTACGCCGCTTTCCAGGCTTAGTGTCCTTGTCAAGCGCAAATTAAATGTAGCTCCAACAGTTAGAGTGAGAGCATGGTTGATTTTCTCCGGTTCTTCACTCACGGTGCTTCTGCTTAATGTGCGTGACTCCGGCTTATTATTATCATCACCTGGCTCAGATGGTGGTGGAGCGATGGGGGTAGCCAAATCATTCATAACCGATGATTGAGTGCCTCCTATGTCTCCTGACGCATTAACTTGAAGCCCGAGACCGTGGATTGATTTGCGATGAGGTTTATGGGCTATATAATTGTTGGTATTTCTATATTCATCGATGGATTTATTATCTCTTCTCGTCTTATTGTCCTCATTATCTGCATTGATTTTGGTTTCCGCAGTAATTGGATTGGTCTTAGTGTCATTTGAGGAGACATTTTTTGCCGCGTCGTCGACTTTGGTGGCAAGATTTTCTTTTTTAGCATTATCAGTAGTAACACTCTGTGTTTCCTTCACAGTGTTTGAATCTGTGCCGGTGTTATTGTCTTCGTTGCTGATAGTCTCTTGACGGTCAATTGCATCATCGTTAATAACTGAGCTATGCGAAGTGGCATTGATGTGGCTTGGATTAGACGCAGCGGGCTTTGACGTGGTAGTTAGTAATGATTTGGAATTTGTTTTCACGCTGTCAATCTGCTTTTCGCTGTCAGATGGAACGGCAATGGTTAGTATCCCATCTGCCACAATCATTTTATCAGTAGGAAGGTCTGGTATACGGTAATTGAATAGTTGCGGGATAAGTGCGAGTATGGCCACTAAGATTGTGACAGCTCCGGCGAGTTCCAGTCGATGCTCTCTGATGATTCTTCGGAGCATCTCTTTTGCTCTGAAAAGCTGGGACGATGATGTGTGAGGCGCGATTCCCAAAAGTTTCCCTATTTCGGCGTGCGATTTGTTTTCAAGCACGGCGAGTTTGAACACCTTGCGATACCCCTCCGGAAGTTTGTTGATTATCGCTTCAAGTTCTTCCATCGAGATGAGGTCCTGGATGTCAGGAGTATCGGCTAAATTAGTGTCCTCGTCGAGAAGTGAGAAAATTTCAGTCTGGCTGAGGTACTGAATTGAGAGATTCCTCATAATAGTCCCTAACCATGATTCTACTTTGTCAGGGTCTCGCAGTGAAGATATCTGAGTGAAGGCCACAATAAAGCCGTCATGGAGGATATCGTTGGCATCGGCAGGGTCAGAGATGTAGTGCCGGATGATTTTCATCATTCGGGCGGAGTAGGTGGAATAGAGAGTCCCGAGGGCATCCCTGTCACCTTGCTGACATCTTTCTACTAATGCTTTTTTATCCATTTCAAACAGCCATTGAGCAGATATAAACTTTTAAAATGAGTTTTCATACAGTCCTGTCATAAACTTTCTATAAGGGGTTTAAATCGGCTCATTTACTTATAAGAGTGCAAAAAGCTCAAATGACTGCATGATCCTTAAAATTTTTTTTCAAAAAAATCACATCTTTACCTGAACTGCTCTTTCCATCCATTGCAAAGGTATGTATTTTAGAATATATAAATAAGGGCAAATAATTGAATAATTGTGAAAATCTGTTAACAACAAATTTAAAATGTTAAAATAAGTTGATTTAATGATGTTTTTTAGCATAAAAATTTGTCATTTCAATAAAAGACCTTACCTTTGCATCAGTTTTTCATGGTATTAGATTTAAGGTAAGAAGATTATTCGTCGTGATGACGGATAATTTTTTTTGTTTATACATTTTTAGTAGTCTTCCAAAATAATTTTCACCAACTTATTTTTTTACGATTGCTTAAATGTGTAACTTTGTTGCCACTTATGAAACGATATCCATTATTCATCATTATATTAGCTTTGGGTGCACAGTGGCTCCTTGCCAAGGAGCCTGAAGTAGCCCCTTCTTACGCATGGCGTCTTCTCGAACCTCTCGGGCTTAGAGAGGAAGCTCCAATTGACACTATGCTATATAATTATTATCAAGGTGCAATCCCCTCGGCTTTTTCACCGGCTTTCGCTACCACGGGCAATCAAGGTTCTGTGGGAAAGAACATGATTTATATGCAGAGTGAGCCGATGAGCGATTTCTTTTTCCGAGATGCGAAGACTCCGTGGATTCCGAGCCTCTCTAAAATGAAATTTTACAACACCCGCATCCCGATGTCAATCGTGAGTTATAACACCGGAGGTGGTAAGGAACTTGCGCAGGACTATTTCAAGATGCTATTCACCGGTAATTTCTCCCCAAAGGGTCAGATTGGTGCTTTCTTCGACTATCCTTATTCAAAGGGTAGCTATAACTATCAGGCTGCAAAAGGTTTGAGTTGGGGATTCTCAGGATCGTATACCGGCGACAGGTATGAATTTCAGGGATTCCTCTACAACACTAATATGCTAAACAAGGAAAATGGCGGTATCACAGATGATCTCTATATTACCGATCCTGCAGAACTGCAAGGCGGTGTGTCGTCAATCAATCCCAAAACAATCCCCACTAATCTTGACGCATCCCACAGCCGGTACAAGGGGCGTCAGATTTACATGAATCATCGCTACAAAGTGGGATTTTGGAAGGAGGAGAAGGATGAAAATGACTCAGTGGTGGCTCGTGAATATATCCCGGTGTCAAGTTTCATATGGACTTTTGATTACAAGGATGGGTATCATAAATTCACCAACACAAACGGCGTAAACGAAAAAGAGTTCTGGGGTAATCACTATCTCTCTGATTCAGAGACAAATGATAAAACTCATTACTCCTCTATGCAAAATACCTTCGGCATTTCTCTCTTGGAGGGTTTTAATAAGTATGCCAAAGCCGGCTTGGGTGCGTTTGTGACTCACGAGATACGAAAATTCTACCAGACACCTGATACCCTTGCGATTTCGGGCGAGGAACGTCCGTCGAATCTTACTCCATATCCCTTTGCCGAACGATTGGCTCACAAGGAGACACAGAATCTCCTTTATGTTGGGGCTCAGCTTACTAAGCAGCAAGGAGCGCTGTTAAATTACGAGATAACAGGTAAAATCGGTTTGCTCGGTCCGGCCGGAGGTGAGATTATTGTCGATGGTAGTGCGTCTACTCATCTCAGACTTCTCGGTGACACAGTGTCGCTTACCGGTTACGGTCATTTCAGCAACAAAACCGCACCTTATTTAATGAACAACTTTATTTCCAACCATTTCGCATGGCAGAATGATTTTAGCAAGATTCGTCGTCTGCGATTTGGCGGTGTCCTTAATATTCCTCAGACCGGCACCACCATCAATGTTGGTGTGGAAAATGTTCAGAATTACATATATTTCAATTCCATATTCCTTCCGGAGCAGCATGGGGGAAGTATTCAAGTGTTTAGCGCACAGCTGCAACAGGATTTCAGATTCCGTGCTTTGAATTGGAAAAATACCATTATATATCAAACTTCTTCCGAGGAATCAGTGCTGCCACTTCCCACCTTAGCAATATACTCTAATCTTTATCTACTCTTCAAAGTGGCAAAGGTCCTCGATGTGCAATTTGGTGTCGACCTAGATTACTATACCAAATACTATGCACCCACCTACCAGCCCTCTACAATGGCATTTTGTAACCAGAACGAGATTAAGTGCGGAAGCTATCCATTTATGAATGTGTATATTAATATGCGACTATCACGCGCCCGATTCTTCCTGCTGTTCCAGCATGTGAATCAAGGTATTATAGGAGATAACAATTATTTCTCAATGCCGCACTATCCGCTCAATCCCCGTCGTTTCCTGATGGGGGTGTCGGTGAATTTCAACAATTAACACTATCTGTTTAAACATATTATCGGTAATCGGTTGTTATTCTCTTAGTAAAGAATATCAATTGATTATAGTTTATAATATGTCTGACGATACTAAAATCAACAATAAAGGAGGGCTATTGAACATGCTTCGGGGTCCTCGAGGCGGAATAATCCTCTCACTTGCCATAATGGCTGTGGGAGTGATAGTTACCATCAGAAGCTGCTCTTCACCATTAGGGCGAAACGGCTATGAATATGTGAGAGGAAGCGGCGACACTATCAATATTGCCATCGATTACTCACCGATGTCGCTTTACCGTTATGGCGACACATTGGGGGGCTTCAATTATTCAATGATGAAGGAGATGGCATCGCTTTATGGCGACAATGTAAAGTTCTATCCCATATCTTCAATAGGGGAGGCTCTTGATGATCTTGAAAAGGGGAAATATGACATTGTGGTGTCGGACCTTCCGGTTACCGCTGTGCAGAAGGAAAAATATCTCTTCACCGAGCCGGTGTATCTCGACAAGCAAGTGTTGATAAGTCGCGACACAAACCTGCGCACTGCACTTGACCTTGCCGGAAAAGATGTGTGGGTGGTGAAGGGTTCTCCGG
Organism: Duncaniella sp.; assembly: GCA_023664955.1. Classification (GTDB taxonomy): domain Bacteria; phylum Bacteroidota; class Bacteroidia; order Bacteroidales; family Muribaculaceae; genus Duncaniella. Next base: position 311,808 of record JAMPEV010000001.1, read on the forward strand.
CTGAGGAACGTATGCGGAATTTGTCACGTGAAATCGGAGACTCGATTCACATACATAGCGACGGCACCAATAATGCCGAGCAATTGTTTATGCTTACTGCCACCGGCGATGTAAAGGCGGCGGTAATTAATGAAGATATCGCTAAGAAGCTTACCAAGGAGCATCCGGAAGTGCAAATTGCCACTCCTGTATCGTTCAACCAGTTCGAATCGTGGGTTGTCAATAAGAAACGTACTGCCCTGGCCGATACCCTTAATGCACGAATTGAACGATTCAAGACCACGCCGAAGTATCAGGAGCTTGTGAGAAGGTATATCGATAGCGATAGCATATAATTTGCAAGGCAGTTCAACAAAATATGTTAATCAATTGTTACTATATTAAAACAAAACAAATCTAACTATTTATTTAATAAAAAAATTAAGTCGTTATGAAAACGCTAATTCAAAATTATTTAGGACAGTCCCGCTATTGGTGGGTAGTCCTTGTGGCCGGTATCTTGATGGTGATATGCGGTTTCGCATATTGGTTCTGGCCGGTGGCAGGTTATGCCGTAGCATCGCAGATTTTCGGATGGCTTTTGGTTCTCGTAGGTATCGTCCAGCTTCTCGTTGCCTCTGGTCCTGACCGCGGTAAGGGATGGGGATGGTGGCTCGTAGGCGGTGTGATTGACATGTTTATCGGTTTCATGCTAGTCCGCAGTATCGTCCTTTCTGAAATGGTGTTCCCCTATTTTATAGCCTTCATATTCCTCTATTGGGGTATTACAGCACTCTGCAGTGCCGTTCAGCAAAGCGGTCGCCGTTATTGGTGGCTATATCTTATCAATGGTATCCTCCTTATCGCTATCGGTTTCTTCTTCATTGAAGCCGGTTGGGTACAGGATATGGCAATGACAAGCTTCCTTACTTCTCTTGCCTTTATATATTGGGGATTCTCTATCGCTATGCTTTCATACGACATGAAACCTACAACTCGGAGGGAATAAACGACTATAGAATTGCGATTATTTGATTTGAATGACTAACAGGGGTTGTTTATCCCTGAAACGAATGGCCACACCGCCCACGAGGCAGTGTGGCCATTTGTTTGGTTGGAGTTTTGCCGAAAAAGGGTCGGTCTTTCAGGGCTTTCCCTTTATGTTGATTATGCTTTTTTGATATAGTCGACAATCCAAGCTCCCACTTCCTTGGTGCCGTAGTTGGCGCCGCCTTCTACTTGGATTTCCGTAGTGCGAACGTTAGAGTCAAGCGAAGCATTGACCGCTTTGCGGATAAGTGCGCCTTCCTCAGTGAGATTGAAGTATTCAAAAAGCATTGCCACTGAGAGTATCTGGGCGAGGGGATTGGCGATGTTTTTACCCTTGGCCTGAGGCCACGATCCGTGGATTGGCTCAAATACCGGTGTCTTTTCACCGGTAGAAGCTGATGGGAGAAGTCCCATTGAACCTGAGATTACCGAGCCTTCGTCGGTCAGGATATCACCAAAGGTGTTCTCGGTTACCATCACATCGAAAAAGCGTGGTTCCTGAATCATGCGCATTGCGGCATTGTCGACATACATGAAATCGGTGGTGACATCCGGGTATTCCGGAGCCATTTCCTGTGCTACCTTGCGCCATAAACGTGAGGATGCGAGGACGTTAGCTTTGTCGACCACGGTGAGATGTTTGTGACGGCGAAGCGCGTAGTCGTATGCCACTCGGAGTATACGCTCTATTTCGGGGCGGGTGTAGGCGTTGGTGTCGTAAGCACGGTTGTTATCTTCATATTTCTCACCGAAGTACATGCCGCCGGTCAATTCGCGGATGCAGATGAAGTCGGCGCCTTCCACCAATTCAGCACGTAGTGGGGATTTGTGGATAAGACATTGGAAAGTCTCTACCGGGCGAATGTTGGCAAACAGTCCAAGCTTTTTGCGCATGGCGAGAAGACCTTGTTCGGGACGTACTTTTGCGTTGGGATTATTGTCAAATTTGGGGTCGCCGACGGCCGAGAAGAGCACGGCATCAGCCCATAGGCATGTCTCGTATGTCTCTTCAGGGAATGGGTCACCTACTTTGTCGATTGCGTCAGCACCGCATATGCCATATTTAAATTCAACTTTGTGGTTGAATTTCTCACAAATCGCACTCATTACGTCAACACCTTGACGAGAAATCTCCGGTCCGATGCCGTCGCCGGGTAGCACTGCTATCTTAAAGTCCATAATATATAATTTTTTGTTGTTATCCGTTGTTATTTATCGAGAGCTTCGATTAGATTGAGCATCTTAACTGTGGCTTGGATGGCGGCTTCTGTCTGGTCGGCATCCAAGCCACGTGTTTTCAGTATATTACCTTCGTAATTCCATGTGATATTGGCATGGACAAGCGCATCAGTTTTGCCTCCGGACGGGATGTTAACGCTATAATTCACGAGGGTGGGAAAGGGACGTTGAAGTTTGCCGCGGTAGATGGTGCGTATTGCACGCATGAAAGCGTCAAATTGTCCATCGCCTACTGCCGATTCCTGAAACTCTGCATCGTTGATTATGAGCTTGACGGTGGCCGTGGGACGTAAGCCTTGCGATAGGTTAAGCGCATAATTGACAATACGTATTTTGGAGGGTAGGGAGTTATGTTTCAGCACATCTGCTACGATGAACGGAAGGTCACCCTGTGTCACAATCTCTTTCTTGTCGCCAAGTTGGATTATTCGCTCTGTTACTTTGCGGATATTCTCCTCCGACAGTTCTATGCCTAATGCATCGAGATTTTTCTTTATGTTTGCTTTACCGGATGTCTTGCCGAGTGCATATTCGCGCTCGCGTCCGAAACGTTCCGGCAACAAGTCGTTGTAGTACAGGTTGTTCTTGTTATCGCCATCGGCGTGAACTCCTGCACATTGTGTGAACACGCTGTCGCCTATAATTGGCTTATTAGGTGGCACCATGATACCAGAGAATGATTCAACTATGTGGCTCACCTTGTTGATTTTCGACTCGTCTATATTCGTTGTGCCGTTGAGCTGGTCGTGAATCACGGCAACCGTGCTTGATAAGGTGGCATTTCCGGCACGCTCTCCAAGCCCGTTGATGGTGCAGTGTACTCCTTTTGCGCCACCTTTCACGGCGGCAAATACGTTGGCGGTGGCCAGGTCGTAATCGTTATGGGCGTGAAAATCAAAATGCAGTTGAGGATAATGCTTTACCATGCGATGTACGTAGCTTAACGTGTCGTAGGGATTGAGAACTCCAAGCGTGTCGGGGAGCATGAAGCGCTTGATGGGAAGGCTTTTGATACTCTCCATCAGGGCAAATACATACTCAGGCGAATGTTTCATGCCGTTTGACCAATCCTCAAGGTATATGTTTACCTCAAGTCCGGCTGCTGTGGCGCGTTCCACTTCTTGCTTGATTACAGCGAAATGCTCGTCCGGTGTCTGCTTCAATTGCAATCGACAGTGTCTTTCGGAGCCTTTGGCAAGCAGATTTATCACCGTACCCCCCACATCCTTTATCCAGTTGACTGACACGCCGCCGTCAAGAAACCCTAACACTTCAATTGCGTCTATTTTCCCGATGCGTTGTGCCCAGGCACACACTTTACGCACTGTGTCCCTTTCTCCTTCTGAGACTCTCGCTGAGGCAATCTCAATGCGTGGCACATGGAGCTCGCCGAGCAATAGCCTGGCTATGGCAAGCTTTTCGGATGTCGAAAATGACACTCCCGAGGTCTGCTCTCCATCCCTCAAGGTGGTGTCCATCAATTCAACATGCATATTCTATCCTATTTCTTATTGGCTTCCCACGCCTCAATGTCAGCTTTCTTCGAGAGGAGAAACTCGATATCGTCAAGACCTTCAGCCAGACACTGTTTCTTGTAGGGATTTATGTCAAATCTCTCACTCTTGCCATTAGTGAGATTAGAGATGGTCTGAGTCGGAAGGTCAACTTTTATTTCTGCCTTCGGATTGGCGGCGATAGTGTCAAAAAGCTCGGCAAGGAATTCATCGCTCACCACTACGGGGAGCACGAAGTTGTTGAGCTCATTGTTCTTATGGATGTCGGCGAAGAAACTTGACACCACTACTCGGAAGCCGTAGTCGGCGATTGCCCAGGCTGCATGTTCGCGGCTGGACCCGGAACCGAAATTCTTTCCCGCTACTAGAATACAGCCGCTATATGTGGGGTCATTGAGCACGAAATCCTTGATAGGATTGCCCTCTTTGTCGTAGCGCCAGTCGCGGAACAGGTTGTCACCAAATCCTTCGCGGGATGTGGCTTTGAGAAAGCGTGCGGGGATTATCTGGTCTGTGTCTACGTTCTCCATTGGAAGAGGGACACAAGTTGAGGTTATGGTGGTAAATTTTTCTTTCATAGTGTGAGGGGATGTTTAGATTGTTCTGGGATCGGTGATAACTCCTGTAATGGCGGCGGCAGCCGCTACAAGTGGACCTGCAAGGATGGTGCGTGAGCCGGGACCTTGACGCCCTTCGAAGTTGCGGTTGGATGTGGAAACTGCGAGTTTGCCTTCCGGAACCTTGTCATCATTCATGGCAAGACATGCCGAGCATCCCGGCTGGCGAATCTCAAATCCTGCTTCTTCGAGAATCTTGTCAAGACCTTCTTCTTTAATCTGAGCATCAACTTTCCATGAGCCCGGCACAAGCCATGCGGTGACGCTGTCGGCTTTCTTTTTGCCTTTCACAAAGTTGGCAAATGCGCGGAAATCTTCGATGCGGCCGTTGGTGCAGCTACCCAGGAAAACGTAGTCAACCGGCACGCCTGTGAGACGTTGTCCAACTTTGAATCCCATGTAGTTAAGTGATTTCTCGTATGAGATTTTTCCGGCTTCATCCTCGGGGTCGGGAGCTGGGATTGGGTCGTTGATTCCGATGCCCATGCCGGGATTGGTGCCGAATGTGATGCGTGGCTCGATGTCCGCGGCGTCGAAGTTTATCTCACGGTCAAACTTTGCGTCAGGGTCGGATGGCAATGTTCGCCAGTAGGCCACAGCTTTCTCGAATTCTTCACCCCTGGGAGCATATTCACGACTTTTTACATATTCGAATGTGGTCTCGTCAGGGGCAATCATGCCTCCTCGCGCTCCCATTTCGATTGAGAGGTTGCACACTGTCATGCGCTCTTCCATTGAAAGATTCTTGATGGTGTCGCCGGCATATTCCACGAAGTAACCGGTGGCTCCTCCGGTGGTCATCTTGGCGATGATGTAGAGGGCGATATCTTTGGCTGTGACTCCCGGTTTGAGAGTGCCGTTAACATTGATACGCATGGTTTTAGGCTTGGGCTGGAGGATGCACTGCGATGCAAGCACCATTTCCACCTCGCTTGTGCCGATACCGAATGCCACAGCGCCAAATGCTCCATGTGTGGAGGTGTGGGAGTCTCCGCACACTATGGTGTATCCCGGCAATGTCAAGCCGTTTTCCGGGCCGATAACATGAATAATTCCATTTTTCGGATGCCCAAGGCCGAATAAAGTTAACCCAAACTCCCCGGCATTGCGGGTGAGTGTCTCAACCTGGTTGCGTGACACGGGGTCGGCAATAGGTTTATCCTGATTAAGTGTGGGGATGTTATGGTCGGGTGAACAATATGTCTTTTCCGCACGGAACACTTTCAGCCCTCTCTTTCGCAATCCGTCAAATGCCTGAGGACTTGTTACTTCATGGCAATAGTGACGGTCAATGTATAGTTGGGTGGGACCACCATCGATGTTGTTTACCACGTGGGCGTCCCAGATTTTATCAAATAATGTTTTTCCCATAGAAATTGTAATCTGTTTATTGAATTAGCCGAGTTATTCTTTTGTTATAACCCTGCTCATTGATTGGTGATGTATTTACGAACCTATCTTACGAATTTATTAATTGCGTCAATAAATGCTTCGGCACTTGCTGCTACGATGTCAGTATTGGCTGAGAAGCCGTAATAGGATGCACCTTCATGCTCTACGGTCATGTGTACCTTGCCCACATCGTTGCTGCCCTTGTTGATTGCCTGGATGAGGAATTCCTTAACCAGCATACGGCGATGGATAATGAGCTTGATTGCGCTGATGGCGGCATCGACGGGACCGTTGCCTGAGGCGCAAGCTTCGAATTTCTCTCCGGCGATGTCCAGGCCAACGCTTGCCACTGAATGAACGCCCACGCCGCTGGTGACTTGCAGAAAGTCGAGCTTGATGCGGTTGGTGGCTTTACGGTGTTGCCCGGCGAGCATCAATACGTCATCATCGTTGATTTCTTTCTTGCGGTCGGCAAGTTTGAGGAAAGCTTCGTAGGCTTTGTCGAGCGCGCTTGGCTCAAGTTCGATGCCAAGCACATGCAGACGGTGTTTGAGTGCGGCACGTCCGCTGCGGGCTGTGAGTACGATTGAGTTTTCATCGATACCCACATCTTTCGGATCGATGATTTCGTAGCTCTCTCGGTTTTTTAGAACGCCGTCTTGGTGTATGCCTGAAGAGTGGGCAAATGCGTTGCGGCCCACTATTGACTTGTTGGGTTGCACTGGCATATTCATTAGGCTGGATACCATACGGCTTACACTGGTGATTTTTGTGGCGTTAACGTTAGTGTCGATGCCAAGTTCTTTGTGAGAACGCAATGTCATCACAACCTCTTCAAGTGCTGTGTTACCGGCGCGTTCACCAATTCCGTTGATTGTCACCTCTGCTTGGCGGGCTCCGTTTACTATACCGGAAATGGTGTTGGCTGTCGCCATGCCAAGGTCATTGTGGCAGTGAGTGGCGATGGTGACTTTTTCGATGCCTTCCACATGGTCCATCAGGTATTTGATTTTTGCTCCGAACTCCCACGGCAGGCAATAGCCTGTAGTGTCAGGAATGTTGATGACAGTTGCTCCGGCACGAATCACTGCTTCTACCACACGCGCAAGATATTCATTATCAGTGCGTCCGGCATCCTCGGCATAGAATTGCACATCTTCCACGAATTTTTTTGCATATGCCACGGCTCCTACGGCGCGTTCGAGAATCTCTTCACGGTTGGAGTTGAATTTATAACGGATATGTGAGTCGGAGGTCCCTATTCCTGTGTGGATACGGGGATGTTTGGCATATTTTAGTGCTTCGGCTGCCACGCGGATATCATTTTCCACGGCGCGGGTCAATGCGCAGATGGTGGGCCAGGTCACGGCTTTTGAGATTTCTACCACAGAATTGAAATCGCCTGGACTCGACACCGGAAAACCGGCTTCGATTACGTCGACTCCTAATGCTTCAAGTGCTTTTGCAACTTCTATTTTTTCTACTGTATTTAATTGGCAGCCAGGTACCTGTTCGCCATCGCGTAGTGTTGTGTCAAAGATGAATAATCTGTCGCTCATAGTCTCTGATGAACTGATTTTGGTGTTAATTGGAAACTGAACCTAAATTTTTGAATATTCTAATGAATAACTATTTTTTTACCATTACTAACAAGCTACAAAGTTAAGGATTTTTTGTGGAATATGGTAATAAAATAACAGATTTAATAACTTTTATGTGTATTTTCTATCAAATTGAAAGTGAACCATGGGCACTCAGGGTTCCGGGCAATCTCAAAGTACTCAGAGTTAACAACGCCCAATGCATACTCTGAGCTCACAGAGTATGCATTGGGCATGTGATATTTGTGATTAAGAGAGTGCTTGCTCTATGTCGGCGATTATGTCGTTGACATCCTCAATTCCCACTGATAGACGTATGAGATCGGGTGCCACACCTGCTTCCCGCAATTGCTCATCGGTGAGTTGCCGGTGTGTGTGGCTTGCCGGGTGAAGCACGCAGGTACGGGCGTCGGCTACATGAGTGACTATGGCGATGAATTTCAGCCGGTCCATGAATTTAATCGCATCCTCACGTGTCCCCTCAAGTCCGAACGCTATCACGCCGCAGGAGCCGTTGGGCATATATTTCTTAGCGAGTTTGTGGTAACGGTTTTCCGGGAGTCCGCAGTAGTTCACCCATTTCACTTTCGGGTTGGAGTTGAGCCATTCGGCCACCTTTTGGGCATTTTCGCAATGGCGTGGCATGCGAAGGTGCAGTGTCTCAAGCCCGAGGTTGAGCAAAAATGCGTTTTGGGGTGATTGTATTGAACCTAAATCACGCATCAATTGGGCGGTAGCTTTAGTGATATACGCCTTCTTGCCAAATGCTTTGGTGTATGTCAAACCGTGGTATGACTCGTCGGGCCGGGTCAGGCCGGGGAATTTTTCAGCGTGAGCATTCCAATCGAAGTTTCCGCTGTCTACAATCACTCCGCCCACGCTTACGGCATGGCCATCCATATATTTAGTTGTAGAATGAGTGACGATATCTGCACCCCATTCAAACGGACGGCAATTAATCGGGGTGGGGAAGGTGTTGTCAACAATCAATGGCACTCCGTTGCGATGCGCTATTTTGGCAAATTTCTCGATGTCGAGCACCTCACCTCCGGGATTGGAGATAGTTTCGCCGAAAAGTGCTTTAGTGTTGGGGCGAAATGCCTTTTGAATCTCTTCTTCTGAGGCGTTGGGATCCACAAATGTACACTCTACCCCAAGCTTTTTCATTGTTACGCCAAAGAGATTGTATGTGCCACCGTAAATGTTTGACGATGTGACGAAATGGTCACCGCTTTGGCAGATGTTGAACATTGCATAAAAATTAGCCGCTTGGCCTGATGATGTAAGCATCGCCCCTATTCCGCCCTCCAGAGCTGCGATTTTGGCTGCCACGGCATCATTGGTCGGATTTTGGAGTCGAGTGTAGAAATATCCTTCATCCTCCAGATCAAACAAGCGTGCCATCTGCTCACTGGTGTCATATTTGAACGTGGTGCTTTGATAAATCGGTAGTACTCGCGGCTCACCTTTTTTCGGACTCCACCCTGCCTGCACACATAGAGTCGCACCGCTATATTTCTTATCTTTATCCATAAACTTATTCTTTAATTCTTTAGTTATTAGCCAGCCATATCATTGCTCCGCACTTTGCTCAAAGAGTTCTTAACTCTCCATTGTTCATTGTCAATTGCGAACAAGGGCCTCCCCGGGGTAGGGGAAGCCCTTGTGATTATTATTAGCGATGTTGATTAGGCATTCTTAACCTTGTCAACAATAGCCTTGAAAGCTGCGGGATTATTGAGCGCGAGGTCGGCGAGGACTTTGCGGTTAATCTCGATGCCTGCTTTGTGGATGAGACCCATGAGCTTTGAGTAAGAGAGATCCTCCATGCGGGCAGCAGCGTTGATACGCTGAATCCAAAGGGCACGGAAATTGTGCTTCTTGTCCTTGCGGTCGCGGTAAGCGTAGGTAAGACCTTTTTCCCAAGTATTCTTGGCTACGGTCCACACGTTACGACGGCAACCAAAGTAACCGCGGGTGAGTTTCAGGATTTTCTTACGACGAGCTCTTGAAGCTACATGATTTACTGATCTTGGCATTTTGTGAATGTTTTGTGAATGTCAGCGGCACGTTATGCACTTAAAATTGGGTGGCTGATCATTCGGTTAAATAATTGAATTGGAAATCACGATTTTAAGATAGTGAAAACTTGTTGCCACAACCCTCTGCTTACTTAAGTGCGAGAAGTTCCTTAACGTTTGAAGCGTCTGCGCGTGACACCAATGAGAAGTGGGTCAAGTTACGTTTCTGCTTCTTTGTTTTCTTGGTCAAGATGTGGCTCTTGAAAGCATGTTTTCTCTTGATTTTTCCTGATCCGGTAAGGGTGAACCTCTTTTTGGCACCGGAATTAGTCTTAATCTTTGGCATTGTTTGTGTTAATTAAATTTTAATTTATGTCGTGATAATTCACTTTGTTCATTTCTTTTTCGGGCTGAGCATGATAATCATTCTCTTCCCTTCAAGCACCGGCATCTGGTCTACTTTGCCATATTCCTCAAGGTCGTTAGCAAAGCGGAGCAGCAACACTTCTCCTTGCTCTTTGAACAGGATTGAGCGGCCCTTGAAGAATACGTAGGCTTTCACCTTTGCCCCTTCCTGAAGGAAGCCGATGGCGTGCTTGAGCTTGAAATTATAGTCATGATCATCGGTCTGCGGCCCGAATCGTATCTCCTTAACCACCACTTTTGTGGCTTTCGCTTTCTGCTCCTTCTGGCGCTTCTTTTGCTGATAAAGGAACTTTTGGTAGTCCAATATCTTACACACAGGGGGTTGTGCGGTGGGTGAAATTTCGATTAGGTCGAGTCCGAGCCCATCAGCGATTTTCAACGCTTCCTGGATGGGATAAACGCCTGTTTCTACGTTGTCTCCGACAAGACGCACCTCACGGGCACGGATGTGTTCGTTGGTTGCGTAAGGATCTTTATCCTTGTTGTTGTTAAATGGGCGTCGTGATCCGTTATTAGTGTTATTATTACTGTTATTGTTGTTAACGGGGCGCGGAGGACGCGGATTGAAAGGTTTTTTCTCCATTCAGGGGGGTTATTGATTAATCATTTTGTTGACTTCTTCGGTCAATTCGGCTGCAAAGGTAGCAATTTTCATCGAACCTTTATCACCTTCGCCCTGTTTTCTTACAGAAATTTCATCATTTTCTGCTTCTTTTTCGCCGACGATGAGCATATAGGGGATTCTTTTGAGCTCGTTGTCGCGAATTTTCTTGCCTATTTTTTCATTTCTGTCGTCAACCTGGGTGCGGATGTCGAGGGCGTTGAGCCGTTCAGCCACGCTATGGGCGTAGTCGTTGAACTTCTCGGAGATTGGAAGAACCACTGCCTGCTCGGGTGCTAACCACAAGGGGAAGCGTCCGGCGGTGTGCTCGAGGAGCACTGCCACGAAGCGTTCCATTGACCCGAATGGAGCACGGTGAATCATCACCGGACGGTGCTTCTGGTTGTCGCTGCCGGTATATTCGAGCTGGAAGCGTTCGGGAAGGTTGTAGTCGACCTGAATGGTGCCGAGCTGCCAGCGGCGTCCGAGGGCGTCCTTTACCATGAAGTCGAGTTTGGGGCCGTAAAAGGCTGCTTCTCCGAGTTCGGTGCGAGCGTTGAGTCCTTTCTCTTTGCAGGCCTCGATGATGGCGTTCTCTGCGAGATGCCAGTTTTCATCGGTGCCGATATATTTATCTTTGTTATTGGGGTCGCGGAGTGAAATCTGTGCCTCGAAGTTGTCGAATTTGAGTGCCTTGAAGATGTAGAAAATGATGTCCATCACTTTGAGGAACTCATCCTTAATCTGGTCAGGTGCACAGTAGATGTGGGCGTCATCCTGCGTGAATCCGCGTACTCGGGTCAATCCGTGCAGCTCGCCGCTCTGTTCGTAACGGTACACGGTGCCGAATTCGGCGAGTCGCAATGGTAGGTCACGGTAGCTGCGTGGCAATGCACGGAATATTTCGCAGTGATGGGGGCAGTTCATCGGCTTGAGCAAGTATTCTTCGCCTTCTTCGGGGGTGTGGATGGGCTGGAATGAGTCCTTGCCATACTTGGCATAGTGACCTGAGGTGACGTAGAGGTTCTTGTTGCCGATATGCGGGGTGATTACCTGCTGGTAGCCGTATTTCTTTTGAATTTTGCGGAGGAACTGCTCAAGACGGTCGCGCAATGCTGTGCCTTTCGGAAGCCAGAGCGGTAGACCTGCGCCTACGTTCTGTGAGAAGGCGAAGAGTTCCATCTCTTTACCGAGCTTGCGGTGGTCGCGCTTCTTAGCCTCTTCGAGTAGCACGAGATATTCGTCGAGCATCTTTTTCTTGGGGAAGGTGATACCGTATACTCGCACGAGTTGGTTGCGCTTCTCGTCGCCGCGCCAGTAAGCGCCGGCGAGCGAGGTCACTTTCACTGCCTTGATGGGGGCAGTGTTGGCGATGTGCGGACCGCGGCATAGGTCGGTGAATGAACCCTGGGTGTAGGTGGTGATATGGCCGTCCTCAAGTTCGCTGATAAGTTCGCATTTGTATTCTTCGCCACGGTTGCCGAATAGGTTCAAGGCGTCGGCCTTGGAGATGTCGGCACGTACTATCGGGTTTTTCTGCTGGGCGAGTTCGAGCATCCGTTTTTCTATACGAGGGAAGTCGGCTGCTGTGATGGTGTGCTCTCCCGGGTCAATGTCGTAGTAGAAGCCATTTTCGATAGCCGGTCCGATACCGAATTTCACGCCGGGAAACAGATCCTGGAGTGCTTCGGCAAGAAGATGGGCCGATGAGTGCCAGAATGCATGTTTGCCTTCCGGGTCATCCCATTTGAATAGCTTGATAGTTGCATCCTCGGCGATAGGACGGGATATGTCCCATTCTTTGTCGTTGACTGAGGCTGCGAGAATGTCGCGAGCGAGCTGCGGTGACAGGCTTTCAGCAATCTGAAGGGGGGTTACACCGCTCTCAAACTGCTTTACGCTCTGGTCGGGGAATGTGATATTTATTGTTGCCATTATTTAATAATGTGGTGATTATGGAGCCATACGAGCGACTCCTTTTTATTTTCAGCTTGCAAAGATAATAAATATTACTTAAATATCACCAATTTACCCAAACTTTTAATCTTTGTTCACTGAAAAATATCAGAAAAATATCAGTTGACTTAACTACACTGTAAAGTTTCGTGGAAAATGATTCACAAAAAAACTCCGTCAGTTCATCGAACTAACGGAGCTTTTGCAATTAATCAAAAAGTTTTTAGCTTTCAAAAAGTTTTTGAGACGCTGTGGCTACATGCTATTTGCATGAGTCATCCGTGCCTTTAAGCTTATGCTTGAAGTCGTCAAGCTGTGTAAGGAATGATGCAAAATCAGCATTGTCGGGATATTTCTTCAATGCGTGGTGGAGGAGTCGCATACCCAACACGAGTTCGCGGGCGTGTTTCTCAGTCATTCCCTGTTTCTGTTCTGCTTTCTGAGCCAAGGCGGCGAGGTCATGATGTCCGCCGAAATTGAAACTCATAACTTCTTGAATTTTACCATCGACCACTTCGGTAATATTGAAATGGTAAGAACGTTTTTCTTTATTGCAATCCATAATAGTTAGTTTTTTAGTAGATTCACCCTTAACAACAAGCCCATGTCAAAAATGGTTCCCTCCTTAGCTGCCATGTGCCTGACATTTATGTTTTTTTAGTATCCGTTTGATAATATATGTTAAGAGTGTTTAATCCCGTTAAGATTTCATTCTCCGGCATATTTCCGGAGTTGTTCCAATATAAAAATAATTCGTAACTTTGTGGTCACGATGAAGAAGATTGACAACGCAACAGTGCAAAGAATCCTCGATGCCGCCGATATTGTGGAGGTGGTGGGCGACTTTGTGACTTTGAAGCGACGGGGCGCCAACTACGTGGGGCTCTGTCCGTTTCATAACGACCGTTCACCTTCTTTTTACGTCTCCAAGGCTAAGGGCATGTGCAAGTGCTTTAGCTGCGGCGAGGGTGGTAGTCCTGTGAGTTTCCTCATGAAACTCGAGCAGATGTCGTATACTGAGGCTCTGCGCTACCTGGCTCGGAAATATAATATCGAGGTAGAGGAACGCGAAATGTCAGCTCAGGAACAGCAAGCTGAGAGCGACCGTGAGAATATGCTCGCGCTCAACGATTTCGCCATGCGCTATTTCGAAAATAACCTCGTTGCCACTTCCGATGGCCGTGACATCGGATTATCCTACTTCCGTTACCGCGGCATTAGCGACCAAATGATTGAGCGTTTTCACCTCGGATATGCACTCGAAGGCCGTGATGCTCTCTATGCCCATACCATAGAGCGTGGTTACAGCGAAAAATACCTTTTCGACACCGGTCTGTGTACCCGCACTGAGGATGGACATGTGTATGACCGTTTCCGTGGTCGAGTGATATACCCGGTACTCTCGCTTTCCGGTAAGGTGGTGGCCTTCGGCGGCCGTACTCTCAAAAAGGAGAAGACCCTTGCCAAGTATGTCAACTCCCCGGAATCGACCATCTATTCCAAGCGTAAGGAACTTTACGGTCTTTTCCAGTCTAAGCAAGCGATTTCCAAGGCGCAGAAGTGTATCCTCGTTGAAGGATATATGGATGTCATATCTATGCACCAGGCAGGTGTGTGCAATGTCGTGGCTTCGTCCGGAACGGCCCTCACCGTGGAACAGGTACGCCTCATCAAGCGTTTCACAAATAATGTCACCTTAATATATGACAGTGATGCCGCCGGAATCAAGGCCTCTCTCCGCGGTATTGAGCTGCTTCTGCAGGACGGTATGGATATTAAAGTACTTCTTCTACCTGAGGGTGAGGACCCTGACTCTTTCGCTCAGAGCCATAGTTCTACTGAAGTGGAGGAGTATATCGCCGCCCATGAGACCGACTTTATACGTTTCATGGCAGAGATTCTGATGGGGGAAGCCGCCAACGACCCCTCTAAACGTGCCCGTGTGATTACTCAGGTTGTTAAGACTATCGCATTGATTCCAAATGAAATCACTCGCAATGTATATGTGCAGGAGTGTTCGCGCATTCTTTTTATTGATGAGAATGTGTTGCAACGCGAAGTGGGAAAGTACTATAACGAGTATCAGCTGAAAACACGCGAAGATAGGTTGCGGGCTGAGTCGCTAACTGTTGACAATCATCCCCAGCAGGGACAACCGGGCGCTGACGTTAGTCCCTTGCAGTCTGCAGAGCTGCAAAAGCCCGCTGTTACTGATTCGCCGGAAAATCGCCATGCCCGGTTCATGCGCCCTTATGAACTCGCTGTGGCGCGTTTAGTGGCGAAATATGGCAACCTTGTGTTTGCCGAGGGTATAGATGACGATGGGAACACCGTCCCGGTCACCGTGCTCGAATATATAATTGACGACCTTGCCGGTGATGACATCTCATTCTCCAATAGCGACATATCGCACTTTATGCATGAGGCGTTGCAGCTGAGTCGTGCCACTTGGGATGAGGATTACAATAGAAATTGTCAGAATCTCGAACGCGTACGCCAGGAAGAATTTGCAGCCGGTGTTGCTGAAATTCGTGAAAAGGCCACTGATGTTGGAAGTATTACTGCAATGGAACGTTCACTGCAGGACGCAGTCGATGCTCATTACACGCAGGGCATCGATGAATTCAGCGCAGCCTATCTCTCCAAGAAGATGTGCTCTTCCCCCGATGACGTTATCCGAAACCTCGCTACCGACCTCGTGGTAGAGCGCCACATATTAAGTAAGGTGCACACGAAATACGCAAAGGTGGAAACAGAGCAGGAACTCCTTGGCGAACTGGTGCCCCGGGCGCTTCACGAGTTGAAGGATGCCATTCTTTGGACGCGTCTTGAGGATACCCGGATGAAATTGCGAGAATGTGCGTCGGATTACGACCGGGCCATCCGGCTAATGGCGCAGATGAAGGAAATTGAAGCAACCCGATCCGAACTCGCCAAGCTAATCGGCGACCGTGTAATCGCCCCACGCAAATAATCGCTTTCCGCTAAACTACGGAGTGTAAAAAGCTCTCCTGCTATCATTTGATGCTTTGTCAAGCATCAACACGATTCAACAAGCATCAACCGGTTTCAACGTGCTTCAACACGATTCAACCAGCTTCAACTGACCTCAACGCGATTCAACCGGCTTCAACAAGTTCCAACACATTGAAACAATTTACCCCCTTCCCCTGAAATTTTTAACACGAAAAAAGCAGACTAACCTCGCGGTCCATCTGCTCCCTAATCTACAATCTTGTAAAACATATATATTGAAAAAACGATTCCTAAAGTTATGTCTTAACTCTCCACCACGCTGAGTGGTAGATGTCTGAAATGCTCGGTCTGCTTCTTTAATAGCGTCCGGCGATTGACCTTAACGATGTAGCATTGGGGATTGGCTCTGATTTGTCAATATTGTTGTGTCGATAGGTCCTTTGTTCATCCATCCACGCGGCATTGCTGCGAGTTGTTGCTGCAAATATAGGCAATGGGTTTTTCAAAACCAAACTTTTTTGACCAAAATTTAAGAAAAATAGTAAAATTACTTCATTTTTCTCAAAAGTGTATACCATTGGTATACAGTTTGATATTTTCTCGTTTACCCATTTTTCCATACATCTTACGTTTTGTTAGTTTTTTTTTACTATTCGAGGGCGATACTTAATGAAATTGTTTTTAACTTTGCAACTTGAAATAAAACGAAATGGACTGACCTGAACTTCAGCTCAATTTTTTGCGCTATATATCGCATTATGACTACAAGAAAATTTCCTTTATATTTTCTGATTACCATTGTGTTAGCTGCGTTTTCCGTTGGTTGTAACAGCGACTCGGAATCGTATTCAATACAAGGGGATTTCGGAAATTGCACGGTCACCTCGTTTAATCTTAAGAAAAACGATAGTGTCCTTGCCAACCTCGATTCGGTGTATTTCTCCATTGATATAGTCAATGGCGAGATTTTTAATGCTGACTCTTTGCCGAAGGGCACTGACGTGAGCCGTTTGTTGCTAAACATTAGTGTGGCTTCTGCCCAGTCTTGCAATGTAACTTGGCGTGTCCCCGGCACTTTCCGTGACACCACCGTTAATTATATAGAGAATCCATCTGACAGTGTTAACTTCACAAACGGTCCCGTGAAGATGCTTGTGACCTCACTCGATGGTCAGACTAAATACGAGTACTCGATTCGTGTAAACGTTCACCAGGTTGCCCCCGATACGCTATATTGGAATAAGCTTGCCATGCGTCCTCTTCCCGGCGGCATCTCTAACCCAACTGCTCAGAAGACCGTGGAATATGATGGTAAAGTGATGACTCTCACTTCCGACTGTGTTTCAGCTTCTATTTCCACCGTTGAGAATCCTTACGATGGCGCTTGGACTTCGGTAGTCACGACACTACCCGCCGGCGCGGATGTTAACTCCTTCACTGCCGCTGATGATGCACTATACCTTATAGATAATGTGGGTAATTTGTTCACTTCTTTCGACGGCATTTCTTGGTCTCCCACCGGAGCTGTCATGAATTATATATATGGCGGTTATCAAAATATGGTGATAGGCGTACGAAATGGCTCAGATGGTTGGGTGCATGTAACATATCCCGCCTCCACTGAAATTCCCGTTGAGGATGGATGCCCTGTTAGCGGAACAGGCCAAATGATGGTCTACGAGTCAAAATGGAGTGTCGCACCTATCGCAATGGTGATTGGTGGCCGCGATTCTTCAGGCGCAGTTGTAGGTTCAGCTTGGGGCTATGACGGAAAGATTTGGGCTAAAATCAGCATTTCCGATATTGACGAGCGTGAAGGCGTATCTATATTCCCTTATTTCACTCCGAAGGTAAACACTACGAGTTGGAGAGTTACTGAACAGTCAGTACTTGTAGCACTTGGCGGACGATATGAGACAACCGACGGCGTTGTGGCTTCAAAGAATGTATATGTTTCTTATGACCAAGGTCTTAATTGGAAAGAAGCTGATAGCTATATGCAGCTCCCCGAGTATATTCCCGGGTTCTCTGATGCTCAGGCGATAGTCGTTAATTCGACAATGACTACCTCTTCTCGCAACATCTCCGATGGACAGTGGATTAACTTCGCATCTCGCCGTCTGCCGGCTTGGGCTTATTCTACTGATACTCCGTTGAGTCGTGCCGTCCGTCCAATTGACCAATGGGAGTGTCCCTTCATCTATCTTTTTGGTGGCGTTGATGCTGAGGGTAATCTCCATGACACCGTGTGGCGCGGGGTTATCACTCGCTTTACTTTTCGGCCCTTATACTAAGTTTCCCCAAGGAGTTGAGGACTCTTTTAGTTGAAATATTGATGTTCATTGCGACTTTCCCCACGGTCGCAACCGCCCAGATTCAATCGCAGGCTGAGTCCTATCGGTGGGATGTTGGCGCCGGAGTCGGTCTTTCCGGTTATCTGGGTGATGTAAATGAGAGTTCGCTCTACGCTCATCCAGGTGTGGGGCTGAACGTTTCAGCAAGGTATTTGGTCAATACCCGCTGGGCTTTCAGAGGCTCGTATACCGCCGCTTCGCTTAGCGGTAATAGTGCCGATATGGAAAATGTGCTTCCCGGAGGGGAGGTATACCATTTCAAATCTTGGATTTACGACCTTGGTGTCAAGGCTGAATTTAATTTTTTCAATTATGGCATTGGAAAAGAGTATCAGCAGTTAAGCCGCTTCACCCCCTATGTTACTTTGGGAGTAGGCGTATCGATGGCGTCGGCGGATGGTGACACCTTTGTCGCTCCCACCTTGCCGATGGGGTTTGGGCTTAAGTATAAGCTGCGTTCCCGCGTGAATCTTGGTTTGGAATTCACTATGACCAAAGTGTTTGGTGACAATATTGATGGTAAAAGGCTTTCAGACATTTACCGGATTAAAAGTTCTTTCATTAAGAATACTGATTGGTACTCCACCGTCATGTTGTCAATAAGTTATGAATTTGGCGAGCGATGCGTCACTTGTCACAGGATTGATTAAAAGATATATATGATAGAAGAAATTGACATAAACCGTATTCCATGCCACGTCGCTGTCATTATGGATGGCAACGGTCGATGGGCACAAGCTCGTGGCTTGGACAGAAGCGAAGGCCATGTGGAGGGCGTTAACACCGTCCGTCGCATCACTGAAATCGCCTCCGAAATCGGTGTGAAATTTCTAACGTTATACACTTTTTCCACTGAAAACTGGAATCGACCAAGAGCTGAGGTGGAAGCTCTTATGCACCTTATAGTAATAGCCATCGAGCGTGAGACTCCTGACCTAATCAAGAACAATGTGCGTCTAAACTTGATCGGCGATACTTCCCGTATCCCGGCCGAGGCCTATCAGCGTCTCTGCCAATGCATGAGTGATACCTCGCACTGCACCGGCCTGACCCTCACCCTCGCAATCAGCTACTCTTCCCGCTGGGAGATTATGGAGGCTTGCCGACGTTTTGCTGCCGATGTAAAATCCGGCGTGCGCAACGTCGAGGATCTAAAATCCGATTCCGCATTTGAAGCTTATCTAACCACAGCCGGAATCCCTGACCCGGACCTCCTGATCCGGACAGGTGGAGACCACCGTGTCAGCAATTTCCTCCTTTGGCAGATTGCTTATTCTGAAATATATGTTACCGACATATTCTGGCCCGATTTCTCTAAGGACAATTTCCTTGAGGCCATTGCAAATTTCCAGCATAGGGAGAGGCGTTACGGCTTGACTTCCGACCAGATAAAAAATATGTCAATTGATAATAAATAATCCGATTCCATTGTCACAACAACGTCTCATTATGCGTTTTATGCGTTCAAAAATACTTACTTGCTTAGTTGTTGCAATTGTGATGTTAACCACGGCTTTTAATGCCACAGCCCAATTGCCCACCGATACCATCTACCAGCCTAATGTGCTTTTCACCGGTTTGCCTAAGACTTACGAAATTGCCGGCATTTCCGTAAAGGGTGCCGATAATTACGATGAAGACCGTGTGATTGGTTACACCGGCCTTAAAGTCGGCGACCTGATTGAAGTTCCGGGTCCGGATCTCACTGATGCCGCCAAGCTCTTATGGCAACAGTTACTGTTCTCTAAGGTCCAGATTACTATCGACAAGGTAGTTGGCGACAAGGCTTGGATTCTCATCAATCTTCGCCAGCAGCCGCGAATCTCGGCCATCAACTATAATGGCATGAAGAAGGGTGAACGCCAGGATATCGAGGAAGCTCTTCAGCTCATGAAGGGTAATCACATTACCCAAAATATTGTTAACTCGGCCGAACGTATCATCAAGAAGTATTATTCCGGTAAAGGTTTCGGTAATGCGCAGGTGAAAATAAACCTTACCGATGATTTATCACGCCCAAATGAAGTGATTGTCGATATTAACGTTAACAAGAACGATAAAGTTAAGGTCCACAAAATTTATATCGACGGTAATGATGTGATGAGCGACAATCAGATTCAACGCACCATGAAGAAAACCAATGAGAAAGGTAAAATTCTCAATCTCTTCCGCCAAAAGAAGTTCGTGGAAAGCGACTATAACGATGACTTGAACCGCATTATCGAAAAGTATAATGAGAAAGGTTATCGCGACGCAGTAATTCTTGCCGATTCTGTGGTGCCTTACGATGAAAAGACCGTGGATGTTTATATCACGTTGGATGAAGGTAAAAAGTACTACATCAACGATGTTACATGGGTAGGTAACACTGTTTTCCCCACTGAGGGACTTGACCGTGTGCTCGGTTTTGAGAAAGGTGACGTTTACAACCAGAAACTTCTAAAAAAACGTCTCTCTGAAGATGACGATGCTATTTCGAGCCAGTATATGGACCAGGGCTACCTCTTCTTCCAGGCTGTGCCAATCGAAAAAAATGTGGAAGGTGACTCCATTGACCTCGAAATGCGTATCATGGAGGGTCCGCAGGCTCGCATTAATAATGTCATTATCAATGGTAATGACCGTCTGTATGAGAAGGTTATCCGCCGTGAATTACGTGTGAAACCGGGCGAACTTTTCTCTAAGACCGACTTTGTCCGCTCTGTGCGTGAAATCGCCCAGACCGGTCACTTCAACCCTGAAAATCTTGATGCCCGTCCGGAACCTAATCAGGAAGATGGTACTGTGGACATTGTATTTGACCTTGAGTCTAAGTCCAACGACCAATTTGAATTCTCTATGGGCTGGGGTCAGACCGGTATCATCGGTAAAGTGGCCATCAAGTTTACCAACTTCTCCATCAAGAATTTATTCTATCCCAATTCTTATAGGGGTATAATCCCTCAGGGTGAGGGTCAGCAACTCACTATTTCTGCCCAGACAAATGCCCGTTATTATCAGTCATATGGTATTTCTTTCCTTGACCCATGGTTTGGCGGAAAGCGTCCTAACTCTCTGTCTGTTTCTGCCTACTATAGTCGCCAGACCGGTGTGAACTCTTCATTCTATAACCGTAATCTCAATAACTATTATTATGGTTACAGCGGTCTCTACGGCTACAACTATGGCTACGGCTATGGCGGTTATGGCGACAACTACTCATATGAGAATGCTTATGACCCCAACAAGTATCTCCAAATGCTTAACTTCTCCGTCGGTTTTGGTAAGCGTCTAAACTGGCCTGATGACTGGTTCACTTTCCAAGCCGAGATCGGCTACACATGGTATAGCTTGAAGAACTGGGAATACCTTTTCGAGATGCAGGATGGTGTGTCTAATGCAATTACCCTCGGACTTACTTTGGCGCGTAACTCTACCGATAATCCTCTCTACACTCGTTCCGGTTCTAACATCTCCTTCAACCTTCAGCTCACACCTCCCGCATCGCTCTTCGGAAAGAAGGACTGGAAGCAGCTGTCTTACATGAAGGAACAGGCAATCCGCGAACGTGATACTGAAAAGCTTAACATAGCTGCGCAACAGATGTATCGATGGATCGAATATTGGAAGTTGCGTTTCAAGTCCCGCACTTACACACCGCTCAATAATGCTGAGACTTATACTCTCGTGCTCATGACTCGTGCCGACTTAGGTCTCCTCGGTAGTTACAATCGTTACCTCAAGTCTCCGTTTGAAACTTTCTATGTGGGAGGCGACGGTATGTCAGGCTCTTACACTTACGCTCAGGAGACTATCGCTCTCCGCGGTTACGACAATGGTCAATTGACGCCGTGGTCAACCGGTGGCGCGGGATATGCTTACACCCGCTTCGGTATGGAGCTCCATTTCCCCTTCATGCTCCAGCCCACCACTACAATCTACGGTCTTGCATTCGTGGAGGGTGGTAATGCATGGACTTCGGTTAAGAATTTCTCACCGTTTGACCTCAAGCGAAGTGCCGGTGCCGGTGTCCGTATATTCCTACCGATGGTGGGTATGATGGGTATTGACTGGGCTTACGGTTTCGACAAAGTTTTCGGTGAGAAGGGTGGTTCTCACTTCCACTTCATCCTCGGTCAGGAGTTCTAACTCTAATCTAAATTAAACTTTTCATCAAGTAATGCGTCTATATTTATATAACTATTACTTTCCATCGAAATGAAAAAATTATTCATAACTTTAGCTATAGCTGTGATATGCGCTGTAGGCGCAAGTGCACAGAAGTTTGCCCTCGTCGATATGGATTATATCCTGGGCAATATGCCTAATTATGAGGTGGCCAACGAGACTCTCA
This sequence comes from Duncaniella sp., assembly GCA_023664955.1. Classification (GTDB taxonomy): domain Bacteria; phylum Bacteroidota; class Bacteroidia; order Bacteroidales; family Muribaculaceae; genus Duncaniella. Next base: position 333,867 of record JAMPEV010000001.1, read on the forward strand.
ATCAATTCTCTCAGAAATGGCAGAAGGATGTTGAAGCAGTGGCTAAGGAGGCAGAAACCATGTATAAGAATTATCAGAATGAGATGGTGTTTCTTTCCGACGACGTGAAGAAGGAGCGTGAGGCTGCAATAGTTGCTAAAGAGAAACAGGCTGCCGAACTCCGTCAGAAATACTTTGGAGCTGAAGGTGAACTTTACAAAAAGCGCCAAGCCCTCATGAAGCCTATTCAGGAAAGCGTATACAATGCGGTCAAACAGGTTTCCGAGGAACATGGATATCAGTGCATTTTCGACCGTTCATCCTCCGTAGATATCATTTTCGCTTCCCCACGTATCGATGTCTCTAATGAGGTGCTGCAAAAGTTAGGTTATTCCAAATAAATTTTTTAACTTTGCAAAATATTCATCAATAAAGGTTTTGGCTGTGAGTTTTTAACTCTATCGCCAGTGCTTTAATTAAAATAAAATAAAATAAAATAACTTCAGAATAAAACAATGATTAAGAAACTTTTGCTCGCAATCATGATTGCGCTCCCCATGAGTGTGTTCGCACAGAAATTCGCTGTTATAAACACTCAGGAACTCATGGAGGCTATGCCTGAACTCCAGACCGTGAAGGAACAAATGGATGCTTCTAACAAAAAGTATGAGGATGAGTTTGCTAAACTTCAGGAAGAGTTCTCTAAGAAATTTGAAGAATTCCAGGCTCTCGAGGAAACCACTCCCCAGACTATAAAGGAGCGCCGCATGCAGGAAATGCAGGAGCTCGAAAACAAAATCAACCAGTTCCGTCAGACTGCCACTCAGGACCTCCAGCGTCAGCAGCAGCAGCTCATGGCTCCTATCCAGGAGAAGGTTATTAAGGCTATCCAGTCTGCCGGCCAGGAAGGCGGTTATACTTTCATCTTCGAAAATGTAGTGCCTCTTTACACCGGAACTGACGTAACCGATATAACTGCCACTGTGAAAACTCGTCTCGGCATTAAATAACCGAGCCGCCGATTCCGTGAGGATAGATTAAATAAGATATAAGGACGTGTGACAAAACCTGATAGTTTTGACATGCGTCCTTTTACCAACACCCTCAGCCCGCTATGTTCCGAATAAAACGCATGGATATATTCATCTTGCAGAGCTTCGTGCCTCTGTTTATGATGACGTTCTTCATCTGCCTGTTTATAGTGCTGATGCAGTTCTTGTGGCGTTATATCGATGACCTCGTGGGTAAAGGTTTGGGGGTCGACGTTATTGCTGAGCTTTTTTTCTATGCGGCTCTTACCATGATTCCTATGGCTTTGCCCCTGGCCATCCTTCTGGCTTCACTGATGACTTTCGGCAACCTTGGAGAACAGTTCGAGCTCACGGCTATGAAGGCTTCGGGTATATCCCTTATCCGCACAATGGCACCTTTAATCGTGCTGATGGTATTCGTCTCAGTCGGGGCTTTTTTCTTCCAGAATAACGTACTCCCGCTTGCACAGACCAAGATGTGGACGCTGCTTTACTCTATGCGACAGAAGTCCCCGGAACTGGAAATTCCTGAAGGGGTGTTCTATGACCAGATTCCGGGATATAACCTTTTTGTGCAGGAGAAGAATCGTGACACGGGCGTGCTTTATGACATGATGATTTACGATGTGTCAAAAGGGTTTGAAAATTCATCAATTATACTTGCTGACTCCGGCAAGATGACTATCACTCCCGATAAGACTCACCTTTTCCTCCGTCTATGGCAAGGAGAATCGTTCGAAAATCTGAAGGATGCCGGAGGATCTTCTAATATGAAAAATGTGCCTTATCGCCGCGAATCATTTGATACGAAGGAGATTATGCTTAAGTTTGATGCTAATTTCAATCGTATGGATGAGCAGGGTATGCGCAATCAGTATGTCGGTAAGAATATGGCTGAACTTCAGGCTACCATTGACTCTGTGGGGGCCCATGTTGACTCGATGGGAAATTACTACGGTACTCTCCTTCGCCAACATCCGTTCTTCAATGTATCCACATATCGTATCCCAAAGGGCACAGTCACTGTGATTAACGATGATGGCGAGGATAATCAGGAGGAGATTAAGAAAGAACGCATCCCGAATGTTCAGATGGATAAGCCCATGGATGTAGACTCGCTTTTCCGCGGTTCCTCGTCGGGTTATACGCTTACCTATCTTAATCAGGCTCTCTCAAAGGCACAACGTATGATGCAAGAGTATGAATATAAAGGACTCATTCTTGCTGATGATATGAAGACTATACGTCGCCATGCCATAGAGCTGCAAAAGAAGTTCACTCTTTCTTTTGCCTGTATCATTTTCTTCTTCATTGGCGCTCCGCTTGGTGCCATAATTCGCAAGGGTGGTCTCGGAACTCCTCTTGTGATTTCCGTGTTCCTCTTCATTTTCTATTATATTATCGACAACATGGGTTATAAGATGGCTCGTGACGGGAAAATTGAGGTATGGCAGGGTATGTGGCTCAGTGCTGCTGTGTTGCTTCCTCTCGGTATCTTCTTTACCTACAAGGCGGTAAATGACTCGGCGGTGTTCAATAAGGATGCTTATATGAATTTCTTCCGCAAGTTCTTTGGAGTGGCTGAGTCTCGTCATGTCGAGATGAAGGAGGTTTATATGCAGGAGGTTGACCCGCTTGTGGCTACGCAACGTCTTGATGCGCTAAAGATCCGTGTCGAGGAATTCCTTAACAATAATCCTGTTAAGCAAAGCTATCCCGATTACTGGCTTAAGGGTTATAACCGCAACGAATTGCACGGTCTGCGTGATGAACTTGAAAGTGATGTGGAGTATATTTCTTACTCGCGCAAGAAAATGGTGGTATTAAAGCTTATGGATTTCCCCATTATCAGAAGTTTGTGGTTCCATGAGCCGTCAGCCAATAAGTGGTTAAGCTGGACGATGATGGTGTTATTCCCGTTAGGAATACCCGTGTGGCTGTATGGCCGTCGCACTCAGCGTCAGCTGCGCGATGAACTTTCCACTGTTAATAAAGTGTCTGATGAATTGATTAATTTAATAAATCGTGAAGGTAATTAGTAGATATCACGCAGGTTATATCCCACAATTTTGCTGATGTTCCCTAATCGATATCCAAACTTATTAATATTATGAGTGATATTAAATTAAATACTATAGAGGAAGCAATCGAGGACTTCCGCCAAGGTAAATTCGTGATTGTGGTTGATGATGAGGACCGTGAAAATGAAGGAGATCTAATTATGGCCGGTGAAATGGTCACTCCTGACCATGTAAACTTTATGATTACCAATGCTCGCGGCGAACTTTGCGCTCCACTCACTATTTCACGTTGTCACGAACTTAAGCTTGATCACCAAGTCCAGGAAAACACTTCGATGCTTGGCACTCCTTTCACTGTGACTGTTGATCTCCTCCCCGGCTGCACTACAGGTGTTTCAGCTCACGATCGTGCTGCTACCATCCGTGCTCTCGGTAATCTCGAATTCAAGCCTGAGGACTTCGGCCGTCCCGGTCATGTTCATCCCTTGTATGCACAGGATGCCGGCGTGCTACGTCGCACCGGTCACACTGAGGCTGCAATCGACCTTGCCCGCCTCGCCGGTCTCCGTCCGGCAGCTGCTCTTATAGAAATTCTAAATGAGGATGGTACAATGGCTCGATTGCCCCAACTTCGCAAAAAGGCTGATGAATGGGGCTTGAAACTTATTTCAATAGCTGATTTAGTGGCATATAGGCTTCGTGAGGAATCGCTCGTGGAGCAAGGTGTGGAAGTGGATATGCCCACCGCATATGGCCATTTCCGCTTGATTCCTTTCCGTCAGAAGAGTAACGGATTGGAACACATAGCATTGATTAAGGGGGATATTAATCCCGGCGAACCTGTGCTTGTCCGTGTTCACTCTTCATGTGCTACCGGTGATATTTTCGGATCTATGCGTTGCGATTGCGGCGAGCAGCTCCACAAAGCTATGCAGATGATTGAAAAGGAGGGTAAGGGTGCCATCGTATATCTCAACCAGGAAGGACGAGGTATCGGTCTGATGGATAAAATTCGTGCGTATAAACTTCAAGAAGAGGGTCTTGACACTGTTGATGCTAATCTTCACCTCGGTCACAAGGCTGATGAGCGTGACTATGGCGTGGGCGCACAGATTCTACATCTTCTGGGCATTGAAAAGATGCGACTTATCACCAATAATCCTGTGAAGCGCATCGGTCTCGAAGGCTACGGTCTCGAAGTGGTCGAAAATGTGCAAATTGAAATCGCACCCAATCCCTTCAACCGCCGTTATATGGAAACCAAAAAACAGCGCATGGGCCACAAACTCGACCTCTGATTCTTTTATTTTGCCTTCCAATTTTATTTTCCGTATCTAATCGCACTGCCCCTCTATCTTTCAACCCTTATCATTGCATCTAAAATCCTCTTCTCGTAGGGACGCTCCATGGAGCGTCCACTCCGATCGGGGTTGCCAAATCATAGTACTATTAACAAATTCCTTCTCGAAGAGGGACGTGTCCCCGGCGCGTCCAAATTGAACCCACCATGCCGGTTCTAAATAAAAATCCCTTACACCCTCTACCACTTTTGTTAGAGTGGCTACGATATGTATTCAGAAAACCAGTATCGACCTTTTTTGTTATCTGGTCACTCCTCACAGTCGTAATGAACGTAGTGGTGGGCGGAGTGGCATTCGTGCAGTGTGTGATCGATAATGAGATGTCGGTTCGCCATGCCGGAAATCGTCGACATTTCATGCGACACGAGAAGCAAAGTGGTAGTCTCTGACAATTTTTCCATGAGATTGTAGATGTAGTGTTCAAACCGCTTGTCCACGTAGCTCAAAGGCTCGTCAAGCACGAGCACCTCCGGCCGCGAGATTATTGCACGTCCAAGTAAGGCGCGTTGCAGCTGTCCTCCCGACAGAGTTCCTATACTTTTCCTCGCATGCTCAGTGAGTCCCATGAGACGAGTCACCTCCTCAACCCTTTCTCTTTTCTCTTCATTGGTCAATCTGGTGCCGATTAGCCCGGAAGTTATCACCTCTTCTACGTCAATCGGGAAGTGGGAATCAATCATGTTTTTCTGCGGTAGATACCCAATGGGAAGGTTTTTCACTGTTTGACCGTCACGTAAATACTCAACAATGCCGGAGGTCGGTTTAAGAAGGCGCAGAAGTATGCGTAGTAGTGTTGTTTTCCCACCGCCGTTAGGCCCGGTTATGGCGATGAAATCCCCGCGATGAACATCGAAATTAATGTCATCAAGCACTTTTTTATGATCCCATACTTTGGAAATCTCCTTGAGTGAGATTATAGTTTCCATGACTGTCCCATTATGATCCATGGCGGATATTTTATCAGTTTGCAGCGATTGAATCGGCCATTGCGCTTATTTCCGTCTCCCAATCATAAGCCAACGGGTTGATGCTTATCTCTTTAGCCCCGATTTGAGCATTTATCGCATTGACCTGGCGGCTATCAAAATCCTTCTGCGTGAAGAATATTTTAGCTTGATGCTTGTTAGAGTGGTCAATCACCTCTTTCAGATTGCCAAGCGCGAGGTCCTTGTGCTCGGCATTTCCCATCACGATCTGCTCCAACTCGTAGTCGCGTGCAAAGTAGCTCAACGATGGATGCCACACCATGAAAGCGGCTCCTTTTTTCGTGACGAGTTTTGACGCAATCGCATTGTCAAGAGAATCAAGGTGTTGTGCGTATGCGTCATGGTTCTTTTGGTAATATTCCTTATGGTCAGGATCTATTTTCACCATCGCCGCAAGCATGTTTTTGAGTATGATTTTCGCATTCTTAACCGAACTCCATGTATGTGGATCAACGGCATCAATGTCAACTATGCCGTCATGGCTATGAGTGCCGCGTATAGGTTCTATACCCTCAGAGGTGTTGAAGATCGGAAGTTCCGGATTAGCTTGACGGATTTTGTCCAAAAGAGCAGCCTCAAATCCGATATTCCCCATTCTTAGATACCCCATTGACTTCTGCAGATTCATAAGGTGAGTCACCGAAGGGTCGTAGGTCTCGGGGTTTGCCCCATTCGCCAATAGACATCTCACCTCCGCACGGTCACCCACTATTTTCTCGAGAAGGAATTTCTGGGGCTCTATGCTGACGGTCACAATCTTGCTCTCTGTAGGCTTCGACGAACATGCCACGATAGTCCATAGTCCTATCATAAGACCTGATAGTATAAGCAGTATGTTTATTTTTGATTTCATCATGTCATATATTTTTGCAAATATAAGTATTTTTTAGCAATTGCGAGCGATTTATTAAATATTTTTTACTTTTTGGCACGCATTCCCATGTCATACGCTTACTTTTATTGCCTAAACCACCTACGCTTTTTTACTTTTAACATTTTTAAAATTGAGCAAAGATGATTTAATCTTAACTTAAATCAATTCATTGAGAAAAAATTACTAATTTTGCGTCTTAAATGTAACGGATAGCGGACATGGATGTTCGTATTGTTCGAAATTAATGACCTAAATATTTGGTAAAATACGAAAATAAATGGCAACTCAAGAAGACGTTTTCAAGAAAATCGTGAGCCACGCTAAGGAGTATGGCTTCGTGTTTCAATCAAGCGAAATATACGACGGCCTTTCTGCCGTATATGACTATGGACAGAATGGCGTGGAGCTTAAAAACAACATCAAGCGTTATTGGTGGGACTCTATGACTCTGCTCCACGAGAATATAGTCGGAATCGACTCCGCGATTTTCATGCACCCCACCATCTGGAAAGCTTCAGGCCACGTCGATGCTTTCAATGACCCCTTGATTGACAATAAGGATTCGAAGAAACGTTATCGTGCCGATGTGCTTATCGAGGACCAAATCGCTAAGATTGACGAGAAAATTGACAAGGAGGTCGCAAAGGCTGCCAAGCGTTTCGGCGATAGCTTCGACGAGGCTATGTTCCGCCAGACTAATCCTCGCGTCCTCGAACACCAGGCTAAGCGCGATGCTCTCCACGAACGTTTTGCAAAAGCGATGAATGATGGAAACCTCGACGAACTTCGTCAGATTATCATCGATGAGGAAATCGTTTGTCCAATATCCGGAACTAAGAACTGGACTGAAGTGCGCCAATTCAACCTCATGTTCAAGACTGAGATGGGCTCGACAGCCGATGGTGCAATGACCGTCTACCTCCGTCCCGAAACTGCACAGGGTATCTTCGTAAACTACCTCAATGTCCAAAAGACCGGTCGTATGCGTATCCCCTTCGGTATCGCCCAGATTGGTAAGGCGTTCCGTAACGAAATTGTGGCACGCCAGTTCATTTTCCGTATGAGAGAGTTTGAGCAAATGGAAATGCAATTTTTCGTTCGCCCCGGCTCTGAGATGGAATGGTTTAACAAATGGAAAGAGTTCCGCCTGCGTTGGCACAAGGCTCTCGGTCTTGGTGATGAGAAGTATCGCTACCATGACCACGAAAAACTTGCTCACTATGCCAATGCGGCTACTGACATAGAGTTCCAAATGCCCTTCGGTTTCAAGGAGGTGGAGGGTATCCACTCTCGCACAAATTTCGACCTTTCTCAGCATGAGAAATTCTCAGGTAAGAAGATTCAATACTTTGACCCTGAGCTTAATGAAAGCTATACACCCTATGTCATCGAAACTTCTATCGGCGTTGACCGCATGGTGCTCTCCGTGCTATGTTCTTCTTACGAGGAGCAGGAACTCGAAGGTGGCGACAAGCGTGTGGTTCTCCACCTCCCGGCTCCCCTTGCCCCGGTGAAGTGTGCCGTAATGCCTCTCGTGCGTAAGGACGGCCTACCCGACAAGGCTCGTGAAATTGTCAACGAACTTAAGTTTGACTTCGCTACCCACTACGAGGAGAAGGATTCAATCGGTAAGCGTTATCGCCGTCAGGATGCCATCGGTACTCCATTCTGTATCACTGTCGACCATCAGACCCTTGAGGATAACACCGTCACCTTGCGTGAGCGCGACTCGATGAATCAAACTCGCGTGAACATTGATGACCTTCATTCCATTATTCATAAAGAGGTGTCTCTTAACGCTCTTCTGCGAAAGTTGGGTTAATGAGTGCCAAATATCTGTTACAAACTAACAAATATTAAATTATGAAGTACTTTAGACTGTTTATCCTCGTTGCTCTAATGCTCCCTATGCTGTCATCTTGCAACTACAATTCCCTCGTGGAGGAGAAGCAAGGTGTGGAGCAGGCTTGGGCTGAAGTCCAGAACCAGTATCAGCGTCGAGCCGACTTGATTCCTAACCTTGTCAATACTGTTAAGGGGTATGCTACACACGAAAGCGAGACTCTTGAAAAGGTGACAGAGGCTCGTGCGGCTGCGACATCTATCAACATCAACGCTGAGGACCTCAATGAGGAGACTCTTGCCAAATTCCAACAGGCGCAGAACAATCTAACCGGCGCACTCAAGTCGCTCCTTGCTGTTTCTGAGGCTTATCCTGATTTGAAGGCCAATGAGAATTTCCGCGATCTCCAGGTGCAGCTTGAAGGTACTGAAAACCGTATCGCAACAGCTCGTACACGCTACACTCAGGCGGTTGCTACATATAACACTTCTATCAAGAAATTCCCTACCAACATCTACGCAGGCTGGTTTGGCTTCACCTCGGAGCCGCAGTTCAAGGCTGATGAGGCAGCCCAGCGTGCCCCGGAAGTGAAATTCTGATTTCAATGTATCAAGTCCTTCCGTGGAGGAGATTTGTCAAGTCCCATACCCGGAAGGATTAATACAGTTTTATACTATCTCGGGATTCATCCCCGCACATTCTCTTGTGATCTAAAATTTTATGAAACATTCTATTAAGGCGTTTTTCTTTTTGCTATTTGGCTTTGTGGCTTTTGTCGCTTGCAATAGCGATGATAATGAATCAACGTGGGAGGCCTATGAGGAATGGCGTGAAGCTAACGATAATTTCTTCTATGAGCAGAAATATCTTATGACTCCGCAAGGTAATTACTACCAGACCCTTATTCCCACTTGGAACAATTCGGCTCAGATTCTCATCCGCTACCTCAACGACCGTAAGCTCACTGCCGGCAACCTTTCGCCACTCTTGACCTCCACAGTCGATGTGAAGTACATTGGCAGGCTTTATAATGGTGAGCCTTTTGACTCTTCCTACAATTTACGCACCAATGGCGATAGCATCTTCCGCACCGATATCACCGGTCTGATTCAGGGTTGGCAAATTGCTCTTGTGAACATGAATGTGGGCGATAGCGTAGAAATCGTTGTTCCCTACAATATGGGTTACGGCTCGTCATCAACCGGCATTATCAAGCCGTATTCCACCCTCGTATTTAATCTTAAACTCGTGGATATACCTTTCTATGAGGTACGTCCGTGATGTTCTCCGTGTCTCTTGTGTAGCTCCACTTAGGATAAGTTATGGATTTTGAACTTCTCGCCACTGCCCCGGGTACCGATGCCCGTGCCGGTTTAATTACCACTGACCACGGCACCATCGAGACCCCGATTTTCATGCCGGTCGGTACGCTTGGTAGCGTCAAGGCTGTACATCAGCATGAGCTCCGCGATGATATTAAGGCTCAGATTATCCTTGGCAACACTTACCATCTATATCTGCGTCCGGGTATAGACATCCTTGAAAAAGCCGGTGGCTTGCATAAATTTAATGGCTGGAAACGTCCGATTCTCACTGACAGCGGTGGCTTCCAGGTGTTCTCTCTTTCTTCCAATCGTAAACTCACAGAGGAGGGGGCGCATTTCCGTTCCCACATCGATGGCTCAAAGCATCTTTTCACCCCTGAGAATGTGGTAGATATTGAGCGTAGCATCGGTGCCGACATTATGATGGCTCTTGACGAATGTCCTCCCGGCACGGCTGATTATACCTATGCGCGCAAGTCGCTCGGACTTACTCAGCGTTGGCTTGAGAGAGGATGGAAACGGTACAAGGAGACAGAGGGTAAGTATGGCTATAGCCAAGCTTATTTCCCCATTGTGCAGGGCGTGGTGTATCCTGACCTCCGCAGGGATGCCGCTAAGCATGTGGCTGATTTAGGCGCGGCTGGTAATGCTATCGGTGGTCTGGCCGTGGGCGAACCCACTGAAGTAATGTACGAGATGATTGAAGTGGTTAATGAGATACTTCCTGCCGATAAGCCTCGTTACCTGATGGGTGTTGGAACTCCGGCCAACATTCTCGAAGCCATTGACCGCGGTGTCGACATGATGGACTGCGTGATGCCTACCCGAAACGGACGTAACGGAATGCTTTTCACTCGCCACGGAGTAATGAACATGCGCAATAAGAAGTGGGCTGATGACTTTTCTCCGATTCAGGAGGATGGCCCAAGCTATGTTGACCACGTATACTCCAAGGCTTATCTCCGGCATCTCTTCATCGCTGATGAAATTCTTGCCATGCAGATCGCCTCGATTCATAATCTCGCCTTCTATTTATGGCTTGTGGGTGAGGCTCGTAAGCATATAATTGCAGGTGATTTCAAGCAGTGGAAAACTGAAATGATTGAATCTGTCACCCGACGTTTATGAAAATTCTTGATTGGTACATAATAAAGAAGTTTTTGGGTACTTACGTGTTTGCGATTGCCTTGATTTTGGCTATCACAATCATGTTTGACATCAATGAGAAGCTTGATGCCTTCCTGAAAGCGCCACTCAAAGCCACTATCTTTGACTATTTTCTTAATTTTCTTCCATATTTCGCCAATCAGTTCAGCCCGCTGTTCACTTTTATCGCGGTAATCTTCTTTACTTCTAAGTTAGCTGATAATTCAGAGATTATCGCAATGCTATCCACCGGAATGAGCTATCAGAGGCTTTTACGTCCATACATGATGAGTGCGACTGTGATAGCGGTGGTAACTTACCTTCTGAGTGCATATATAATCCCTCCTGCCAACGTCAAACGAATAGATTACACTAACACCTACGTGCGAAACAAGCGTGTGGATTATGGCGCAAATATCCAGCTACAGGTGGCGAAAGGTGAGATTGCCTATATGTCACGTTATGATAACATTCAGAAGGTGGGCTATAAGTTCTCGCTCGAATCATTTGAGAATAAGAAACTTGTGTCGCGCCTCACTGCACAGTCAATCCGATGGGACACTCTCCACAATTGGACCGTACGCGATTATATGATTCGCGATTTCGATGGTCAAAGGGAGAAAATAACTCGAGGCTCGCGACTTGACACTGTCATTCCCATTGAGCCGCGCGATTTCCTGATTTCCAAGGATGACCATGAGACTATGACCTCCCCCGCGCTTCGTGAGTATATCTCGCGCCAAAAGGAGAGGGGAGTGGCAAATATTAAATCCTTCGAGATTGAGAATCATCGACGATATGCCATGACGGCTGCCGCTTTCATCCTCACGGTGATAGGTATGTCGCTTTCTTCACGCAAGGTGAAGGGTGGCATGGGACTGAATATCGGTATCGGCTTGGTGTTGAGCTTCAGTTACATCCTGTTTATGACTGTCACGTCAACGTTTGCCATCTCCGGTTATACTTCGCCTATGGTGGCCATGTGGATTCCGAATATCCTTTATTCCATCATTGCCGTGGTGCTTTATTACAAGGCATCCCATAGGTAATACGTGTCATCATGCTTGTGGAGATTCCGATGCCGGTTTCTGTGATGAAGATGGCGCGGTATTTATAGTTTTTGTTGTCGGTGAGGACGGTTGGATATTGACGGGATGCGATGATGTATCCATGTTCTTAATCTGTATGTTGGTCACATCTGTTCCTGAAGGATCGTTGAAGAGGCGGAGCCCGAACGAGGGAGCTACGGCGATTAAATGCTCGAAAATCGCACTTTGGATTGCTTCATACGCTGTCCACTGTGTAGTAGCGGTGTAGCACCATAACTGCAGTGGAATGCCTTCGCCGGTTGGTGTCATAACGCGCACGAGTATCTGCTCCTCATCAGTGATAGCCGGGTTATTTATTAGCCACTGGCACATGTAGATACGGAAGAGACCGAGATTCGTTTCCAATGAACCGTTGACCACGGCGATTCCCGGGTCGTAAATCATTTTACCTTCGCTTTTAAGCTTGTCTACGTATGGCTTAACGATAGGGAACTGATTGCATATTTTATCGATTAGTTCCGGAGTTGCCGTGCTGATGGTGTCAGAATCGAATATCACACTCCGTGCAATCTGACGGCAGCCGCTGTTGGTCATTCCGCGCCAGTTCTGAAATGAGGAGGAGATGAGTGAGTAAGGTGGGAGCGTGACTATTGTATTGTCGAAATTCTGTACTTTTACAGAGGTTAGCGAAACGTCAATCACTATGCCGTTGGCTATTGTGGAAGGCACCACAATCCAGTCACCCACACGGAGCATGTCGTTTTGCGATAATTGCATACCTGCCACGAGCCCTAATATGCTGTCCTTGAACACCAACATCAGCACAGCTGCAAATGCTCCAAGTCCCGTGAGAAGGGTGACAGGCGATTTGTCTACTAAGATTGACACACATATTATAATTGTAATTACCCAAAGTATGCCAACCACGGTGTCCATTATCCCTTTGAGTGGTAGATTTTTAGTGTTGCGCTTTTCGTCGAATCGCATCCATATAAATGAAGCTATCTTGCAAAGTGCCATGCATATCACTATGGATGTATAGATGAGTAGAACTTTAAATACGATATCCTTAAAGGTATTGTCAGATGTGAAGGCGAAAGGAAGCAACGCTAACATTACCAATGGTGGAATCACATGGCTACACCTAACCAAAACGTGATGATCCATAAGTTCCTTGGTAAGAGAGCTGTCACGTATCATCATTATCTTCTTGGCGCAATAAAGAATTAACCATCGGGCCACCCAGCCTAAGAAGAGTGCCAGGACTACGATTATGCCTATGTAAATCGCATCCTCAAGACCTTTCTCTTTTTCAAGACCTAAGAAGTCGAGGAGCTTATGTATGTTTACTAAGAGCAATTGGGCCACTTTGTGGGTTGGTATAATTGAAACTAACATAAATAAAAGAGTTGAATTACGATGTTTACTTTGTATACTTAACACGACAAGATTGAATAATGTTTGCTAAATTTGCAGAGAAAACGAGAATGAGGTAGGAACACTTTTCAAGTATATTTTACCATAATTTTTTAGAGATGATTTTTGTGACTATAATTTTGAATATGATACTTATATCTATGTTTCAATCGGTGGAGTTCTATGTAATAGCCGCTGTGATAGCTGCGGCTATTGTTGCATACTCTGCCAAAAACGGTGCTCATGGGCCTGCACGCCAATATCTCATTGCGGGTGTATTGACCAAGGAGGATAAGCATATTTCGCCGATGATAGAGCTAATTTGTAATGAAGACGGCTCTGTTTTACTTCGCCGTTACGGGGTGGAAGGTGTCTCGTTATCAGGAGCCGTAAGCCTTGCTGTTACTGTGGTCGGATTCGATGTGAAAATAAAAGAAAGAATTGTTGAAGGCCAGCCCGGGCCGACAATGGAATCTGCTACTATACGTGACGATATTAAATTATCATACCAGAACGGAGATGACGATGAAATGATTGATACTGCCTCGTTCCGCCTCGACTTCATGGCTCAAGAACGATACTTCTTAAGTTACACTTCCGAAACCACCGGCCTCTTCGCTGCCACACCCCTCAAAAACCGCCCCGGTAACCATTTGATAAAGACAATGCAGTAAGGCGCATAAATTAAGTGTGACAATTACAGTTGTAGTGATTGCCAACAGCAAACACCGACATATTGTTTCAAAATATACTTATCCTGACGAATATATTATACGAAAACGCCAGCTGTGAGAGTAGCAGCTGGCGTTTCCTTTAAGTCAATTAGTTAGATTAATAACTTGGACTATATTGTTTAGCTATTCAAATTCTAATGAAGATTAATCCACAATGAATAATGGTTACTTGAGCTCGAAAGGCACTGTGGCGCGGATGTCGGTTGAGGAGGAGCCGATGTAGGCGCGGAATTTGCCCGGTTCGGCTGTCCATTCACGGGTTTTGTCATCGAAGAACATCAGGTCAGTCGGATTGATGGTGAATGTGACTGTTTCTTCCATGCCGGGTGCGAGATTGACCTTTTGAAAGCCCTTAAGTTCCTTAATTGGGCGCAAAACAGATGCTTGTTCGTCACCAATGTAGAGCTGGACTGTCTCTTTCCCCTCAACTGCACCGGTGTTCTTAACCGGAATGGTTATGGTCAATGACTCACCTGATGCGATATTCTTGGCCGATGCAACCGGTTTGCCATATTCAAAAGTTGTATAGCTCAAACCGTGACCAAATGGATACATTGCAGGAATGTTCTTAGTGTCATGCCAACGATAACCAACTAATACGTCCTCAAGATATTCCTGCTTGATAGAATCACCCGGATATGAAATTTCACCGAAGTGATGTGCCGCATTGTCTTCGAGCTTGACAGGGAATGAGAATGGCAATTTACCGGATGGGTTAACATTGCCGCTAAGCACCGCAGCGATTGAATTACCGGCCATTGAGCCCAGATACCATCCTTCGACAATAGCCGGGATTTTAGAGGCCCAGGGCATTTCTACTGCATTACCTGAAAGTAGCACCACCACAATGTTAGGATTAACAGCCTGAAGTTCGGTAATTAGTTCCGGCTGGCCGAAGGGAAGGGCGTATTCGAGACGGTCACCGCCTTCGCAATCCTGGAAATGATTCTTGTTAAGGCCACCGATAAACACCACTAATCCTGCATCCTTGGCCATCGCAACTGCTTGAGTACGAAGTGAATCAACGGTGTGTTGGGGAATCCCGTCAGCATGACCATACATCGGGCGACCGGCAACATAACCCTGGGCGTATTCAATCTTGTCGCCATAGGTAGCTTTTAGAGCTGCAAGAGGGGTCACAATATCCTTTGGCTTAAGTTCACTCGACCCGCCACCGGCCATTAGATTACGAGTGGCATTATCGCCAACCACGAGAATTTTGCTATACTTATCGGCCTGTATGGGGAGTAGGGGAGTACCTTTCTTGCTGACCGGTTGATTTTTAAGAAGTACAATCGCCTCATTGCCAATTGCCTCAGCTACTGCATAGTGTTCGGGCGAAGCAACTGAGCCGAGTGGCTTCTGACGGTTCATGGCAGTGCGGAAATTGAGTTTCAACAGTCTACGCACTTTGTCATCTAATGTCGACATTGGCAATTCTCCCTTTAGGAGCATATTCATATAGGGGTTGGCCATGTAATAGTCGTCTGTGGTAAATTCGCTCTCTGAAGTAAGTCCATTGGTATAAGAGCCCATTTCAAGGTCGAGACCGTTAAGAGCGGCTTCTTTGGTGTCGTGGGCACCACCCCAGTCAGTGATTACCACACCGTCGAAGTTCCAGTCATCCTTAAGTATCTTGTTGAGGAGGGTATCATTATGACACGCATGCTGACCGCGGATTTTATTGTAAGCTCCCATGATTGACCATGCTTCGCCATCCTCTACGGCTCGTTTAAACGCCGGGAGATATATTTCGTTAAGAGCTCGTTCGGTTGGATATACGTCAATGTGTCCGCGCCATTTCTCCTGGTTGTTAAGTGCGAAATGTTTCACGCATGCCGCTACGCCATTCTGCTGCATTCCTTTGATATAAGGAACCACAAGCTCGCCGGCAAGGAAAGGATCTTCGCCCATGTATTCAAAATTTCTACCGTTGAGAGGTGTGCGATATATGTTCACACCCGGACCGAGCATCACATCCTTTTCACGATAAAGTGCTTCTTCGCCAAGTGCATTACCGTAGTCAAACGATAGTTCCGGATTCCATGTGGCGGCAAGTGCTGTCAGTGCTGGGAACGCAGTGATTGAGTCGTTGGTGCGGTGAGAGTACCCCCAGTCGTTCCAATTGATTTCTGCGCGCACACCGTGGGGGCCGTCGCTCATCCATAGGTCAGGTATACCGAGGCGAGGTACGCCGGGAGATGCAAACTTTCCTTCGGCATGAACCATCGCGATTTTTTCACGAAGGGTCATCCTGGAAAGAGCATCCTCGACACGCTCGTCCATGGGACGACTTTCATCCTGATATGCAGGTGCTTGCTTGGCTGCAAATGCTGATGTCGCAGCCAATGCCAATGAAACTGTGAAGAATGATAATTTTAAATTCATCGTTTTGTTGGTATGTTTAGGATTGAGTATTAATTATTTATATGCGTTTACTGTGGCTGTGTAGGGCTTAAGTCCATCGGATGTGGCAGTGACGGTGATTGGTCCTTCGTTGCCGTCATTTTGGACGATAAGCATCGCTTTACCGTAGAAGGCTTTGCGTTTGTTATCCTTGAATCGTTCTAGAGAAATCGGCGAACCATTATCGACTCCGGCATTGACTCCGGCCCCTTTAACTTCAAAGTTCACAAGATTTTCAGCCCATGGACAGAGATTGCCATTCTTGTCGATAATCTCAACGAGTAGATAGCTTAGGTCGCGACCGTCAGCAATGATTTCAGTGCGGTCAGGTGTGAGGTGAATAGCATATGGTTCTCCGGCTGTGTGAATTTCCTGAGTGGCTACGATTTCACCATTCTTGCGGCTGACAGCTTTCACGGTGCCGGGCTCGAAATTCACTCGCCACATCACGTGATACTCGCCGGGTTTCTTGGAACGCACACCCTGCGATTCCCCGTTGATGAAGAGTTCAACCTCGTCGGCATTGTTGTAGTATGCCCACATATCAATTTCTTGACCATTTTCCCAATTCCAGTGGGGGAACAGGTGAAGCACATTCTTGTCAGGACGCCATTGTGATTGATACATATAATATACATCCTTAGGGATACCGGCAAGATCAACAATTCCGAAGTAGGAGCTACGTGCAGGCCATCCGAATGGAGTTGGCTCGCCGAGATAGTCAAATCCGGTCCAGATGAACTCTCCTGAAATGTAATCGTTTCCGTCCACTCTGCGCAGTGTCTCTTCGTGGGTGGTGCCCCATGGCACGTGGCAATTATCGTATGATGAGCATGAGAAACTCTCCTCAAAGAATGGAATATCCCAGCGTTTTGGCCAAATGTACATCGTATCAGAGGGCATTCGGTAGTATCCGCGAGTTTGCAGTGCTGAAACCCCTTCGGTGATAACGAAAGGCTTGCCAGGAAACCATTTAGGTACTGAATCGAAATATTTATCCTGATAGTTATAGCCGATCACATCGAGCACACCGGCGCGGAAAAGGTGGTTGCCGGGATTGGCTTCATTGCATCCGGCGGTAATCGGACGAGCCGGGTCGAGGTGGTGGACCATGTCGTATAGTTTGCGGGTAAGTAGCGAATTAACGCTCAGTTCGCCTTCTTCCGATGCAAGCATATCCTTGCTGTGTCCGAAGTTGAGGATGAGATTTGCTTGTTCAAGCGAAAGAGTGTCGGCGTTAGCATCACTCCATTGTTCAAGTACCTCATTACCAATACTCCACATTATGATTGATGGATGGTTACGATCGCGTACTATAAGGTCGGTGAGATCCTTTTCGTGCCATTCCGGGAAATAGCGGGCGTAGTCGTGGGCGGTTTTCTTCTTCCTCCACATGTCAAACGGCTCATCCATCACCAGGATGCCCATGCGGTCGCAAAGGTCAAGTACCTCTGGCGCAGGGGGATTATGTGTGGCACGATAGGCATTTACTCCCATCTCTTTCATTATTTCAAGTTGTCGCTGGATGGCGCGGGTATTGACAGCTGCACCAAGAGCCCCGAGGTCATGATGCATACACACTCCCTTGATTTTCATTGGTTTACCATTGAGGGTGAAGCCTTTCTCAGCGTCGAAATTGAAATATCGCAGACCTGTTGTGGAGGAGTAGGTGTCAAGCAATTCGCCGGTTTTAACATCGGAAACGAATGTCATAACGGTATAAAGATATGGGTCTTCGGTGCTCCAAAGATGTGGATTGGTAATCTTAACCGAGCCCTTTGCCACAACCTTATTCTGTCTTTTTGTGAGTTTTAGCACTTCGGATGCGGTTTTAGCTATCATTTTACCGTTATTATCGATAACAGACGAATATACGCTAACCTGTTGAGACTTTGATGATTTGCTCACAATGTCAGTTGCAATGCTGATTTTGGCTTGGTGGTCTGAGACATCGGTGGTGATTTGCTGGCCCCACAGTGGTATATGCACCGGATTAAGAGCGCGAATCCACACGTTTCGATAGATACCGCAGCCGCTATACCAGCGAGAATTAGGTTGTTCGGCATTATCAACACGCACTGCTATCACATTATCTCCCTCGCGGTTGAGATAAGGAGTCATGTCATAGCTGAACGATGCATATCCGTAGGGACGGGTGCCAAGCTCATGACCGTTAATGTAAACAGTGGAATTCATGTAGGCTCCGTCAAAATCGATATACAGTTCCTTGTCCTTCTGTTCAGGGGGGAGTGTGAACGTTTTGCGATACCACCCCACACCGCCGGGAAGTGCTCCTCCGCCGGTACCTGACGGATTGTCCTTGCTGAAATCACCTTCGATGGCCCAGTCATGGGGAAGGCTCAGCTTGCGCCATGAGGTGTCATTGAAGTCGGGATTGGAATACTCCTTGCTGTCGGAGAGGACAAATCTCCAACCATCGTTGAAAGGAAGAGCGCGACTGTCGGATGCTGAAACAAGAAAATTGGCTGCCACGCCTATGAAGGCGAGGCAAGCCAATAAAATCAATCTTTCCTTAGAAATCATAGCTATTGTGTAGAGTTAGATTTTCACAGTCTGGGAAGTTCCATCGTAGGTTACGAGAGTACCCTTGTTGTCACGATTGTAGCCAATGGGATTCTCTTTTGAAACCTTCACAATGTTAAACTTGCGGCTCTTAAGCATGCCGGGAAATTCACCCTTGCGTTCACCTATAGTTAGAGTGCTCTCAGAGTCGTTGTAGGTGAATGGAATTGTGGCATATTGACCTTTTTCGTAGTTGTAGTTTACGTTTTCATCCTCATAGAGAGTGAATTGGCCGTTCTCGCCGGCATAAACGTAAAGGTTGATTTCCTCTGCCGGTTTTTCGTCGCTCCATTGCATTGCCGGTCCGAATGGCACGATTGAGCCTGAGCGGACATATAGGGGCATCCTTTCATAGGGGGCTTCGACTTTGAGGGTCTGACCACCGTCCGTTATTTTACCGTTATAGAAGTTGTACCAAAGTGCCCCGGCAGGGAAATAAACTTCACGGGAGGTGGCTCCGTAGGTATAAACCGGGGCTACAAGGAATGCCGGACCAAACATATATTCATCGCCGATATTACGTGTTGCCTTGTCAGCGGTGAAGTCCATTACGAGCGGACGCATGATGGTATAGTCATCGAAGTATGTCATGCCTGCAAGCGAGTAAATATAGGGCATTAGGTCGTAACGGAGATTGGTATAGTAGACCACAGATTTGTAAGCCGGATGATTTTCCGGTGCAATGTTGAAGATTTCACGGTAGGGCCACTGACCGTGAGCACGGAAGAGTGGGGCAAACGCTCCAAACTGATACCATCGGGTGTTAAGTTCACGCCATTCTTTCATGTCAGGAGTCTCTGTGCCGGTTTTCGCAAATTCTGCTGCGCCCTTTACGTATCGGTCTTCAACGCAGAAGCCGCCGATGTCCATTGTCCAGTAAGGAATACCGGAAGCAGCGAAATTAAGACCTGCTGAAATTTGGGCTTTCATATCCTCCCAACGGGTTGCGATGTCTCCACTCCAAGTAGCTGTGGAATAGCGCTGTTGGCCTGCGAAACCAGAGCGAGTGAGAAGGAATACGCGCTTGTCGGGGTCAACGCCGCGTTGCCCATTGTATATAGCGTCGGCGTTCATTAGACCGTAGGCATTGAAGAATTTAGTTGACGGTCCCAACGCTGTAGGGGTAATCAAGTCTTTGCGATATTGGATATCAGTGCAATCGCGGATATTGGGTTCAGAAGCATCCATCCACCAGGCATCGATGCCCAGAGGGTAGTAGTGTTCCTCCATCTGTTGCCAAAAGAGTTTGCGTGCTCCTTCGCTGTAGGCGTCGTAGAAAGAACCAAGATAACCGGGCCCAACCCAGTCGCGGATGCTGTCCTGAACAGGAAGTTTGTACATCCATCCGTTCTTGTCAAATTCCTTATAATGTTCAGTGGTGACATAAAATTTAGGCCATACAGAGATCATAACTCGTCCGTGCATGTCATGGATAGAGTCGACCATGCCCTTAGGATCCGGGAAACGGTCGCGGTCAAATTCGTGGCTTCCCCATGAATCTTGTTTCCAGTGTAGCCAGTCAATCACGATGTTATCTATGGGGATGTTACGCTTGCGGAACTCCGCGAGAGTAGAGAGAACCTCGTCGGAGGTATTATACTTTTCGCGGCTCTGCCAGTAACCCATGGCCCATTTAGCCATTATGGGAGCTTTGCCGGTGAGTGTGCGATAGCCGGAGATAACGTCGTCCATGTCATCACCATAGATGAAATAGTAGTCAATCTGACTTTGCATTTCACCCCACCAGCTCATCTGCATTTGCTCTTTATTGTCACGTGGAGCGTAGGCACGAAGACCGCAATAAGCTACCGAGCCGTTGGGTTCCCATTGGATTTTGATGGGGACACGTTTGCCTTTTTCAAGTTCTACTGAAAATTTGTAGGAGTTTGGGTTCCAGGCGGTGCGCCATCTTTCTGGAACAACCTCCTTGCCATCGATTAGCACACTCATGTAGCCTGAGTAGTAGAGGATAAACTTGTATTCACCTGATTCAAGTGGCTCTATTTCGCCTTCGTAAGTCACGTGGCTTCCGTAGTAATTGAAATCTTGGGGAAGGTTGACCACATGCTTGAGCTCTTTACGGATTAGATGCTCGAAGTAGATTGAGTCTTCACGCTGTACGATAGTCGGTGTTTCGGACTTGGCAGGTGTGTACGAACCGGTGAGCGCGCCTTCTTTGCCATCTTTGTCATATAGCTTAAACACTTCACCGAGCTGACTATAGTCGTCGGGATTACCGAAGCGGCATAGCGAATAGCTGTCCCAAAGTATGCCGTAGTTGTTGGTAGATATTACGAAGGGGACAGAGACCTTGGTGTTGTATTGGAAAAGCTCCTCGTTAAGACCTTTGTAATTGAATTCGTCGGATTGATGTTGGCCAAGGCCATATATACCTTCTTCATCGTCAAGTGATTCGAATACCTGACGTACGGTGTAGCCATCGGTTTCTTCTACCTTGATGGGGGAGAATTCACGGCCGCCGTCGGCTTCGGAGACGATTAGTTTGCCCTCTTTGTCGAAGAATTTAACGTCGCCTGATGAGAGTGATACAACAGCTTTGACATCAGGAGTTACCACCGAAACGGTTGAATCGGATTCCTCCACTTTGTAGTCAGGTTTGCTTTCTTGGGGGGTTACCACGAGGCTCTCCTCATTGGCAAATTGCTTGTCGGGTGTGGCGGAGACACGGATAATCTTATTGCCAAGAACTTGCAGGCGCACCTTTTGAGTGGTGTTTGGCCCTGAAGATGCGACATTGACGATTATGCCATTGTCGGTTTTTTCGTACTTTCCCGTCGTACATGAAACTGCCATTAGAGCAGCCAGTAAAGAAGCTGATAGAAATCGAAATTTCATGGTTAAAAGAGATTGTTATGTTGTAAATATGATTGTCGCTAAGGCCCATACAGACAAAGTGAACTGGGTAATTAATCAAGGATAGTACTTGAATAGCAGTGGGCGTTTTGTATGTTACAAAGATAGCAAAATTTTAATTTCAGGGTGGATTTATAATGTTTACTGACCGGTATAAATTATGATATGCGGGGGTGTGGTTTGTTAACTTAGAGGGTGCGATTTGTTATATGCTCCTCGCGCTGCTGGTAATCTGAAGGTAGTATGCCGAATTCCTCCTTGAAATATTTGCTGAAATTTTTGGGAGCGTTAAACCCTACCTGATAGGCTATTTCCGAGACGTTAAGCTGACTCTCACGCAGCATTTGGGCACCTCGTTTTAATCGGAGGATGCGGATGAATTCGATTGGGGTCTTGCCGGTGATAGCTTTGAGCTTCTTGTAAAGATGTACGCGGCTCATGCATAGGTGAGAACTGAGTTCGTCTACTGAAAGGTCAGAACGTTTTATGTTTGAGACAACGTATTTCACGGCTTTTTCCACGAGCTGCTCGTCATAGGGTGTGATGGTAATATCATCGGGTTCGGGGTCTATGAGTGTACGGGAGACACCGCGTTTTGTCAGTTGGATGAGCCGTTTCATACGTAGGATAAGAAGCTGAAGGTCGAAAGGTTTGGTTACGTAGTCATCGGCGCCGATAGTCAGTCCTTCCACTTTATCGCTGGTATCTTGCTTGGCCGTTAGTATGATGATGGGTATTGGGGAGAATTCAGGTTTAGCTTTAAGTTGGCGGCATAGTTCCACTCCATCCATCTCAGGCATCATAATATCGGTAAGAATGATAGAGGGTCGAAGGGTGGAAATTGTGTTTAGGGCTTCCTTCCCATTTAGGGCTGTCATCACGTGGAAGTCATTTTGCAACCCATCTTTAAGGAAATCAAGCATCTCAGTGGAGTCATCGACAACGAGCGCGATAGGTTTCTGGTCATTCTTGTCTTTTTTTATGGGCTGTTTAACAGGTTTTTCTGAATCGGCGGAAAGCAAGATTTTGGTCTCTGATGCCTGTTGGACCGGAGTTGTATCAATTTTTTTATCCTGAACTATAGGCAAAGAAACAATGAAAATAGAACCCCTTACAGAGTTGTCGATTACTTTGATATCGCCGTTGTGAAGACTAATATACTCTTTTACAAGACTTAACCCGATTCCATTACCCATTGCATTATATACGGTGGAATCATCAACTTGGAAGAAACGTTCAAAAATTTTCTGCTTGTTTTCATCCTTGATGCCCGGACCGGTATCAGCCACGCTGATTAGGAATGTTGAACCCTCAACCTTCAGATTGACATCGACTTGTCCACCCTCAGGGGTATATTTGAACGCATTTCCTAAGAGGTTCATGATGATTTTGGAAAGTTTGTCTTCGTCAAACCTCATCTGCAGTGATTCGACGGAGGATGAGAAGTTGAAGCTTATGTTGTTGCGTTCGGAGAGAGAGACAAAGGATTGACATACATTCCTGATGAATGCAGCTACGTCGCCATGAGTGGGGTGAAGAGTGAGTCCGGTGACTTCATTCTTACGGAAATCAAGCAGCTGGTTCACCATGTTTAGTAGCCGTAAGGCGTTGTTACGCATTACAGTTAGCGTTTTTAGCTTAGAGGCGTCATTAGTCTCCTTAATCATGGCTTCAAGAGGTGAGATTATAAGGGTGAGGGGAGTTCGGAGGTCGTGACTCACGTTGGTGAAGAACTTGAATTTCATTTGGTTAAGTTCTTCTTGCTTTAGCCTTGCCACCTCTTTTCGCTTCTCATTGAATTTACGACGTTCATGGCGTTGAATAAGACGGTAAACTAAGTATACAGCGAGAATGAACAGTATGGAATACAATATTTTAGCCCAAATAGAAAGCCAAAAAGGAGGATGTACGGTGATTTCGACAACGGCAGGCTCGATGCTTTGGTATTTATCATTGTTATAAGCGGTTACAAGCAGACGATATTTACCGGTTGGGAGATTTGTATATGTAATTTGATTGTGTTGGGTGGAATTCCATTCTTCGTTGAAACCTTCGAGTTTATACCGGTAACTATTTTTTTCGGGAAGTACATGGTTGTCTGTGGCAAGGTCAATGCTGAAATCGGAATTGCCATGCCACAGGTCAATCTTACGACATCGGTTAAGTGCCGTGTTGATGATGACGTGTCCATCGATTTTCTCACCGGGCCTAACTTCCTTATTCCCAATGTGGAGATTGGAAAAAATAACCTTGGGGAGAGTGCGATTAAAAGTGATGTTGGTGGGATTGAAATGGTTGATACCATATAGTCCACCTACAAGAATGTCACCGGAAGGAAGTATGGCGAACGAACGTTGATTAAAGTCGCTGTTCTGAAGTCCGTCCTCAGTGCCGTAGCTCTGCATGGTGACATTAAAATCACCGGTTTTGCTGTCAAAATCGGGGGTTATATGAATCAACCGGGACCCTTCGCTGACCCACATATTGTTCATCTTATCTTCCTGGATGCCAAGAATCAGCGATGGCGTATCGTTTTGATGAGTATTGATCGTGTGGACACGATTGCGATTTGGGTCATATACTTGCAAAGTTTCAGCCGTTGCTATCCAAAGCAGCCCGCGGGAGTCATAACAGATGTCTATAATGTTATTTTCATATACGTTATCGAGTAAGGAAATTTTCTGAGTGGTAGGATTATAGGAGTTAACGCCGTAAGCGGTCCCAAAATAGACGACACAGTTTGCACCGACGGCAATCGATGTGACATAATCGGAGGTAAGACCGGAATTATTCAGGTTATATTCTTTTATGACAGAAGTAACAGGATTATAATTGAAAACACCGGCACCAAGGGTTCCGATCCAAATATTATTACCATTGTCGGAAAGTGCGAGTGACCATGTATAAGTGCTATCTAACCTTGTGCCTGTTTTAATATGCTCAAACTTATTGTTATGTAGGCGTTTAAGACCTCTGCTATAACTTCCGATATATAAATCACCTATAGGTGTTTCAAGAAGGGATGTTAAAGCCGGAGGATTATCATAGTCTGCCGGGTCCGGGTAATGTTTAATAGATCCTGTAGATGGGTCACGGCTCAAAAGTCCGGCCGCATCTGTTCCTATCCATTCTGTACCGTCACTCCCGACCGTAATACAATTTACATCAGGGAGTGAAAACAGGGAGAATTTATGTGCACTCTGATTGTGGTAAAATACGCCTTTTTTATATGTGCCAATCCAAAGAGTTGATGATGGGTCATCGTAAATTGTTATGACTGTGTTGTTTACTTCTTTGTCAGAATTATCAGCTACAGGCTCGAAACGTATTCCCTCACTTCCTTTCACTACTTGTTCGAGGCCATGATGGTCGCGACCTATCCATATTTTGCCATTGTTGCCCTGGTGTAATGTTTTGATTGTCAAGTTTTTACCGTGATGGGGCAAAAGGTCGCTTAACCACTTATGGTCAGTGAGATCATAAAGCCACAATTGCTCATAACTATAAATCCACAGGAGGTTGTCACGGTCGAACATCAATGAAAAAGTGACCGGTCGATTCGTGAGGAGTTGATTGGCTATGTGATTTTCAGTGGTGACAATCCTTTTTGTTTCGTGGTCAATGAGGGACAATGTGCCTTTGTCATCTATGGCAACGATGCCATAAGGCGTTTCTATTAAATCAGTAATGACGGTATTTCCAAACAGCTGTTCATCAATTTTTTCCGCTTGTTTTCCGTACACTTTCCGTACCTTTTCCGTACCTTTTCCGTACACTTTCCCCTCTCTTTCCCCTCTCTGTCCCCTCTCTTCAGCTCCATCTCCATCCATATAATATATGCCATCACCTGATATATATATCCACATCCCTTTATCACTATCTATGTATACGAGCGAAGGTGTGGAGTTAAGGCCATATTCCCTCAACCTATCAGTGACGGTAGTAGCGAGCATGTCTCTGTCAGGGTCGTATAAAAGATACCCTCCGCTGGTGCGAATCCAAAGGGAACCGTTAGCATCCTCCTGGATTTCCTCTATATTATTGCTGTTAACATTACCGGTTTCCGAGACATCAGGATGATATATTTTGAAGGAGTAACCATCATAACGGCATAAGCCGGAAGAGGTGCCAATCCAAATATATCCTTCCGAGTCACGGTAAATAGAGTTAATCTTGTTGTTAGATAAACCATTACCGGTATCAAGATGCTTAAGGAAAAGCTCCGATGAATAAGCGATAGAAATGGTGAAAAGTGATATGAGAAATAGGAGAAAGCGCATGGTATTAACATTTAAGTGTCATATTAGATTACAAACTTAGTTAAAGTTAACAAATCATGCAAATCAAAGATGTTAATAAATTTCCGATTAGATTTATGCCAAATAAAAACGCATTGAATATTAATGTTTTGGCTATTATATCATTAACATTTAAACATCATGAATATAACAAATAATGCCCCTGTAAACTCTCTTTTGTGACGAAAATGTTTTAAAATAATTTTGTCATATAAATACATATTTTTACATTTGCTATGTGATATTATTAATATACGTAAAGCAAGAATAAACCTACCATGAGACGTTGAAAAATTTTGAAACTCCATGAAAGTTTAAGCAATAACTGCGGAAAACAATAAATACTTTAAATATTAACCAGTTAAACTAAATTACATTCAATGGGAAACAAACTAATGGGACGATGCAAATCATCATTGCATCTCTTCCGCTCAGCCCTGATAGCCCTCTGCTTCCTCGCGGGAGTCAGTGTTGCCTCGGCTGAACAGTTGACCGTTACCGGAACGGTAACCCAGGCCTCAGATGGAGAACCGCTGATTGGTGTCAGTATTCTCATCAAAGGAACCTCAAACGGTGCTACCACAGACATTGATGGTAACTATTCAATCAAAACAGAGACCGGAGCCACTCTGGTGTTCTCGTATGTAGGTTGCCAGACACGTGAAATCGTGGTGAACTCTTCAAAAATTGACGTAGCTTTACTCGCCGATAATGAAGTCCTCGACGAAGTTGTGGTGGTAGGTTACGGCGTTCAGAAGAAGAAACTTGTCACTGGAGCAACTGCTCAAATCAAGGGTGATGATATTGCAAAAATGAATACCACAAGCCCATTGCAGGCTATGCAGGGTCAGCTTCCCGGTGTAAGCATTGCCTCTGAATCAGGTCAGCCGGGTTCAGGCATGAAGGTTACAATCCGCGGTCTCGGTACTATCGGTAATGCATCCCCTCTTTACCTCATTGACGGTGTCGGAGGTGACATTTCAACCCTTAACCCCGCCGATATTGAATCAATAGATGTGCTCAAAGACGCAGCATCAGCTGCCATCTATGGCGCACAGGCCGCTAATGGTGTGGTTCTCATCACCACCAAGCAGGGGCGTGAGGGGAAGGCTAAAGTTACCTTCGACGGTTACTTCGGTTGGCAGACAGTAGCTCGCAAAATGGATATGCTCAACGCAAATGAGTATATGACTATCATGGACGAGAGCCAGCTCAACAGTGGTCTTGCACCTTACGACTGGGCATCTATGAAATCAATCTGGCGCACAAACGCAGCCGGAGAGAAGGAAATCATCGACACCGACTGGATTGACACTATGTTCCATGACAATGCCAAGACTTCAAGCTACACCATCGGCGTGACCGGGGGTAACACCGCTTCTACTTATGCGCTTTCACTCGGCTACTTGAACCAAGAAGGTATCGTGGGTGGTCCGTCAGTATCTGATTATTCACGCTACAACTTCCGTATCAACTCTGACCATAAGCTGTTTAACGGCATTGTAACTGTTGGTGAACAGGCAAGTTTCATCTACGTTAAGAGCACAGGTATCGGTGTGGGTAACCAGTATAACAACACTCTCCGTGGCGCATTCGGCGTTTCACCCCTCGCACCCGTGTACAACGAAGAAGGTAAGTACAACGACACCAGCAATAGCGACTGGTACATGTATGACGGCAACCCCTATGGCTCCATGATGGTAACAACCAACAATCGTACAAAGAAGGCTACATTCAACGGCAACGTCTATGCCCAGATTGAGCCTATCAAGAATTTAAAAATTCGCACATTGTTCGGAGCCGTATACAACACAAGTGAATATCGCAGTTTCAGCCCGATTTATCGTTTCTCACCTTACTCATATAATGAATATACGAAAGTGAGCCAGAATATGAACCATTCACTTGGCATGACATGGACTAACACTGCAACTTATGATTTCAGCATTGGTGACCATGAGTTCAATGCCCTCATCGGTATGGAAAGTTACCGCTATAGCGGCACATACCTTGGCGGCGGTCAGGGTAAGCTCAAGGAAGGCTTCGATGACTGGGCTCACGCTTGGATTAGCAACGGTACAGGCTCCACAGTCGGTGAAAATGGTGTCAGCGTGTCAGGTAATCCGCACGATGACTCTCGCTCAGTCAGCTATTTCGGCCGTCTCGGTTGGAACTGGCAGGAGAAATATATGATTAACGTGACAGTGCGTCGTGACGGTTCTTCACACTTCGCCAGCGGTCATCGTTTCGGTACATTCCCTTCTGTTTCTGCAGGTTGGAACATTTCCAACGAAAAATTCATGGAGTCAATAGCCTCATGGTTAAGCTTCTTGAAAATCCGCGGCAGCTGGGGTCGTGTAGGTAATCAAAACATTGATAACTACCAGTATCTAGCACCTATCAAGAATCAGCACACACATTACTACTTCGGACAGTATCTCGGCCCTAACGGTACTCTCATGGATTACTCATCAGTCCTCGCCAATAACTGGGGCGCATATCCCTCACGCCTTGGCAACCTTGATGTAACTTGGGAAACATCTGAACAGCTTGACTTCGGTTTTGATGCCCGTCTCTTTGACAGCCGTCTCGGTATCAACTTCGACTGGTATCAGAAGACCAACAAGGACTGGCTCGTTGTTGCTCCTATCCTTGCAACAGCGGGTACCGACGCTCCATTCATCAACGGTGGTGATGTTAAGAACACCGGTGTGGAACTCGGTCTCAGCTGGAACGACGTAATCGGACGCGACTTCTCTTATAGCGTAAGTGTGAACGGCGCATATAATAAGAATAAAGTCGGCTCAATACCCAACGAAGATGGTATCATCCATGGCGATTCCAACACTCTATATGACAATTCACTTGAATTCTACCGCGCGCAGAACGGTATGCCTATCGGTTATTTCTGGGGATACAAGACAGCCGGTATATTCCAGAACCAGGAGCAGATTACCGACTGGATTTCAGCAGGTAACGGCGTACTTCAAGGTAATGTGCAGCCCGGAGATGTTATATACGTAGATGTTAACCATGACGGAGTGATTAACGATGCTGATAAAGTGGACCTCGGTAACGGGATGCCCAAATTTACTTATGGTTTCAATATTAACCTCTACTACAAGAATTTCGACCTCGGCATCACAGCTAACGGAGCTGCCGGATTCGACATCGTACAAAGCTACCGTAACCAAGGTAACAAGCAGGCCAACTATACTTCAGCGATTCTTGACCGCTGGACAGGAGAAGGCACATCTAACAAAATACCTCGCGTGACTAACGAGAATATCAACTGGCAATTCTCCGACCTCTACATTCAGGACGGTGACTACCTCCGTATCTCTAACGTGACATTCGGCTACAATTTCGCTCCTCTTCTCAACCAGAAATGGTGTAGCAACGCCCGCCTCTATTTCCAGGCTCAGAACCTCTTAACATTCACCAAGTATGACGGTATGGATCCGGAAATAGGTTATGGAACTCAGGCATGGGTGTCAGGCGTTGACCTTGGTTACTACCCGCGTCCGCGTACCTATCTGATAGGTGTTAACCTTGCTTTCTAAATATTGTGGAACATATAAAATTTAGAATTACAAATGAATAAATTTAAATTCAATATATTGACCCTTGGTGTGGTCGGAGCACTCAGCATGACCTCATGCTCAGATAGCTTCCTCGATGTCACATCAAAGACTGACTCAAATACCGAGAACTTCTATAAGACAGAAGGTGATGCTTGGCGAGCGCTCCTTGGTTGCTACGACGGGTGGCGTCAGATTTCATCCAATCCCGGTAAGCAAATCTATGTGTCTGCTACCGTTATGAGTGACGAATGTTACGGTGGTACCGGTAACGGCGACGGTTTCGGCTATCAGGTGCTTGATACATTCGACCCGATGAAATCACCGGGCGATCAGCAGCTTTTTAGTACCGACTGGAAGGTTTATTATGCCGGTGTGTATCGTTGTAATGAACTTATTGCACATGAGGAGCAGATAACATGGGAAAGCGAAGCTAACCATGGACTTTACATGGGAGAGTGTCATGCAATTCGCGCGTTGCTTTACTTTGACATGGTGCGTCTGTGGGGTAATATCCCATTGTTCATCGAACCTGTTAATGAGAACCGCGAGCAAGCTGATCCTGCCGAGGTATATGCTGCGATATTCGAGGATCTTAAGTTCGCAATCGCCAATATTCCGGCTAATGCCAATCTCACAGAGAGTGAGTCAGGCCGTATTACCAAGTATGCCGTAGAGTCCATCCTTGCGCGCGCGTACCTATTTTATTCGGGATATTACGGTAAAGACCCCGGCTTCACCAATGCAGAGGGTGTAACTACCGGCGTAGTGACTAAGGCAGAAGCTCTTGCTGCTGTTGAAGATGTAATAAATTCCGGTAATTACGGACTTGTGGCTGACTTTAAGACCCTTTGGCCGGCGGCCTCGCTCGTCCCCATACCTGACAGCAATGGATGGGACACTTCAAAGTCAACCTACGCAGGTGACTACAACAAGGAAATCATTCTTGCCCAGAAATTCACACCTACCCAGGATTATAGCGGCAATAATGACTCCAACCGTTGGTTGGTGATGATGGGCATGCGCTCCCTTAATTTCACTCCTTACGGAAAAGGCTGGGGCGCTGCGACTGTGACTCCATACTTCTTGGAGAAATATCTCAAGGATGACCCACGTTACACCCCCTCGGTAATCGACCTCGAAGCTGAAGGTATCACCGGAACCAATGATTTCAACAGCTCATACAATGACCAGCGCGAATACACAGGTTACACAGTTAAGAAATATTCTCCACTTGTATATGGTAATGGTAACCCGGGAACAAACGCTGACGGTACAGCCGGATTCCAAGAATGTAACGCTAATCAGTGGGTAATAGTGCGTTACGCCGATGTGCTGCTTATGGCGGCAGAACTTGGCTCAGGAAATGCTGCTAATTATATGCACCAGGTTCGCGCACGTGTGGGACTTGACGATATCGCAGTTAACCAGCAGAACATCATGGATGAGCGAGCTCGTGAACTTGCATTCGAGGGTCACCGTTACTGGGATCTCCTCCGTCAGGGTGTAAACGTTGCGGCAGATGCTATTGCTGCATCCGCAGGCAAGGTGTTTAATGGAGGTGTAGAAACCACAGTTTCTTATAACAAGAATACCATCGTGGCTACTCAGGGTCTTTCACAGATTCCGGAGGATCAGATTACACTCTCCAATGGCGTACTCAAACAGAATCCCGGTTGGGGCAAATAATTTGTGAAGATTCAGCGTTCAAGAATACTTGTAAATTAACTTAACAGTTATATAAGAAGACTTAAAAAAGTTAAATATGTGATTTAATGCAATTTTGGCATGATTTTTGCGTTTATATTCAGCACGGTCAGCCCGTGAACCAATGAAAACGCACCCGGGACTCACATATTTAACAAAGTCCTTCCTGATGATAACAAGATTTCTTGCACTACTGAATTTTCAATAGACATAAACAAATTATCAAAATCTCTCTTATCAGATTTTATCCAATGAAAAAACAATTGAAATATTTATTTTCGTTGTCACTGACTGCAATGGCGATGCTCACAGCTACGACCGCATGTTCACCTGACGACCACGAGCTCGCCGCTCCTATTGCGACGCCTGAGGAGCTCGTTGAGGGTATCGCGTTTACCGCTACGCCCGATGCTAACGACCCCAATACGATTCACTTGAAATCATTGGTTGTGGGTTGTACTCCCGTTTGGAAAACTCCCAATGGAATGTCGCAGAATATGGAACTCGACATCCAGTTCCCTTTCGCAGGTGACTATGACGTAACATTCGGTGTCATGACACAGGCTGGAACAGTGTGGGGCGAACCTTACACCATTTCAGTTACTTCCAACAACTTCGGCCTGCTTTCCGACGCAATTTGGACTAATCTCGCCGGTGGTGTCGATGAAAATGGCCATGGTAATCCTAAAAAATGGGTGCCTTGCAACAATAATTACGGTATCGGTAGCTGCTCTTCGCCCATGATGTACATGAGCCCCGACGATTATCCCGAACCATTGTTCGGCTCAGGCAATTGGGCTCCCAACTGGGACCCCGGTTTCCAATCATGGCTAATCCCTGCTGATGACCCCTATATGGATTCTTACATGACTCTTTCACTCGACCCGGTGAAAGGTTGCGTTGTGGAGATGATGCGTAAGACAGCTGACGGTGAAGAGCATATAACAGGTAAATTCAACCTTAATGTCTCTGATCCCAAGCATCCGATGATTACCTTCATGGATGGAGCTTACTCACTCCATAATAAGGGTATGGATGGAACTTGCTCTAACTACACCAACGATATCCGCATCCTCGAGTGCACTCCTTACCTCCTCCAGGTTGCCACAATGCGCACCAACAGTGAGGGCCCATGGTGGTTGGTCTGGAACTTCATTTCTGAGGATCTCAAGAATGATCCTTCAATTCTTCCCTCTGAAGGTCCCGACTTGATCGAAGGTAAACCGGTACAGGAGCCTGCTTACGACGACCTCGCAACTTCATTATTCACAATCTCTGGTGACAATGCTACCTATATCGCAACTCAGACCACATATCTTCTCGACGAAGAAACACCTTACGACTATATGTGGTGGAATCCAGCTAACGGTGCTTGGGAATGGATTAACGGTTACGGTTCAACTTGGGCTCCCGCTTACGAAGGTGGCGAAGATTTCGCTCTCACACTCGATAAAGGTGGCAAGATGGAGCTTGAAAATGCTGAAGGTGGTGCTTCTACCACATTCACGCTCAAGGGCAACAAGATTGTCTTTGGAAAGGAAGTGACCCTCCTTACCGCCGGCAATGTTTCGGTTAAGGGTAGTGAGTTCACAGTGATGAAATGTTCACCTGACGATAATGAAGTGGTGTTCGGTGTCCCCGTTGAATATGACAACACTGGCGCTGCCAATAAGTATCTCTGCGCTAAGATGACTATCAAGCCTATCAGCGGTGGTGCCACCGGCCCGACTGAGATAAAGGTTGACAACAGCAAGCTCGATATCTATCTTGAAGCTAACAAGTATCTCCGCATACAATTCTATAATCCATGGGCAGGTAAAGATGACAGCGCATGGCCCATCGATCCTACTAAACTCAAACTTAAGAAGAACCAGAAGCTAGTGCTTAAGTTCACAGTTTCAGGCATTGAATGGACAGGTACCCCCCGCGCGGCATTCTGTTGCAACATAGACGGATTTGAATGGGAACCTAACTGCTTCACCAACTTCCAGGGCGTTGACTTCAACACCACCGGCGAGAATGTGATGACACTCACAAATGAAACAGGTTCAACCTACAATTTCTACACTGTAGGTTCACTTCAAGTGTCAATCCAGCTATCAGACTTTGCTGCTTCTACCGATATATCTAATGTGGTGGTGAATGTGACCTCTCTTACTATTGAGTAACTTATAACTGAAAATCTAATGAAGACAAAAATATTATTATCAATGGCGGTGCTCATGGGGCTATCACTTGCTTCATGTAACGACGATGACAATTATGTAATTGTCACCGAGCCGATTCTCACAGAGGATTCAGTGGTTACCGGTTCCTCTGATGTCACTGCCACCTCTGCTGTGCTCCATGGCACTGTTACCGGTCTGCAGAATTCGTCAACCAATTCCTACTCTGTAGGTTTCAAGTATGGCTTTGACCAAAATGTGCTTAATGAATCAATCACAGGCGCATACGAAAATAATGAGGTAACGGCCGAACTCACAGGCCTTACTGAAAACACAGTGGTATATTACCAGGCATTTGCCACTCTTCAGGGTAAGGTTACTTTCCTTGGCCAAGTTAAGAGCCTTGTGACTACCGATACTCAACTTTCAACTTCTGATGCGCAGAATGTTGACTACGCATTTGCCACCCTTGGAGGTAATGCTACCGGAGCACCGGCTGAGGCCACATACGGTGTGGTGATTTCCGCTAAGCCCGGTGAAGAGGCTGTACGTGCCGGTCTTATAGTTCCGGCTGCAGTTGCTTCATCTTCATTCTCCGTAGATTATGCAGGTCTGGTGCCTAACACCACTTATTACTATGCCTCATTCGCCGACTTAGGTACCGGTATAGTTTATGGTGATGTAAAGAGCTTCACTACACCCGATTTCTCTATCGACCTTGATAACGACCTTGTTGACCTCGGTCTTTCGGTTAAGTGGGCAAAATTCAACCTTGGCGCACGCACTGAGTCAGAGCTTGGCGGTCTGTTTGGTTACGGTGATATTACCGGAGTCAACAATTCAATTGATATGACAGAGTATGGTTTAGGTGACATTTACAAGACTGATAAAGATGTCGCTAATCAGGCATGGAGCGGTAGTGTCACACTTCCTACTGCTTCTGACTTCGAAGAACTTTTCAATAGCTGTGCTAAGGAATGGACAGAAGTTGACGGCGTGATGGGCTATAAGCTCACCGGTCCCAACGGCAACTCCATCTTCCTCCCGGCTGCGGGTTCTCGTACCATTAACACTGTGAGCGGTGTTGGCACTAACGGTGCTTATGCTACCGGTTCGATCAACCCAAGCAATGAGCAATTTGCCGTTTCGTTCGGTTTCAATTCTTCTAACTCATCTCGATCATCAGTTCCCCTTTACGAGGCCCTCTCGGTTCGTCCTGTATCTACTGCCCGCAGTGCTAAGTTTGATAAGTCGCTCCTCTATCAGACATGGGAGATTGACTTCAATGAAGGCAAGTCAGTAATGTTCAGCGGCCCGGTATGGTTCTACGGTGTTGACGATTCATGGCGCACCATCTCTAACAAAGAGCCTATCGTAGGTGACAGCTGGAGCTGGGAAGCGGATGCTTCTAATACCTGGGCATTCGGTAACTGCACCGGTTACATGACTATTAACGAAGATGGTTCCATCGAGGTTAAGAATCAGAATGGTGAAGTCCAGAAGGGTACTTATACAATTGATGAAAAGAATAAGACTATCACAGCTACTATAGACCTTCTTGCTCCGGATAATTTCGTTCCCAATATGGTTAACAACCGCAAGAGCGAAATCAAGATACTTGCCCTTGACGGCGATAAGCTCCAGCTGGGTTACTTCCGTGACTCTGATCCTGCCACTCTCTCTGTCAACATGATTCCTCGCACCAAGAAGTATAGCTTCGCAGTCAATCTCCTCTGCGTAGGTTCTGACTGGAATGGAACTTGGGGCACTGTGGTAGATGAAATCATGCCTGACAAGCTCGAAGGCAAGCACACATTTGCATATGAAGGCTCATGCGCCGGCGCTATGGTGTTCACTCTCGACTTTGCAGGACTCCTCGAAGCTTATCCGCAGGCCATCGTAGCTGTTAAGGATATCCGTTGCGATGGGAATTCCATTAAGTATGACCCGAGTAAATTCTACTATGGTGACATTGAAAATAACGGCAACTTCCGCATTGAACTCTTCAACATCTGGGGCAAGGGCTCAAACAATGGTGTCGTTGACTCACCATTCAGCCCGTCAACTGTGGCTGATAAGGATGAAGCGTTTAATTTCGCCTCCAAGTTTGAAATGGACTATTACATCGTGCTTAATCCTAAGTTTACACCTATGTGGATTACCATCAATCCTGATTGGGGTGGTGATTGGAACTACACACAGGGCGCATCATTCAATGTGGTAGTTGATGAAAACAAGAAACTTGCTATTGACAATCCTAAGTTTGACATCACCCTCAACTCCGACATATACGCTAAGGGCTCAATCATGACATTCGCACAAGTTAACGATCTCCACAAGTACTTCCCCGGAACTCATGCGACTCTCGATGCCCTATATCTTGATGGAAATCTCGTGAGCGGCTACGATGCTTCAAAAGTTCTCGACACCGCTGATGGCGATGCTTACCGTCTGGAACTTTGGAATATGTATGGCAGCACAAGCAGTAAGGGTTGTGCATTCGGTACACCGGTTGATGGTGTGATTAGCGGTCTTGGCTTCAATCAGTCAATGCGTGCTCAGTTCACATTCCACGGCCTAT
This sequence comes from Duncaniella sp., assembly GCA_023664955.1. GTDB lineage: Bacteria > Bacteroidota > Bacteroidia > Bacteroidales > Muribaculaceae > Duncaniella. Next base: position 369,827 of record JAMPEV010000001.1, read on the forward strand.
TCGGTACTGTTAACTGGTAATGAGTTGGTAGAAGATTATAAGGAATGTATTTATTTAGGTTATTTTGGTTTTTGACCTTATAATCTCTTAAACCCTAAATTTATAGGGAGGGGATATGCATCCCATAGTCAAGTGCATCCCCTCCTTTATTATATCATGACGTTTGAAAAAGTCGTTATAAATGAAAATGTATAAATCAATAATTACAGCTGTTGCCCTTACTATAATCGGCGGATTCGTAGCTTCTTGCGGAGGTGACAATGATAATCCTAAATTGGAGTTTGCATCCGGAGATTTTGTTGTGAGCCATACCGAGCTGGCTGTAGTGGGTACTAAGGAGTACACTTTGTCCATCAAGTCGCCCGTAAAACCTTCTTTATCAGCGGATGCGCAATGGATTCATTTGGGTGAACCTTCCACTACTTCTTCTAAGGTGTATACAGTGAGGTTATGGTGCGATGAAAATAGTGCCTACGATGTCCGCACCGGTACTGTGTCTGTTGAAGCAGGCGGCTATACCAAGACCGTCGCTATTTCTCAGTACGGAGCTGAGACAGTCGAAATACGTTCGTTAGATCCCGGGACTACTCTCTTGGCAGAAGGTGGAGTGTTGACACTGAATTATGCTGCGACAGGTGCTGTTGATGTAAAAGCGCCGGAATGGTTGCAACAGATTAAAAGTAAGGCGTTGACTGAGAACGCTATTCAATTTTCATACTCAGTAAATTATGGTGAAGCAGAACGTACGGGCGAAATTGTGATTTCACTTTCGAGTGATGCCTCTGTCTCAAAGAGTGTCACGGTTAAGCAGGCAAACATGAAGCCGTCATCCGACATGAGCGACAATGCTCTTCAGTTGGTCAAGAAAATATATGCCGGAGTCAACATCGGTAATACGATGGAATGTCCTGGAGAAGAGGGCGCATGGAGCGGCGCGAAGGTAAATGAAACCTATGTTAAGGGACTGAAAGCTCTTGGTTTTAATGCTGTGCGTGTGCCGTGTGCATGGGATAGCCATGTTTCTGACAAAGCAACCAATACTATCGACCCAGCATGGCTTGACCGTGTTAATGAAGTTGTGGGTATGATTGTCGCCAACGATATGTATGCTATTGTCAATATCCACTGGGATGGCGGATGGCTTGAAGAGTCATGCGTTAAGGGATATGATGAGGCTGTTAATAAGAAGCAACATGACTACTGGACTCAGATAGCCGGCAGGCTCAATCATTTTGACCAGCATTTGCTCTTCGCAGGCATGAATGAACCCGGACAGCAGGATCAGGGTGGTGTAAACAGCAGTTCTATGGATGCTATGATGAAGTATCAGCAGACTTTCGTGGATGCCGTTCGTGCAACAGGTGGCAATAATGCAACTCGTTGTCTCGTACATCAGGCTCCCTATACCAACATTGACAAGGCAGTGGAGGGTGTCTATCACCTTCCCTCCGACAAGGTGTCAGATCGCTCTATCCTTGAAGTTCACTTCTACGATCCGTCTGATTATACCATTATGGGCAAGGATGGCGAATGGGGCGCAGGCTCTAAGGTGCGTCTTTATTGGGGTAAGAATTTCCACGTGGAGGGTTCTGACCGCAACTGTACTTGGGGTGAAGAAGATTACGTGGATGCTCAGTTCAAGAAAATCAAGGATAAATATGTCTCTGCCGGAATCCCTGTGATTGTAGGTGAATATTCCACATCAATACGCAAAGCTTCTGACTTCAATCCATTTGATAAGGCCGCCTATGAGGCAAGTCGTGCCCATTGGAATGAGTATGTCACCTTGTCGGCAAAGAATCATGGTTGCGCTACTTTCTACTGGGAGACAGGAAGCGACATTAGCCGCTCTACCGGTGTAGCTATCTTTCCCTACGCCATTGATGCCCTTATGAATGGCGCCAAAGCAGGCAAATATCCTTTCTAAAATATTTACCGTGCTTGTTAATAGGACAATGCATTTGAGAAAGGGACATAAACATTATCACTCATCAGCAGTGTTATGGTTGTGGCTTATTTCAGTTGCATAGCTATTAGTCCATCGGAAATGAAAACTTTCCGGTGGACTTTTTCGTTATAAAGGCATGATACGTTTCGCTTTAATACTCACGTTACTCGTGGTCGTGTCATGCGGTAGACATGATAGCGCAGCCACAGATTCCGACATTGTTTCTGATTCTATAGAAGTGATGGCGTTGGAATTGCCTGATATACCAAAGGTTATACCTACTATGGAGGGAAAAGCCGGTTATCTTGCCGCCCATTTTTGGGATAATTTGGATTTTACTGACACTTCACGGTCGCTCAATGAGGATTTCATGGAGCGTAATTTCGTTGACTTTCTGACAATAATGCCAGCGGTGATGAGCCACGACAGAGTCACTGCGTTTAAAAATCTCCTTAATCGCGCTTCAGCGTCCGAAGAAGCCTACTATCTCATTGTGGATTATGGCGATAAATATCTGAAAGGGGAGGATTCGCCTCTGCTTAACGAGGATTACTATGTCGACTTTATCACATGTGTAGTCGATGACCATGTACTAACCGATGAAGAGAAAGCCCCTTACCAAAAATACCTCGCCTCAGTGCAGACACTCCCAATCATAGAGTAATGCCTAATGTGATGATATTTGGATTTTGAAAACTATTTTTCTATTGGAGGATTTCCGAATTCCCGGTGAAGGGAAAGGAAGCGGTGAAGGGTGGCGTCGCCGAGGCGTGACATGGAGGCTTTAACGCGTTCAAAGGTTTTGCGTTTCATTTCCCCGCTTTTGGAGTAGAATTTGTCGGCGTAGCACACGAGCCGTTCAAGCAGTGTCTCAGGCATGTAATTACCCGGGGGAAGCGGAAGCGATTGCTGTTGAATCTCTTCGTTGGTTATTCCCGCTCCGGTGTGACGCTCTGCCACTCGTGCGGTTTCCTCGCTGAACCCCTCTTCCCTGAGAAGTTGCGCTCCGAGTATTCCGTGCATTATATAGGGGTACGTGCCGTTACACCCGATGTCGGGTGCGTCGGTGAGGTATATCCCGATGTCATGAAGCATGGCAGCCTCCTCTATTTCGTTGTCTTTAAGAGGAAGATTCAGCCGGTGCGCTATCTCAAGTGCTAAATCGGCTACTTGACGGCAATGTTTCATATAGATTACCCTGCTGAGACCCTCAGCAGGGTAATACTTATCAATTATTTCGTTGAAATTCACAATCCGATTGGTTTTTACCTATTGTAACTTTATTCAACTATGGTGCACCAGCCGTGTGTATCTTCTATTTCGCCGAGCTGTATGCCGCGTAGCGTGTTGTAAAGTTTGGTGGTAATAGGTCCGGGTTCGCCATTCTTCGACACGATATATTTCTTGCCGGTATCGAGATCGTCGATTTCTCCCACGGGTGAGGCCACTGCAGCAGTACCGACAGCGGCAGCTTCTTGGATATCCTCCAGCTCATCCACGGTGATGTGTCGGCGTTCTACTTTCACGCCCATGTCCTCTGCGAGCTGCATGAGGCTCTTGTTGGTAATAGAGGGGAGGATAGAGTTGGATGCGGGAGTAATATAAACACCATCTTTGATAGCCATGAAGTTGGCAGGACCACATTCATCCAAGTATTTTTTCTCCTTGGGATCGAGGTAGAGCACGGCAGAGTAGCCGAGCTCATGAGCATGTTCGCCGGCTGTAAGAGATGCGGCATAATTTCCACCTACCTTCCACAGTCCAGTGCCGTTGGGGGCAACACGGTCATACTGACGCATAATGCATATGTTTGTCGGCTTGAAACCGGTCTTGAAATATGGACCGACGGGTGATACGAGTATCATAAATAGGTACTCAGTAGCAGGCTTCACACCTATTTGGGCGGATATACCTAGTTCGATTGGGCGGATGTAAAGTGAGGCCCCGGAGCCGTAGGGGGGTACGAAGCGATCGTTGAGTTTCACCACCTTAAGCACCATTTCTTTGAATTTGTACTCAGGCATAGGCTCCATGAGTATGCCTTTGGCTGACTCGCGAATACGTTTGGCATTTTCATCGAGACGGAATATGCGGATTTTGCCGTCCTTACCGCGAAAAGCCTTAAGGCCTTCGAAAATTTCCTGACCGTAGTGGAGACATGTTGAAGCGATGTGGAGATTAACCTCTTCACTTTGTGATACTTCTATTTCACCCCATTTGCCGTCGCGATAATAACATCTTACGTTGTAATCTGTCGGAATATAACCGAACGACAGGTTTTTCCAGTCTAATTCACTGTTCATTTTATGTGTTGTTATAATAGGCGTTAGCCGTTATTATTATATTTATAGCCGCAAAATTAATAAAATTCTTAACAAATTAATAACAAAATGATACTTTCAGCGTGGTGTAACTAACAAAAATTTAGTGTTTAACTTTTAATTTAACATATTTTTGCATAAATTCTATTAACACATTTCTATAATAATTGTACTTTTGCGACCATAAGACAAATAATTTGCTGCTCTTTGTTAGCGAATTTCCAATCCATCACATTTCCCGCTCTCCAAAATGAAACCATCGTGGAGAGCATTGCAAATATAGTATTCACTTAATTTATCAACATTATCAATTGCAGTAACACATTCGTATGAGAAAAAGTATTATGATGCTGTTAATCCTCATCCTTGCCGGAGTAGGGTTAGCATCGGCTCAAACGCCAAGAACTGTGTCGGGTGTTGTCCTCGCTGCTGATGACAACGAGCCTATCGTTGGGGCAAGTGTAATGGTGAAAGGTACGAAGATCGGTATCGCCACTGACGTGGACGGTAACTTCACCATCACGAATTTGCCAAGTAACGCTAAGACCCTTGTGGTAAATTACATTGGTATGAAACCGCAAGAAGTAACCATCACATCAGGTAAAATGACAATCCTCTTGCAGACTGACACTGAACAGCTTGAAGAAGTCGTGGTGACAGGTATGCAGAAAATGGATAAGCGACTCTTCACCGGAGCCGCCACTAAAATTGACGCTCAGTCAGCCCGCATCAGCGGTATGGCCGATATCAGCCGAAGCCTTGAAGGGCGCGCGGCAGGTGTGTCAGTGCAAAATGTGTCGGGAACTTTCGGTACAGCACCGAAAATCCGGGTGCGTGGTGCCACCTCTATCTACGGTAGCTCTAAGCCTCTGTGGGTGGTCGACGGTGTGATTATGGAAGATGTCATGGAGGTTTCAGCCGACGACCTTTCATCAGGTGACGCTGAGACCCTTATCTCTTCTGCAATCGCCGGTCTTAATGCCGACGACATCGAGAGCTTCGACATTCTTAAAGACGGCTCTGCAACATCTATTTATGGTGCGCGCGCAATGGCGGGTGTGATAGTAGTTACTACGAAGCGTGGTAAAGCCGGTCAAAATGGCATCACCTATTCAGGTGAATTCACTATGCGTCTAAAGCCGAGCTATAGCACGTTCAACATTATGAACTCTCAGGACCAGATGAGTGTCTATCAGGAACTTGCTCAGAAAGGTTATTTGAATTATGCTGAAATAGCCAACGCTGCCACAAGCGGTGTGTATGGCAAGATGTACCAATTGATTTCTGACTATGACACTTCTTCAGGTCAATTTGGCCTTGTAAACACTCCCGAAGCTCGCGCCGCTTACCTACGTGCTGCCGAGTATCGCAACACTGACTGGTTTGACCAGCTATTCTCCAACTCAGTGATGCAAAACCACTCGGTGTCAATTTCTTCCGGTACTGAAAAAGCTCAACACTATGTATCAGCATCAGTGATGCACGATCCGGGATGGTACAAGCAGAGCAACGTGCAGCGTTACACCGCCAATTTGAATTCTAACTTCAATATCTCTGATAAGGTAGCTTTCAACCTTATAAGCAACGCTTCATTCCGTAAGCAGAAAGCCCCCGGTACTCTCGGTAGTGAAATGGATATGGTGTCAGGCGAAGTGAAACGCGATTTCGACATCAACCCCTACTCCTATTCAATGAACACCTCACGTACGCTCGATGCAGGTACCTTCTACCAGCGTAGCTACGCTCCGTTCAACATCCTCCACGAGCTTGAGAACAACTACATGAAGCTCGGCGTGAGCGATTTCCGTCTCACCGGTACTCTCACTTATAAGCCCATCAAGAAGGTGGAAGTCTCATTCCTTGCCGGTGTGCAGAACACTGCCACTTCACAGGAACACTTCATTACTGACGATTCTAACCAGGCTCAGGCTTACCGCGCAATGCCTACTGCCGCTATCCGCGACAAGAACCCATTGCTTTATACCGACCCTGACAATCCCTATGCACTTCCAATTTCGATTCTCCCCAATGGCGGTATCTACGAGCGTTCTGACCGCAGTATGTTCAAGTGGGACATGCGTGCAGCTGCCCGTTATAATGATGTGTACTTCGATAATCACATCGTTAATCTCTACGCGGGTATGGAAACCAACTCAGTCAACCGTCATTCCACATGGTTCCGCGGCTGGGGCATGCAGTACAGCATGGGTGAAGTTGCCAACTACGCTTATGAGGCTTTCAAGCGTGGTAAAGAGGAGAATACCGACTATTACACTCTTACCAACGCAAGGGTGAGAAGTGCGGCTTTCTTCGCTAATTTGACTTACTCTTTCCAAGGCAAGTATAACCTCAATGGGACTATACGTTATGAAGGTACCAATTCGCTCGGTAAGAGCCGTAAATCACGCTGGTTGCCTACTTGGAACATTTCAGGTTCTTGGAATGCACATGAGGAGTCATGGTTCAAGGATTTCAACCCCACTTGGAGCCACCTTACATTAAAGGCTTCTTACTCGCTCACCGGCGATCGCCCCTCTGTGAGCAACGCATTCGCCATCATCGGTTCAAGCAACCCCTGGCGTCCGTTCGCTGGTGTGAGCGAAAGCCAACTTTACGTGTCAAGCCTCGCCAACCAGGATCTTACCTACGAAAAGAAGCATGAACTTAACCTCGGAATTTCAACCGGTTTCATCGACAACCGCATCAACCTCGAATTTGACTGGTACAAGCGTAACAACTACGACCTTATCGGTGTGGCAAACTCGCAAGGTATCGGTGGTGAAATCCAGAAATATGGTAACATCGCCTCAATGAGGTCTCACGGTGTGGAACTTTCACTCACCACTCGCAATATCATCACTAAGGACTTCTCGTGGACCACTAACTTCATATATTCTTACACAAAGAATAAAGTTACCGACCTCAAGACCACAAAACGCATGATGGAACTTGTGGCAGGTAGTGGGTTCGCACAGGAAGGCTATCCGGTGCGTTCGCTATTCTCTATTCCCTTCATGGGGCTTAACGATGAAGGTCTCCCCACATTCCTTGACCAAGATGGCAATATCTCTGTGTCCGGTATCTATTTCCAGACCACTGACCCCGAGAAGCTTAAGTTCCTTGAATACTCCGGTAGCATTGACCCGACCGACATCGGATCATTCGGTAACATTTTCCGTTACAAGGGCATCACACTTAACGTATATGTCACCTACTCATTCGGTAATGTCATCCGTCTCGACCCTGTATTCAAGAAAGAGTATAACGACATGACCGCTACCCCGAAGGAATTCAACAATCGTTGGGTAGTGCCCGGTGATGAGCTTTTAACCGACGTTCCCGTCATCGCATCAAAGCGTCAGAACAAAAATGACTCTAACCTTAGCTACGCTTACAATGCTTACAACTATTCAACCGCACGTGTGGCTAAGGGTGACTTCATCCGCATGAAGGAAATCTCACTTTCCTACCAATTCCCCAAGAAGATCACAAATGCGATGCGTATGTCAAGCGCGATGGTAAAACTGCAAGCCACTAATCTCTTCCTTATCTACGCTGATAAGAAACTCAATGGTCAGGATCCGGAATTCTTCAACACCGGTGGTGTGGCCGCTCCTACTCCAAAGCAGTTCACCCTCACAGTTAACTTAGGTTTCTAATCTTTGAATTTGATTATCATAATGAACAAATATATTAAGTGTGCTTTTGCACTGTCATTGTCAACTGTGGCTCTCACAAGCTGCGATGATTATCTTGACACCATGCCTGATAATCGCGCCACTCTTGACAGTGAGGAGAAAATCAAGAACATTCTTGTCTCGGCTTATCCCGACCATGATTACTGCCTGGTTGCGGAGCTTTCCTCAGATAATGTAGACGACTTTGCGCCTAAGTTTAACAAGACTATCCGCTGGGTCGACGATGCTTACGCTTGGAAGGATGAGTCGGAGTCTAATAATGAATCTCTCAATTCTTTCTGGGAAACTTCATACGTATGCATCGCTTCCACCAACGAGGCCATCGCTGCGATAAACGAGCTTGGCGGTCCCGATAAGTCAACCAATCTCTCAGAACTTATGGGTGAAGCTCTCGTGTGCCGTGCTTATAACCATTTCATGCTTGCCAATATGTTCTGCATGGCATGGACTCAGAATGCAGCCCAGGATTTAGGACTGCCCTATATGGAGCATCCTGAAACTGAACTTCAGCCTAAATACGAACGCGGTAATCTTGCAGACTTCTACACCAAGATTCAGGAGGACCTTGAAGAGGGTCTGACTCGTATAAGCGATTCTTACTACACTGTACCCAAATATCACTTCAATGTCAAAGCCGCATGGGCATTTGCAACTCGTTTCTACCTCTACACTGAGCAGTGGGAGAAGGCTGTACAGGCTGCTAACAAGTGCCTTGGCTCTCAACCGGCGGTGATGCTCCGTGACTGGGCTTACGTTGCTACTATGCCGCAGGATGTGCAGGCTATCTGTAATGAGTACGTGAATGCTAATTCCAACTGTAACCTCCTTATGTTCACCGCTTATTCGAGCCTCGGTCTCTACATGAGTAATTACAGCTCTATGAACCGCTTTAACCACGGTCAGTATCTCGCCTCCAACGAGGATATCCTTGCGGTTAACATTTTCGGTGACTCTAATTCCTTCTATCACACTCCGAAACGCTACACCGGCTCTATGGACCGTGTGATTTTCTGGAAGTGTCCCAACATGTTTGAATACACTGACCTCGTGGCTGGTATCGGTTACCGCCGTTGTGTTTACCCGGCTTTCACAGCTGATGAGACGCTCCTTAACCGTGCTGAGGCTTACATCATGCTGCGCAAGTATGACGAAGCGGCTGCCGACTTGACTATGTGGTCAAAAAATATCTCAAAAAGCACACTCGACCTAACTCCCGACAATATCACAGAGTTCTATAAGGACCGTGGCTATTGCTACGATGACGCCCAGGGACTTGAGTCGGCCATGAAGAAGCACCTCCATCCGGCTTTCGCAATTGATGGCGAAGGTTCTACCCAGGAATCTATGCTCCAGTGTATGTTGGCATTCCGCCGCATCGAGACACTCCAGCTCGGCCTTCGTTGGTTTGACATTAAGCGCTACGGCATCGAGATTCCTCGCCGTGTGATGGATGCTTCCGGATATCCGATTGAGAAAACTGATTTTTTGGCAAAGGACGACCTTCGCCGTATGTTCCAGATTCCGCAGAAGGTTCGCGATGCTGAATTCGAGCCTAATCCCCGTTGATATTCGTGTTAGGTTTAACATCTTAAAATTTTATCGCTATGAAATTTCTGAAATTATTAAATATAGCTATACTCTCAGCGGTGGCTGTCGGATTTTCAGCCTGTGACTCTGACGACCCCGATACTACCATCAGCGTGATCACTGATGGCAACACTGAGAAGAATGACTTCGACCGCTGGCTGACTGCCAATTTCAACGAGCCTTACAATATTGATTTCAAGTATCGCTACGAGGATATCGAGGGAGATTTTGATTATTACCTCGTTCCGGCCCGTTATGAGGATGCTATTACAATGGCCCATCTTGTTAAATACCTCTGTGTGGAAACCTACAATGAAGTTGCCGGCACTGATTTTACCTGCCGTTACTTCCCCAAGATGTTCTACACCGTGGGTGAATGGGAGTACAAGAACAATGGTACTTTCATCCTTGGAACTGCCGAAGGAGGCCGTAAGATTTTCCTTGCCGGCCTGAATTATCTTCCCCAGTATCTTGGAAGCGCGGCAAGTCTCAACCACTATTATTTCAAGACTATCCACCACGAGTTTACTCACATCCTTAACCAGACTCGTTCAATTCCCGCCGACTTCCAGCTCATCACCGGCTCCGGTTATGTGGCTGATGCTTGGAGCACCGAACCTTACAATTCGGAATATCTTCTCAACGGCTTTATTTCGGCTTATTCACAACATTCATTTACTGAGGACTTTGCTGAAATGTTGTCAATTTATATCACTAACGATGCTGAAGGTTGGGAAAATATTCTCAGCGGATGCACCGCTTCAAGCCGTTCACTTATCCTGCAGAAACTCGACATCGTGAAATCATACATGAATGAGAACTTTAGCATCGACATCGATGAGTTGAGAGACGTGGTTCAGCGTCGCCAGCGTGATGTGGTGGCAGGAAAGATTGACCTTACGGATATCACTGTTAAATAACTCTCTAAGGACTTTAAATTATGCGTATTAATAAGATATATACTTACATATTGATTGCGATGGCAATGCTTTCATTGCAGTCATGTCTGAAGGATCAGGAGGATATTTTCGAGGATTCTGCTTCTATTCGTATGCAGAAGGTTCTTGACAATGCCAAGTCAGTGCTGATGAGCTCTGCTGATGGTTGGGTGTTTGACTATTTCCCTGATAGCCAAAAGTCGTATGGCGGCTATGTCTACGTGGTGAAATTTGATGACTCTCATGCCACTGTGTGGAGTGAACTTGCCCCCGGCGAGTCTGAAAGAAGCCTCTACAAGATGACCAACGACAATGGTCCGATGCTTTCGTTTGACTCATATAATACCCTTATGCACTTCTTCGCCACTCCTTGGGGCAGCTCTCAAGGCTCAGGCGGTTACGAGGCATACGATGGTGACTTCGAGTTCATGATTATGGAAGTTACTGACGATTTGATTACCTTGAAAGGTAAGCGCACCGGCAACCTTATGTACATGCGCCGTCTGAATAGTGACCCTGACGCATACGTGATCGCAGCAAGTGAAATGGGTGAAAATCAGTTCCTCACCTCTGTGTCAGGCAACATTGGTTCTACCGCAGTCCAGGGTTCAATTGACCTTGATGTCCGCTATATGTCATTCACACTCCCGGGTACTTCTAATGCTGACGGCTCTGAAGAGACTGCCGATGAGGCAGGTGCTTATTTCGTAACTACTCCCACCGGTATTCGATTTCCGGAGGTCCTGGAGGTTAATGGCGTTTCAATCAGTGAGCTTTCCTATGACGCTGACGCACTCACATATACCGGCACTGACTCCAATGGAGCTGCCGTTCAGCTCACTGGTGACATCCCCGATACTTATGCATTCTTTGACGAGTTCCTTGGTGACTTCACTATTATCTCTAATAAGACTCGTAAGAATAATGTGACCATCGAGGGTGATAAGAAGACCGGCACTTTCACTATTAAGGGCATAAATCCTCAGTATAATGTAGTGGGTAGGTACATCAAGTCAAAGGGTATTATGGAAGTTGTGTCACAACAGGTGGCAGTCGATCCTTCCAATGGTCAGTTGATTTGGTTCTGCATGTGGGGCCTTAATCCTGCCACCGGTTCAGGTTCAATCACTTGGTCGACCGATGCGGGAGTATACTTCATCAAGGATCCGGAGAATCCGGGCACTTTTAACATTACATCCAATGGTTATAGTGAATTGAGCTATCCGCCTAACTCGTTTGCAGCTTATTATTTCACCGGTTCGGTGGGTGGTTCACCCCGTGGACAAGCCGCAAACAAATGGCGTCCCTTAAACACTAATAACTCATATGCTCAGATGACTTATCTTCAGACTATGGTTAAACGTTAATACTATAAAAGATGAAAAAGATTTTTAACATATTAATGGCTTCAATCATGGTGGGTGGCGTGCTCACTGCTTGTAGCGACTATGAGGCACCTGAGGTGAGTAACGATACCGCGGTGAAGGTGTTGAGCCGTGAGACTTCATTCCCGGCCGGTCCTTCACAAGGCACCATCGTCATCGAATCGGAATCGCCGGTTACTGCCATTGCGGGTAGTGACTGGATGAGGGCCGAGGTTGTAGGTAACACTGTTAATGTGTCGGTTGACCAGAATCCCTCAATGGATGGTCGTTCGGCTATGCTCACACTTAAAAATAACCTCGGAACCACGCAAATTGCCATTATCCAGGCCGGTATAATCATCAGTTTTGGTGACCTTGTCAATATCAACACTAACGATGAGGCTAAAACGCTCACTTATCCCATCAAGGCAAATTGTCCTCTCGTTCTTGAATCCGATAATGACTGGATTGACGCTAAGGTGGTAGGTGATGAGTTAATTGTCAATTTAACCGCTAACACTACCGGCCATGTCCGCAATGGTGCTATAAAGTATGGTTTGGACAAGGCTGATAATGTTATTCCCATAACTCAGCTCGATTTTGCTAAGGATATTGCGGGCAATTATATGCTGGTATATTTGGACAATAGCGATAATAAATGGTATTATTTCAATGCTGTGTTAGGAAAGTCCGGTTCAAAGTATGCTATCGATTTGCCTGATGCCGGTATCTCACTGCCTGTGTATTTCAGTACTTCTACCTATAAGTTGACCCTTAACGCCGGTGAATTTATCGGACAATTTGAAGCCGGTTATCTCCACACTGTTGTTTGGGACACTTCTGCCGGTTATCTTACCTGGGGCGCTGGTATCGGCATGGATGCCTCTTTCATCTATGACGAGGATGAGGCAACTACGATTGCAGAATTTGAGGACAACGATACTTGGGGAAGTTACAAAGCCACTGCATTACGTCTGGAATGGTTCTCAGGAACACCGGCTACTTCGGCCAATCGTCTGAAAAGTACGTGGCTAAGCTTGATTTATCCCTACCTAATGAAGGTTGAAGCAGCGCCGGCATCACAGGCAAATGTTGTATCAAAATCACTTTCAAGGTCTCCTCTCACCATTAATCCTTCACTCTAAGTCCTCGCCCCGCCGCTCTATGGGATAAAATGTGGTAATCTATGATTACCATACGCAAATAAAACTGCAATAACAGTGCAGTCAGAAACTGCACAAATAATGTTAGGCCTCACCCCTGCGTAACGCACCGGTGAGGTCTCACATTTTTTTGTATCAATATGTCAATGTGCGTGTGTCGTGCGGGGATTATAGCCAGGTGGGTGTGGAATCACTATTCCGGTTTTGGCTATTTTTGAAGGGCGGAGCACGGCGTACCGCTATGTTCGTCGATGATTTGATGTTTCGGCGAACCCAATCGGGGAGGACGCTCCATGGAGCGTCCCTACTGGGTGGTAGGTGGTTATGGCTTGTCCGATGGATTGGAGGACGTAGGCTACGGTACCGACTGTGACGGGTGGGGGCGGGTCGGGGGATTTGGGTTTGGTGGCGATGTGGCGTTTGATGGCCGGGGGTAGGTGCTGGATGAATTTTGCGACGCTTGCCACATTGTCGGGGAGCCGGAGATGCATGATGAGGAAGCCGGATGGGCTTTGTATTCTGTCCCTGGAGCGAACACGACGGTCCGGATGTCGGGGTTGTCGAGTTTGTCGAGCCGGTAGTTGAGGTAGTCCCTTAGTAGCTGGGAGGAGTCAAAGCCGGGAGGGTCGATGACGAGTTGGGGCTGTGGAAGTCGGCCTTTCAGTTGGCGGTGGTGCTGGCGTTCGAGGAGGGTGATGATGGAGCGTTCGCGATCGGAGAGCCTGCGCCGGAGGTATTTCTCGAAGCTATATACCCAGACGGCCGGCGCGGGCCGGCGGGTGGGGGTGTTGGTCGTGATGAGGAATTTTTTCATAGCTTCGGGGGGGATTTTTGATGCAAAGATAAGGGGTTGGGAGGGGCGTTGGAGTACGATAATGTCAAAGATGGTGGATTTTTTCTTGTTGAAACGAGTTGCAGCGAGTTGGATCGAGTTGAATCATTGGTTGGAATGGGTTGAGGCGAGTTATGGCATCGTTTGAGTGGGTTGTGGCTGGTTGAATCATGGTTTTGTGGAGGGATGGGGTTCGGCAGGGTATTCTGCGTGAGGCTCTGTGTTTTGATTGTCCGGTCTACTCGCTACCTGTCGCTGAAATCCAAACTATTAAGTATGACAATGGGACGGAAGAGAAATTCAATGAAAAATCTATACCCGTGGTCAGAGTGAATTTAAATTCAGGCACAGTGCAAGTGAATAATGACTAAGGTAATTATAATTAGGTGACAATCAAAATTCGTATAATTACGCAAATAGCAATCAGAGTGTAAGCGATAGGAGACTTTTGCAAATTAATGGTATGGCAGAAATGTATGAAAGAAAAGCAAGAACTTATAGATGGGTTGGTGTGATGATATTTCGACAGCAGAGGGGAAAATCAAGCTCAACAAGCGAAATCTAGTGGAAGCACAGGAGCTCGCAATTGTTGAGGCATTGATGGCGTATCGATGTGCAACTCTTTTCAATCCTCAATATACCCACCTTGTTAAAGGGAATAAGATACTTCGAGTAACGGTGTATGGGTATCCGGCCCGCTACAAGGCGAAGTGACGCGATTGATACGTTCAATGAAAATTGATATAAATTAAATGTGTCGGTAGGCGTATGCCAACTGACACATTTAATGTGTTACAACCGACAAAAAGCGCGACCCTCCTTGTGAAAAGGAGGGTCGCGCGGGTAGTTGTTATGCTTTTATCAGCGATGATTAGCAGTTTTCGGGGCGTAGTGTGCGGACGGTAGCACCTGCACGCCACATTTCGCTTTCGCGGAGAGCTTTGAGTTCTTCCTCAAGCTTTTCGCGATAGTCGGGCTGGGTGTTGGAGTCGATAGAACGTTGAGCTTCACGACCGGTTTTCACGCTCTCATAAAGGTCATAAACTACCGGTTTGATTGCATCATGGAATGGTCCCATCCAGTCAAGGGCACCGCGCTGAGCAGTGGTAGAGCAGTTAGCATACATCCAGTCCATACCTTTAGCAGCAAAGAGTGGCATGAGTGACTGAGTAAGTTCCTCGACAGTCTCATTGAAAGCCTCAGATGGAGTGTGACCATTTTCGCGTAGCACTTCATATTGGGCAAGGAGCAAGCCCTGGATAGCACCCATTAGAGAACCGCGTTCGCCGGTTAGGTCCGAAACAGCCTCACGCTGGAAAGTAGTCTCGAATAGGTAGCCCGAACCGATGCCGATACCGATAGCCAAAGTACGTTCAAGGGCCTTACCGGTAGCATCTTGATAAACAGCGAAGCTTGAGTTTGTGCCTTTACCTTCCTTGAAAAGCACGCGGAGCATAGTACCTGAACCCTTAGGAGCCACCATAATAACATCAACATCAGCAGGGGGTACCACACCTGTGCGGTCGCTCCAGTTGATAGCGAAACCATGGCTAAAATAAAGAGCTTTGCCGGGGGTCAGGTGCTTCTTGATTACAGGCCACTGAGAGATAACGGCGGCGTCGCTGAGAAGGCACATGATAATGGTGCCTCGCTTGCAAGCCTCTTCGATAGAGAAAAGAGTTTCGCCGGGAACCCAACCGTCGGCTACAGCCTTTTCGTAAGTTTTACCTTCGCGCTGGCCAACGATAACGTTGAAACCGTTATCGCGGAGGTCAAGACCCTGGCCGGGACCCTGCACGCCATAACCAATCACTGCGAGAGTCTCGTCCTTGAGTACCTCACGTGCCTTTTCCAAGGGGAATTCTTCGCGGGTGATGACTGTTTCTTCAACACCGCCAAAATTTAATTTTGCCATAATATTTATATTTATATGTTTTATCGTTGCTTAAATTGTATCCTTGCAAGCGCGCATGGAGTACGGTTCACCTCAATCATTACATCAAATAGTTCAGGACTGCCTTCATGAGGAGCGCTCACCGTGCGTGACAATTCATCATAATGGGCTTCACGCTTGAAAGCTATTTCAAAACGTGAAATGGAATTAGCCTCATAACGGTGAAGCGGCCATTGGTCGACTATCAGGTCAATGTAACGCCTTGTGGTTACATGGCGGTTGACATCAATGTCGGAAACTGCAAACCGATATTCCTTCTCCGTCTCTATCTCAGTGAAAGGGAGTAACTTGCCGCCTTTCTCTCCGGGATATATACGGCCATTTACAGATTCGGCCATCTCTGTGAGCATAGTTAGGTCGGATGGACGACGTGTCTCCATGTTGATAGCCATCCACGTGGAATGGGCATACACCATTGACTCACCTGTCGCCACATCAATAATCTCAAAATTACGTTCAGAGAACATACGGTTTAGATTTTCTATCCACGTCTCAATCCGGTAGGTGCGATTAACTGTGAGAGGATTGTTGATATCGATGGTGAGGCGACTTAACACCCATGAAATACCATAGCTAATCATACGGTCAAACCCAATGCCGATTGCATTGGCATGACCGGTGGCGGTGTCAATAATCAAGGTGACAAGCCTCGAAAGGGGCATCTCGCGCTGTGCGTTGACTTCAGCTGCGGTTAAAAAGAATTCGTTATTGAATAGTTTCATGAGTGGTCAAATGGTTATCCTTCAAGTAGTTTGCGTCGTTTTTCTTGTCCTTCGAGGTAACAAGTGAAATGCTCGGTGGGCGACTTAGTGATGCAGATACGACCGGAGCGTACGAACTGGAGGATGTCGTACTGCTTAAGAAGCTCGTAAAGGGCTTGGGTTTCGTATTCATGCCCTGTCTTTTCAATCACGGTGTAATCGCGGGATATTTCAAGTATACGGGCGTTATGGACGCGGATAATGCGTTCGAGATTCTTCTCATTGAGAAGACGTTCGGTAGGCACTTTGTAAAGTGCGATTTCCTCATATACTATATCCTCCTCGGAGTAGAGGAAAGCGCGAAGCACATCGATGCAACGCTCAATCTGCTTGATGACCTTTTCCATGGTGGCACGGTCGCTCGTGCAGGTAATAATTATCTTATGAATACCGGGCATAGAACTTGCACTCGACGACACACTCTCAATGTTAAGACCGCGGCGAGTGAAGATAATCGAAATTCGGTTGAGCAACCCGACCTGATTTTCGGTGAAAACCGAGATGGTGAATAGCTGTTTTTCCATCCTATACCTTGTATTTAGTAGTCTGGTTAATCAAAATTTCATCAATATTGGAGCCGGGCGATACCATGGGAAACACCATATCCTCCGGTTCGATATTAACATTTAGAAGATAAGCGCCGTCATGCTCAATCATACGCCTTATAGCGCCGTCGAGCTGGTCGCGAGAGGTGACATTTTCAGCCGGGATATTGTAGGCACTGCTGAGAGTCACGAAGTCGGGGTTGACTAAAGGGGTGGCAGAGAAACGGTTGTTGAAGAACATAGCTTGCCACTGGCGCACATTGCCAAGAAAATTATTATTGAGAATTATCATTTTGACCCCGATTCCATATTCCATAATTGTGCCGAGCTCCTGCATAGTCATCTGAAAACCGCCATCACCCATGAAAGCAAACACTTGTCGCTCAGGACGAGCGATTTTAGCCCCAATGGCAGCTGGAAGGCAGAATCCCATCGTTCCGAGACCACCGGAAGTTAGGATGCTCTTGGGCAGAGAGTATTTGAAATAGCGTGCCGCCATCATCTGGTTCTGTCCCACGTCGGTAACGAGAATCCCCTTGTTGCCGGAAGCCTCCGAAACCTTTCTTACCACTTCGCCCATTCGCATCATGCCATCCGGAGCATCAGTAGGATTGAGTTCTCGGGCAATTACCTCCTTTGCTTCCACAGCCTCAGCATCGGCGAATGATGCCAGCCAGTCGGTGCGCTTGCTCTTGTTAACCAGTGGGAGAAGGGCTGCGAGAGCCTTTTTCGCATCGCTGTGAATGGTGGTGTGAACATGTATATTCTTGTTAAATTCGGCTTCGTCAATGTCAATATGTATGATTTTGGCATTTGGTGCATAGCCTTTGACATTGCCGGTCACACGGTCGTCAAAACGCATACCCACAGCGATAAGCACATCGGCCTCATTAGTCTTTGAGTTTGGTCCGATGTTGCCATGCATACCGAGCATACCCTTGTTGAGGGGATGATCGGAAGGAATGGTAGAAAGTCCGAGCAGAGTAGTTGCCACGGGGATGTCGGCCTTCTCGGCAAGAGCCACGAGCTCATTCTCAGCCTCAGAAATCATAACTCCGTGACCGGCGAGAATCATCGGCCTTTCAGAACGGTTGATTAAAGTGGCTGCTGAGATTATATCGCTCGGCAGAAAAGCCGGATCCGGGTCGTAGCTTCTGATATATTTTTTCGGCTCATAATTGCCCCATTCCATCAAGCCAATTTGAGCGTCTTTGGTTATGTCGAGCACCACGGAACCGGGACGGCCGGTGGAGGCAATGAAAAAAGCGCGTGCCACCGCCCATGGAATTTTATCGGCTGTGCGCACCTGATAGGCCCATTTGGTGAGGGGAAGGGTGATACCCATCACGTCTGTCTCCTGGAATGCATCCGAGCCAAGGGAATCATTGGCCACTTGACCGGTGATCACCACAATCGGAGTGCTGTCCACGTTAGCATCGCCCACACCGGTAATCACATTAGTGGCGGCAGGGCCTGATGTGACAGTTACAACACCCACTTTATTGGAGGCACGAGCATAGCCTTGGGCAGCGTGCACCGCCCCCTGTTCATGTCGTGTCAGGATATGGTGCAGGCGGTCGGAATAATCGTAAAGTGTATCATAGAAAGGCATAATCTGTCCGCCAGGATAGCCGAAGAGAGTGTCTACCCCCTCAGCCAGCAATGCGCGACACAGAGCCTCTGCGCCTGTAATCATTTCACCCATACTTACCTTTTGAGAAATAATATATTAGAAAATCAAATAATATGCTTAGTCAAGTTGGCGCACACCGCCTTTATCGGCCGATGTCACCATTGCGGCGTAAGCTCTAAGAGCTTGAGACACGTGGCGGTTACGGCCGCGGGGCTTGAAGGCGTCCTTTCCGTGGGCTTCTTCCTGGTTGCGGCGTGCTGTGAGCTCATCGTCGGAGAGACGCACGTTGATAGTGCGAGCCGGAATGTCAATTTCGATAATGTCGCCGTTGCGCACAAGTCCGATGTTGCCACCTGAAGCAGCTTCGGGGGAGATGTGACCGATTGAGAGACCAGATGTGCCACCTGAGAAGCGACCATCAGTGATAAGGGCACATTCCTTTCCAAGATGCTTACTCTTAATATATGAGGTGGGGTAGAGCATTTCCTGCATACCGGGGCCTCCCTTAGGTCCTTCGTGAGTGATAACAACCACATCGCCACTTACCACTTTGTCGCGGAGGATTCCGTCAACGGCCTCTTCCTGCGATGTGAACACTTTGGCCGGACCGCTGAAACGGAAAATGCTTTCGTCAACGCCGGCTGTTTTTACAACGCAGCCGTCGAGGGCAATATTTCCCTTGAGTACAGCCAGACCGCCATCCTTTACGTAAGCGTGTTGCATGTCACGGATGCAGCCGTTAGCACGGTCGGTGTCAAGCTCTGAGTAGTAGCTCATTTGTTTGCCAAGCTCAGTGGTGCGCTTATTGCCTGGTGCGCTCTTCCAAAGCTCGTCGGCATCGTCATTGAAATTCTTGCTTCCCACGGCAAAATGGTCGATAGCCTGACCGAGGGTCATGCCGTCGACACGCTTGACAGATGTGTCAATCAACCCGGCATCGGCGAGTATTTTCATTATGGAGAGTATGCCGCCTGCGCGGTTTACATCCTGGATATGATAGTGAGAATTGGGGGCAACTTTGCAAAGCACCGGGGTATGGCGTGACAAGCGGTCTATGTCGTCCATAGTGAAATCGGCACCGGCTTCGTGAGCCACTGCGAGGAGGTGGAGCACTGTATTGGTTGAGCCGCCCATTGCTATGTCGAGGGTCATGGCATTGAGCATTGCCTCGCGTGTAGCGATATTTTTCGGAAGCACGCTTTCGTCGCCGTCGCGGTAGTAGGCAAAAGTGTTCTCTACTATTTTTTTAGCTGCTTTCTTAAAGAGCTGCAGACGGTTGATGTGGGTTGCCACGACGGTGCCATTGCCTGGGAGGGCCATGCCGATTGCCTCGTTGAGGGAGTTCATGGAGTTGGCAGTGAACATGCCGGAACAGGAGCCGCAGGTAGGACATCCATTTTGCTCAAGTAGAGTTACATCATGGTCGCTTACAGTATTGTCGGCGGAGTCAATCATTATGTCAATGAGGTCAACGGCGCGTTCACCGACTTTTCCGGCCTCCATCGGGCCGCCTGATACGAAAATAGCGGGTATGTTGAGACGCATGGCCGCCATCAGCATTCCGGGCGTTACCTTGTCGCAGTTGGAAATGCACACCATAGCGTCGGCCTTGTGGGCATTTACCATATATTCAATGGAGTCGGCGATCATGTCGCGAGAGGGGAGTGAGTAGAGCATGCCGTCATGCCCCATAGCGATACCGTCGTCGATAGCTATAGTGTTGAATTCGGCGGCGAAACATCCTTGCTTTTCGATTTCCTCCTTTACGATTTGTCCGATTTCGTGAAGGTGTGTATGTCCGGGCACGAACTGGGTGAAAGAGTTGACAACAGCGATGATAGGTTTGCCAAACTGTTCTTCCTTCATTCCGTTAGCTCTCCAAAGAGCTCTTGCTCCAGCCATTCGGCGACCCTCAGTGCTGGCAGCGCTTCTAAGTGGGAAACTCATATATGATAAAATAGAACCTACGAATTTGTTAAAATTTCTCGCAAAAATACGATAATATGTTGTAAAACACAAATATTTAACACGTAATTTTCAGTATTGAGTGGATTTTCGTGTTTTTCAGGTTGCAACATGTTGCGGGGGTGCATCATGTTGCGTTATGGCTTGGAATAAAATAAGAAACCGTCACCTGTGATGGTGGCGGTTGATATAAAGTAGCCCATAGGAGAATCGAACTCCTCTTTCAAGAATGAAAATCTTGCGTCCTAGCCGATAGACGAATGGGCCCTTTCTTAACCAAGACAGCTATTCAATAGTGCAACCTGCAATTAAGCGGCAAGCTTGGCGATGTGGTGAGCGAGCTTGCTCTTGAGGTTGGCAGCTTTATTCTTAGAGATAGCGTTCTTTGAAGCGAGGCGGTCAAGCATAGCGCCGATTTTTCGGAAAGCTACTTCAGCCTCAGCCTTGTTAGTCATTTTGCGAAGATTGCGCACGGCGTTGCGTGCAGTCTTGGCGTAGTAGCGATTACGAAGTCTGCGTGATTCGATTTGACGAATTCTCTTAAGTGATGATTTATGATTTGCCATCGGTTAATTTATTCTTTTTCTTGATTAAGTTCTAAAAAGTAGCCCATAGGAGAATCGAACTCCTCTTTCAAGAATGAAAATCTTGCGTCCTAGCCGATAGACGAATGGGCCGTTTGCAAAAGCGATTGCAAAGTTACGTAGTTTTTTTTGCTCAAACAAACATTTTGAGTTTTTTTTCGTTATTTTCTTCTTTTTGACCAATTTTAAGCCCGTGTTATTCCTATTTTTACCAATTTTTGTTATTGGAGGGAGTCGTGGACTGGCGATACATTGGAATTTTTATATTAATTTTGCAATTATATGAATCTATCATTGGTGGCGCTGAAAGTCACGAAACATAGTGATAAGCAGTCGATACTCACGGCGCTGAGCCGTGAGTGGGGGCGTGTGTCTCTTGCTCTTCCGGCCGGAAGCGGTAAGTCGGCTGCGAGAATCAGGGCATTGACGATGCCTTTGTGCGTGATAGAGTGTGTCACAGAGCGCAAGTCAGGGCGGGAAATTATCCCCATGAGGCAGGTACAGCAGCTAATGCCCCTTTCGTCACTACATTCCCACCCTGTCAAACAGATGGTGGCAATGTTCTTAGCTGAGATACTTGCATCTGTTCTACGTGAGACAAATGAGGATTACGGTCTCTTTGATTTTATTACCGCGAGCATCGACATACTCGATAATGCCGACGAGCGTGCCACTGCCAATTTTCACATATGTTTTCTCTATCAACTCGGCAGGATGTTGGGAATCGAACCTGACACATCCACTTATCGAGCAGGGAGCATCCTTGACATCCGCGACGGTATATGGCGGCAAACGATGCCTCTTCATGGAGATTGTCTAAGTCCGGAGGAGTCGGCTGCCGCCTATCGGTTGTCACGCATGACATTTGTCAATTATAATAAATATAGGTACACGCGAGAAGAGCGCAATCGAATACTCGATGCGCTCCTCCACTATCTTTCCGTACATTATGTGTCATTGCGAAACCTGCATTCGCTTGACATCCTACGAACCATGCTCTGAACCTTGCACGGCCACTGGATATTTCTCGAGTTTCTTGGCGTCACGAGAGCCGTATTTCATCTCCTCCAAAGCTTTACGATGTGCTCGATAGATGAAGAACCGGTTCAAAAACATTCCGGTGAGCGAAACGGCGCCCACTATTGCCACGATAATGAGCCATATTAATAAGGTGCGTTCATCCAAGAGTTCCATAATAAGTGTTTTTTAGAGGGTTGTAAAATAGTCGTTAGTGGTAGCTATGCCTAATAAACACTTAATACCTATTAATGGTTTTCACCATTTCCCCATAAAACAAAATAATTTTCAAAATAGGCAATCTTTATCATCCCAATAAATATGGGTATAGGATGCCCTCACATTCGCAGCTGATTATTCAATAAAAAAAGCCAAACTTTTGAGCGACAAAGTGTCCAAAAGATTTGGCATGTCGGAGATTTCACCTAAATTGGTGTTGCATAAATCAAAACCGACATGGTAATATTAGCAATCAAATCTGACAAAATCAGGCCTTTCGGCGGAATATTTTCCGTCATCCGTGAATTTTCTCCAATCGAGCGACTGATTGACTCGGAGCTTGGACTTCGAGTGAAGTGCGTAGGCTACCAATACGGCGAGATAATACGCACAATGATGTGCGATTATCTGAGCGGCGGCGACCGCGCCAACATGTATGAAGCCCTGAGGGACCGTCTGTCATGGCATAAGAATTGGGAAAAGGATGATGTTGAATCTCCAGATTCCTTGCCATCCCTGCCAAATGGATAAAGAGGGCTCGGGGATACGTCCTCCACCTCTACACCGAGCGCAACGGTTATGAGGAAATCTTCAACCTCGGATTTGGCTGACAAAATCATCTTCGCGGGCAAAAACTGACTGACCCCGGCAATATGGGGAAAGGGGAAATTATGCCTTGATATCTATGGTTATCCCTATTCCCTCAAGGAAGTTTGCCCGACGGGAGTTTTTATAACCGATTTGCTCCTCACGAAAATTTAGTTGCGGATTTGAGGCAGTAACATTCTCACTTCGTCGCCTCGTCGACGAAATGTTGTGATTACATCTTTAGATAAGAACCGTGCGTTGCTGCCAGTCTCTTTAAGCCATTCTGTAAAAAGCGTAAACAGTAAATAGATCTTGCCACTTCGCCTTACTCCGGTTACAATCTTAATCCTACCGTTGTGTCGGAGTGGTATCAGTCTATTAATGTATATGTCGCGTCTTATTGATTTCATTAACTTTAGATTTATGTCACTTGTGACGATTTTCTAAAGTGTAGAGTTAACGACAATATTTGACTCTACTAAATAGTTCAATATCTTTTATGACAATGTATGACAACCTAATTGTGAACGGAATACGAAGAATGTACTCTCTGAGTTCTTCTACGTTCATATCTATCTTGATTTAAATAAGTTTCTAAATGCCTTGTTGAGGCGTTCAATCCCATACTGGAAATGGTTGCCCGGCACTATGTCGTATGTGATATCCACACCTTGTCGGCGCAAATATCCTACAATATTCTCCGTGCATACGCCAACTTTGCGGTATGCCTGAGTGTTGCTGTTCGGCTCATCATTTCCGAGTAGCATATAGCATTTTCCTTTCTTTCCGGCAAATGACTGACGGAATATCCAGAGTTCAAAATCATCATACCAATATGAGCCGGATAGCGTGGCAATGTTCTTAAAAGTGTCGTTCAACGCCCATTGCCATAGTGTGAACAGTCCGGACAGCGACACTCCAACCAAAGTCCGTTCAATATTCTCCGGCAATGAATAACGCCTGTCAATTTCAGGAATGACTGATTCAGTCAATGTCTTAAGAAATTCAGGTGCTCTGCCGTTAAAATCAGGGCATCCCTTTGCCTCCCCGGGAGCGGGCCACGGAGTTAGGTCGTTGTTCCAGTCAATATTTGTTATGACCACAATAGATACGTTGTACTTCCGGGCTGTTGGCACTATCCAGTCCTGCAATACATCCATCGGATAGACTATGTAGGCAATCCGGTCATACCCGGGGTCGATTGCTGTCCGGATCTGCAAGTAACCTATATTGAATGTTTCAGTTTTCATATTTCATCATATTTTCCATATCGGTAAAACCACATTCATGGTAAAGAGGTTTGGCCATATCCGTCGATTCGAGATAAATCTTTCCGCATTCTTCTGCTTTTGCCATACTAACAAGATGATTTACTATTTTCCTGGCAACTCCATGATTGCGGTAAGGTTCACGCACATAGATGTTCATCAGATAGGCACATTTACCCGATGGATTATCAGGTGAGGGCAATTCCTCCGAAATGCATACTGCCCCGCCTCCGACATCCTCGCCATCAATTGATGCCACAATCGCCCGATGTGTTTCGTCAGGAATATGTCGCCGATAATATTCTCTGTTGGCATCGAGTAAAGCATTGTTCGCATCCATGCCAAAAACATTGAATATGACCTCCTTTCGCCACTTCATAAGCGTTTCAATATCATATACTCTTCGCAGTTCAGTCATCAGAATCCTCCCTCTTTCATTACAATCGGCAGCGCGTCCATATCCACCTTGCCATGTTGGTTGATTGGGATATCTTTGAGCTCGACAAAAAATTCAGGTATCATAAAATCTGTAAGTTCAGATTTCAGATATTCTCTGATATTGTGTAGAGTGCAGTCTTTTCTATTGACAGGGATGAAGTAAGCCACAAGATAGGCTAACCCATAGTCATCGGTGAAGGCGCGGACAATTCCCCGCTCGACACAAGGACAGGTGTTCAGTACATTCTCCACCTCCTCCGGCTCGACACGCTTGCCCAAGATCATCACCTGATTGTCACGGCGGT
The DNA here is from genome assembly GCA_023664955.1 of Duncaniella sp. Taxonomy (GTDB): domain Bacteria; phylum Bacteroidota; class Bacteroidia; order Bacteroidales; family Muribaculaceae; genus Duncaniella. The sequence goes on from JAMPEV010000001.1 coordinate 394,955, forward strand.
GCAGAAACACAAGGTTTCCGTCGGGCAGATAATATCCCATATCGCCGCTACGGTACAAACGTGTACCGTCTGAGAGCGTAACAAAATTCTTGCTTTCAGGTGGATTCCCGAGATAGCCTCTCGACACACCTTCGCCGAAGATGCAGATTTCGCCCACTTCGCCTTGCGGAAGTTCATTCAGACTATTGTCCATCACTTTTACCGACACTCCCTTTACAGGATGCCCTACCGGGAATGTACCGTCGGCAAGCGGCTCGGCGTTGTCGCAGCGATAGTAGTTGGAGCATACCGTGGTTTCCGACGGGCCGTATGTATTGTAAATCTCAGGACCCATGCTGCGAAGACGGTCAATATATGCAGCACGCAGAACATCACCGCCACTTATGAGAAGATGCAATGATTTTGGCAAGGACTTTAGTTTGTTCATTTCGGCAAGGAGATATGGAAAGCCACTTATCTCTGTGATACCGTGTCTCTCTACAAAATCAATCAACGCCGGCAATCCACTCTTCATCACTTCAGTCGATGGAATGGCAAGTGTCGCGCCATTTAGCAACGTGGTGAAAACCTCCTCGACAAAAATGTCGAAAGAGCATACCGAATATTGCAGCATGACATCACCGGGCTTTACATGAAACTCAGCCTCGAATGCCTTCGCATAGTTGACAACGCTGTGATTTTCCACTTCAACCCCCTTCGGCCTACCGGTTGTGCCGGACGTATAAAGGATGTAAGCCAAGCCGTCGGGAGTTGAAAGGTCAGGAAAAGATTCCGATACAGGTTTCAAATCCTTGCAATAGGCGTCGTCAATTACAAGTTTCACCCCGGCGGTCTTCATCATATAGTTTCTGCGGTCCTCAGGCAGCGACTTTTCGGCCGGGACGTATGCCGCCCCGCTTTTGAGCACGGCTAGCATCGCGGCAATCATCTCGATACCATGCGACATGACTATGCCGACAAACCGGTAATGCTCCTCATAGAACTTGGCAAGTATGGTATCGGCCAACCTGTCAAGCTCACGATAGGTCACTTTTCGGGCATCTTCCACAATGGCTGTGTCTTCGGGCTGAGTGTCAGCCTGACGCTTAAAGCGACTGTATATTGTATCTCTCATAGTATCTTGTATGATTAAATCAGACAACATCTTTGGGCTCGCCAAACTTGGACCAGTCAACTTCCATAGGTCGGATTGTTGACCAGGTAGAGTGAATGACATGCCACTTGACGTCATCCTCTTTCTGAAACACCTCTATGCAGTTATAGCGGATGTCGTTTCGGTTTGTGTGGGCAAACAGCTGATAGGTCAACACCGCCATGTCGCCACACGACTGCACTCTGGGGTTGACAAACTTGTAATCATACGTCTTCAAGTTCCCCTCCAGCCGGTCGAGGAATCCGTCCATCTCCCTTACATCCTCGACACGCTCCTTGGTGACTGCATCGAAGTAGGTGAAACTGTTTCTTGACCACAGTTCGCGGTATCCTGACATATCTCCGTCAAGGAATTTCTTCAGCGCGTCCTCTTCAATTCCGATTATATGCCTGGCGAGGGCGGCTTCCTCCGGGGTTTTATAAAATGAGTCGTTCATATTTTATATCGTTTATTGGTATCTTTGGAAATTAAACAATTCAACCCAACGTTTTGTATGAGACAAATCGTGACAAAAATAGGACTTTTACCAGATATATCAATTATCTCCGCAAGCATGGATATATGCCGAAGGTGGTCAACAAACATCTGACCAATCTGAGGGCACCTATCAATGCGGCATTCATTGATGGTGTCCACGACAACCAACGCGCCGCATCGCTGATTGTCAAGAACAAGATTGAAGACCGCGACAAGGCAGTTGAGATTTATCTTACCGAGGAGGAGTTGCAAGCCCTCTATGAGATGCCGACTGCTTTGAGACCACCCGCAAGGGGAACCGTGTAATACGACTCGTCCAGCAGAAGACCAAGACTGACGTTACCATCCCGGTGCTGAATGACAATCTCATCGCCCACAAATACAACACTCTCCAGATGATGAGCGTTAGCGGCCACAAGACCCACAAAACCTTCATGGACTACATCAAGCTCTCCTCCGAAGAGATTGCCGATGAAATCGCCGCCCTTGCCAAGAAAGACAACGAGATTTGGTAGAAAAAATCAGCCCTATTCCGAAAAAGTGGCCAAATGACCACTTTTTTGGAATAAGCTTTGCAAAATGAATTCATCCGACATACTTCAGCATATATTACCCAGTGATGACTCTGCTTTTGATAGTCTTGTAGAGCGCATAGTTTCTTTGGTTTCGGAGGCCAAAGGTAAAATCCTGCAGCAAATTGACGATACACTTTTCTATTTTCTCTCCTCATCATCCACCTCAGCAAAAGCCAAGGCAGGATGATGTAGAAGAATGGGATTGCTATGAAAATCATGAGTGGGCATAAGTGTTTATTCTGCGACTGCTGAAATTGCTGTCGAGGAGTTTGGCATAGGCGCGTAGATATTTGCGTATGCCGGATACCATTTCCTGAGTCTCTTGCAGAAGGTTGAGATAGACATAAACCACCGTCATGGATGCCGGACTACCCTCGCGAAGCTGTGTATAGAGTTTATGATAAGTTTCGGAGACTTCATCCTTTATCTCGTCGCAATGGCGACGTGGATTCATGACCGCTTCAGGAGCATTGTCGGCCATCTTTATCAAAGCTACAACGAATGTGGTACCCAGTAATTCAAACACCATCGACACAGTTGTTGATGTCGGCAATCCTAATGAATTGAAAATGTCCAGAAGGATAATGTCAGTGACCATAACTGCCATGAAGATACAGATGAGGTCATAGAATGAGAAGTACTCCGGACGGAAGATACCGTGCCGGGCAATGTCCATCATGCCATTGCTCATAGCGGCTCCGATAAATACGCCAATCGAAGCCACGATTATGATTCGCTTAAATGAGGCTGCCTTGGTTCCAATGGCAGAGTTAAGAAAATTTACTGCATCATTGCTAACTCCCACCGACAAATCGAACACAGCCAGCAGAAATAGAAAAACGATGATGCACAGAAATAAAATATCCATATACTTTGATGTGTTGGTTTATTGTCGCTGCAAAATTACCCCGGTATTGTTTCAAAAATATTAAGAAAACTTTAAGCGATTATGAAATAGTAGGATTGTTAAGTTTTTATTAAACTTCTGATTTGGCGAGGTCTGTCTCGCGTAAAATA
>JAMPEV010000001.1:398276-455850 GCA_023664955.1 Duncaniella sp.
AGACTCGGTGATTTGCCTATGAAATAATAAATTTTTCGACACATGCACGGATTTTAAAAGAAAGAGCCGTGTATAATATCTATAAGATTTATATACATATATGAATCATACTCCCCCACCCATCTAAAAATTAACTAAGCAAAAAAATATTTCATTTTATGATTCGCCCTATCAAATTAAATTATTACTTTTGCACCGTTAACTTAAAATCTATTTAATACCAATTCTAATTTTCTTTTTATCATGAATATTAATACTATTCTGAGCAACCTGGAAGCTAAGCACCCGGGTGAAAAGGAATACCTTCAGGCCGTGAAGGAAGTCCTCATCTGCGTAGAGGATGTCTACAATCAGCACCCTGAATTTGAAAAAGCAAAAATCATCGAACGCATGGTTGAACCTGACCGCATCGTGACCTTCCGCGTTACTTGGATAGACGATAAGGGCGAGGTTCAGAACAACATCGGCTACCGCGTTCAATTCAACAACGCCATTGGCCCGTACAAAGGCGGTATCCGTTTCCACGCATCGGTTAACCTCTCAATTTTGAAATTCCTCGGCTTCGAGCAGACTTTCAAAAATGCACTTACCACTCTTCCTATGGGTGGCGCAAAAGGTGGTAGCGACTTTTCACCCCGCGGCAAGAGCGACGCTGAAATCATGCGTTTCTGCCAGGCATTCATCCTCTGCTTGTGGAAGAACCTCGGTCCCGACCGCGACGTTCCCGCTGGTGATATAGGTGTTGGTGGCCGTGAAGTTGGTTATATGTACGGTATGTACAAGAAGCTCGTAAATGAGTGCACTGGTACATTCACTGGCAAGGGCCTTGATTTCGGTGGCTCACTAATCCGTCCTGAGGCTACAGGCTTCGGCGCTCTCTACTTCGTACAGAGCATGCTCGCTGAAAAGGGTGATAGCATCCAGGGTAAGACTGTAGCAGTTTCTGGTTTCGGAAATGTGGCTTGGGGTGCTACTCTTAAGGCAACTGAACTCGGTGCTAAGGTTGTTACTATCTCTGGTCCCGACGGTTACATCTACGATCCCGATGGTATCTCAGGTGAAAAGATTGACTATATGCTCTATCTCCGCGCTACCGGCGAGGACATCGTTGCTCCCTACGCTGAGAAATACCCCAATGCTAAGTTCTTCGCTGGCAAGAAGCCTTGGGAACAGAAGGTTGACATCGCTCTTCCTTGCGCTACTCAGAACGAAGTTGATGGCGAAGACGCTAAGAAACTCGTTGCTAACGGCGTAGAACTTGTTGCTGAAGTTTCCAACATGGGTTGTACCCCCGAAGCTATCGACACATTCCTCGCAAGCAAGACTACATACGCTCCCGGTAAGGCCGTAAACGCTGGTGGTGTTGCTACTTCAGGTCTCGAAATGAGCCAGAACGCCGAGCACCTACAGTGGAGCGCAGAGGAAGTTGACGATCGTCTACACGCCATCATGAAGAACATCCACACTCAGTGCGTTAAGCATGGCACTGAAGCTGATGGCTATATCAACTACATGAAGGGTGCTAACATCGCCGGCTTCATGAAAGTTGCTAACGCTATGATGGGTCAGGGTATCATCTAATAACAACCCTCATTACCAATAATCTAATAAGGGAGAGCTTTGCAGCCCTCCCTTATTTTATCTTGTAATCTTCAAAAGAAAAAGGGATTTTATGGCAACTAACAACCGGCTAAATCCTTCTAATAGGTATTATTTATGATGCCACTTTTCATTCTCCCATATTCCCATACTCGGCAAGATAAGCCTCACAAGCCTCACACAGCTCCATATACCATTCCTCGCCAAAATAATCAGTCAACGGTCCTTTTAGGAACTGATATAACCTTATACCAAGTTCCTTTCCTTTCTGCTCAGCTGATTTGCATATCTTCCAATGGTGATAGTTGACCGCAGTAAAAGTGGGATATTTAGTCAATCTCACTGGATACAGCGCGCATGACGACGGCTTTCGGAATTTTCCCGTTTTACCTTCATTGAAAGCACATTCAATAGCACACTGGCATATTCCACCCGGAGCATAGCACGTATAAATGCAGTTTCGTCCATCCACTATCTGAGTCACAAGGTCACCGTCAGGATCATAATAGCTCGTTCCTTCCTCGGCAATCCTCGCCTTGGCCGATGGGAGCAATTTATCCTCAAAGGCAGGAAGCAGGCGGTCGATTTCCTCACGCTCCTGTTCAGTGAGCGGAGCGCCAGCATCACCCTCTATACAGCACTCACCTAAACACTTGGTCACATCGCAGCAGAAAAATTTCTCCGCCAAGTCCAGTGAAACTAACGTATCTTTTATCTGAAGCATATATTCCTCACTTGTAGTTTGCATATTTTTAATTCTATTCAGTAGTCACTTCTTGGAATCCTACCAAGCAGTCAAATCTACCACCTTGAGGTCGATGATACACCCTCACGTCGTATCTATTGTTCGTCTGATAGAAATCCCCCTCTATATTACCGGTATATCCTTCGGTGTTATCCCGAAGCACTGTGAGATATTGATAATTATATGACCCTTGCTTAAGAAGCATATCCTTTTCATATCTACCACTCACTCGGTTATACTCCATAGTAGATTCAGGATTCATACGGCGTCTCAAAAAATCGCCATCAATCACCACATCCATTTCTCTCAATTCGGGCATCTCTAGTGAGAATTTCACAGTCACATAGTCAGCCTGAACATCAGAATCCAGTGCTGACTCTTCCCTGACGATAAATCCTCCGTGCTGAGTCTGGTCATAAACGTATGGAGACCATTTTCGAGGCCGGTCAGTGTCTAGGATGAATTCATATCCATCAGCTCCGTAGGCAATTTCATTTACGCCAATTCCGGTATATGTCGTGGCGACAGTTTCAAACCTCCGATATTCATTACCGGCATCAAAAATCAATTTTGGCAAATGTTCGTATATCAGCGTGCTACCCTCGACGCGCTGAGGAGAGGTCAGAGTCACCTGATTGTCAAGCCTGCCATTTTGAGTGACAACCACCTTTAAGTCACCAAACGGATTATCAATTTTCAGATTCCTCGTATCGATTGCAATTGAAACCTGTTGATGAGACTTATTTACATCTATATCTGTCCGACTTGATACATCCATTCTAATGGAAGTCTGTGGATCAACTACCATAAAGCGTACCTGCAAAATAATATCGTCAGGTTCATCCTCGTCACACACTTTCAGCAGATAATTACCGGGCTGAGTGATACGCATCTGCTCATCAGGAAAAGTTATTTTATAGTGTACATAGTGTACTAGTGTAGCTTCCGAGAAGGAATAATCCTCTATAATACCTTCATTGAAACCGTTGAGATACTCAGAATCCACAAGTCCATCCGGCTTCCAGTCAGCCCCGCAATGAGTGAGGGAATATCTCAAGTAGCGATGGGTGTCAGAGAGCTCATCAAATGATATTTCCAATCTTGCAGCCGTATCGCCAATAGTCACTATCGGAGTGGCAAAACAGTCTCCATTCACCGATAAGCTGAGTGTCTTGAAATCTGGATGGAAAATGCCCTGCTTCGTGTCGCCCCCGTAAACGGCCAGACAGCCACAAAGCATCAAAAAGCACCATACCAAACTCCTTATCAGCATTATATCAAACACGTTAGTGAGCAGAATTAACTATTTCTAATCACACCAATTAATAGGCACCTCCCCATGAGCCACCAAATACTCATTAGCCCTTGAAAATGGACGACTTCCGAAAAAACCTCTCGATGCACTCAGAGGCGAAGGGTGAGCAGAAGTTATAACACAATTCTCAGAACGATCAATAAACTCGCCTTTCTTCTGTGCGTAGGCGCCCCAAAGTATGTACACAATTCCACGTCTCCTTGAAGCTAAAGCCATAATGGCGGCATCGGTAAACTGCTCCCAACCGTGATTCTGATGCGAGGCCGGGGATCCCGCGTTGACTGTCAAAGTGGCATTCAACATAAGCACCCCTTGTCGAGCCCAACGGCTCAAATCTCCGTCGGCAGGAGGCGTGCACTGCAAATCAGTGGACATCTCCTTATAAATATTTCGCAATGAACGCGGCAAATCTACCCCTGAATTCACGGAAAAGCACAGTCCGTTGGCCTGACCGGCTCCGGGATAGGGATCTTGTCCAAGTATGACCACTTTCACCTTATCAAACGGGCATGAGTCGAATGCCGCAAAGATTTGCGACGCTGGCGGATACACTATCCTCGTGGCATACTGCGACCTGACAAATTCGGTAAGATTCCTGAAATAATCCTTATCCCACTCAGCAGCAAGCGCCTCTTTCCATGAAGGATCAATACGCACATTCATATCTTATTTCTTTAAAAGGATGTTCATCTTGATGGGCACACAATTATTTTTTTGCAAAAATACGAAAAATTGCCTAAATTTGCACTCTCATCCTCACCAAGGGTAATATTTAACACCCCAAGCCATCATTTCCTCAATGTTCCCGTAGTTCAATGGATAGAATATCGGATTCCGGTTCCGACGATTAGGGTTCGACTCCCTACGGGAATACTAAATTTACTCAATCCATCATGACAGTCAGAAATTGGCTTCTAACAGCATTATTTGCAATAGGCTTTATTGTGAAGGTTATACAATTATTCCGGAAAGAGAAAATCAATACTGAGAAAGACCCGGAACTCGCAAAGAAATACATAGCCCTTAACCGTAGACACAATGTCATATTGGCTTGGCTATTCGTTGTTCTAATCATATTGGAAATAGATCCTCTCTTTAATCCGGATTAGTTTTCCTTCGGCATAAGTTTGAGCCATAGTGAAGAAACGCAATATGTTTCATCGGCATTTGGAGATTTAATAAAAAAGATTTAACTTTGCACCGTAAATCCAATCCGCTTATACAGCACAAAAGGATGCTCGAATGGTGGAATGGTAGACACGAAGGACTTAAAATCCTTTGGTCATTGCGACTGTGCGGGTTCGAGTCCCGCTTCGAGCACTCTTTATAATCGCAGATGGTCTAAATAGACCATCTGCGATTTTTCGTCCCACCATCCTTAAAATTGGTAACTCAAATTCAATCCGCCTAAACGAAATAATTTTTTCAATGCCCCCGAAAAAACACTCCAAAAAGGCTATAAACCGGCCGTTAATTCACATTGTTAATGTTTTAATTGCTTAATAAATAAAAATATTGTACTTTTGTGACGAACTTGGTAAATACCACGGCATTCACAGTTAAAATAAGATATTAGTATCACTTACTTATATGGAACTTACAGCTTCGCAACTCGCCGCCCTTGTCAACGGCAAAGTAGAGGGAGACGAGAATGTCAAAGTAAATACTTTTGCAAAAATTGAAGAAGGTCACCCCGGTGCCCTTTCGTTTCTTGCAAATCCAAAATATACCCATTTCATTTACTCAACCGACTCTTCAGTGGTGCTCGTGCGCAGAGATTTTGTCGCTGAGAGCCCTATTAAAGCGACCTTAATACGCGTTGACGACCCATACGCCACCGTGGCTCATCTCCTGGAGATGGTGTCCAACATGAACAGGGTTGAGAAACGAGGCATCGAATCCCCGTCGTTCGTAGCCGAAGGCGTGGCAATCCCCGACGATGCATATGTAGGAGCGTTCGCTTATATCGGTTCCGGCTCGAAAATTGCCCCTGGCGCTAAAATTTACCCCCAAGCTTACGTGGGCGCCGGTTGCGAAATCGGTGAAGGGACAATCCTTTATCCCGGTGTCAAAGTGTATGACGGATGCAAGATCGGCAAGCGCTGCATCATCCATTCGGGTGCTGTAATCGGTGCTGACGGCTTCGGTTTCGCGCCAGTCGACGGCCACTATGAGAAGATTCCTCAAACAGGCAACGTAGTAATAGATGATGACGTTGAAATTGGCGCTAACACCACTATCGACCGTGCAATGATGGGTTCTACCCACATCGGCGAAGGAGTGAAACTCGACAACCTCATCCAGGTTGCACACAATTGCTACGTTGGGCCCAACACCGTAATGGCCGCACAAGTAGGCATTGCCGGTTCAGCTAAAATCGGCGCGCAATGTATGATTGGTGGACAAGTTGGCATCGTCGGTCATATTTCAATCGCCAACGGCACTCAGATTGGCGCCCAGAGCGGAGTCAACAAGGGTACCAAGCCGGGCGACCGTGTGATGGGTGCTCCGGCTGTAGAGATGGGCGAATATGCCCGCGGCCTTGTTTACATGAAGAAATTGGGTTCGCTTTACGACCGCGTAAAGAATCTTGAAAAGAAAGTAAAATAATATCATATGTACCAGAAAACATTAGGAGGAGAATTTACCCTCGTAGGTAAAGGACTTCACACCGGATTGGAAATCACAGCCCGCTTCCTTCCGGCTCCGATTAACCATGGATATAAATTCAAGCGTGTCGACCTCGACGGACAGCCCGTAATCGACGCTCTTGCTGAAAACGTTGTCGACACAAACCGCGGCACTGTTATCGCAAAAGGTGATGCACGCGTTTCAACAATCGAACACTCAATGGCAGCCCTTTATGCTGCCGGAATCGACAACGCGCTCATTGAAGTAAACGCCCCTGAGATGCCAATCCTCGACGGAAGCGCTCGTTTATACTGTGAGGAAATAGAGAAGGTAGGCACAGTAGAACAAAATGCCGACAAGGATTTCTACTACATCAAATCAAGAGTTGAAGTGCGCGACGATACCACCGGCTCCTCTATCCTCGTCCTCCCCGATGATGATTTCTCAGTGGACGTGAAGATTGATTTCGACTCCGTGGTCCTTAACAACCAGTTCGCATCGCTCGAGCATCTCGAAGAATTCAAGGATAACATCGCCTCAAGCCGCACCTTCGTATTCGTCCGTGAAATTGAGCCTCTTGTGAAGAACAATCTCATCAAGGGCGGCGACCTCGAAAATGCCATTGTGATATACGACAAACCTATGGAACAAAGCGAGCTTGACCGTCTTGCCGACCTCATGAAGGTGCCTCACAAGAACGTACAGGAATTTGGCTATATAAATGACACCCCCCTCACATCCGAGAACGAACCGGCACGCCACAAGCTTCTCGATGTATTAGGCGACCTCGCTCTTATCGGCCGGCCGCTAAAGGGTCGCATAATTGCCACACGTCCCGGTCACTCCATCAACACCACATTCGCCAAGAAAATACGCCGCGAAATAAAACATCAGGAAGTCCAAGCTCCGGTTTACAATCCCAATAAGGAGCCGCTGATGGACAACAACCGCATACGCACCCTTCTCCCCCACCGCTATCCATTCCTCTTAGTTGACAAAATCATCGAAAAAGGTACTAATTATATAGTAGGTGTAAAGAACATCACCGCCAATGAACCATTCTTCGTGGGCCACTTCCCACAGGAGCCCGTGCTCCCCGGTGTACTGCAAATCGAAGCTATGGCTCAGACCGGAGGTTTGCTCGTGCTTAGCGGACTCGATGATCCCGAACGCTATTCAACCTATTTCATGAAGATTGACAACGTGAAGTTCCGCCAAAAGGTGGTTCCGGGTGACACCCTGATCTTCCATGTGTCATACATGACCGAGCTGCGTCGCGGATGCGCCATGATGAAAGGCTATGCCTTTGTGGGCGAGAAGATTGTTACCGAATGTGAATTCATGGCTCAGATCATTAAGAACAAGTAATCGTAGTAAACTTCAAAAAAAGCGACTCTATTTTTTGAAGTTTACGTAACAAGACAAAATAACGATAACAGATGAAACAACCATTAGCTTACGTTCATCCAGCCGCAAAGATACACCCCAGTGTAGTAATTGACCCGTTTGTTACCATCGACCAAAATGTTGAGATTGGCGAAGGTACTCGAATCGGCTCTAATGTCACTATTATGGAGGGAGCGCGCATTGGTAAAAATTGTACTATATATCCCGGAGCTGTAATTTCCGGCCCCCCTCAGGACCTTAAATTCAAAGGCGAAGAGTCAGTTGCAATCATTGGTGACAACACCGTGATACGCGAATGCGTGACTATTCACCGCGGCACCGCTTCTAAGGGCAAAACTGTAGTAGGTAGCAATTGCCTTATCATGGCTTACTGCCATGTGGCTCATGACTGCGTAGTGGGTAATAATGTCATCATGTCAAACGCAGTTCAGTGTGCCGGCGAGGTGGTGATTGACGATTTTGCTGTGATTGGCGGCGGAGCCCTGATACACCAGTTCTGCCACATCGGACCTCATGTAATGCTCCAAGGCGGCGCGCTTGTCAACAAAGATATTCCACCATACGTCAAGGCAGCACGCGAACCTATCGCCTATGCAGGTATCAACTCTATCGGTCTTCGCCGTCGCGGATTCACCAATGAAACAATACGTGACATCCAGGAAACATATCGTTACCTCTACCTATCAGGCTTGAACAATTCTGACGCCGTAGAGCGTATCGAAGCCGAACTTCCTGCCACCAAGGAGCGCGATGAAATAATCCTATTCGTACGCAATTCCAAGCGCGGCATCATTCGTGGATATGTTTAATTGACAATCCACCTTCCTATCTTCTCCTCAGACTCTTTTTCCTATCTTCAATTATCTAAACAACAATCATATGCGAAGGGCTATTATTATCCTTCCACTAATCATAATGGGCATCTCCGCCTCCGTTCATGCGGTCGCGGAGGTGCCCTTTAACGGTAAATCGGGGCTTGCTCTGCGTAATGCGCTTTATGAAATTTACCATGCGACAAGGCAGTGGGACATTGCGCAATTCGATGCGATTGTTTATGACACGTTCAACGGACGGACGTTAAAAGTTACCGCCGGAGTACTTCCCGGAGGGTACTGTTGGGGTAGCCTTGTGCAAGATGAATGGTGGGACTATGAACCTGAAATTCAAGCTCGGGTTAAGGCTGATTTCTACAATCATATACCTATCGACATCGAGGTAAAAACATATCGGAAAGATCTTACCCCCGGTAAGGTCACGGAACCGGTTTTTGAAAATGAGTTTTGGAAAATGGGAAGAGGTCTGATTTATGGGACGTTGACTGATCTATATTCGCCTCCTTTAGCGCTTCGTGGCAAGCTTGCAAGGACGTTCTTTTACATCGCTATCATGTATCCATCATCAGTTTGGACACCTCGCGGTTTTATGATGATGCACACCGGGAACTACCCTGTATTCAACGCATACGCCATCGGGTTACTGATGGAATGGCATAAGTCATACCCTGTGACAGATTCTGAGCGAGAGGGAAATGATATGGGAGAAAAATTGCAAGGCAACCGCAACCCTTTTATCGATTTTCCCGACCTGCCTGACTATCTATGGGGCGACAGAGCAGGAGATAGTTTTGTTGTAGCGGGCGAACCGGTGCCTCTGCGTGGCAGATATAAGATTTCTGATGAACGTATTGATTTGATGTCACCTCATGTTCCGGCCGATGCAGTGTGGAAAATTGACGGCATACAAGCACAAAGCACTCAATATAAGCCATCCGACTTAGGCTGCGGGAAGCACGAATTACAGTTCCGTTCTACTTCCACCGGTGAACATGGTTATATTACAATCCTTATCGAATAGTCCTATGAAACATCTTTCCGCAACATTTTTAATTTTACTTTTTATACTAATCTGCTCCACCGGATGCGACCGAGGGAGTGATTATCGACGTGACGACCCTGATAAACCGGGAAACGGCGGACGTGAAGAGCCGATTAAACCGCCCTTCAATCCTGATTCCATCCAACGCCCGGGAGTGTGGGATGGTGGATATGACTTTTCGAAAGAGATGGCTGATGCAGAATGGCGATATGTAGGTTGTGAGACCAATTTACGCTATGGAAATCCCGGAATTTTGTTTAAGATTAGACCTATCGATGATACAAAGAACATTGAAATAATCGACATCGATAGCAGTGAACGAGTAGATCTAACTATAAGTGCTATAGGTAGCGACTCTATCGTCAAGTCCGCCACACTCAAAATCAACAGACAAGAGGTGAATCTGTCGAAAATAAAAATGAAAAAAGTCACCGGTCAATCCATCTGGTATCATATCGTCACGGAGAGCGGAGCGAACTCCGTCCTCGTTTTGCCCGGCGATTTTTAGAGTGTGTCTAATAATAGATTTTAGCCATTAATTTAAGTGACTTATTTCTCCATCATGCGGGCCATGGTGCGTTTATCTTCACGTTCCTTGATTGATTGACGTTTGTCAAATTCTTTTTTACCTCGGGCCACACCGATGACGAGTTTTGCAAGTCCGCGATCATTAATAAAGAGCCGGAGGGGCACGATAGTGTAACCGGCTTCCTTTCCGCTCTTTTCCAATTTAATTATTTCCTTGCGGTTGAGCAGTAATTTTCGGTCGCGGCGGGTAGCATGGTTGTTATATGTACCATACGAATACTCGGCAATATACATGTTTTTCACCCAAACTTCACCATTGTCAACGTAGCAAAAGGAGTCGGCAAGTGAAGCCTTTCCTTGACGCAATGCCTTTATTTCTGTTCCGGTAAGCACCAATCCGGCAGTGTAAGTATCGCCGATGGCATAGTCGAAAGTGGCTCTCTTGTTTTTTATGTTTATCTCTTTAGGGTTCATGTGTTTATTACAATATTAGTGAGAAACGAAGAGAAAAGAAAAAATAAAATATACACCGGCAGAAGAACACCAAGTATAGCTATAATCATGAAAATACCGGCTCTCTGGGGTTTAACATCCATATACATGGTTGCTTTCCATTGCACAAGTGCTACGTAGAATGGCAGGAAGAATAGCATCATCGGAGTGATTGGCAGGCAGTTAATCACCAACGATATGAGTGCTAAGAGTCCGAGTGTATATAGTGTGAAGGTCTCACACTTGCGCTCGTTGTAAGCTCCTTTAATAGTAGATTCCACAAACACTGATAGGATGAAAGTGCCGAAGAAATACGAGATAAAATAAACAAGGAAAGTGATTAACATTCTAAGGAACATCACCAAAAATTCATGGTGATGATAGATTCCCTGTACAAATACACTTGCCGCGGTGATGGCAATAAGCGGGATATAACCATTCCGGAAAATATCGCGCGAATTCTCATTTGCGCCCTGAATATCCTCCCACCCATTGCCGGGTGAAAGTATCAACTGGAACATGTTCATGAGATATCGCTTCATAAGTCAGGGTGTTATAGTTTACAATCTTCGATTTCATTTTGACAACTACAAAATTACAACATTTTTGCCAACTCTGTGTTAGATTTGACCCAATATTTACCATAGTTTGATTATCTGTCATCTCATGTAAATGTGCTTTGCCGCACGTATTATTATCTTTGCACATTTCAACCGTCAAACACACGTTTATTCAGTTAGTGAACTTCAAAAAATAATACTCCTAACACATGGCAACTTATAAAATTATCTTTCGCCCATCCACAGCATTTGCGGATGAAGGCACTCTCTACATCCGAGTTATCCACAATCGCAAGACAAAGCAGATCCACACAGGTCACAGATTATCACGACATGAGTGGGATGCACTGGCCCAGCGTCCTAAGATCCACGGCAATCCGGCAAGAGTCAAATTCCTTTCTAAAATCCATCAGGACCTTGACAAATCCGCCACCAAAATTTCTCTCGTAATCACCCGCTTGGAGAAAAAAGGCGATGCCTTCTCAGCAGCGGAAGTAGTGGAACAATACCTCTCAGCCGAGACCTACAGCGGCTTCATTTCCTTTGCCCGCGTTCTTATCGAAGAGTGTGATCGGCTGGGTAAGGCGAGCTGCGCCGAGCACTACACCACGACCTTGAACAGTTTTATCCGCTTCAATAGCGGTAAGGAAGTACCATTCAAGAATTTCAATTGCTCATTGATAAAGGACTATGAGCATTATCTCCGCATTTCAGGTCTGTGTCCCAATTCCTCATCTTACTATATGCGCAAATTGCGAGCCATCTATAATCAGGCCGTAGAGCGCAAGCTTACCACCCAGCGCCGTCCTTTCCGCAATGTCTACACCGGCATAGCCAGAACCAATAAACGGGCAATTTCACTTGATATTATTCGGGCACTACGTTCCTTGGACTTATCCAAGAAGCCCCAAGCCGAATTTGCACGGGACATGTTTCTATTTAGCTTTTACACCCGAGGAATGGCAATGGTGGATATGACATATTTAGAAAAGTCATCTCTGAAAAACGGCATACTCACCTATCGTCGTAAAAAGACAAATCAACACCTCTACATACGCTGGGAAAAGCCTATGAAGGATATTGTGAATCGATATAACGACCCCAAATCGAAGTACCTACTACCACTTATCGAAGAGGGCAACGGAGACGAACGTCGTCAATACTTAAATGCATCACACAGAATAAATTCCGTGCTAAAGCAGCTCGGCAAGAATATAGGACTTGCCGAACCGCTCACCATGTATGTGGCACGCCATGCCTGGGCCAGCATTGCCCATAACAACAATGTGCCCATCTCCATCATCAGCCAGGGAATGGGACATGACTCGGAAAAGACTACGCGCATATACCTCGCTTCGCTCAGCGGTAGCATAATCGATAATGCCAATAGTCAAATCCTAAAACTACTCACAAAATCAAAGTGACGGTATTGTGGCTTCCTTTTTGTGTTATTCCTTTGTGGAAACTTATGTGAAACTTGTGAAAATAAGTAGGCAAAAAATTTTGTCATATCAAAAATACTTCCTACCTTTGCCCTCACAAAAGCAAAGGAATGGCGAGAATCTATAATTCCACCGTTTCGCAAAAAGGATGGCGAGATAGCTCAGTTGGTTAGAGCGTCGGATTCATAACCCGGAGGTCCCGAGTTCAATTCTCGGTCTCGCTACAAAAGGCAATAATGTTAAAGCATTTAACAAGAGGATTGGTCCGTCGTCGTGAGACGATGGACCAATAATTTTATACCATTGGAAATTTGTGTAACTCTAAAAACAAGAATATGTCTAATAATCAATGTTAGCACGACTGCGGACGAGGGGCGAAATCCTTGCGCTATCCTACAAAAAATTTGATTTTGGCAATCAACAGAAAAGTTGTAACTTTGCGAAGAGTATCATGGGCTATGTCGACACTATCAAGGTCGATTAATCAGCCCTTAAAAAAACATATCGCGACGACATTATCATGGAAAATAACGCCCTTTATGTTCCAGAACCCGCAATCCGACGCCTGCCTTGGTATCTGGCATGCGTGTCGAGGCTTCGTGCCCAAGGGGTTGAGTATGTTTCTTCGACCGTCATTTCCAAGCAGATAAATGTTGATGCTTCACAGATCGCCAAAGACTTATCCTACCTTAATATAAAAGGTAAAACCCGCATAGGTTATGAGGTAAGGGAGCTTGAAAAGGGGCTTCTCGATTTCCTCGGATTCCACCAAGTCCACAACGCAATCATGATGGGAGTCGGAAGCTTAGGCGCAGCTCTCATCGCTGACTCCGGCTTGTCACGCTACGGTCTTAACATCGTGGCAGGATTCGACGTAAACCATGATATAATAGGCACAGAAATAGGAGGAAAGCCGATATACAATCTTTCAGAGCTGTCGTGGCGACGCAAGGAACTAAAGGCCGAAATCGCCATCATCGCCGTGCCGGTAGAATGCGCTGCCGAAGTTGCCGACCTTTGTGTGGAAGCCGGGATAAAAGCACTTTGGAATTTCACCCCGTTCAGGATTAAAACAACCCCCGACATTACAATCCAGAACACTTCAATCTACGCCCACCTCGCAGTGATGTATAATCGCATGAACACAAAATGAAGATAATCGAAGTCACTCCATCATCTCCACTCGACATAACAATCCATCCCGACTCTTCAATATTGCAGTCCGGGAAAGTATATTTCCTACCCGAGGACGATGTTCCGGTGAAAGCGGCAGCTCATATTGCGTTCAGAATATGCCGCCTCGGTAAAAATATCTCAACAAAATTCGCCCCTCGCTACTACGATGCCGCGACAGTAGCATTCCGCACATTCCCGGCCAATGGCATACCAAAGGGGCAAGAGGGAATCTATGCCGCCATGGATGCCTCAACATTAATAGGTGATTGGCAGGATATTTCTTTTACTAATGAGACAATTAAGGTCACGATTAACGGCAACGGAACCGACATTTCCCCAATGGCCGACATCGCAAACAGAGCAATTACTGAAATCAGCCGCAACGTGACATTCAAGATTGGCGACATCCTGATGCTACCGGCATTTGCCGAAACACCAATATTCACCCACCAATCTCATCTCCGCGCCACAATCAACGCCTCAGAAACTTTCACCCTCAAAATAGTATGACTGATGCGAAGAGGAAACCAACCTCAGGCAAGTAAAAATATGCAAAGGACACACGCCTAATTGTTCAGCCATTATCCTTATGTCGAAGGAGATAATCGGAAATTGCAAGAGCCACAGCGGGTAGACCTAACGGCATTTCCTGTGCGAGAATTTGGTACATCTCCTCCGGCTTGCTCTTTGCCACTTCCATCACACGCAGATATTGCCGGCGAGTTATTATCGTTGAGAAGTCAGATAACTTATCCTCACGGATTAGTGATGCAATATGCTGGTAGACCGTCTGAATTTTGATATTCTTCGCTTCGGCAATCCCTTCAAGATCATAGCCGGCATTAAGCAACAACAATGTCTCTTCGTGTGAAAGCCCCGAGCCCAACGGTTGCTTGATACCTTTGAACTTTCGGATTGCGGTGACGAACGGCTTCCAATATTTAATAGTCTTCTTTTCACCCACACCCTCCACTTTAGAGAACGCATCCATGTCAGCCGGCTCCATCCTCACCATTTCAAGTAGCGTCTTGTCGGAGAACACTATGTAGGGAGGCACTTGCTCTTTGCGAGCGAGTTTGAGACGTACCTCTTTGAGCTGCTCCAAAAGACGTTCGGCGGGTGACATCTGTGGATCTGCCGCCACTTTCGACTTTTGTTTCCTGCCTAGCTCGAATGGCACATATTTTGCAAGCATCACCGGAGTTCGTTCAGTGAGTATTTTAGAGCCGTAAGCAGTGACTTTCAAGTGATTTCCCTCATTATAGGCAATGTCTATAAGTCCCAACTGAATCATCTGCGATATATAGCTGTTCCACTCTGCGAATGAGAGGTCGCGGCCCACTCCGTAAGTCTTGATGAGGTGGTAGCCCTTTTGCATCAGCTCCTGACGGGCCGCTCCACGGAGTATATCAATAAGCATCGTTACACCGACAGCGCCGTTGGTTCTTATGATTGCGCTCAATGCTTTGAGCACAAGTACGGTGCCATCCATCCTTTCCGGGGGATTGAGGCATATATCGCAATTACCGCAGTCGTGGTCCATTGCCTCGTTGAAATAGCTCAAAAGTATGCGGCGACGGCAGAGGGATGACTCGGCAAACTCCTTCATGCGGTTTAGCTTCTCCGTGTTGATTACCTGCTGGCCGCTCTCATCCACGAAGCTTTGGAGCGTTGCTATGTCGGCATAAGAATAGAACATCACAGCCTCGGCTTTCACTCCATCACGCCCGGCACGTCCTATTTCCTGATAATAGCTCTCAATGTTTCTTGGCATGTTGCTGTGGACCACCCAGCGTATATTGCTCTTGTCGATTCCCATACCGAAAGCAACGGTAGCGCAAACGGCCTGCACTTCGCCGTTTATGAATTTGTCCTGAGCCCGATTTCGCTCCTCTGTTGAAAGTCCGGCATGGTACACTACCGACTTGTATCCCTTTGCTTTGAGCTCATTGTTCATTGACTCGGCATTCTTGCGACTTAAGCAATAGACTATGCCGGAGTCGTTACGGTAACGGTCAATCAATGAACAGATATAACTAACTTTGCGGTTCGTCCCGGGATTAGTCATTACTTTCAGTGAAATGTTTGGACGGTCAAACGAACCGATAAACAACCGGGGGTCACTGAGACGAAGCTGCTTGGCGATATCCTCTCGCGTCAGGCGGTCGGCGGTGGCTGTCAGCGCCATGATTGGCACATTTGGATAGAGGTCCTTAATGTGGGAAAGACGAGTATAATCGGGACGAAAATCATGCCCCCATTGTGAGATGCAGTGTGCCTCGTCAATGGCTATTAAGGAAATATTAAGGTCACGCGACCAACGGTCAATCTCCATCAGCAGACGCTCAGGCGAGATATAGAGAATTTTGATGCGACCGGTGAACAGTTGCTGCATGATATGGTGGTTTTCCGCTTCCGATTGCATGGAATTTACAGCTGCCGCCGGAATCCCATTGGATATCAATGCCGTAACTTGATCCTTCATCAATGCTATAAGGGGCGACACAACAATAACGACCCCATCGCCGAGCATTGCCGGGATTTGATAACATATTGATTTACCTCCTCCGGTAGGCATAAGCACCACGCAGTCACGGCGTTCCATGGCCGTGATGATAATATCGAGCTGGAGCGGACGGAATTGGGTATAACCGTAAAACCGTCGAAGCATAGCGATGGCGCGTTCTTGTATGTCAAGCATATCTTTTGAAACATTGCGAAGGGGTCACCCACACAAGTGTGACCCCTTCGTATTTAGAGCGTGTCTAAAATAACTATAGATTCAGATGTCACTTAAAGCTTCTCGTCAATTACTTTTATTTTCTTTTCGAGATCTACGAGATCATCTTTGATTCGCTGCATTCTGCGGTTCATGTCACGAAGCATAGAATCGCCGTTTTTTGACTTCGCGCTGAGGAATCCGAGGTTGTTTTCATAAGTCTGGAGCTCCCCTTTGCGCTGTTCATAGATGCGCATAAGGCGTTCACGTTCGCGATAGAGCTTGTTCTGGTCGTTACCGATCTCGTTGATGGTATTCTCGAAGGAAGCCATGCGTGAACCGCGTTGCGACATATCGAGTTTCTCATATAGATGGTCACATATCTCCCGGTAGGAAGTATATACAGCATCTTTTTCACCGAACGGCACATGACCTACGCTCTGCCATTCAGCCTGGAGATCCTTCACCTTCTTAATTGCCTCGGCACGATCCTCAATTTTTATGTCGATTGCTTTGAGTTTATCAATGATTTCACGTTTCTGCTCAAGGTTGGCACGCTCGGTACGGCGGGTTCCCGAACTGTTTTTCTTCTTTTGATCGAAGAAATAGTCGCAAGCAGCGAGGAAGCGTTTCCACACTTGATCAGAATGTTTCTTAGCCACAGCTCCGATTGTTTTCCATTCCTTTTGGAGGGCTGCCAATTCGTCGGCAGTCTTACGCCATTCAGTGCTGTCCTTGAGGGCTTCGGCTCGTTCGCATAGTGCTATTTTACGTTCGAGATTTTGTGCGAGGACATCTTTCATGTGGCGGAAGAATTCGGCCTTTGCTGCGAAGAACTTATCGCAAGTTTCGCGGAAGCGGGCAAAAAGAGTGTTGTTAGACTTGCGCGACGCATACCCCACCTTCTTCCATTCCTCCTGGGCAGCGATAATCTGCTTTGTCATCTCATCCCAAGCGGCATATGTGTTAAGCGAGTTGAAATCGAGAGCTTCAATACGCTCGCAGAGAGCTATCTTGGCTTCTTCATTTTGGCGTTCCTGAGCCTTGCGTTCCTCGAAGAATGCCTGATATTTCTTATTTATTTCAGCGGATATATCTTTGAACTTACCCCAAATTTCTTCTCTAACTTCCTTAGGCACAGGACCAATCTGTCGCCACTGTTCATGGAGCGACTGGAGTTTGTGGAATGCAGTGATTACATCCTCCTCACCGCTCAGTTTCTCGGCTTCAGCGATGAGGGCTTCCTTTTCGGCGAGGTTCTTCTTGAAATCGTAGTCGCGAAGCTCTTTGTTAATCTTAAGTTGGTCGTAGAACTTCTCTACTGCATCCTGATAATTCTTCCAAAGCTCTGCAGCCACGGGAGCGGGGACTTCGCCGATTTCCTTGAACTCATTTTGCATTTCGCGTACTTGTGGGAACACACGGTTCACATTGTCAGCGTCAGCACTCATTTCCAGAAGTTTATCAACAATAGCCTTCTTGCGCACATAATTCTGCTGTTGTTCAGCTTCAATCGCCGCACGCTGTTCGGCTTTCTTCTCCTTAATGGTTGTAAGGACGTCCTTGAATTCGGTCTCCACCTCATCGGCGGCCGGCTCGTAAGCCTCCTCTGCATTGCCGGCTGCCACGAAAGCCTCACGTTCGTGACGCTGCTCTTCGTTACGAATCGCGTAGAATTTTTGCTTCAAGTGCGCAACTTCCTCTGCCGAAATATCTGAAGCATCCTTTTGTGCCAATGCTTTTAGCTCGGCAAGGATTGATTCCTTCGTAGAGATTGTGGCGTCGGTGGTGGGAGCTTTTTCGACTTCCGATTCAACAGTTGCAATTTCAGCTTCTGCTTGTGGCAAAATTTCGGTAGTTGTAGCTTCAACTTCCTGTTTCATGGTCTGGGTCTGAGCAGCCTCATTGGGTAGCATAGACGTGTCACGCGGTTCCATAACAAATAATTAATGTGATAAATAATATTCCACCCCACAAAATGCCTGCGCAATTCAGGGTGTAGGGATCGGGTATAGAGATTCAGTGTGCTAATTTAAGTATAATTTTCGGGAAAACAGTAATTTTCTCGAAAAATTTATATTATTAACATTTATTAATACTATATCAGGGGGGCTTATAGGCTAATCCATTATATGACTTATATGATTTATATGACCTATAAGATTTATATGACTTGTAATTTAAAGGAACAAATGCCGGGCTATTTGAAAAGCTTTGTGGCAAATTCTGATAGATAGATACGCCAGTTTTTCCAAATATGCCCCTCAGGCGTCTCATAATAGGTGTACCTGTAGCCCTTTTTGTCCAACTTATCGCGGAATTTCTTATTTGCATCATAGAGAAAATCGGCGGATCCGATTCCTATCCAATAAAGCTCCGGAGGGATGCGGAACTGCCTAGCGAGCTTACCGTCGAAATCGTCATATATCTCCGAATCCACTCCATCGAATGGCATTATTGCCGCCGAGAAAAGACCTACGAAATCAAACAATTCAGGATATTGCTTAGAAATGTGGAGGGAGTGGAACCCACCCATTGACAGTCCGGCTATCGCCCTACCCTTCTTGGACCTTATCGTGCGGTAATTATTATCAATGAAATTTACCACGTCAGGGAAATGAGACTCAAAAGTACCATCCATAGTCTTAGGTAAATCCATGGCAGGAGGAGTAAATCCGAGCGGGGATTCACCCGGTGCAGCTTCCATCGCCACATTCCCATTGGTCATCACAACAATCATCGGCTCCGCCTCCCCTTTTGCGATGAGGTTGTCAAGAATCTGAGTAGCGCGGCCGAGTTCCGACCAAGCATTTTCGTCACCACCCATACCATGAAGCAGATAAAGCACTGGATAACGTTTGCCGCTTGTCTCATATCCGGCCGGAGTGTAAACCGTCATACGGCGGTCAGCACCAAGTGTCGGGCTGTGATACCATTGTTTCGACACCGTGCCATGGGGCACCTCATTCACTTTATAATTATCGGCACGACCACCCTCTATGAGAAAAACATTAGTGACACTCGCCACGTCACGGAGATGATACACATTGGCGGGGTCGTTAATCTTCAGTCCATCAACAAGGAAAGTATAACTATAAAACTCTGGAGAAAGCGGCATGGTGGTGGTAAACTGCCACACACCATCCTTCTCCACCATCTCAGCCACACCTGGTGCATCATATTCCCCCATGGGAGTTTTCACTTTTTGAGCGGGGAGAAAATCACCGGTCACCTCCACTTTCACAGCCTTGGGAGCTACAAGACGGAAAGTCACGGTATTGTCGTCGTGAATCTCCGGAGAGATGACATTCCCACCGTCCCAAAGAGCTTGCTGAGCATTTACAGCCATAGAACATATACACAAAGAAAACGCCAATAAATACTTCTTCATAATTAACTGATATAGTTTAACCACAAAGGTAAATAAAATATTGAAATTTAGCATTTATTTTGTCATGTAAATAAAAAGACTTATTTTTGTGAAAATATTTACAAATAGCGATTTATCATAGTACCATGAAACATTCTTGGATTTTAAGCCTGTTGATGGGATGCGGAATTCCTGCCGCAATGGCAGCGAATGAGAACGAGTCCGCATTAACCACAGTGTCAGCAACAGAAGTGAGGGAAGTTATCCCCATGAACTTCGGTTGGAAGTTCATCTACGGAGATTCATTGAAAGCTGATGGAGAAGAATGGATTGACGTAAATCTCCCCCATGACTTCCAAATTCATCAACCCTGGGTAGAACCCGGACCTGACGAGAAGCCTGATGAAAACAACCCCATGGCCAATATTAGAAGCCGTCTGAGTGCACGCGCATTCAAAGAGATGGGCACCGGATGGTATCGCAAGACATTCACCCCCGACATTTCATGGGAAGGTAAACGCGTGCTCCTCGATTTTGAGGGAATTCTCCTGACGGGAGATGTATACCTCAACGGCGAGCATATCGGCGGGACTGATTACGGCTACTTGGGATTCGACACCGACATTTCCAAAAAGCTCAAATATGGGCAGCCCAACGTGATAGAGGTGAAAGCTGACACAGGTGCGCCGGAGAATTCCCGCTGGTACACAGGAGCAGGTTTATATCGTGATGTGAACATTATCGTCACTGACCCGGCTCATTATTTCACCCGACATCCATTGAAAATCACTACCCCTATCGCCACTCCCGAGAAATCAGTGGCAGTGATTGACGGTGAGATTACCACACGCCTCAAATTAGATAGCATAACTGTGGGGATACGAATACTTGACAAGGATGGTAACGCCGTGTACGACAAAGTTAACCGAATATGGAACAACCGCCGACAGCCTGTGCGTGAATTCCGTCTTGACAGTATCACTGTAGAGGGAGCAAATCTTTGGGACACAGAGAATCCCAATCTTTACACCGCCGAAGTAACACTTTACCGTCCAGATGGCAGCGTGGCCGACCAGATAAGCGAGCGATTCGGATTCCGCACCGTGGAGTATTCACCTGATTTCGGATTTAAGCTTAACGGCAAAAAAGTGCTTCTGAAGGGCATCGCTAACCACCACACGCTAGGCGCTTTAGGAGCTGCCGCTTATCCACGCGCCATGGAGAAGCGGATTAAACTCCTCAAAGAGTTCGGATTCAACCACATCCGCACATCCCACAATCCTTACAGTGAGTCACTCTACGACCTCTGCGATAAGTATGGCATCCTCGTGTTGGATGAAATTTACGACAAGTGGACAAAACAGTACTGCGGAGGTCGCACAGAATGGTCTGACCAGTGGCAAAAGACAGTGCCGGAATGGGTGCGCCGCGACCGCAACCATCCGTCTGTTATCATGTGGAGTCTCGGGAATGAGCTTCAACTTATACCGGACTATCCGTTCAACGACTGGGGTGTGACACCTTATCATTTGCAAAAGACAGCATTGCAACGCTACGATGACACACGTCCCGTCACCGTGGCAATGCACCCTCGCGGGCGTAACGAGAAGACTGACAGCCTCCCTGCCCCGCTTGTAATGGAAACCGACATCGCCGCCTACAATTACCGTTATATGTATTTCCCGGGCGATAGCCGCCGCTTCCCCTGGATGATTTTCTACCAGTCGGAAGCCAATACCTCAAACATGGGACCCAACTTCTTCGAAATGGACCTTGACAAGGTGGTAGGATTGGCTTACTGGGGTATGATTGACTATCTGGGCGAATCACACGGCTGGCCCCTTAAAGGATGGAAAGAAGGTGTGTTCGATATTTCACTCGAGCCCAAGCCGAGTGCATATTTCATAAAAAGTTACTTCTTGCCCGATGAGCCAATGGTACATATCGCGGTCAACGATGGGGAGAACAGCACACTTTGGAATGATGTGATAGTGGGAGGAAAAACCCAGTCGTCACATTGGAACCGCAAAGATGGTAGCACAGTGTCGCTATACACCTATACTAATGCCGATGAAGTAGAGCTCATCCTAAATGGCAAGAGCTTAGGTAGCCGTCAAAATAATCGTGCCGACTCCAAAGAACGCAACCGTATCCTTTGGGAAAACATCCCTTATCAAAAGGGCTACATCGAGGCGATTGCATATAACAATGGGCAGAAATCCCCCGTGAGCCGTCACCGTTTGGAGACTGCAGGGAAGGCAACCAAACTCGTTGCAGAAAGCGACAATGACTCATGGAAAGCCGATGGAATGGACCTACAACACATCCGTGTATCAGCACTTGACAGCAAGAATCGCCGCGACTATGGCGCACACGAAAGCCTGAAGTTTGAGGTAGAGGGTCCGGCTGAGATCGTAGGCGTAATCAATGGCGATCAGACGAGCGAAGAACTTACCGTAGGCGACACTCGCCGTCTCTACAACGGCACAGCAGTGGTAATCCTCCGCTCCTCACAACAACCCGGACAAGTGAAACTCAAAATCATCCCCACCGGCAACATCAAGCCCATCACCACCACACTCCAGACAAAAAACTGACCTCTCATTTCCACATGTCCGGCAACAAAATGCAGAGGTAATATAACGAGAAATCTAAAAATCCACATAACCAACAAATGCACCTCCAAGGGGTGCATTTGTTGGTTTAGGTGGGATTTATAATGAGCGTGAAAGATAGGAGGTTTCTGAAACACTTCAACCTTGCAGTCTGAAAACCTAATTTATAAAACAAGCATCACGATGATATGACAAATAAGCTTGATGTTCAGCTGTGAGAGATTGTCTTAAAATCAATCGATTACTTATTCCAATTGCCTCATAATCATCACTATGTAACAAGCGTGAAATTATAATCCTACCGTCGTCACGGAATGATATATATCCAAGGTCAAACAACTTATCAAGATTTGGGAGTAGCAATAGCCCATTGTGTAAATCCAATCGTTCAAAATTAGTAGAGACACTCCAAGGCTTTATATGTGATGCTACTAAAAGTTCCGTCATCTCACATCCAGTTACAGCACAGCCGCCCCAATATTTAATAAGATTCGCGCGAAAATCACCTTGTCCAATCCTTGACTTAACAAGCTGGGCACGCTCTGTAGGACTAAAATCCGTTGAATTTTCTATCTTATGCACCTCATTCAGTTCCGACAAATGTCTTTTCTCATTAAAATCAGACTGAGTAAATTCCAGAAATTTTTTCAGCCCGGCGCTAAAATCGGATATCGACTTCCGAGAACTATAAATGTCCCGTTCCGTTCGCTTGCTATCTTCCAAGGTTAGAATCCTGTCTAACTTCTCCTGTGAAAAGTTTTCATTAAGCTCATAGTATCGAGCCAGAAATTTTAGTCTGGAAATATAGTCAGAAGCGGTCTTTTTTGCCAACTTACCATCGGAAATCAAAAAATGATAGAAATCAGACTGATAGTTGAAAAAGCTCATCATGTTTTGATTAGTAGCATCCATATATCTACTTATAAAATGGTGGTTGAATCTCATGCAAATATACAAACTATTGCCGGAAAAGAAACAATCCAATCTCAACAATATGCCATAAAATCGGGCTGTGTAAATGATAATGTGAAAATCGAGCCAAAACATTATTTGGCAAAATTTGTTAAAAGAATTGTCGGATGTTTGTGAATGTGAAAATTTGTGGTTAACTTTGCAATCAGAAAAAAGACATATCTCACCAGACGCATAGAATCGGTAGGGGTCTCGTAGCCACAAGCATCGGGATTCTTTCTTTTTTACGTTTGGTGCTTATTAATATTAATTCAAATCACTAAAACTCAATAGATTACTACCATGGCTATTACTTACATGACCAAGGAAGGTTACAAGAAAAAGATGGAAGAAATCGCTTATCTGGAATCAGTTGAGCGTCCACGTATATCAGCTGCCATTGCCGAAGCCCGCGACAAGGGCGACCTCTCAGAAAACTCAGAGTACGATGCGGCAAAAGAGGCTCAGGGAATGCTGGAAATGAAAATTTCCCAGCTTAAAGACCTTGTAGCCAACTCACGCATCATCGACGAGAGCAACCTCAACCACGAGGAAGTGCAGATCCTTAACCGCGTAAAAATCAAAAACACGGCCAACGGCATGACAATGGAATATACCATCGTCGCCGACTCGGAGGCCAATCTCAAGGAGAAAAAAATCGGCTCAAGCACTCCCATAGCGCAAGGTCTCTTAGGTCACAAGCTCGGTGAAGTTGTGGAAATCAAAGTTCCCGCCGGTCTTATGAAATTTGAGATTGTGGAAATTAATTTCTAAAAATCCACAAAGCAGCAATCGTAAAACTGATTTGATATGGCATCAATATTCAGCAAAATCGCAGCCGGAGAGATCCCTTCGTATAAAGTGGCATCCGACGACAAGCACTACGCCTTTCTTGACATCAATCCCGTAGCTCCGGGTCATGTACTCGTGATTCCCCGCAAGGAGACTGACTATATATTCGACATCGAGGACAAAGAATACCAGGATTTTATGTTATTTGCCAAGCGTGTTGCGACAGCTTTGAAAGAAGCTATGCCCTGCAAGCGCATCGGAGTGGCAGTGATGGGGCTTGAAGTACCTCATGCACATATCCACCTGATTCCCATGAACTCAGAAGCCGACATGGATTTCAAGACAAAGCAGACACTTCCCGCCGCTGAAATGGAAGCTATCGCTAAAGCGATCGCCAAAAAATACGACGAGTTATACCAGGCTTAATAAGCCCGTCACTCCGCATATATAACCGCCGCCGCAGCTCCGAGGAGCTACGGCGGCGGTTATATTATCAAGCCCCTTAATTAATGAACCTACTGAAATTGAGCGGTAGATTGTACGACACTGATGGGATGTGAGAGATTTATTTTGTACTTTTGCCACAAAATAGAAGATACATATGAAAAAGATAGGTTGCTGGATTGAAGCAATGCGGCTTCGCACTCTCCCGGTGTCATTGGCAGGTGTATTTTACGCAGCGGGCTTAGGGTTAAGCACATGGCATTTCCATCTTGGACCGCTGTTGCTATGTTTTGTGTTCGCACTACTTGCCCAGATTGCGTCAAATTTCGCAAACGAATATTATGATTACAAAGGAGGACTGGACAAAGTCGGCCGTGAGGGTCCACGCCGTGGCGTCACAGAGGGAGATATTACTCCGGAGGCTATGAAAATGGCTACTTTCATCACACTTGGCATTGCCTGCGTGTTGGGATGCGTTTTGGTGTGGATGTATGGCGAATGGTGGATGTATCTCTTCGGCATTCTAACAGCTTTAGGAGTTGTAGCGTATAGTTCAGGTCCTTACCCCTTGTCACATCACGGCCTTGGCGAGGTTGCTGTGATATGTTTTTTCGGGATTATACCGGTGTGTCTCACGTATTACCTGCAAGCGGGAATGCTCCCATGGTGGATTTTTCTTGCCTCGTTAGGAATTGGAGCAATGGGGGCTAATGTGCTTATTGTTAATAATTATCGTGACTATGACGATGACCGCACCGTGGGGAAAAGAACGCTCGCCGTGATACTTGGACGTCGCGCCATGTTATGGATTTACCTGATTAACGGCTTCATAGGCGCACTTCTGACACTACCGGAATGGATGGCAGCGTTGAAGCTATGGTGGGTTGCCCCCGGAATCTATCTGATTCTCCACATCGCCATTCTAATCTGGATGTCACAGCTTAAGGGTCGCGCCCTGACTCCAATCCTCGGCATTACCGCAACACTAATGCTTCTCTACTCGCTTACTTTTTTCTTGGTGAATATTTGAATCAGGGCTTATCAAAATTTAGAATCTCATTCCCACGATGGCAGAGAAATTATTGAGGGTGTTGAAGTGTGTGAAGTTGGAGTTGTAGTATAGGAAACCGTTGAATTTCACTACAGCACCGGCAAATAGCGCCCGATGATTGTAGACGAGACCAAGTGTGAGTTTATAATTATTAGCCACGAGGTTACGCTTACCATCAGTAGAATCTTCGTAGGATTTCTTATACCCGACTGCACCCATTGCCGTCACGTTAAAAAGCCACCGGCGAGGTTTCAGCACCCAGTTATAACCGTAGCCGCCAAGAATTGCATAGTCCATATGGTGGAAAGTGTAATATGGTGATTCGAGGGGAAGATATTCAAGCATCTTGGCCGGCAGGGATGTAAAGTCCATTTCAATGTTTTGTTCTGTGAAATTGAAGCCCACAATCGCAGTACCTGCACTTTTAAGTTGGTATTTGGAATAGCTGTAAGCTGCAGCATTGGAATATTTCTTATTGTTAAAGAAGTAATAGACATCGGCATAGACTGTACTGATGCTAATATCGTCAAACTTGTAATTAAAATGCTTACCATTATTGAAATCGCCCAACTTGGTGAGGTGCATACCTCCATCCGACAAGGTTGACTGTACATTAATGGTGAATCGCGAACAAGTGAAGTCGAAATTGAAGGTGTGACGCTTGTTGGAATTATGGAAAAGGTTATTTACATTCCACATATACCCCACGCTAACGGCCATAAAACTGATATGACCTCCGGCGTCGGCAAAGAGGTTGGAGTGCATATTTAGTGTGGAATTGCCGGGAAAGAACATTGAAGATGTCTCAAACCAGTTATAATTTTTCCCTTGAAGTTTCCAATTTTTTCCAGTTCCCACCACATATGTAGTATCGTAGGAATTAAATGTTTTGTCACCCCAATTGTAGACCTTGAGGGCAAATCGCGGTAATCTTGGATAATAAATATCAGGATCGTTGATTCTGAATCCATTCTGGATTATCTGCTTAACCCAAAGAGTGGACGAATGTGTGTGATTAACCGTATCGTAGGCTATTTCTTCACTCAGCTTCTGATGAAATTCCTCTCTTCTTTGGTCAAGCCTCGATTTAACCTTCTGGATTACAGAGTCGGGATCCACTCCCTCTGGAACAGACATGGCGAAACAGTGCGATGACATCAACGCTATCGCTAAAGGAATGAAATTAATTAGTAACCTTACAAATTTTATCACAATCTTGGCTCGCTTTTTCTATTCTCGTCAATACGTAAATCACGCAACCTCACGTTAAAGAGAAGTTTGTAGAACGTGAGCATCACACAACCAATTCTCCGACAAAATTACGCATTTTCCCTCATATTGCAACACCTTGCGGAGAAGAATTTCCAAACCTTATATGAACGCTGGCTTTCAACCTCCTTCTATCACTTTATTTTCACACATCACCAACGTAAAATTTCACATAATTTTTATAAAATTATTAACATATTATAAATTTGTTGCGTTAAGCACCACAAAACTGCTGCAAAATTGCAAAATCGCTCATTGAAAATGAAAAAATGTGATGTTTGCTTAAAGAAAAATGCTGACATTTGTGTTAAGATAGTTATAGAAGCTTCGATTAGAAGCCCAAATCCATAAAAGATTCTTCAAAAGAAACTGGAGATTATATACAAAAAAACATTAAAAATAATCATCATTTCAACAACTATATTTATGAAAAGGATTAATAAAACTTTAGCAGTTGCGTTAACACTTGCTGCATCAGCATTTGCAGCCAACGCACAGGAAGCAGCCGTCGTCACTGACGTAGCAGTTGCTGATGAATTAGAGTTCAATCCACATTGGTTTATGCAGCTCCAAGCTGGTGGCGGCTACACAATCGGTGAGGCCGATTTCAAAGATCTCATCTCTCCGGCTGCAGCCATCAATGTAGGCTACAAGTTCAACCCGCTGTTCGGCTTGAGAGTAGGCGCAAGCGGTTGGCAAGGCCGTGGCGGATGGGTTAACCCTAAGACCCACTACAAATGGGACTACCTCCAGGGTAATATCGATGCAATGCTATCACTCACTAATCTCTTCTGCGGCTACAATCCCACCCGCGTTATCGACCTTTACGCATTCGTAGGCGCAGCCGGCGCAGTTGGTTTCCACAACAATGATGCAGTAGAAATGGATAAGGCCGGTTATGATTTCCAAAAGCTCTGGACTGGCAAACGTTTCTTCATGGTGGGCCGTGCTGGTCTTGGCATTGATTTCAATGTAAGCAACCATGTGGCAATCAACCTCGAAGCCAACGCCAACCTTATGCCTGACCGATTCAACTCTAAGCTTGGAAAGAACAGCGACTGGCAGTTCAACGGCCTCGTAGGTGTCACCATCAACTTCGGTGGCAGAAACAAAGCTAAACCCGTAGCCATGGTTGAAGAAGTTGTAGTGGTTGAAGAACCTGCTCCCGCCCCCGAACCTGCTCCCGCTCCGGCTCCGGCACCAGAGCCTAAGAAGGTAGTTGAAAAGAAGCCAGTCACTCTCACTGAGGACATTTTCTTCACAATCAACTCTTCCAAGATTTCAGCAGCTGAAATGGTAAAGGTTAACGACCTCATTGCATTCATGAAGGCTAATCCTGACACCAAGGTGACTATCACCGGTTATGCAGACAAGGATACCGGTACATCTCCTTACAACATGAAGCTTTCCAAGTTCCGTTCAGAGGCTGTAGCTGACGCACTCCGTAAGGGTGGCATCGATACCCAGCGCATCACAGTTGATGCTGACGGTGATACTGTACAACCATTTGCTGAGAACAACAAGAACCGTGTGGCTATCGCTATCGCAAAGTAAGTGAAACATGATAATATGACAATTTAGTTGCTACATGGATGACGACTTATCATATATGCTTCCTTATCCACCGAACAAATAGCATCTAAATTCAATCCTCCCACAGGCGGCGTGCCGGCACCAACCGACACGCCGCCAATATTTTATCATGCCAGCCGGATTTATATTAATGATATAAAGCTTATAAGCTATATATCTTGCATTCGCGAAAATATTTTCATTTCCAATTAGCTATAGATTGGAAAATTGTTTGTATCTTTGCACCGCTTTGGTGTCGGAGTGCAGAAAGTCTTCAGCGATTGTCGCGCTTTAGAACCCGGGCAACTATAATTAACCTTATTTATTAACCCAATTTATTAATGACTGAAGAAGTAAAAAACTCCCCTATCGAGGATTTCGACTGGGAAGCGTATGCAAACGGTGAGACCAAGGGTGAAAAGACCCGCGAAGAGCTCACCAAAACCTATGATGAATCGCTCAACACCGTGCGTGACAAAGACGTAATCGAAGGTACCATCATCTCGCTCAACAAGCGTGAAGCAGTGGTTAACATCGGCTACAAGAGCGACGGCATCATCCCCGTTAGCGAATTCCGCTACAACCCCGACATCAAGGTGGGCGACACCGTAGAGGTTTTCATCGAGAACCAGGAAGACAAGAAGGGCCAGCTCATCCTTTCTCACCGCAAAGCTCGCGCAGCTCGTTCATGGGATCGCATCAACGAAGCTCTCGAGAAGGACGAAGTAATAAAGGGATTCATCAAGTGCCGCACAAAGGGTGGTATGATTGTCGATGTATTCGGCATCGAAGCTTTCCTCCCAGGCTCACAAATCGATGTTAAGCCCATCCGCGACTATGACGTATTCGTTGGCAAGACAATGGAATTCAAAGTCGTTAAAATCAATCAAGAATTTAAGAACGTTGTTGTCAGCCACAAGGCACTCATCGAGGCTGAGCTCGAGCAGCAGAAGCGCGAAATCATCGCTAAGCTCGAAAAGGGCCAGGTGCTCGAAGGTTCTGTCAAGAATATCACTTCCTACGGTGTGTTCATCGACCTCGGCGGCGTAGACGGTCTTATCCACATCACTGACCTCTCTTGGGGACGCGTAAGCCATCCCGAAGAAGTGGTACAGCTCGACCAGAAGCTCAACGTGGTTATCCTCGATTTCGATGACGAGAAGAAGCGTATCGCCCTCGGTCTCAAGCAGCTCCAGCCCCATCCATGGGATGCCCTAGACGCTAACCTCAAAGTTGGTGACAAGGTTAAGGGTAAAGTTGTGGTTATGGCTGACTATGGCGCATTCGTTGAAATCGCACCCGGCGTAGAAGGCCTCATCCACGTTAGCGAAATGTCATGGAGCCAGCACCTCCGCTCTGCTCAGGACTTCATGAAGGTTGGCGACGAGATCGAAGCCGTTATCCTCACCCTCGACCGCGAGGACCGCAAGATGTCACTCGGCATCAAGCAGCTCAAGAACGATCCTTGGGAAAATATCGAAACCAAATACCCCGTTGGCAGCAAGCACACTGCTAAAGTACGCAACTTCACTAACTTCGGTGTATTCGTTGAAATCGAAGAGGGTGTAGACGGTCTTATCCACATCAGCGACCTCTCTTGGACCAAGAAGGTTAAACACCCGTCTGAATTCACTCAGATTGGTGCCGACATCGATGTCCAGGTTCTCGAAATCGACAAGGACAACCGTCGTCTGTCACTCGGCCACAAGCAGCTCGAGGAGAATCCTTGGGATGTATTTGAGACAGTGTTCACCGTTGGTTCAATCCACGAAGGCACTATCATCGAAATGGTAGAGAAGGGCGCAGTTATCGCACTCCCCTACGGCGTGGAAGGCTTCGCTACTCCCAAGCACCTCGTTAAGGAAGACGGCACTCGCGCACAGGTTGACGAAAAGCTCAACTTCAAGGTTATCGAATTCAACAAGGATAGCAAGCGTATCATCCTTTCTCACAGCCGCATCTTCGAAGATGAGCAGAAGGGCGAACGCGCTGAAGCAGCTAAGAAGCCGGCTAACAACCGTCGCAACAACAATAACCGTCGCGCTGAAGAAGCTCCCGCACTCAACGCTCCCCTCGAAAAGACCACTCTCGGTGACCTCGAGGCACTCGCTGAACTCAAGCAGAAACTTTCAGCTAAATAAAAATTATGCGTGAAACGTGATGCTCCGCGCATCCGCCCATCATAATCATTGACGTCCGGAACGGAATAAAATCCGTATCCGGACGTTTTTTTATCACACACCATCACCCTCCATCCACTCTCTACTTGCTAATCAATCATCCAGACTTCGCATTCTATAATGAATTAATTTTTGAGAGGCTGGAATATTAAATGAAGTTACATATCAAAGAGTCTAAATGGTGTACTTTCGTCTGCGCATAGGAATCAAAATCACTTCGTGGTGCTATACAGGATTGACCGCAACGGGATGCGGTTTTTGATTTCCGACCCTGCCAAAGGAAAGTACAAACTCTCCCTCAAAGAGTTCTCATCCCATTGGATCACAACAACTTCCAATGGCGAGGAGAAGGGGATTGCCATGTTCTTTGAGAAGACGGAAGAGTTTGACCGTTTGGACATTCACAGCCAGGGGCAGAAACAGCGGATACTCATAGCCCGGACGGTGTACAAGAATCCCGATTTCATATTCCTCGACGAGGCCACCAATTCGCTCGACGCGAAGAACGAGCGAGCCATCGTGGACAATCTCGCCCAATTCTACCGAGGTCGCACTGTAGTCGTTGTGGCTCATCGCCTCTCCACCGTCAAAAACGCCGACCAGATCATCGTGGTAGATAGCGGTCGGATAGTGGAAACCGGGACTCACGCATCCCTCATCGACCGCCGCGGCGCATATTACACCCTCGTCAAAAACCAACTCGAATTAGGTAACTGACACCGAAATGCATACATAGGAATTAAAATTTAACAATGATAATTAAGCTTATTTAACATAAAATTCGTTTGACCTTACCTACAAATCTTTAAATTTGCATCTTCTAACAACACATAACCAACCTAAAATAACATTTACTATGACAAATCTTTTTTTTGAATCCCATTGGGAAAGAGAATGAGCTTCCAGTTTCCGCATTGGAGCTTCTAATAGCTGGAGATGGAACAGACACACCAATTATTTTTTGTGAGAAAAACGTATGTCCAGACAATACAGCATCATGCACTGACAACGTTTGCGAACAACATCATGGCGGCGGTTGTGGTGTTAATCGTTGCAAAATTCACATCAAATTGTAAAAGTACAAACTAAAATCCACTATCAAGTTAATAGCACCTAACTTCAAGTGCTATTAACTTGATTTAAATATAAATTATATGTATCAGATCTCTCGATATACATTCATCTTTAATCGAGACAAACACAATTTCATATATAATTCTCGAATAAATAACTTCTACGAGATTCCTGACGCTGCTTTGTGCCTTTTAGATCAACTATCCAATCTCAAACTCTCAGAATGCACAAATGAAGAAATAGAATTTTTGGAGTCGCTTATTCGAAATAAAATCATTGTGGAAAAAGATGAGGATGATTTATATTTTGATGAACTAAATGTGCTTTACAACATTCAAGCAAACTCTACTTCCACATTAAATTTCACAATTGTTCCTACGGTATCATGCAATTTACGCTGCCCCTATTGTTTTGAAGAATCCAAACCGAAAGGTTTTATGTCAGATGAAGTAATAAATAACATTGTTGACTTTATTAAACATAAACATTGGACAAACAAATATAGCATATCGTGGTTTGGAGGCGAACCATTGCTTGCAATCAGTCAGATAGAAAAAACATTGGAGTTATTGCACAGAGAAAAAGATTTGGAACTCACGCATCATTCAATAATCACTAACGGCACCCTTTTAGGACGTAAAGCAATTGAGGTCTTTGAAAAATACCCATTAGACTCTATCCAGATAACACTGGATGGTTTTAAGGAATCACATGATAGAAAACGGCATGATGAGAGAAATCAAGGGACTTTTGATAAGATAATAAATAATGTGAAAAATTTCATAAAATGCTCTCCGAATACTTTTGTGTCTTTTAGAATAAATGTTGATAATTCCAACTATAGAGAATACGTAACAACGCATAAATATTTGACAGAGATGTTCAAGAACGACAATGTTGGTATATATGCCGGTATACTTAGAGCTAATAAAGGTTGTGAGTCAGACACTTTTTTCACTTCGAGAGATCACTTAAAGTTCAATGATTATCTGCTTGAGAATAAAATCCCATTACAAAATTTTCCGCAAAAATGTTCAAAGGGCTGCACTGCTACACAAATTGCAAGCTTCGTAGTTGGACCAAGAGGAGAATTATATATGTGTTGGGAGCATGTAGGTAAAGAAGATAAGATTATTGGGTACATAGACAATAAGAGAATTGGTAATTTCTGCGGATTGAGCAATTATATGCTATATGGGCACTGTTATAGCGATTCAAAATGTAAAAAATGTGGGTTTGTGCCGATTTGTTCAGGCGGATGTCCTGATAAGAGAATTGAAAATAAGTCTAATGGGGGAAAGTACGATTTATGTTCAATCTATCACGAAGAAGATGGGCAAGCTTTGAATGATTTACTTTATAAATTTTATCAATCACAACAAGAAGAATTAAAAAAATAACGACCACTAATCATGAGGAATTGGAGTCTTGTTTCTGTTATTATCGTATTACTTTCTATGTGCACGATGCCATGTTTTTCAAGCACACCAACCGACACTCTTTCCCTCTCTCATTTTAATCTGGGCGAGGTGATAGTAACGGCTCGTAATTACGCAGTTCTATCTGATGGTATTTCAGTAATTCCAACCTCACGAGAAAAGAATTCCTCGACATCAGGTTACTCTTTGATAGAACGTATGCAAATACCAATTTTAGTAATTAATCCGATTGAAAATAAGATAACACTAAATACTGGAGAAGAAGTCACATATTTCATCAACGGTGTTCAATCAACTATAACAGAAGTAAAGTCAATTGTGCCGAAAGAAATAAAAAGAGTTGAGATTTTACGACGACCAATTGATCCAAAATATGAAGGCGCATCAGCCGTTATAAACTTCATAGTGCATAATTCAACATATGGAGGATATGTGACGGCGGATGCTAATCAATCTTTTCCCTATCTTACAGGTGACTATTCAGTCTATAGTAAATATTCTACCAGCCGTTGGACAATCCAGGCCATTGGCGGCATAAATTACACTAATTCATCGGGCGATTCCACTATCCAAATCTCAAAATACTCATTTCCCGACATTTCACCAATAATAATGGAGGATGTGTCAATAGAGAAAAACTTTAAAAAACGACAAGCATACGGAGCATTGGAGGCAGTGAGACGCTCTACAAGCGGAAGCACTTTAGCAATAAAGACAGGGGTGCGTTATTTCAATAACCCAGAACTTTCGACATGCAACAATACAGTATATAATGGTGATGTCAGCCTAAACAATCGTTTAAATGAAATGCGTCGTAGTGTGCCATTTGTTACCGCATCTTATCTATGGACGCTTACATCCTCTTCACAATTTTTTATGAAAGGAGGACTGTCCGGGGTGTCAAGTAAATCAAAAAACATATATTCTTCTAATGAAAAAAAATTTCTAACAATATCCGAGAGAATGTTATTACACCCGAACTGAAGTTTTCGTACATGAAAAACTTTTCAAGCGACAATGAATTATCAGTATCTTTTAATAGCAAAATTTCAAGGTACATCACTAATTATAGCGGCTCAATTATCTCACATCAAAAGTTACTATATCAAGATTATGCAATGTCGGCACAGTGGCGATATATGTTCCAAAATAATTGGATGATGCAATTAATGGCTAATCTGCCGATGTCTTTAACACGAGTCAATAATAATCGGACCATTCATGATATTTACCCTGGATTTTCCGGCTATTTTACTGGAAATTTTAGTATAAAAAATTCTATTACACTCTTCATCAACCATGCAAGAGATTCTAAAATACTTACTTCATATAATAATTTGGAAAGAATTGACACAGAATACGAGGGCGTAGAAGGGAATGTCAACCTTAAGCCATCGAGTAGATATAATGTATCTACATCTTATACATGGCTACATTCAAACAAATTTCAGCTTAGTTTTGCAATGAACTACGAGAGAGTGGCTAATGATTGTGTGGAAAATTATGAATATAAGGATAACGTTATTTATAATAAATTGGTCAACAGTGGGAATTTAAATTCCTTAGAGACAAGTCTATCATCGACAATAAAGCTTTTTTCTGGAAAATTTAATATTTCGCCAAGGATTTCCATAACGAAAACTCATCATTCGGGGATTTATAAGGTAAATTATTGGCAACCTTACGCGTCTCTATCACTAACATATATTCCATCCAACTCATTCTATTTAACTGGGTTTGTTTCTACTCCTGCAGGAAAAATATATTATAATTCAAGCGGAGGTTATGAAGAGTCACATAATGCATATCTAAAACTTCAAGGTGGCTATATAAAGAAAAATTTTAGTCTATCATTGTCAATAACACCATTGTACGATTCTGACTATGGTGTATATTATAAACAAAGTAGAATTGTGGAGTTTAAAAGGCACTCATGGCGTAAAATTGGTGAAAGGAGATTTACATTATCTTTAAAATATACAATTGATTATGGCAAACCAGTCTCAAAAAATAAATTGTATATCGAGAACATGAATACAACATCCGTTAGATGAAGACTAAATTCCAATTTATTCGACAATATGACTCTATGCAGTGCGGAGCTGCTTCACTAACCATGGTATGTGACATTTTTGGGAAGAAAATATCAATGGCTGAAGCAGAATCATTATGTGGCGCGGGGAAGAATGGAGTTTCAATGCTGGCACTTAAAAATGCCTCCAATTCTCTTGGTCTGGAGAATGTTGTAATGACGACAACAACTGATGAGTTAAAATCAAGTCCACTCCCAGCCATCCTTTTTTGGGAAAATAAGCACTTTGTAGTGCTGTATCAAATCTCTTTGAAAAAAAACATATTTTACATAGCAGACCCTGCAAAAGGTCTTGTGAAATACTCCAAAGAAGAATTTGAAAGAAGGTGGATAAATGATGAGTCACCAACTGGACACAAAGGAATTGCCATGTTCTTTAACCCTACAAACGATTTTATTCGTTCAACAAACAAAAAAGACACTAAAAAAAGATCCTTGAAATTTCTCTATGATTATTTTATAGAGTATCATAAATATTTTGCCATCATTGCCCTTGGATTAATTGTCGGCAGTCTCCTTCAGTTAATAATGCCTTTTTTGACTCAGGCAATAGTCGACATTGGAATAAAGCATAACAACCTTGGACTCATTTGGTTAATTCTCATTGGAGAGCTAATGATAGTAATTGGACGAACATCTACAGATTTTATTCGACGATGGCTTATCCTTCACATATCTATGAGAATTAATGTTTCGTTAGTAA
The DNA here is from genome assembly GCA_023664955.1 of Duncaniella sp. Classification (GTDB taxonomy): domain Bacteria; phylum Bacteroidota; class Bacteroidia; order Bacteroidales; family Muribaculaceae; genus Duncaniella. Next base: position 434,318 of record JAMPEV010000001.1, read on the forward strand.
GCGATTTCATCATTAAGCTATTGAAGCTTCCCATGTCCTTTTTCGAATCTAAGAAAACGGGGGATTTGCTTCAGAGGATGGGTGACCATAATCGAGTCCAAATGTTTCTAACTAATCAGACTCTTAGCGTCGCCTTTACCTTCGTTAATTTTTTTATATTTGGAATTGTACTTTTCATGTACAATATCATTGTATTTCTCATATATTTTATTGGAAGCATAATATATTGTGTTTGGATAATAACATTCTTAAATAAAAGGAAGATAATTGATTATGAATTATTTGACCAACAAGCTCGTAATAATAATAAGACATACCAGCTAATAACATGTATGCAGGAGATTAAGCTTCAGAATTGTGAACAGCGTAGGCGCTGGGAATGGGAAAATGTTCAAGCTGATACCTTTGTTATTCAGATGAAAAATTTGAAAATGCAACAGACACAAGAAGCAGGCTCCATATTTATTAACGAGATAAAAAATATCTTGATAACTGTTTTTGCCGCTGCCGCAGTAATCGAGGGGAATATGACTCTTGGAGCCATGTTAGCTGTTCAATTTATCGTAGGACAATTAAATTCACCACTTGAACAACTCATGATTTTTATATATTCTATTCAGGACACTTTGTTATCACTGGAGAGGATTAAAAATATACATGAGATTGAAAATGAGGATGTTCCCAATAAACAGAAGAATATTTTAGACGGCAACAAAAGTATAAAAATAATAAATGTTTCATTTAAATATAATACTCATGCTATTAATAATACCTTGGAGAACATCAGCATAGACATCCCCGCAGGAACTTTTACTGCGATTGTTGGTACTTCAGGTAGTGGTAAATCCACTCTGATTAAATTGCTGCTTGGATATTACAAGGTTTCACAAGGTAAAATCCTCATAGGAGATGAAGACATAAATAGTTACAATTTAAAATGGTGGCGTACTCAGTGTGGCGTAGTAATGCAAGATGGTGTTATATTCTCTGAATCAATTGCGCAGAATATAGCCGTTTCTGATGGAGACATAAATTTACAACAAGTAGAAAATGCTGCAAAGGCTGTGAATATACATGATTTCATAATGACATTACCTCTAAAATACAATACTATAATAGGATCTGAAGGCGTGGGGTTGAGCCAGGGGCAGAAACAGCGCATACTCATAGCCCGGGCGGTGTACAAGAATCCCGATTTCATATTCCTCGACGAGGCCACCAATTCGCTCGACGCAAAGAACGAGCGAGCCATTGTGGACAATCTCGCCCAGTTCTACCAAGGTCGCACCGTGGTCGTGGTGGCTCATCGCCTCTCCACCGTCAAAAACGCCGACCAGATCATAGTGGTAGATGGCGGACGGATAGTGGAAACCGGGACTCACGCTTCCCTCATCGACCGTCGAGGCGCATATTACACCCTCGTCAAAAACCAACTCGAATTAGGCAACTGATTAACAACAGAATAAGAGGACTTTGAAAACTATCTTTAGAACTCACAGAACTCTGAGAGCTCTGAAAATCCGCAATTCCGGCATAGCCTGTTCCCATCGGACGCGCCAGTGGCACGTCCCTACGACTAAAAACAATGGCACGTCCGAACTAAGAACCTGTGGCACGTCCACGACTAAAACTCAGTGGCACGTCCGAACTAAGAACCAGTGGTGCGTCCACGACTAAAAACCAGTGGCATGTCCCACTCCTATTTTCACTCCTAAATTATCCCGAAAATGAATCATGACAAAATAGAACTTCGTTCAGAAAAAGTGCGGCAACTCATCGGCGAAATCCCGCCTTCATTAGTGAGGTGGGGCATAGCCATAATCGCCACAGTGTTCCTGGCCCTCCTCGCCGACGTAATCTTCATCCCCTACCCCTACTCTGAAGGCGAATCAATCCTTCAGCATCTGTTGAGCTAAGACTCATGGTGTCGGTAGGAACATTTTGAGAATTTCCTTCACAAGCCATTTTCTCAAAACATTTAATAATCCTATAAATACCGATTAATTAAAATTCAGTTAAAAATGATGGTTTATGTTTGATATGGCTAAAAATTTGTTAACTTTGCAAGTGATTTTGTGGACAATTGAAAGTGAGCTGCCACGACAGATTAAATGGCAACACGTATCCTTTCATAGATATTCATTATTAACACACACAAAGTCAGTAAATTCCTCACGTTTAGAACCATTAATCCGCTCACTATTGAGAATTCTGAAGTAGACTATTAAATATGGCAAAAGTAACGAAAAAAATGGCGTTGGACTACCACCAGTATCCGCGTCCCGGCAAAACAGAAGTAATACCAACCAAACCATACGCCACTCAGGCCGATCTCGCTTTGGCATACTCGCCGGGCGTTGCTTATCCGTGTCTTGAAATACAGGAACATCCCGAAGATGCCTACAAGTACACTGACAAGGGCAATCTCGTTGCCGTAATCTCTAACGGCACCGCTGTGCTCGGTCTCGGTAACATCGGCGCACTTGCAGGCAAGCCGGTTATGGAAGGTAAAGCCTTGCTTTTCAAGATATTCGCAGGTCTTGACTGCTTTGACATTGAGGTTAACGAAAAAGACCCTGAAAAATTCATCCAAATCGTCAAAGCTCTGACACCCACATTCGGAGGAATCAACCTTGAGGACATCAAGGCCCCGGAATGTTTTGAAATCGAGCAGCGTCTGAAAGCTGAATGCGACATTCCAGTGATGCACGATGACCAGCATGGCACCGCCATAATCTCGGCCGCCGCAATGCTAAACGCCATCGAAATCCAGGGGAAAAAGATTGAAGATGTGCGCTTAGTGGTCAACGGAGCAGGAGCTGCAGCAGTGTCATGCACAAAGCTTTACATCGCCCTCGGCATTAAGAAAGAGAACGTGGTAATGTGTGATAGCAAGGGCGTAATCACCACCCGTCGCACCGACCTCAACCCACAGAAGGCACAATTCGCCACCTCACGCGACATCACCACACTTGCTGAGGCGATGAAGGATGCCGATGTGTTCCTCGGTCTATCAGTGAAGGATGTTGTGACACCTGAGATGGTGAAGTCAATGGCTCCGCGTCCCATCGTGTTCGCCCTCGCCAACCCCGACCCTGAAATCACTTACGAAAAGGCAAAAGCTGCCCGTCCTGACCTCATCATGGGTACAGGTCGTTCCGACTATCCCAACCAGATTAACAACGTCTTAGGATTCCCTTACATCTTCCGCGGTGCTCTTGACTGTGGTGCGACAGAAATAAACGAGACAATGAAAATCTACGCGGTACGCGCCATTGCAGAAATCGCCAAGAAACCCGTCCCTCCTGTAGTAAACGCCGCTTATAACCGTACAAATCTTAAATTCGGTCCTGAATATATCATTCCTACCCCATTTGACCCCCGCTTGCTCACCGCCGTTTCACCCGCAGTGGCCAAGGGTGCAATGGACAGTGGAGTGGCCCGCCGCCCCATTGAGGATTGGGACGCTTACGCTGAAAAGCTGCGCCAACTCAAGGGCAACGACCGCAAGTTCACCCGTCGCCTAAACGAGGCCGCGCGCACCAACCCGAAGCGCGTAGTATTCGCCGAAGCCAATACCGACAATATGCTTCGAGCTGCCGCACTCGCCGCTGCCGATGGTCTTTGCACACCTATACTCCTCGGCAACGAAGAGATGATAGCAAAGCGTGCTATGCGGTTAGGTATAAACATTGACGGCATCGAAATCGTCAATCTCCGCCACGACCGCGAAGCCGCACGCCGCGAACGCTATGCCTACATGCTCACCACCAAGCGTCAGCGCCAAGGCGAGAACTTCGAAAGCGCACTTGACAAGATGTTTGACCGCAACTACTTCGGTATGATGATGGTAGAAACTGGTGATGCTGACGCATTTATCGCAGGAACACGTGCTGCCAATAATCCAACCGGTGAAATTGCGCGTGAAGTTATCGGCATAAAAGATGGATACAACCACTTTGCCACCATGCACGTCATGGAGACCACCAAAGGCACTTACTTCCTCGCCGACACTATGATTAATGGTAATGCCGATGAAGAAACGCTCCTCGACGTGGCTCGTCTATCGGCCGACGCTGTGAAATTTTTCGCTCACGATCCCGTTATGGCATTGGTGTCATACTCAAATTTCGGCTCCAACAAAGAGGAAGAGTGCGTGAAAGTCCACAACGTTGTCGAAAAGATGCACCAGATGTATCCTGACCTCCCAGTAGATGGCGAAATGCAGATGAACTATGCCCTTAACCGTCCTGTGCGCGACAAAGTTTATCCTTTCACACGTCTCTATGGCAAGGATGTAAACACCATCGTGTTCCCTAACCTCAGCGCAGCTAACGCATCTTACCGTCTGATGCTTGAGATGGGTGTTGGCGAGACTATAGGTCCAATCCAGATGGGATTGAAGAAACCTATCCACTTCATCAACGTTGATGCAGAAGTGCGTGACATCCTCAACCTCGTAGCAATTGCCGTAATCGACGCTGCTGTGATGGATAATAAAAAGTAAACTCATATATTACATAATTTGTTATCGTGTCGGTTGTCGGGTAATATCCGGCAGCCGACTTTTTCGTTTTAACCCATTTACTTTCCTGAAATATTCAGTGATTTTTTACATAGACAAGATTATTGATGCGAACCTATGTGCTTTTTATTTGGTTATAATTAGAGGTTGTGAATTTTTAAAGAAATTTTGCGTAATTTTGTAGCGTATGTATATGCTTATGAAAAAGATATTAATAGTATTCGCACTTCTTGTGGCCGTGTGTGGCATCGTATATGCTGCCGGAAAAGCTGAAATTAAGTTTGAAACTACCAATCATGACTTTGGCACCATCCATGAAAAGGATGGTCCGGTGTCGGCGGTCTACACCTTTACCAACACCGGCGACTCACCGCTGACTATCGTTGCAGTGTCAAACGGAGGTTGCGGCTGCACCAAACCACAATTCACAATGGAACCCATAGCTCCAGGCAAGTCCGGCGTGATTAAAATTACATTTGACCCCACAGGCAGAAAAGGGGAATTCAACCGCACTGTGAAAGTCAGGACTAATGCCGGAAACAGCCGAAGCAAATTGACATTTTCAGGCGTGATAGTTAAGTAGGCTAAACAATAACAGTCAGTCTACCTTGATTGCTAATCTACATAACACAATGAACATATTCCACAAATTATTCACTGTCACAACACTATCCCTCGTCACATTTTCAGCGGTAGCCGGGGGGAAGGGTGTGTGGCTTGATACAAAGCATAATTTCGGTGCATTTGACGAGAACGTCGGCACGGTTTACTGCGATTTCAAATTGGTTAACGTTGGCGATGAACCACTAGCAATCATCTCCGCACGAGCCAATTGCGGTTGCACTCGCCCGGAATACTCCATCGACCCGGTAGCACCCGGCGACACAACAGTGATTCGCGTTGGCTTTGACCCCAAAGGTCGTCCGGGAAGATTTGTGAAATATATCAATGTAGACCTCGACTGCGACCCGCTTCGTTCAAGTCTGAGCATTCAGGGCACTGTGATTGGGGCATCCAACACGCTAAAGACACGGTTCCCTTACTCTCTTGGCAGTATGAAATTGCGGTCACTAACCATTCCATACGGTGGAGTGGACAAAGGTCACACCCCCGGGCAGTATCTTGAAGGATACAATGCCTCAGCCGATACTTTGCATCCGGTGGTGAAAAATGTGCCAACTTACATCAAAGCAATCGTGCAACCGGCAGACGTGCCACCAGGTGAACAGTTTGTGGTATCGACTATTTTCGAGTCCGACAAATGCGACAAGTGGGGTGTTGTAACTGACTCATTTGAACTCCTACCATCGGCCAACGCAACAGAAGCGGCTAAGATTGAGATCGTTGCGATACTCAGCGAGGATTTCTCAAAACTCACCCCTGATCAGCTTCGTGACGCTCCGATAATCGAAACAAGCACCACTGCTATTGACCTCGAAAAAATTCCTCGTACCGACAGCCCTATATATCGCAAATTCACCATCGAGAATCTAGGCAAAAGTCCATTGATAATCAGGGCAATCTCGTGTCCCGACAAAGCTGTGACCGTCAAAATGAAAAACGACACGATTAAACCGGGAAAGAAAGAGACCGTGGAGGTGACAGTGGTTTCCTCGCTTGTCGGAAAGTCCAATCTTCTTAACGCCCGCATTAATATAGTGGCTAATGACCCCAACCATCCCACCTCGATGGTAAGGGTAGTGGCCGAAGTAAAATAATATCACACAATAAACTGATTTATAGCCATGGATCACATAGAGAATGATGATAAGTACAACGGATTGACAGTAAACAGCGGAGTGGCCCAGCCCCCTGTTGTTAATCCTTATATGCAACGCAGAAAGCGCCGTCCGCTCCCCACCGTCAACGAGATGGTTGAGGGCATACTGAAAGGAGACGTGACAATGCTATCCCGTGCCGTCACATTAGTTGAAAGTCTTTCACCTGAGCATCAAGCTCTCGCACAGGAAGTGATAGAACGGTGTCTCCCCTACTCCGGAAATTCTCACCGCATAGGAATCACCGGCGTGCCGGGCGCCGGGAAAAGCACTTCGATTGACGTTTTCGGTCTCCATGTGTTGAAAAGAGGCGGCAAATTGGCGGTATTGGCCATCGACCCCTCGAGCGAGCGCACAAAGGGAAGTATCCTCGGCGATAAGACCCGTATGGAAAAACTCGCAGTCCACCCCTCAGCATTCATCCGCCCCAGTCCTTCGGCCGGGTCTCTTGGAGGTGTCGCTCGTAAGACCCGCGAGACTATAGTGCTTTGCGAGGCTGCAGGTTACAACAACATTTTCGTTGAAACCGTCGGTGTTGGGCAAAGTGAGACCGCCGTACACTCAATGGTCGATTTCTTCCTTCTGATCCAACTTGCCGGGACAGGCGACGAACTTCAGGGAATTAAGCGAGGCATCATGGAAATGGCTGACGGCATAGTGATAAACAAGGCCGACGGAGACAATATCGGACCGGCACAATTGGCTCAGGCCCAATTCCGCAGCGCTCTCCACCTTTTTCCGCCTACTACCTCCGGATGGATGCCGGAAGTCATCACCTATTCAGGATATTATGAGCTTGGCATTGAGGAAGTATGGGCTATGATTGACCGCTATTTCGACTTTGTGGAAGCAAACGGATACTTCGAACGCAAACGCCGTGAGCAAGCCCGCTACTGGATGTACGAATCAATCAACGAGCAGCTTAGGGCTCATTTCTATAATAATCCACAGGTTGAAATGCTACTTGGTGAGAAAGAAGCCCGTGTGCTTGCTAATCGCCAAAGCTCGTTCACAGCTGCACGCGATGTACTCGACTACTATTTTTCAGCAATGAAAGAACAGAAATAATTGAATTTCGATTGAACACACATTGGCATGTTATTGAATATCATTATATTAATAAGTGGCGCAATTCTTATATTGGGAGGAGCCAACTTCCTTACCGACGGAGCCTCCTCACTTGCTAAGAAGTGGGGAGTGACCGACCTCGTAATAGGTCTGACGATTGTGGCCTTCGGCACTTCGGCTCCGGAGTTGGTTATCAGCGTAATGTCGGCAGTGAAAGGTAATGCAGGCCTCGCTATAGGCAATATAGTGGGCAGCAACATATTCAATATTTTTGTCATTGTAGGATGCGTAGCTTTAGTGTCACCCATAAAAGTGAAAAAGAGCTACATGACCAACGAAATACCCCTGGTAATCCTCTCATCGCTCGTGCTTTTGATATGTGCCAACGGTGTGATTCTTGATGGTGACAGTGTAAATCAATTGAGCCGAGTCGACGGTCTGTTGATGCTGCTCTTTTTTGCCATATTCATGCGTTACACAATCTCCATAGCCACTGACAAAGAGTCCACGCTTCCTACCACTGAAGCTGCCCGGGAAGCAGTGGGAGTCGAGGCAACGGATGAAGTGAAACTTCTACCGCTTTGGAAATCCATAATTTACGTTGCAGGCGGCCTTGCAGCACTAATGTATGGTGGCAATCTTTTTGTGGAGGGAGCTTCGGGAATTGCCCGAGGGCTTAATGTCAGTGAATCTGTGATTGGTTTGACTATCGTAGCAGCCGGAACATCCCTACCGGACCTTGCCGCATCAGTGGCCGCCGCTCTCAAAAACAAACCGGGATTGGCCATCGGGAATATCATAGGCAGCAACATTTTCAACATATTCTTCGTGCTTGGTGTCGCTTCAACCGTTTCTCCACTGCCTATGGGCGGCATTACCAACCTTGACTTTTTAGTTCTATTGGGAGCCTGTCTGCTTTTCTGGCTATTCGGATGGATTATCAAAAAGCGCATCATCACCCGACTTGAAGGGGCGATTTTAATGGCAAGCTTTGTTGCTTACACTACTTATCTCGTGATAAATGCATAGTGAAAATCACCAAAAATCCATTTTAACACTAAATTTTAACATTGTTAAAGGACAAAAAGAGAACGTCGAGATGATGATTTTATGTTAAAGAACATATTTTTATAGCATATTTTAGAAAATTAGCTCTAACTTTGCAACGGATTTAGATGTTATATTTTTGAATCGACACTGAAGAGTCGGTGTCACAATCAAGGCTGATACTGAAGAGTCAGCATCAGAAAAGGATTTTTTAGGTTTAATTAAATTATCACGACTATGACCAGGATGTTTAAAGTATTTAGGGCAGAAGTCAACAGTTTTTTCCACACCATCGGTGAGAGCGACACATTTCGCACCACAGGTGACTGTAGCATACGTGAAATCAAAGTAGACTTCAAGTAGTCAAAAAACTGTCCACTGCATTAAATTCCGAGAGCGGAATGAGTTAACACACTTCAACTTTTTAAATTAAACACATTATGAAAGTAAAACAGATGTTTAAGAAAGTACTTGAATGGTACTGCGAATCAGCAGCTATGGTGTATGGTGAAAATACCCACGAATAATCATTCATCAGCGAATGATTAAGCATCAATAGCGGGGACATAGAATGTGTCCGACATATAGCACATTCACACTCGTCCCATTTTTAAGAAACACAAGTTAATTTCCACCCCGGGAGATTATCTAACGGATAAATAATTAGCAATCGCGAGCTTCGGCCCGCGATTTTTATTTATCTACTTTCACGGACATCCACACCGACTTTTAACATTTTAAACATTCAAAAGATGATATGTCGGGGAAAGTTAGTAATTTTGCAGAGTGAACATAATGAGCCGATTTAAGCGTTTTAGTAATTGTAAAATATTAATTCAGTTCAGAAACAACGATTTGAAAAATGATTGAGACACTTCCGCTATTAGCGATATTCGACCCCGCCGGCATTATGGCAAAGTTTCTCGTAGCCGATCCGACGACAGTTTACCTGTTGGTGTTGGGATTTATGATAATAGAAAGTTCGTTCATCCCTTTCCCTTCGGAGGTGATAGTCCCTCCGGCAGCCTATCTGGCCTGTACAAAGGGGGATGTCAGCATAGTGATGGTAGTTATCCTCGCCACTGTCGGAGCTATTGTCGGGGCATTGATAAATTACTATCTGTCAGTGTGGATAGGAAGGCCGATTGTGTATAAATTTGCCAATAGCCGCTTCGGGCATGCCTGCTTGATAGACGAAGCCAAGGTGCGCCACGCTGAGGAGTATTTCGACAAACACGGAGCCGCCTCAACCTTCTTTGGCAGACTTATCCCCGCCGTACGCCAACTCATTTCTATTCCGGCAGGACTAGCCAGGATGAATATCGGAAAATTCATATTGTTCACCGGCCTCGGAGCATTGACATGGAATATAGTGCTCGGAGCGCTTGGCTACTGGCTCGGCACAATGGTGCCTCAGGAGCAGTTGTTTGCCAAAGTCGAAGAGTATAACGATTATCTCACCTATGCAGGGCTGGGTATCGGCGTGATATGTGTGGGCGTGATACTTTGGAACGCCTTCAAACCCCGCAGCTCGAACCCCTCGTATTAACATATATAAGGCACACTCTAAAACAGATATTTCATAAATTCATGATACAAGTAGCCCCTTCACTTCTCGCGGCGGACTTCGCGCATCTCGCTGACGCCGTTGACATTGTAAATCATAGCGAGGCATCGTTAGTACACATCGATGTGATGGATGGCATGTTCGTGCCCAACATCACCATCGGTTTCCCCATCATAAGCTCAATCAGCCGCATAGCTGAAAAGCCCCTCGATGTCCACATGATGGTCATGGATCCTGGGCGCTTTGTGGGGCAGGTACGCGACTGTGGCGCCGCGATTATGAATGTGCATTGGGAAGCGTGTACTCACCTTAACAGGGTGATTCACATCATAAAAGATGCCGGTATGCGTGCGGCGGTCACACTCAACCCCTCCACCCCGGTAATGCTATTGCAGGATGTGATTGAAGAAGTTGATATGGTGTTACTAATGAGCGTTAATCCCGGGTTCGGAGGGCAAAAATTCATCAAAAGAACCGTCAATAAAGTAAGGGAACTTAGGGCGTTGATTGACAATTCATCATCCGAAGCCACCATTGAAATTGACGGTGGTGTGGACTTGAACACTGCCCCTGCGTTAATCGAAGCCGGGGCAGACATTCTCGTGGCCGGGAGTTACGTGTTCAGAGCGCCTGACCCAATCAAAGCAATATCTGAATTAAAGGCATTGGACCACCTACGTTAACTTGCCGACTCCAAATTAGAGGTTGTATAATCATTGATGAACATTCAAGAAATAAAAATAGACGAATTTGACTATCCGCTTCCCTACGAGCGCATAGCAAAACACCCTCTCTCACAGCGTGACGAGTGCCTATTGTTGTTCAAGGACGAGAATGGCGGCATTTCAACCCATCGGTTCAAAGAGCTGCCACAGTTGCTCCCTTCCGACTCAATGCTTATCTACAACAATACGAGGGTGATAAATGCCCGTCTGCGCTTCCGCAAAGGTGACGATGGCACAGGTGCGCTTATTGAGGTGTTCTGTCTCGAACCTTACGCCCCGGCGGATTATGCCGTAAGCTTTGCATCGACCTCGCGCTGCTCGTGGACATGCTTTGTGGGAAACTCCAAACGCTGGAAGAGCGGCGTATTAACAATGCCATTGGAAATCGATGGTGAGAAATTCACGCTTTCGGCCACCCGCGTGGCACGAGAAGGTAACACTTCGGTTGTGGAGTTCAGCTGGAATGCTCCCGGTGTGACTCTTAGTCGCATAATTTCAGCCGTTGGCGAGATCCCCATTCCACCCTACCTCAACCGCAGTACTGAAGATAGCGACAGTAGTGATTATCAGACTGTTTTTAGTCATATTGAAGGCTCGGTTGCAGCACCGACAGCGGGACTACATTTCACCCCCGAGGTATTAGCTGAGATTGACCGTAGGGGTATACCACGTCGGGAATTGACGCTACATGTGGGCGCAGGGACATTCCAACCGGTGAAAAGCGACACTATCGGCGAGCATGAAATGCACAGCGAATTTATCGCCGTACCAAAGTCTCTTATTGAGGAACTTGCCAATATCAAAGAGCCTAACACATCTGTAGACATCCATGTAGAGAATGCACCAAAGCAGGTTATTGCCGTGGGCACCACATCCGTGCGAACCCTCGAAAGCCTATATCACCTGGGATGCCGTCTGTATCAGGGACTCTCGGCAGAGACGCTACCTCAATGGTATCCTTATTCCGACGAACACCCTAACTTGCCTGTCAGATTAGCCATGGGGGCCATTCTACACCACCTCAATCACACCGGCGAGGATACTTTCATTGCCTCGACACGGCTCATGATTGCACCCGGTTATCAGTATAGAGTGGTAAGCGGGATGGTGACCAACTTTCATCAACCGCGCTCTACCCTCCTTCTGCTTGTATCGGCATTCCTAACTCAAAACCCGGAGAACCAGACTTCATGGCGTGAGCTCTATGATTTCGCACTCGCTGATAAAGAATACCGATTTCTATCCTACGGTGACGCATGTCTTCTGATCAATTGACAATTGTAAATTATTTCGGTTTGACATTTATACATTGCCCACTGACTAAATTGTCAATGGGCAATTGTCATTTTTGTAGTGGATAATACGTTAAAAATCATATATAAAATTGCAAATACAGTTTTAATTTCATACTTTTTTGCCAACAAAATTTATTTTTTTAATTTTTATATTTGGAACTTGAAAAAATATGGTTTAAATTTGCACACATCGAAAAAATTTGATAAACATCAATATTTCAAACTGTACCAATCATAGAACCATGAAAAATTTCTCTCATCACTATTACCATGTATTGTATTGTTTTCATGTCAGGAAGATGTTGTTTTAGAGGACATTAACGAAAATACTAAAGAATCGACGTCAACATCCCATGTAATCACTATTGAACAGGCTTTAGCCTCTCTAAACAGTTACTTTTCTTCCGGTGAAAACATGGTAAAATCACGAAACGCAGAATCCCCTCTGATTACTGAAATTTACCCAGTTAAAGCAAATGAACAAATTTCGAGTCGCTCAGCTGATGCTGAAAATGGGGATATAGTCTATGTAGCTAATTTTGCGAATGAACAGGGATATGCAATCCTGGCAGCTGATGACCGTATATCAGAGAAAGTCATTGCTGTTACAGAGTCTGGCAATATGAATCCGCAAATAATGCGTTCATCCGGCAATGATAGGGAGGAAGATGAGGATATCCGCCATATATTTGACAATTATCCTACCACGGAACCGGGATTTTTCACTATTGATGGTTGTGGCGATGAACTATTCATGAATCCTAATACCGTCTCATTGTACGACGAAAACGAAGATGACACACTTATTGGAGATTTCGATGAAGATGATGACACTGGGGCAGAGGATGAAAATGGCAATCCAATATTGACAAATCAATCAGATAAATCCCTCATGGAGTATATTGCCGGTTTATGTATCGACTATGCCATAAATGAAATAAATGGAGATGGGAATGGAAGCGATGATGGTGGCACATCTGATGAAGATGACGACGACCCGAATGGTGGCGATCCACAAGTTCCCGGAAGCGGAGATACCGGTAATTTTATGCAGGCACTTTTACTTTCCCAAATAAAGTAACTTCATATATGCGTCGTATCGGTATAAGTAATTCTCATAGCAAAGGTTATAAATTCACATTGGTGACCGATATGCTTGATAAAAATAGCCCTCTTATCATATACTCTGTCCCAGGGATTAATATTTTCAAAGCTCATGCATGGAATCTTGATGGCTATAAGGTTCGTACAAGAGAGGTTACGGTGAAAAAATACAAGGACAATGCTCTATTCGAAACCATCATAAAGCAAGAAAATTCCGAAATGGTACATTGTGACTTTGGCTGGGGCGGATCTGGTAACGGCTATTATGTATCCGGCGTTTTTAAGGTGAATAAGGGTGAGTTAGATGGCACAAAGGCCGACCATAGTACAAATTATAACCATTTGTTGAAAGTAATCACCTACGATAAACTATAGTTATAAACTATATAGTCTAAGATATTATGAAAATAATTTTAACAACATTACTTTTGCTTTTTAGCATGGGTCTTGTTTCCTGTGGAGGGGATAATGGAGGCTTCCCTAACTCAGTTAATTTCCCTAAGGAGGGTGGAAGAATGACTGTGACTGGCGACATTACTATTATCGGAATTGATATTCTAAATTATAATGGTGATGGAAGCACCGGGTATCCAATAGAGTCGGATTCAATAGTCGTTACAACGGAATGGCTCACTGCAAAGTCCACGAATCGGAGTAGTAAAATAGAACTGATAGCTCAACCCAACAACAAATCAAAAAATAGGAAATTGTACGTTTACGGTTATAGTGGCGATTCGGAGTGCGACATTAAAGTGACCCAGGACTAAGTTATGACAGTGCATATTGAAAGATTACTTTGCTTCACCACAATTTTACTTGCTATTGTCGGGACTGCTTTTGGCCAAAGCGACTGTGGTTATAGTCTTTTTGGTCAATTCCTTGGCAATGCCACCGGGATAGGCGTAGGGTTAGACAGGCGGTTCAAGACCGGGAGCAGTTTCGGATATTCTATTGGGTTAGCTTACACGGATATGTCCTGGGATAATGGCGACGGATATGATTTAGGTAGTTCATATTGGGATGTTGATAGCAAAGGTGTCAGTATACCATTTGAAATTAATGCTATACTTGGTGAACGTGCCAGCAAATTTGAGATTGGACTGGGAGCAACTGTATATCTGATACACCGAAGTGAAACACGTCGTAAGTCCATAGATATTCCAACCGAAGAAACGTCCGTGTCTAATTATTATTCTTACCACAAGAAAGGAATTCGTCCGAATATAATAGGCTCTTTAAATATTGGGTATCGCCTGCAACGGAGGAATGGCTTCTTTATGAAGATAGGCCTGTCATTTCTTGCGGGAGACTTCGATGTCTCACCAATCGATTACGCCATCATAATCCCCAATTTATGCCTTGGATACACATTTCCTCGCTATTAGATATAAATCAGCTCCTACCAATAGAAAAATGGCAAATGTGAGAAACACTTAGACTACACTGTAATAATACTATCTGCATCTCAATTCAGGGACGCATTTCTCAGACAAAACTGAGTAAGTATATCATCTTAACATTGTCCTTACCGCGAATGGGAGTGTCCTAATGTTCGTTTGAGAACAAGCAGATTGTCCCAAGAAATTTATTTGAAGTTTATTAAATTGTTAAAAATGCACATAACAATTGTGAATTCAGTTTTATATTCATACTTTTGCGCTAATATTACTTAAAAATTTTAAATTTTGCTATATTATCAAGTAATCTACAAAAATAACTTGGTAAAGTATACTCATCTTTTCGGTTATTTTTGTATCAACTTTTAGCCACATAGCTCGCTATGCTCCTGCAAGTTGAAACAAAAAATTCCTCGAAAATCTTTCGCAAACCTTTTACTAACCTATTTTTTAACGATTACTTAGTTGTACCAATCAATTCAAATCATAAATAATTTTAAAGTATGAAGTTACCAGTTTTTCCTCTACCACTGGTCCTGATGTTTCTTGCATCCTCATTAACTGTACATTCTGTTCCCCGAGATGAATCGGCAATGAATGCAGCGACTACCACATCACATGCTGACGTAAACACAACGGTCAAGGGCACAGTAGTTAACCAAGAAGGAGAGCCTCTACCCGGTGCCACCGTCACTATCAAAGGAATGCCCGGAGGAGTTGTCGCAGACATCGATGGCAATTTTTCAATTAAAGTGAATGGACAAAAGCCGAGCCTTGTTGTGACATACGTGGGTATGAATACCTACGAAATGACCCTTGATGCCAATAACACAGCATCACCTCTGCACATCGTGATGCAACCAAACTCATCAATGATGGACGAAGTTGTGGTTACCGGCTACCAAAACATCAAACGCGAAAACGCCACAGGTGCATTCCAGTCTATCACCGCCAAGGAGCTCGACACACGTTCCGTGGCCTCCCTCACATCCAATTTGGAAGGCAAAGTAGCAGGTATGGTCGTTTATAATGACCAAATACAGATTCGCGGTGTGGGAACCCTTAATGCCAACTCATCACCACTCGTAGTCGTTGACGGACTCCCCATTGAAGGCTCCCTCGACGACATCAACCCCTACGAAGTCGAGAAAATATACGTTCTCAAAGATGCCGCAGCCGCAGCTATATATGGCGCGCGTGCTTCAAACGGCGTGATTGTAATAACTACCAAAAAAGGCGTGTCAGAGAATCTTCAGGTTGAATTCAACGCCGACTTCACAACATTCAACAAAGCCGACTACGGTGAACTAAACCTCACCAACGCTTCAGAACTGCTCTATCTTGAAGAGAGCAATTTTAACTGGATGATGAACGATGCTGACGCCAAGAAATACCTCACCGACCAATACGGCATCCGCGGGACTCTTTGGAATCCCATGAACCGCATCATGATGGAACACTCTCTCGGAAATATATCAGATGCTGAATACAACAATCAGATATCACAATGGAGCCGCAACAGTTATTCCGGTGACTGGGAAGATTTCATGACCCACAATCGCTTCCAACAACGTTACAACCTGGCCGTGCGCACTAAGGGTAAAGTACTGAGCAACAACATTGCCGTAAATTGGACCGGCGATGACACATACCAGACTGAATCATATAACAATAAACTGTCACTCAACTACGTGGGAGACCTCAACCTCACAAAGTGGCTCACAGCCACTGTTGGTCTTCAGGTGGACAATCTCAGACAGAAGAGCCACTATATTGGCAAAGCTGACCCTTCAGGTCGCACATCATTCCCCGAGTACCTGTCCTTCTACAATCCTGACGGCACTCCGGCACGTCTCCAAGCCTATGTATACCTAAACGAACCAAGCCTCAGCGACGCCTCTCTTGGCTTGAAAGATGAAGGATACACTCCTACTGAAGAACTCAATCGCAACTACTCAACATTCCGTTCCACCTATACACGAGGATACGTGCACCTGAACGTATTCCCCATACCCGAGTTAAAAATCACCGGTATGTTCCAATATGAAGATCTGTCAGGCAAGCGCAGCAACACCGTAGTAGGCGACTCTTATTCAGCGCGCCACCTGTATAATCTATATACTGCCAGCGCTTCTTCCCACCTATTACCGGAGGGTGGATTGTTTGATGAAACAAATACGACCGACAACTCATACACATTCCGTCTGCAGGGTACATACGACAAGACAATTGAGGAGAAACATTCAATCAATGCAGTTGCCGGTTTTGAATTCCGTCACCTGAAAAACAGTGCGAAGTCATATATGCTCACAGGATATGACGAAAACACACTTACCCACATGACCGGACTCACCAACTTCAACGACATTGTCAATGCAAAATCCTCGGCATTAGGTACTCTCTACAGTCCTCAGTACATGTTCATGGCAAGTGACTTCGGTTCAATTTATGAAATCGAGCACAAATTTCTGTCATACTACGCTACTGCTAATTACACCTTCGATCACCGTTACACCGCATCCGGTAGCTTCCGTATTGATCAAGCCGATCTCTTCGGTGCTGATAAGAAATTCACCCGCCGTCCGTTATGGTCGTTCGGTGCAAGCTGGAATGCCCACAACGAGTCGTTCATGCGCGACATCATTTGGATAAGCCTATTGAAGCCACGATTCAGTTATGGTGTGACAGGCAACATCAACACCAACTATTCGTCATATCTCACAGCTAAAATTACCACTAACAGTGTCATAGCCAGCAAACGCGCTCTTCTCAACACCCCCCCTAACGACCAATTGCGTTGGGAAAAAACTAAGACTTTTGACATCGGTGTCGACTTCGCATTCTTCAACTATCGTATTAACGGATCAATTGACTACTATAACAAACAAGGATCCGACATATTGAGCCTCGTTGACCTTGACCCCACAACAGGTTGGGAATCATCATATATCAACAATGCCGACACACGCAATCGCGGATTTGAGCTTCAACTCAATGGCGAAATACTCCGTGCCAATTCCCCTCGCCAAGTTGGCATAAACCTCGCACTCAACCTCGCCTATAATAATAACAAGGTAACAAAAATATCCCATATTGCCACAAAAGGTTGGGAGGCACTTCAAACTTCCGACTATAAGGAAGGTCGTCCCGTCAATGCGCTATATTCCTACAAATACGGCGGAGTGGAATATGACGAAAGCGGTTACCAACAGATATTGTGGGTTGCAGCCGATGGTACTAAGCATGACACAAACATTCAGCAGGTTAGCTTTACACCGGATGATGTAATATTCAGCGGAGGACTCGATCCCAAGTGGAGCGGGTCAATCACCCCTACCATAACGTACCAGAATTTCACTCTGAGCGCAATGGCAGCCTTCTACCTTGGGCACTACTTCCGTCCCAATTACAACAAGTGGACATATTCCACCTCAACGTCTTACGGTTCGGCAGCCCCGCGTGAATACCTTGCCTACTGGCAAGCATCGCCGGAAGAGCGTGAGAATCTGATAGGCAACGGCTACATGATGAGCGATTGTTCCCTCATGCCGGCCAACGTATATCTGGCAGATCAGAATATCGACCACGCTGATTACCTGAAACTACGTAACATAGTGCTGACCTATTCATTCCCGGCCAAAATTTGCAACAAGATAGGAATGACATCGCTGCGTCTGCGCGCTCAAGCTAATAACGTGTGCACATGGGTGCGTAATAAGGAGGGAATAGACCCCGAACGCGTCACAGCGACAACGGGAGCCTGGACCGTGAGCACTCCTCGCAGCTTCACTTTCAGCATTAACGCTAATTTCTAATTCAAAAATGACTATCCTATGAAATCAAAGATATTAACTGCCGTAACCATTTCGGGACTCTTTTTGCTCAATTCATGCGACATTGAAATGGTGCCCAAAGGTGCTACAACACTCGACACCACAACCGACCTTGAATACCTTATAAATACGGCTAATTTCACCCAGGCTTTTCCTTATCAGACTGACATATCCATTGTGGTAAACGAAAGTTATGGCAACACTTACGCTGCGAATGTGAAAACTCAGATCGAGAGAAGAAACACTGTCAATGCGGCATATCTTTCGTATGACGAAAGTATTGACCGTGCCACGCTCACTACAAACGACAAAAGGTATACCGACCTTTACAAGCTCATCAACGGCTTGAATATCATCATCGGAAAGGTTGACGACACTGACGGCACCCCCGAACATAAACGCTCACTTAAGGCCGAAGCCAAAATCGAACGCGCCTACTATCACTTCCTGACTGCCGGAATGTATGCGGCCCAGTATGATGAAGCCACAGCTTCCACTACGGGCGGCATAGCCTACGTAACTGATTACAACAATGATAATCAGAAAAAGCAGCTCATGCTCGACAAAGTATACGAGATGATGCTTCAGGATCTTGATGACTCTGATATAGAGTGTCTTCCGGAATATGCCAACGTAGTGCGCCTGTCAAAGTACTCAGGATACGCCATCAAAGCTCGCATTCTGTTCCAGATGAAAAACTACACCGAAGCTTTGAAATATGCCAATAAAGCTCTTGAGGGTGATTATACTATCGAAGATCGCTCATACATCGCTGAAACTCATCGTTGGATTCTAAACGCTAAATCTACCAACAATTTATGGTATATCTCATCGCAATCTACCAGTTCGGCGGCAAACTACGAGCAGCTATCTCTCGAGACAATCGAATTGTTCGAGCCCGGTGACTTGACTAAGGAATATGCTTACGCTCGCGGCAAAGTCGCCCCCGGCAACGAGGCATATAATTATTCTTATGGGCAGAGCGATAGCGGTATAGCAGGATGTTGCGAGCTTGCCACTTACGATGTGTTCACCAATTGCTGGGGACTCACCAAAGAACGAATCATGTACCTCGCCGCTGAGTGCTACATACGCAACGGTGAACCTCAAAAAGGGCTTGACCTTGTCAATGAAGTGCGGAAGTATCGCATACACCCCGACGTATATGCTCCATTCACAGCCAATAATGAGAAGGACGCCATGGAGCTGTATCAACGTGCCCGCTTCATCGAGAATCTCGCCACATTCGAGAACTATTTTGACCGTAAACGCTGGAACACTGAGGCAAATTACAAGAAAAGCATCACTCGCGACATTCCCGGCGTTGGCACCTTCACAATATCGCCTGAAAGTCCCCTATGGATATGCCCCTTCCCGGCAAATGTGATGCTGTATAATAGCTCTTTCACACAGAATTTCTGACAATTACCTTTCAGCAATCCTAGCTGAGACTACCTTTTTATCAGTAAAAAAGCGTTTTGCCCCGATACCATGTTTTGTCTTGGTATTGGAGCGAGACGCTTTCATTATAGGCTACTTCTAATGCGTCTATATTTTCGCACTTCTATAACCAGACAAAAATGCGATTGGCGTGATTGGCGTAATGTCGTAATATTTACATTTTCTTACAAAATGCTTTGTTTTTGTAAGAAAATTAATTATATTTGCGGAAAATTAAGATTGTATGCTCGCCTTTATTGGTTTTTGAAATCACTTCTTGTTTTCTATGGTAACTACCACGATAATAGATGCCTTTACATCACATAATCAAATATTTTTCATGAAAAACTTGTTTAGAAAAGTGCAACTTATGTTGATTGTCGCAATTGTGGCAATGACCAACTCTTCATGCACACAAGTTGAGGAGCCGAGCCTCCAGACTGAGGACAAAACGGTTGTCTCAAAATTCGAGAACCAGCTCCGCAACTATCTCATGTTAAATTCACAATCGGTCAAGTCAAGAAACTTTTCAAAATCCCTACCTTGACTCCTTACATTTATGAGGGAGACACGGTCATGTACATCGTACAATCACCGGAGGGATGGGAACTCATTGCATCTGACAAAAGAGTCCCAATGTCAATAATGAAGGGAGAGGAAAAGTCTTTTGACATGAATACACTTAATCTCAATATGAAGGATTACATTCTTTCGATAGCTAAACAGATTCATGAGGTTAAGTCGGAAAATTTAGATATTCCGGAGGACGCTTCTTGGAGCTGGATGTCTATGCAGGAGGATGAGGGAATAATGCCGTTAAGCGAGATTCCTGATTACGAGCATGGAGAATGAGTTCTAATCGAAATTATAGATCACGGAATTACCGTTGACGATAAACCTCATATAATCAAGACCGAATGGGGGCAAGATTGGCCATGGAACATATACATGCCATATATTGATGGTTCAAATAACCAATGGCCGGCTGGATGTGTTACAGTCGCAGTAGGTCAATTCGCTTACTTCCTTCACTATAGAGATGGACTGCCAATGTATGCTAAAACTGAAGCGACATACAACCCAAGCACAAATAAATTTTCATTTTCAAACCCAAGCGCAACCGCCTGGGATAAGATGGCAAAGAATCTGTATGAATTAGGCGATATTGTTACTGCTGCCTATCTTGGAGATTTGGCATCTTCATTAAGCCCTTCCTATAATATAAAATTTGGAACAGGCATTGAATTAAATGACGCAGTTGAAAAATATCTCAATAATGAAGCAGCATCAAAATATAAACTCGTTAATTACGACAACTCTACAACATCATTTATACTTAATCAACTAAAGTCAAATGAACCGGTAGTTGTTAGGGGCGCCCGATATGATGATGAGTCAGGAAAAAATATAGGACATGCATTCATCATTGACTCATACAGAACTGAAACCACAAATAAAGAGTATGTTTATGGATGGGAAGGTCCGACTATGAGTGGCGCTGATCCTAATACGTATAATGAAGATGGAACCATTGACGAGTATGGAATACAAAATCGCGTCAAACGAAGTTCTACAGATACGTATTTCCGTATGAATTGGGGATATTCAGGTGCAAATAATAGCAATTTGTGTCAAGCTAATTACTGGAATATTAGCTCTGACAGACAGTATAACATAAATCGTCAAATAGTAGTTAAAAAATAATGAAGTGATTTAAACTAATTTCTAAAAGTTAAAAGAAGTGTCAAGATATT
>JAMPEV010000001.1:455950-475726 GCA_023664955.1 Duncaniella sp.
CAGAGCATCTGCCTTACAAGCAGAGGGTCGGCGGTTCGAATCCGTCAACGCCCACTCATCCGTAGTCCCCAAAAAGGATTGCGGATTTTTGTTTATTAGCGAGGTCTATAAATCTTAGACCAACCTAAACTTGTAGAAGTTAATGGCCAAAAGAATTGATGTAACGGTTTACCTTCCATAACTGAGATTCAAAGGATGATTGACCAGGCTAAGGAATTCAATCCGATTATCGCTTACTAATCATTAATAATAACGAATTATCGTCCTTATATCTTGAATTATAGTCAAGGTATAAGGGCGATTTCCGTCGAGAAGAATTAGATATGAGGAGTGATTATTGATGTGAGGTAGCTGTAAAATTGGTGATTTGGGTGCGGGAGGATGTAGTGCGGAATCCGAAGTGGCCCTGTGTGAGTGGTACGGTATCGATGTATTCCACCAATTTTTCTCCATCGATGAAATAGCGGACTGTGTCGGCATTGTTTTCAAGACGGATGTGATACCAGTGATTAGGACGTAGGAGATGGGCGCTGTCAGTATATTCCACCAAAATTGCCGGACGCTTTTTAGTATCGGTAATCCCTTCGACATCGCCGTTATATCTGCGAAAACGAGTGGTAGAGTTATGATTGCCGCCAAATCCAACGTAATAGAGTTGCAAAGAATAGCAATTGTGGAATACTCCGTGCCGTTCATTCAATCGATCCATGACGCTCCCGCCATCGACATGCGGGTCAGAAGCCATCCAAAAACAGTTGAGGTCGCTCAGCCGGTCGCCGGGAATCTCATCCATCACTCGTGCGGTATATTCAATAGTTACCGGAGCATTAAATGTCCCTTTCCGCCAGAGGGTTAGTCCCTTTGGTGAAAGCAGTTCCACAGTGTTACCATGGAATGTCACCTTATAATCAGGTGATTCCGACTCTACAATCCAGCAGCTATCAAAGTGGGTATTGTCGAGACCTGAAATAAACACATCTGGGTCAGAAATCGCGCTCCCGCTCTTTTGGATGGTGCCACAAGAATAAGCACCAAGGATTGCTGCTATTGATACTATATAGAATAGCAATTGTTTCATAATTAATGTTATTAGAGGTTCATTTACTTATTGATCTTCAAAAAATAACTTGGTAAATTTTATTCATCTTTTTGGTTCTTTTTATTTTTATATTCAGTTGCAAGGAAGCTCGCTATGCGCCATCAAGGTAAAAATAAAAATTCCTCAAAAATCTTTCATAGAATTTATATCAACTTAATTTTTTACGATTACTTATTGTGGGATAACTTCAAGCAGATAGATTGCGTCTAGGCCCCATGTTGCAGCCCCATTGGTCGACATAGTTGGAATCTCAACACGTTCTGCCGGTACTTCCGGCGTCCTAATAATAACCATTTGCGGTTTGACTTTCATTTCCGCTGTGCCACGAAGCATATAATCCCAAGCCTCTTTCTTTAGGTCGTCGGAATTACTCCACACAGCGCCATAAGCAGCGAGACGTGGAATCGGAAACTTCTTATGAGTGACTTCCCGGCTAAGGCGATGGAAATTAGCGGCATATTCGCCCCATGCGTTAAGCCAATCTTTGTCGGGAAGCATCTCGTTTAGTTCGTTCAGCAACTCAAATCCGCCCATAATCGAGAGTAGATGGTTCGTGTTAATCATCTCATGGTCACCTTCGTAGGATACCACACCGGTTGCAGGGTCAAATCCGAGTACAGTAGGTCCGGTGAAAATTCCGTTAGGGAGTGTGGCAATACTCTTCATTCCGGCGAGAATCTTGTCGCGATACTTGGTGTCACCGGTGCGTTCCCACTGAGTCATCCAGTTACCGGCATATGCCACCCAGTCAGGCCCCACACGCAGGCGCGCAGGCGCAGTGCAAGGATATTTCGATCGTGGCTGGGCTAATCGCATCGGGTCGAGAGTATATAGTTTTTGGTCAGCATCTTTTACCTCAGTCATAAGGTCGCCGGAACGTTCATCGGCTGTCAGGTAATATAGGAATCGGTTCCATGCCGCCTGACTTATACGAGCCTCTTTAGCTCCGCATCCCCAGTGGCTCACGTTATGTCGGCTACCAAGACCGGCATTGTCGCCAATATGATATACGTCAACCTCCCCTGTGTGTCGGCTCATAGCCTTAGCCAATCGCCACAGATCAGAGCGTGCCGAGCGGAGGAATGAATACCAAAGCCACATGTTGGATGCAAGTTCGGTGTTATCCCATGCAAAACCGCCCACATCGTAGCGCCATTCATGACGCACGGGGTCGTAGGCGTGCATGAAGTCGCCATAATTCCAGAAGCCATACCATTTATGGTCTTCTACGGCATTTTTGTAGTAGTCGAGGGTCTCGTCAAGACGTGATTCTATCATCTCCTTGAAGGGTGTTTCCTTGGAGGGCAGACTCCACACACCAAATGCTCGCCGGGCATGGAGATACTTCGGGGTGCAGATGAGTTGCGGATTGGATGCCAATACTTTAGCTTCGTCTGCAAATGCTGCTTTACCTTTATATATATAAGGTGTGAAGGTAATCTCGCTTGTACGTGCTACACCGTATGGGGTGCTAAGACCATCTTGCACATCCTCGTAGCTTGCATTCAGGCCATGAGCCACATCATCATAGTGACGCAAATCCATTGGCTCTGCTTCCGGGCTCCATAGCCATGCAGTAAAGTGAGCCATATCTCCGCGGGCATTGTTAATCTCAAGAGTCGAGGGATAAGATTCCCAAAAATCAGCCACCGAAAGCATGATACCGCTTTCGGAATCACCGACATAGCCCACGCCGGAGGCTCGATGACCGGAGAAAGTGCCAATCCAAGGAGATTGGTCGGTGGCTCGCTTGCGGATTGTATAGCTATCAGCATTGAGCTGGGAAAGACGGAAGTCATCCCATTTTGCCCAATCACGAAGCAACTCCTGACCAAGGTCATCAAAATGCGCAGCTGAAGGAAGTCGCACACCATTCATTTGCTCAACCTGAGGATTAGTTTTCCTATCGCCGGGCATGGCAAGGAGGCGACGTCCCACAAGAGGCTGGACAGGTTCACACCACACGCCGCCATCTGCAGTGGCAAAAGCCACATATCTATTATAAGGCTGTTCATTCAGAGGAACATCTAACTGGACTCCAAGTCCGGAAATCATATCGACGTTTTGGTCACCGTCGTAGATGATTGTATGTACCATCTTGATTTGGTCATTACCTTTGGCGAAATATAGCCTGACGGTAAACGGTAGCCAACTGCGACCGGACGAGGAGTGTCGGCCCATAAGTTTGATTACTGTACGGACATTCCCGGACTGTTCAACAATCACACTATCGAGACGGCTCACGAAATCACGTTTCACAGAAGTAATAACACTATTCTCTGCGGACGCCACGTTGGTAGTGGATGCTACCAGACGAATTGAGCCGCAGTTTTTCAGATTTCCTCTCACTATGCTGTCAACAAGGTTATTGCCCCCACGTGGCACATATACCACCATATCGCCGGTATTGACCACAAACTGAGATGTTGTCTCTGTCACATAACCGGCCGGTTGAACAGCTGATTTTTCTTTTTTCTTCTTTTGCACAAGTAAGGGGACTATTGATATGCTATCCGTGCCGGCAGGGATAACAGCGGAGAAACCACCCCATTTCACTGACCCATCAGGCCAATAGGCAAGCACCCGGGAATCGTGGGGGAGTTCTTGCCCTGTGGGGGTTGTCACAGAGAACTTGGTGCCAGGCCTTACAGCCCCTTTATCGAAAGGCACACCAAAACTGTTGGGCGTGTCGATATTAGGGGTTGAGCCTATCCATTTGACTTCAGCCTTTGGAATTATCTTACTCGCAGCCCACGATGTGGATAGCGTGAGAATCATTAAGAGTAAGCAAATAAATTTTCGCATGGTAATTAGGATGATTGATGTTAATACTTATGTGTTAAGAGATTATTTATTGATAAATTTCCGGAAAGCCGGATGTGATTATGATGGTATCTGCCGTAACCAAGAGAGCCTCCACGCCATCGACCTTATTGAGCATCTCCATGGCTTCACTACACTGCACAGCCATGCATGAAGTGGCAAAGGCATCAGCAAGCATAGCTGACGGAGCCACTACTGTGGCCGAAAGAAGATCGGTGTGTGCAGGTATGCCGTTTACCGGATTTATCGTGTGCCACACTCTACCTTCGGGCGTCATGCGGTAATTGCGGTAATTTCCTGAAGTGGCAACGCCACCTTTGTCAAGTTCAATGACAGCCATACGCTCATGTACCACTGCTGTGTCATTGTCAATCGGTGCATCCACCATTATTCGCCACTTGCCACCTCGGGGGTTAACTCCGTCAAGGGCTATTTCTCCCCCTATTTCCACCATGAAATTCCGGCAACCGTTGCGGCGAAGCATCTCGCCCACAAGGTCGCAGCCGTAACCCTTGGTGATTGCGGAGAAATTGAATTCGGTGTTTTCACTCTTTTTGATAATATATCCGATGGAATCTATCTCACACTCGGCAATTCCAACAAGAGATAGAATACTGTCAATAGCTTCTTGCGTAGGTTTAACGCCCGTTTCCTTGTACCCGAAGCCCCATAGGTTAATCAGGGGGGCTACAGTCGGGTCGAAAGTCCCATTGCTATGGCGATTGACATCTTGTGAAGCGAGAAATACTCGTCGCAGTAAAGAGTCAACCGGCATTGAGTCGCCACGGTTAATCTTTGAAATTAGCGAATTTTTATTGAATGGAGAGAGTGACATTTCTACTTGTTTCATTACAGTGCGAATAGAATCATCAAGTTGAATGTCAGATTGATAAATAATATGGTATGTGGTGTTCCACACACCTCCGTCCGCTGTCAGATAGGGTGCCGGGCGTGAACATCCAATGAGAGTTAAGAGAACTAAACTATATGCAATGTGTTTAAAAAGTGAGTGCATCCGAATTTTGTTGGTGATTGAAAAATTTTATCAAAATTACTAAAATAAATCGATAGTAAATAGTAAATTTGCGGATGTGTGACAAGTAGCTTGAATTTTTTTTAAAAAAAAGTTTAGGCTTCGTATAATCATCATTTCATAATAACGGACATAAAAACCATATAAAATATAAAGATATGAAGAAGACTTACCTATTTTTAGCTGACGGATTTGAAGAGACAGAAGCGTTGGGAACAGTGGATTTGCTCCGCAGAGCCGGCGTGAAAGTATCGATGGTCTCAATTAATGATACAGTAGCTGTCAAGGGTGCGCACGACATTGAGGTAGCGGCGGATATAATTCTCGATCAGGAAGATATGACAGATGCTGAGATGCTCATACTTCCCGGTGGTATGCCGGGTGCATCTAATTTGGCCGCCAATGCAAAGGTGTGCGAGCTGCTTGTGGCCCAGCATGAAAACGGAGGAAAAATTGCAGCAATCTGTGCTGCCCCTGCCGTTGTCCTTGCCCCGTTAGGGATTATCGACGGCTATGATGCCACGTGTTATCCCGGATTTGAGGAGCAATTGACTGCCGGTGGAGCATACGTGAAGCACCAGCGCGTGGCCGTGGACCGCAATGTAATCACAGCCAATGGCCCGTCGTCTGTGTTCCCGTTTGCTCTTTCAATCATTGAAGCACTGAAGAGCCAGGATGTCGCCGACAATGTTGCAGCCGGCATACTTCTCTGAGAGTAAACTGTGGCATACAGCGGTGAATTCATGCATTAAGGGCAATCATTATTGTTGGTTCTGAACATTTTGAGATTGGTTAATGTTATAAGTTAACAGAACAATGACAAATAAGTAATCTCAAAACATTATAATTATGAACGAATTTAACGAACTTATCAATAGTGATAAGCCCACTCTTGTGGACTTCTTTGCGACATGGTGTGGTCCATGCAAGATGCAGTCTCCAATCCTTGAACAGTTAAAGGAAAAGGTAGGCGATGCTGCTACAATCGTTAAGATCGACGTGGACCGTAATCCGGAACTTTCAGCTAAATATCAGGTGCGCTCAGTGCCGACTTTGATTATCTTCAAGAATGGCGAACCTCAATGGCGTGCGTCAGGCCTTCAGCAGCTTGAAGTGCTTCAGGAAAAAATTCGTATTCAGCAGGAACAAGGTAAATAGTGAGAGGAGAAATGACTATGAACGGATTACAAGCAGCATTAAAAGGCAAGCTACCGGTAATGATCGAGTTCTATGCCACATGGTGTCCTCACTGCCAGCGCATGATGCCTATTGTGGCTGAGCTTCGTGACAGTATGGACGGTAAAGCCGAAATATTTCAGATTGACGGTGATGAAAATCCCAACTTGATGAATGAGTTTGGCGTTAACGGTTACCCGACTTTTATTGTGTTTGAAAACGGTAAAGAGGTGTGGCGTCAGAGTGGCGAGATGCCTTACGAAGAGCTCGAGAGCCACTTGGTATAAGAGGCAACAAATCATTAATCCTCCAACGTATAATATAGATGAAGGTCCCGGATTTCCGGGACCTTCATTATATCTACTGCGGAGCGGCGGTTGTTCACCAAAATAACCGAAATAAAATTTAATCCGTCCGCAGTCCTGTTTCGTAAACTGTGAAATCTGCTTTACCGTGCCAAAGGTAAGCAATTTTCATGAATAATATATAATCGAACTGGTTTAATCTTATTATAAATTGTTAAAATGACATCAAAAGTGAGGTTTTAATAGGATTTTGCCCACTTTTTGCCCATCTTATAGTGCGATTAACTTTTCGATTTGTTCACGAAGAGTTTCTTTGGGCTGAGCGCCTGCGAGACGGAGGTCGCGCACTTGTTCGCCGTTTTTAAAGAAAAGCACGGTGGGAATTGACATGATGCGATACTTAGCAGCGAGGTCGTTTTCTTCCTCGATGTTGTACTTGCCAATCACAACTTTTCCTTCATACTCAGTGGCAAGTTCCTCTACCACCGGAGCCATACGCATGCAGGGTCCACACCATGTAGCCCAAAAATCAATCACTACGGGCTTGCCGGAAGCGATTATTTCATGCACATTCTGATCTGTGAAATTCATTTTGGTAATTAAGTTATATTTGATAAAAGTAAATTATTGGTCTGTTAATTGTCAATCGCTAATTGTTAATTGTGAAATTGACATCTTCATCCTTAAGCGCGTCAACGAGTTCACGGGATATGAGGATGCGTCGGGAGGAGGATAGGCGCAGACTGCGATTGATTGATGGGTCAAAGAATCGGAATGAGAGTTCTCCATCATCTTGGGTTGCCTTCTCAAGTTGCATCTCTATTATCTCTTTTATGTGGTTCGACACTTTATCGGTAGGAAGGTCGATAGTGATATTTCTTATCAGCTTTCCTTTCACGTCGTTTAGTAGGCGGATGTTTATAATATTGAACCTCACGTCATTAAATCGACGCTGATATTGTCCGGTGATTAGGATGGGAGTCCCCGGCACGCCATAATTATGGAAATCGATGTAGTTTTGACCGAATAGCATAAACTCCGCACTACCGGTGTAGTCCTCCATTTTCAGAATGCCGAATAAGCCTCCTTTCTTTGACGGACGAGTGGTGAAATCAACTACCATGCCGCCGAAAGTAAGCTCCACGCCTTCCACGGGCGCAAAATCTGTATACCCCTTTACGGTGCATGAAGTGCCATAATTGAGCTCCATGTAATATGGGTCGAGAGGATGGGCCGAAAGGTACATACCCACCAGTTCGCGTTCTTTCTCCAGACGCACCGCATTAGGCCATTCCTGTGCCGGAAGGATGTTAGGACGGCCGGCCGTCGACATCTCAGTGTCGTCGCCAAATAGTGACATCGCTGATGATTGCTGGTCAAGTTGATATGCTTGCCCATATCGCAGTAGTACCTCCGAACAGGTAACTCCACCGGGATTTTCTTGGACATAGTCCTCTCGCTTATATTCCTTAAAGTTGTCAAAAGCTCCTGCAAGTACAAGATTCTCGAACACTCTGCGGTTGATGGACGATGAGGGCACTCGCTCTACGAAGTCAAACACTGACTGGAAAGGACCATTAGCCGAGCGTTCGTCGATAATCACTTTCACTACGCCTTCACCTACACCCTTGATAGCTCCGAGTCCGAAACGGATATCTCCATGGGAGTTAACGCCGAATTCCGCAAAACTTTCGTTCACATCAGGCCCAAGCACGGAAATCTTCATACGCTTACATTCATCCATAAAGCCGGTGAGCTTTGTGATATCCGACCGGTTGCGTGTGAGGATCGCTGCCATGTATTCCGATGGGTAATTTGCCTTAAGCCAGGCGGTCTGAAATGCTACCCATGAATAGCAGGTAGCGTGCGATTTATTGAAAGCGTAAGATGCGAACTTCTTCCAGTCGTTCCATATTTTGGTGAGGACTTTCGGGTCATGTCCATTCTCTTGACCGCCCTTAAGAAAAAGTTCTTCAAGCTCATTCATCTTGGCAATGAGTTTCTTACCCATCGCTTTACGAAGGGTGTCGCTCTGACCGCGGGTGAAGTTGGCAAGAAGACGTGACAAGAGCATCACCTGTTCTTGATACACGGTGACTCCATACGTGTCCTTAAGGTACTTTTCCATCACAGGAATATCGTAGACAATCGGACTTCTGCCATGCTTACGGGCAATGAAGTCTGGGATATAGTCCATAGGTCCGGGACGGTAGAGGGCGTTCATGGCTATGAGGTCCTCGAAGGTGGAGGGCTGCAATTCTCGGAGATATTTCTGCATGCCCGCCGACTCAAACTGGAAGGTGCCTACGGTGCGGCCTTCGCAGTAGAGTTGATATGTCTTGGGGTCGTTGATGTCGATATTGTCGATGTCAACATCAATGCCGCGAGTTTGCTTGATGTTTGAGAGGGCTTCCTTGATGATTGACAGCGTTTTAAGACCAAGGAAGTCCATTTTGATTAGACCGGTATCTTCGATGATTGACCCTTCATATTGGGTCACAATCATCTTGTCATTATCTTTTGACTCTGCACTCTTGTCGACCGCAGTGGCCACTGGTACCCAGTCGGTTATAGGATCACGGCATATAATCACACCACAGGCGTGCACGCCTGTGTTACGTACGTTGCCCTCCAGCCGCTTGGCATATTCAAGGGTCTCACGCACGAGATAATTCTGTGAGGTGAGTTCGGGGGCAAACTCCGGTACATACTTATAGCAATTGCCAAGAGTAGTTTTAAGGGTCTTACCATCCGGTCCGTCGGGCATTCGCTTGGGCACGAGGTTGGCGAGACGGTTACTTTCGGGAAGTGGGAGCTGTTCTACGCGTGCCACATCCTTAATGGCTGATTTGGCTGCCATGGTACCGAATGTGATGATATGTGCCACCTTGTCCTCGCCGTAGCGTTCTGTCACGTAATGAAGTACGTCGGCACGTCCATCGTCATCGAAGTCAACGTCTATATCAGGGAGTGAGATTCGGTCGGGGTTCAAAAATCGTTCGAAAAGCAGGTCGTACTTGATAGGATCTACTTGCGTGATTCCCAAACAATAAGCTACCACACTACCGGCAGCGGAGCCACGCCCGGGACCGACGCTCACGCCAAGCTTATGGCGCGCGACATTTATGAAATCTTGCACAATTAGGAAGTACCCCGGGAATCCCATGGTCTTCATTATGTAGAGTTCAAAACGGATTCGTTCCTCCAATTCCGGGGAGAGCGGCGTGCCATAACGACGAGCGGCGCCTTCATATGCTAATTTGGCGAGGTAGTCGGCCTCAAACTTTATGCGGTAAAGCTTGTCATATCCGCCAAGTTTATCAATCTTTTTTTTGGCTGCCTCCGGGGATAGTACTTCGTTACCATTTTCATCACGGGTAAACTCGTCGAATAGCTCTTGCTCTGTGATGCGACTGCGATATTCTTCTTCAGTGCCAAAGTCGGCAGGGATCTCAAAGAATGGCATGATGGGGGCATGATCGATGGAATAGACCTCAATTTTGTCGAGAATTTCCATCGTATTGGATAGTGCCTCGGGAATATCGGGAAACACCGCCGCCATTTCCTCCTGGGTCTTAAACCATTCCTGCTTGGTGTATCTCATACGCGATTCATCGTTGACGAAGTTGTTGGTAGAGATACAGATAAGACGGTCGTGAGCCTCTGCATCCTCTTCATTTATGAAGTGGGAGTCGTTGGTGGCTATTATTTTGATATTGTGCTTACGTGCAAGCTCAATGAGCACGGGATTAACTTTCTCCTGCTCAAGGTAGGTTTCACGGTTCGCTCCCTGCTTGTCGGTTTTATGTCGTTGAAGCTCAATGTAATAGTCTTCACCGAATGTTTCCTTGAACCAAAGGACTGACTTCTCGGCCTCTTCCAATTGCCCGGTCGCAATCAGACGAGGAATCTCCCCGCCAAGACAGGCAGAGCAAACTATCAGCCCCTCACGGTGGGAGGCAAGAGCCTGTTTGTCAGTGCGTGGGTGGTGGTAGAAGCCCTCGGTGTGAGCTTGGGAAACAATTTTTATTAGATTCTTGTATCCTTTTAGATTTTTG
This sequence comes from Duncaniella sp., assembly GCA_023664955.1. Lineage (GTDB taxonomy): Bacteria > Bacteroidota > Bacteroidia > Bacteroidales > Muribaculaceae > Duncaniella. The sequence goes on from JAMPEV010000001.1 coordinate 466,445, forward strand.
GCGATGACGACGAGGTGGCGGCCTTTGTCATTTTTATCTGAACGATCGGTCAATGAGCCTTTCGCCACATACATCTCACAACCGAAAATCGGCTTAAATTGCAGTTTCTTCTCGTACTTTGCGATTTCGGCCTCCACTTCCTGACGGATTGTTTCAATTTCCTCCGGGGTGGCATTTTCGAGTCGTTCCTTCGCTTCAGCAATTTTGCCTTTATACTTTCCTTTGAGCTTGTTGACGTAATTGAAATATTCCTTCACGCCATACATATTACCATGGTCGGTCAGGGCAAATCCGGGCATACCGCAGTCAAGTGCCTTGTCAACAAGGCCTGTAACTGATGCCTGCCCGTCGAGCAGAGAGTACTGACTGTGCACGTGTAGGTGTATAAATGGTATCATAGGGTCAAAGGTAGCAAATTTTCCTTACAAGAACGCTAAAAGTAGTATTAAAATTTAAGAATAGAAATTTGAAAATTATTCAGGGACCTCAGAGTTCTCAGAGGTTTTTTATATTTGTAAAACTTATAAAACTTATAAATTCTATAAATCTTATATTACCCTAAAGTGATTTACAGAGTGTATATTAGTTCATGCATAGTTGGATTTCCACCATTTCATGGTATGATTGCGCAAGATCGTGTATAGCTTCTACGTTTGGCATCCAGTCCTCAAAACCATCGCTCTCGTTGCGGTCGATCATCAGATCGAGCAGAGCGATGTCATTGTTAGGCCATGTGGCACAACTTTCTTCCACATACATGATAGTGATTGACCATTCGTTGGGATTAATCCTCATGTAGGCATCTGCCACATCCGGGTCAACCGTAATGCGTTCCTTCACGGCCTCTAAAATAGCTTGTTCTAATGCTTCCAGAATCGAAGCATCTGTCTCTTTTTTCCTTATCATGTCTACAAAATTACACATAAACTGTCAGTATAACAAATGAGATTATGATTGTGTGTTGATATTATTTATATATTTTGCGTTTAGATAAACAATTTTGAGTCATACGGTTGTTATTAAAGTATAAACGATACATATTTCACCGATTATCGTTGGAATATGACTCATGGTGTTATGAATAGAGGGATAATTTTTGCTAAAAAAAAGAATAATCCTTAATTTTGCACACAATTTGCTCAGATGATATTAGAAATCATAGCAAAATGAATCTAATTACTGACAAATTCGCATAAACAGGTTCCAATATGGCTACAAAAAAATTGCGCGGCATGGGGGTAGCGCTAACCACCCCGTTTAAGCAGGATGGGTCGATTGACTATGAAACTCTCGACTTCCACATCGACTATCTAATTAATGGCGGGACTGATTTTATTGTGGCCCTTGGTACTACAGCAGAGACTCCCACTCTCAGCCATGACGAGAAGAAAGAATTGGAACTTCATATCCTCGACCATGTGGCTGGTCGGTGTCCCCTGGTACTCGGAATCGGCGGTAATTGTACCGGAGCAGTGGTTAACGAAGTCAAAAATACTGAACGGCTCGATGAGTGGGATGCAATCCTGTCGGTAGTACCTTATTATAATAAGCCTGTCCAAGAGGGAATGTACCGCCACTTTGCAGCCATAGCCGAAGCATCCCCGGTACCTATCATTCTTTATAATATCCCGGGACGCACGGGTGTTAACATGAATGTTGATACGATTATACGGCTTGCCAACGATTTCCCAGGCAGAATCATTGGCGTTAAGGAAGCTTCCGGAAATATGGAACAAGCGCAAAACGTGATTACTCGTCGCCCTGAGGGGTTCCTTGTCCTTTCTGGTGACGACTCGTTGGCCCACTCGATGATTCGCCTCGGAGGTGACGGGGTGATTTCCGTGTTGGGAAATGCTTACCCCGCTCAGTTTACTGAGATGATACACAAGAGTCTTGATGAGGACTCGGTGGAGGAGGCGTCGCTTCTTCACCAAAAGTTCTCCGCACTATATTCTTTATTGTTTAAGGATGGAAACCCGGCCGGCATTAAATGCTTGCTACACATCATGTTCCCGCAATACCAAGAAGAGCTTCGCCTTCCCCTTATCCCCGTAACCGATCTGACGCGCCGCGGACTAAGGGACGAGAAATTCGATTGACAATTCTACCCCTTTCGATATCGCTGCTGCGATGTTGTCGCGGTATTTTCATTTCAACGACATTTGACCAGAGTCTGAATTAATAAGAAAATAACCTCGCCCCGACCTTTATAGGCTTGGGCGAGGTTTTTAAATTATTCTAAATGAGAATTGAAGACTGAAAAACTCTCAATTCATTCTTTGCTTTCGGAGCGAATCGTAGAAAGTCATCGCTTTAGCGCTTTCGGAGCGAAGCGTAGAAAGTCATCGCTTTAGCGCTTTCGGAGCGAATCGTAGAAAGTCATCGCTTTAGCGCTTTCGGAGCGAAGCGTAGAAAGTCATCGCTTTAGCGCTTTCGGAGCGAAGCGTAGAAAGAATTGCTTAGAGCCAGCGTACGAATGCGAAGTCCTGACGGTGGGGTAGAAGCGGGTTGTTGGGGTACAGACGGTAGCTGTAGCGGTAAACACCCGGGTTGCGGAGCTTGCTTTCGAGCTGGAATGTCACGATGTTGCCATCCTTAGAGATAACTTTGAACGGTATAGAGCCGATGCGCTTCTCGATATTGTCCTGAGTCTTATCAATGACCAATTCGAGGCCGAGGTCATCAGCTAGGCCGTTAGAGTCAATCTTTATAGTGGTGGTGTAAGGTTGACCCGTGTGACAATTCTGGTGGAGATCCTCGTTAACATTAATGTCAAGAACACGGACGCCATCCCAAGCTGCTGCTACTTTCTCTTTCCAAGCGGCAATTTCTTTAGCCACCTTGTCACCGTTGGCTGACAGCTTGTCAAATCGTTTAGCTTCAGGTTCGTAGAAACGAGAAATGTAATCTTCAATCATGCGCTGCATGGTATACTGCGGAGCGATATGACCGATTGAACGCTTGATGTACTGAATCCACTCAGGTGAATATCCCTTAGAGTTCTTAGCGAAGTATAGGGGAATAATCTCATTTTCGAGCATTGAGTAGATTGTCGCTGCGTCGAGCTTATCCTGCTGACCCTGGTCGGTGTAAGTACGCTTGTCGGTGAGAGCCCAACCGGCCTTTTCGTCAAGACGATAACCTTCATACCACCATCCGTCGAGCACTGAGAAGTTAAGCACGCCGTTCATTTCAGCCTTTTCGCCTGATGTGCCGGATGCTTCAAGAGGACGGGTAGGTGTGTTCAACCAGATATCTACGCCGGTTACGAGACGCTTTGCCACAATCATGTTGTAGTCCTCAAGGAAGATAATCTTGCCTTGGAACTGCGGCATGCGTGAAATCTCGATGATTCGTTTAATGAGACCCTGGCCTGCGCCGTCAGCCGGGTGAGCCTTACCGGAGAAGATGAACTGAACAGGGAACTGCTCATTGTTCACGATGCGTGCAAGACGGTCAAGGTCGGTGAAGAGAAGGTGTGCGCGCTTGTAAGTCGCAAAACGACGGGCGAAACCGATGATGAGCGCATTGGGGTTGATTTTTTCAAGAATCTTGATTACTGCTGAGGGATCTCCCTGGTTAGCAAGCCATTTTGCCTTGAAATCACGTTTAACGAAGTTGATAAACTTATTCTTAAGAGCCACACGCATGTTCCAGATATCCTCATCCTTCACCTTGAAAATACCATCCCATGCCTTGGGATCGCTCTGGTGCTCAAATACTTGCTCGCCGAGGTGCTTAGTGTAGAATGCTTTCCACTCGCTTGCGGCCCATGTGGGCATATGCACGCCGTTGGTCACGTAGCCTACGTGGCTTTCTTCCCAAGTATAGCCTTTCCAAAGACCCGCAAACATCTTCTTTGATACTTCGCCGTGGAGCCAGCTAACTCCGTTAGCTTCCTGGCATGTGTTAAGGGCGAATACGCTCATTGAGAATCGATCCTGGCTGTCGGGGTTCTCACGTCCCATGTTCATGAGATCCTGCCAAGAGATACCGAGACGAGCCGGGAACTCGTTGAGGTACTTGTATGCGAGGCCTTCGTCGAAGTAGTCGTGACCTGCGGGCACCGGTGTGTGCACTGTGTAGAGGGCTGAAGAACGCACGAGTTCAAGAGCTGAGTTGAAATCAAGCCCCTTCTCCACGTAGTCAACAAGGCGCTGGAGGTTAAGCAAAGCTGCGTGACCCTCGTTAGCGTGGTAGATAGTGTGGTTTACGCCGAGACGCTTGAGGGCGAGAACGCCACCGATACCGAGGAGATATTCCTGCTTAATACGGTTTTCCCAGTCGCCACCGTAGAGCTGGTGGGTGATTGAACGGTCAAATTCGCTGTTCATATCGAAGTCGGTATCAAGCAAGTAGAGCTTCATACGACCTACGTTCACACGCCAAATGTGGCTGTATATTATACGGCCGGGATAAGGAACTTCGAGGATGAGGGGATGACCATTTTCATCCATTACCTGCTCGATGGGGAGCTGGTTGAAATTCTGTGGCTCGTAGTTAGCAATCTGCTGACCGTCAACACTAAGTGTCTGAGTAAAGTAGCCGTAACGGTAGAGGAAGCCGATAGCGGTCATGTCGACGCAGCTGTCCGAGGCTTCTTTGATATAGTCACCGGCGAGCACTCCGAGTCCGCCGGAATAAATCTTGAGGCAGTTGCAAAGACCGTACTCCATTGAGAAATATGACACCGAGGGGATGTCCTTGCACATAGGTTTTGCCATGTAGTTCATGAACATGTCATAGACCTGCTTGATGCGGTTCATCATTTCAGGGTCTGACATGATTTCCTCGAGGCGTTCTGAAGAGAGCTGCTGGAGGAGCATTACGGGGTTTTCGCCGGTAGCACGCCAGATATCGGGGTCAAGGTCGCGGAAAAGGTTTTTACCTTCGCTGTTCCACACCCACCAAAGGTTGCGTGACAGCGCTTCAAGTGGTTTCAATGCTTCTGGGAGAAGAGCTTTGACTGTGATGTCGCGCCATACGGGAGCATTAGATTTACTTACAGGAAGTTTCATATTTAATTGTTAATATAGTAATTACGCATATAATTAATAAGGTGAACGAGAAGAGTACTTATTTTTTTACCTTGTGAAGAGCAATGTCGTAAGTTTCCTCGTAATATTTAATGAAGTTAGACCATGAGGCATCGGACGCGGTTTTCATGGCCGCTTTGTGGATTTTCTTATCTTCCTTGTCAGAGATGCAGGTGAGATATTCGACAGAGTGAGCAATGCCTTCGACGACGCCAGCATAATTAGAGTCGTTACGGCCAATAACGTTCACGCCGCATTCGTCAAAATAATTGTCGGATGTCTGAAGTACCCATTGTCCGAATCCTGAAAGGGATGTGGTGATTGTCGGAATGCCAAACGCTACGCTTTCAAGCGGTGTGTAACCCCACGGTTCGTAGTAGGAGGGGAATGCGCTGGCATCTGCGCCAATCAGTAGGTCGTAGTAACTCCGGTTGAAAATGCCGTCAGTGCCGTTGAGGTAACATGGCACATATATAACATTTACTTTCTGATTTGTGTTCTCGAAGCCAAGTTGCTTTATGCGGTTGATAATCGGGTCACTGTCAGGATTGTTAAGCCAGTGTGTGATTATCGGCTCGGTCAAGGGTGTCTTATCGGCTGCTTTCACGCGCTTTTTCCCGGCGATTGATGCAAGGCGATCCGCAAGGTCGGTGCGTGGCTCTTTTGACCAGGCTGGCACCATCACGTAGGCGAGGATATTGCGGCATATTTCTACTGATTTGAGCTTGTCGCACACATCCAAGAAGAGGTCGATACCCTTGTTGCGATATTCACAACGGCCGCTGGTTACGAGGATAAAGGTGTTATCGTCATATTTCTTACCGGTGAGCGCTGATGCTACGTCGAGAAGGGTCTGACGTGCTTCTGTGCGGGCTGCCGGATATTTAGAGGCAACCGGTACGAAATTTTTCTCGAATCCGTTGGGTGTAACCACGTCAGGGCGGCGTTCGAGAAGTTGTTCACACTCGCGGGCGGTGATTTCGCTTACTGTGGTGAAGGCGTCGGCATTGTGGGCTGCGGCTTTTTCGATGGAGTGCTTGGATTCCATGTTGAGTTCGCGGGCCATTTGGTCGCCGTTATAGCCGCTGAGGTAGTCGTAGAGGGGCTTGCCATTGCCGCAGATGCTTCGACCGATGCTTGTGGCATGGGTAGTGAACACTGTCGCCACCTGCGGGAGTTTCCATTTCACGTAGAGCAACCCCATTCCGGTGGTCCATTCGTCGAAGTGGGCCACGATGTTGTCGCCACCGATGCCGGAGTTTACGATTGATTCTATTACGATGCCTGATGCGAGTGCGAATGCACAACCTTCGTCATAGTCGCCGTAGCCATGCAGAGAGTCTACACTGAAACGGTTCCACATCTCGCCGTAAAATTTGTTTTTTACGGAATATAGGCCGTCAAATTTTACCAAAATTGCAATGGGACGTCCGGGGATTTCCCAACGGCCAACTCTTACTTTAATGTCATAAGGCAAACTGGCTGATTTAGCCCATGGGGTAAACCCGGTGATGTTACATTCAGTGAACCAGGGAGATGGATTCTCCTCCGACCATACGTCGGGTCCTATAAAAACAGTCTTATCTTTATTTAACTTCTGGAGAGTTTTTGCTTTAGTTGACAGCACTGTGTAGATGCCGCCAATCTTGTTGCACACTTCCCAACTGACTTCAAATAGCAAACTGGGAGCCAGTGTAGCAGCTTTTTTGTCCATTCTTTATAAAGTTTTCGTTTTCAGACGGCAAAGGTAAGCATTTTTTTTCAATTGACAATGAAAAATTTCAAATCTAAAGTAAGTTTCCATTCTGACCTTCTTTACGCTATATTCACTCGACCATAGCTCTCCGGATTAGAATCCTCATTCTGTGTCTCTGATTACGATATCGACGGCCTCTTTGAAGCTGCCTGCAAACCAGCCATTCTTATCTTCTCCGTTCAGGCCTATCGCTATTACCACGGAGTCTTTGCACTGTGTGGCTCTGTCAATCTTGTTTTATCAGCGGATGCGGATATGACAATGTTTAATCGAACCATCTTCCTCACGTAGGTGGAATCCATTTCCTTCGCAGTATCGGAACATGGAACAGTCTTTACAGATTCCGGTTTTCATCCATTGCCGGTCGCGGAAGGGTTGATAACGGTTGTTCCATACATCCCAGAAGTCGTCTTTGTAAATGTTTCCCTGCGAGTAGTTTGCTCGAATGCTCGGGCATGCTGAAATTGAACCGTCGATGAGCACTGAACCCACCGTTATGCCTGCCTCACAAGTGTAGAAGTGGTCTCTGACCTCCATTTCATATCCGCCAAGGAATCCCTCGCAACAGTATGACGCATGGATTTTACCCTCTTTACGTGTGGCGGCGATGAATTCCATAAGAGTTGTGAATTCCTCGTTGCTGAGTTTGAATTCAGGATATTGCCTTGCTCTACCCGACGGGAATATGGTGAATAGACGCCAATGCTTAACCCCCGCTTTTATCAATTCGGCTTTTAGCCCGTCCAATTGCTTAAGAGAGCGGGAATTGACGCATGTCACCACATCGTACGCTATATTTGGTGTCGCCGCAATCATTTTAATAGCAGAGAGGGCTTTGCTGTATGATGCCGGGTTGCCTCTCATCCAGTTGTGGTTCTCCACTAATCCATCTAAGCTCACGGTTATACTGTGAAGTCCGGCTGCAAGAAGCCGCTTAAATCTGGAGGGGCTGAGGGCGAGTCCGTTGGTCACGATTCCCCATGGGTATTCACGGTCGTAAATTGCTCTTCCCACCTCTTCAAGATCGGCGCGCATCAATGGTTCTCCACCGGTTATTATTATAAAAAGTTTGTGTGAGGCGACATGTGGTTTCAACGAGTCGAGTACCTTCAGGAAGTCGGCAGCGGGCATATCGGGGTGTTCCGCATTCAGCTTGCAGTCGCTACCGCAGTGGCGACAATTCAAATTGCAACGGTGGGTACACTCCCAAAATAGCTGCCGGAGAGGATGAGTGGCTACCCTCTCCTTGCGCAGCTGTCGGTTGAGCTCAAGGGCTATGCGTTTTCGTATCGATATGCCTTTCATTAGCTATTCCTTTGACTCTTTCAAGGTTATATTGATTATTTGGTCGGGGTACGTTGGCTTTCCGTCAGCCCCTTGGGTGGAAGGAATCTGGATTTCGGCGGAATCTTTGGCTTGCGTGGCCTCGTCAATCGCAATTATTCGTAGATAATATTGGTTGAAGGCGGGAGCTTGGATTGCATAATTGCCCTCCTTGTCGGTCTTTGTCACGCCACTGGGATGGAATGTTATGCCTTCCTCAGTTTTAGCTCCGATTTTTTGGTAAATCAAGGCTTCGCCTATAGGCTGGTTATCGGCGTTAGTCACAGTGCCTTTTACCTCGAATGTGGGAGTGAGAACGCCATACATTAATGGGACATCAGGTATGTCCTCTTCGTCATCGCTGCAAGAGGAGAATCCAAGAAGGGCGATCATAATGGCTGCCAACCGGTTAAGGTGATGATTGAGTTGTCGATTGAATCGTGATAACATCTTTGTGGTTATTTTGGTGAATGTTTATGTGAGTATTTCTATGGGCGTTTTTGTCGGAGTTTTTGGGCGAGGTCAAGTGAGAATCCCTTTGAGAGCTTCTATGAGAAGCTCTCTGAGAACCTCTATGAGATATTTGCAGTACTCGTTACTATATAGATAGAAAAAATACGAGAAGACTGCTTCATCCGCAAAAAAAAAGTTTTGTAGAATTATCGTTATCTTACCTCATCCCCTCACCACTCGTAGTCATCGAAATTACGCCGGTTCTAGGGACGCTCAATGGAGCGTCCTCCCGGAATCAGGTCATGCCGAACCCTCCCAAGCATCCCAATGCCCTGCATAAAGTGTCGCTCCTTTCGTCAACCTCCGCATTTAGCCCGCACGAAATCGTAAAATTTTATCGGCAGGTTGGAACGTTCCCTGGCGCAATGCGGAAAATAAACGGTTTCATCATAACTGCGGAGCGGCGGTGATTGTGGTTAACCCCGGTAGGAGCGCAGCGCAACCCGGGGTTGAGGAATCTACAAACACCAAAGCCGAGGAGGGGCGATGTCGTGGTAACATTTAAAAATAAGAGAGACTAATACCTTTAGGCAATGCAATAAAGCATTTAAAGGAACAGTCTCGAAACCACCCATATTATATACTATCCATATATTTTATAATGTGGTAAAGCCCTAAAATATCAGTATTACATGCCTGAGTGTTAAATTAGTG
>JAMPEV010000001.1:475826-519453 GCA_023664955.1 Duncaniella sp.
TTAAAATTACCCTCCAAAATATATTAGAGATAAAAAACTTTTGTTAAATTTGCACAAAATGCCTCTTTTGTTTGTTCTTATAATGTTGAACTGCGTTTCAACGACTATATTACGTTTCAACATTCTCTCCGCTTTCTCTAAAATAATTTAACTATTTATTTCTTAACATTAAAACCATTTATGAAGAAGTACATCGCAGAGATGATCGGAACTTTCGTTCTGGTTCTCATGGGTTGCGGTAGCGCAATTTTCGCAGGTATTGGTATCGGAACCACCGGTTATGGAATCAGCACATTGGGCGTCGCATTTGCTTTCGGGCTATCAGTTGTCGCTATGGCCTATACAATCGGCAACATTTCCGGCTGCCACATTAACCCCGCTATCACACTCGGTGTTTGGGCCAACGGTCGTATGAGCGGCAAAGAGGCCATAAATTACATGGTGTTCCAGGTGATCGGCGCCATTATTGCATCTGCCGTCCTTTATGTCCTTGTCCACACTGGCAATGAAGCCGGATTGAATGCTATTTTCAACAGCACGACTACCAACGGATCCAACTCGTTCCTCGAAGGCAACCTTGTTCCGGCATTCCTCGCCGAGCTTATTTTCACTTTCATATTTGTACTTGTGGCGCTCGGCTCCACCGATGAGAAGAAGGGTGCAGGCAATTTCGCCGGATTAGCTATCGGATTGACCCTCGTGCTTGTTCATATCGCTTGTATTCCCATCACCGGTACATCGGTTAACCCGGCCCGCTCAATCGGTCCGGCGATTTTTGCAGCTATCGAAGGCAACTGTATTCCACTTGCGCAGCTCTGGCTATTCATTGTCGCTCCATTCATCGGCGCACTTCTTAGTTCCGTATGCTGGAATACTATCAAAGGAGATAGGTAATACACCTGATTGTCACCATATAACTCACCTTATAAAAATGTAACAACAATACTTTATGAGACTCAACGGACGAAGGGAAAGCTCGAATGTCAGCGACCGACGCGGCGGTGGAGGTTCGGGATTGAAAATTGGCGGTGGAATAGGCGCTGTAGTCATTGCCGCGATAATAGCCTGGATTAGTGGCGGCAACCCCTTGGATGTCGTCATGTCGGGAGCCGGGCAGATGCTTGGAGGTGGAACTCAGACTTCCGGTGAATATACCCCCACAGCTGAGGAAGAGGAACTCGCCCAATTTTCACGCCAGATCCTTGCCGGCACTGAGGATGTGTGGACAAAGCTCTTCGCCGAAATGGGCAGGGAATACGAACCTCCCACTCTCGTGCTGTTCACTGATGCCGTGCAAAGCGGCTGCGGCAACGCCTCAGCTTCGATGGGTCCTTTCTACTGTTCGGCCGACGAGTCCCTCTATATCGATTTGTCCTTCTTCCGCGACATGAAGAAGAATCTTGGTGCCGACGGTGACTTCGCATATGCTTACGTGATTGCACATGAGGTAGGACACCATGTCCAACACCTTTTGGGCACTCTCGACCAAGCGCATTCAGCAATGAACCGCATGGACAAAACCGAGGCCAACAACACCAGCGTGCGCATCGAACTGCAAGCCGACTTCCTTGCCGGAGTATGGGCTCATCATGATAATCAGATGTTTAATTCTTTGGAGAATGGTGATATTGAGGAAGCCCTCACTGCCGCCCAAAAGATTGGGGATGACTACCTTCAACGCCAGGCACAAGGCTACTCCGTGCCTGATTCGTTCACCCATGGCACATCTGCGCAGCGTGAGCGTTGGTTGAAACGAGGGCTAGCCACAGGCGACATCACCAAAGGTGACACATTCTCAATACCTTACAGTTCCCTTTGACATATTGAAAATGATTACTTATATTTCATCTCACGTGACATATAATTGACGTTTTCGCACTTTATCAAAACTTTCCCATAGTTATTTTTGCACTAAAAAGTCAATTATAACTATGAGAAAGTTTTTTATCACCATTATTCTTCTATCTATCGGGTACATCTTCGGTCTTTTATCCTCGAAATTCACAAATAGGACACCCCAACCCATATCCTCAATCCACGATTTCGTGACCGACACCGTGGTAATTCATGACACATGCCATATCATCGTAAAAGAGCCTGTTGAAACTGTCCATGTCAAGTACATCACCCGTTATCTTCCGGCCGATTCCTTCTATTTAAGTCATGATTCAATTGCTGTGAAACTGCCAATCACCAGGAAAATATATGCTGATTCAATGTACCGTGCGGTAGTTAGCGGATATGAGCCTCGCCTTGACTCAATCACTATTTTCCCGGTTAGGGAGTCCATAACCAATACTGTTACCCAAACGATCTACAACCACCGGAAATCTCCACGCTGGGGCATAGGCATAACCGCCGGTGCATCTATTAGCCCAGGCCACATTTCTCCTGCCGTTTCAATAGGCATCACCTACAATCTAATCACTTTCTGACCGTCTTTCCAGATGTCATCCCATATAGCAACCTCGCAACATTCTCCGCCGCGGGCATTTCAGTGTGAAGAAGTTGTTTTACACGCTCATATCCTTTTATCTGAGCATCCCTTGATTCCCCATCCGGGATGAGTTTTGACAATTGCGAGTCGACGTTATCCGGTGTGCAATTATGGACAAGCATTTCGGGGACAATACATCCTCTCACGCCGGCACGAATCGCCTCTCGGTTCACCTCGTCACGAGTCTTCCGGTCGATTTTTCCTCCCACTAAATTTGGCAATGAACAGTAGGGGATTTTCAAAATATGCAGAAATATGTCATGAGCCCATTTCCATCCTACCGCCCGGTAGCACACCACCTGCGGACATTCTGCAAGAGCACATTCAAGTGAGGCTGTCCCCGATGTAACGAGTGCCACTCTTGACTGTGCCATAAGCTCGAGTGTAGCCGCTGATATCACGGGGTAATCTGTCATCGACGCATAAAGTGAGGGTTCTATAGCTGGTGCACCTGCTATAACCGTCTGCAACTCAGGATGCCGGCGTGCCACAGCGGCCATCACGGGTAGATTCGCTTTAATCTCCCCTACCCTACTTCCCGGCACGAGTGCTAAAATAGGTCGGTTAGCCAATTTATATTGCTTAAGAAATTCCTCCCTCGACGGCAACCTCTTAATAGCAGCTTCAACCTCCTCAACCGACGGATTACCCACATATTCTACTCTCACACCTCGCTCGCCAAACCATTCAGGCTCAAACGGGAGGATTGAAAAGATACCGTCTACATACTTGCGTAATTGCTTTATCCTGTACTCTTTCCACGCCCAAAGTTTCGGAGCTATGTAATAGTACACCTTGCATCCGAGCCTTTTTGCAAATTTGGCAATTTTTAGATTAAACCCGGGATAGTCGACAAGTACCACCGCATCCGGTCGCATCTCCCGTATGGCGTTTTCTGCTATCCGAAAATTCTCAAGCACCTGCGGCAAATGGCGCGCCACGTCGATGAAACCCATGAATGCCATACGACGATAATGAATCAGCGGGTCATGACCGATTGCTTTCGCCATTTCGTCACCACCTAAGAATTCTATCTCGGCTTGGGGGGCAATTGCGAGCAAATTATTTATCACCTGGGCTGCATGGAGGTCACCGGATGCTTCTCCTGCTGAAAAAAAATACTTCATGAAGGCAAATTTACACTTTTTTTTGATAAATACGAAGAATTTTTACTAACTTGCGTGTTATATTCACAATTAGTGACCCGTCATGATATTTCCACCCCGCATTGAGGTCGGAATATCTTCGTTTCAATATTAGACACACTCTAAATTCAAATGAAGCACGTTCTCAACTTGTTACTCCTCCTTTCCATCAGTCTCTCCGGCTGGTGCAAGACCCCCATCTTCGGATCGCAGAAGGTTGACATCGAGACTATGTATCAGTTTGTGGCTGCCCGTAATCCTGACTTTGACCGTCAAGTTGCCGAGGCCTTCCATAACATTGGTGAGCAGTATGGCATTCGCGGCGATATTGCTCTCTGCCAAGCTATTATCGAGACTGGATGGTTTCGGTTTGACAATGGCACAGCCGTTAAGCCCGATTCGCACAACTATTGCGGTCTTGGTGTAAGCAAGCGTGGCGACAAGGGGTGCTCGTTCAAAACTATTGAAGATGGAGTGACCGCGATGATCCAGCATTTATTTGCCTACGCCTCACACGACGCACTACCCTCAGGAGAAAAAGTGATTGACCCTCGATTTGATTTCGTGCGGCGAGGTTCGGCCAAGTCTTGGGAAGCACTTGCCGGAAAGTGGGCTATGAATCCTAAATATGGCAAAAACATTCTTAATATTTATGACAGTATGCTCAGCCACACTCCGGTTGACAAAACCATCGAACTGATTGAAGTCGTCATTCCTGATGAAATACTTTCTGCAACGGACGACGATGACGACCTGTCAGATAACACTCAATTCCTTAAATAATCATCATGAAAGAGAAAGAAATAATTTCCAACATATCATCAAAACTTGGCATCGAGTCTCTTAACGAAATGCAGCAGCGAATGGCAGGTGTGGCAGGTAGTGGAGTGGTGACTCTTCTTGCACCCACCGGCTCCGGAAAAACTATAGCTTTCGCAATTCCCTTACTTAAAAAACTTAAGCCATCGGCCGGCTTTGTCCAGGCTGTCATAATGGCACCCTCCCGCGAATTGGTGTTACAAATTGCAGAGGTTATTCGTCCTATCGCTACCGGGCTTAAAACAGTGGCTTACTACGGGGGACACTCTATGCAGGAGGAGGTTAACTCGCTAAGTGTCATCCCTGACATCATCGTAGCCACACCAGGGCGTCTGCTCGACCATATCAACCGCGGTCACCTGGACCTTGGCACGGTGTCAACTCTCGTCCTTGATGAGTATGACAAATCTCTCGAACTCGGTTTCGAGGATGAAATGAAGAAAGTGTGTCGCCGTCTCACCGGTGTCAAATTAGTGATTCTCACTTCTGCCACACCCCTCATGGCCATTCCGTCATATCTGCCCTCCGGAACCCCGACAGTGATAGATTTCTCCGGCGATGGAACCCCTCGCCGACGTATGCAAATAGTGCATATCGTATCTCCCGCTCGCGACAAACTCGATACCCTCGTAGAGCTTCTCCGAGCCCTTAACGACGGGAAGGTAATCGTATTTGCCAATCACCGCGAAAGTGTTGAAAGAATTCACAACGCCCTGAAAAAAGCAGGCCTTCCTGCCGGGCTATACCATGGGGGCTTGGACCAAAACGATCGCGAAAACGCAGTTGAATTACTTAATAATGGCACCACCCCCATCCTAGTATCAACTGACCTCGGCTCTCGCGGACTCGATATAGACCAACTCTCAGCCGTGATTCACTATCATTTGCCACCATCTCCCGAAGCTTGGACACACCGTAACGGGCGCACAGCTCGTCAGGATGCCTCAGGCGAGATTTTCGTAATCACTGCCGAAGGTGAGGATATTCCGGATCATGTGGAATGGGATCGCGAATATTATCCTAAGGGCAAAAGTGCCAATCCTGTACGCAGCCATTCTGCCACACTTTATTTTAATGTGGGAAAGAAGGAGAAAATATCTCGTGGGGATATCGTAGGATTTCTAATCGCCAAAGGTGGCCTCGAGGCCAAAGAAATTGGGAAAATTGCTCTTCGTGACCATGCCGCCCTCGTCGCCGTGCCTCGTGATAAGGCCAAGAAAATCCTTCAAGCCCTTGAGCCACACAAAATCAAAAATACACGGGCAAAAATCTCTCTCCTAGCGTAAAAAGACAGTTGGTGAAGATCTTATGATAAAATCCTCACCAACTGTCTTTTTGAAATTACCTGAGTGACGTTTCAATCCATTATCGCTGTATATCAAACCCTCTTCGGCGCAATGCCCGGAGCATGTGGTAGCTCATTGCTTCCTCATAATAGCTGATGATATGGGCTACCCAGTCGTTGATTGACTTTTCACCCGTACGTGTGCGGTTATATCCTATCACCTCGTTGTTATAATCGTTAAGCTCCTTAATCATCTCGCTTTCATCCTCTCTGTAAAATTCCTTATGCACCACCAGACTGAGAGGCTGTTTTGGCTTAAGGTCAGGATGCTCACGAGGCACTCCGATAGCAAGTCCGCACACCACCAATGTCTTCTTAGGCAATTTCAACAGATGTGATATTGCTTCGGGTGCAGCCGTGCGAGCATAACCTATCGGGCATGTCCCATATCCAAGCGATTCTGCCATGGTCAACGCGCTCATCATGGCAAGAGTTGCATCCACAACTCCAACTATCAGTCCATCCACAGTGTCGGTGAAGGCCGGCATCTGAATGTTCTGATCATCCGCAAGCAACGTGATTTTATTATAATCGGCAAGAAACAACAGGAATCGGTTGCAAGTCTTAATCTGCTTCGCATTCGTGAGATCATATAGTTTCTCCTTTATCTCCTGGTCCGAAATATCAATAACTGAAAATTGCTGTCCGTTATAGCTTGTGGGTGTATTACGGATAGCCTCATGTATCAAATGCATATCATCCTCTGATATCTGCTCCCTCTCATATCGACGAACACTTCTACGGTCCAATAGAGTCTCTTTTACATCTTTCATAGCCAAAACGTTTTAAGAGTGTGCGTAAGTAAAGAATAGTTGCTAATATATATTAATGTATATCCACTAAAGTGAAATTTTATATACTTTAACAACCGACCATACAATTTTGTTCGAAAAATTTCATAATTTTGTATAACTAATTGATTACGAAAAAAATAACATGATAAAACAATTAATCATAGCCTTAGCTTTAACATTAGCGTCAGTTCCCGCAATAGTTGCAAACACAGCCTCCGACAACACTCCTTCCACCGTAACAGAGTCGAAACTTGACATAAAATACATGGGCAACATCGAAGCCGGACACATTTTCCTTTGGGATCATTTCCTTCGCAACACTTCTGGCATCGTAACTCTGACAACTACCCAGGGCGTCAGGATCACACCTTACCTTTATGCCGGAGCCGGATTGGGAACTTGGTTGGCATACTACAGCGGAGGTTGCAGCCTCTGGATTCCAATTTTCGCCAATGCGCGCGCCACCCTGCCCACCGGAAAGTTCAGCCCGTTCTTTGATCTTAAAATAGGACATCTGCTATCAGCCGGTTCCACAAGCTTCATCTCCCCCTCCATTGGATACAAATTTTCTTGGGGTGAAAAAGGAGGCGTATACCTCGCATTCGGCTCCAACTTCCTCTTTAACAAATACGGCTCACAATTCGACGGCTTAAACATCAAACTCGGCTTCGATTTCTAAACTAACCGGAAGTAATGACACGTCTTTTCAAAATTTTTGCCGGTTTTTTATTAAAAGTGAGGTCATTTTACCATTCAATTGACGATTTTTTCGTAACTTTGCACGGTTTTCCAAAAGGCACACAATAACCTTAACGAAGCCAATCGTGAACTGAATATACTCCATTTCAACAATCTCTATCGCATGCGACAGTCAAAGCGCGCCACTCTTATACTCGAAGACGGCACCAAATTTGAAGGGAAATCATTTGGCTATGAAGCCTCAACCGCCGGCGAAGTTGTGTTCAACACCGCTATGACCGGTTACCCTGAAAGTCTTACCGACCCATCCTACGAAGGGCAAATTTTAGTCTCCACCTATCCTATCCTCGGAAATTACGGCGTCCCGCCTCGGCGTGAAAAAGACGACGTCAGCGAATATTACGAAAGTGACCACATCCACTGTAAAGCGATTATAGCTCAGGACTACTCCTTCGACCATTCCCACTGGCAAGCTGACCGTTCACTCGCCCAGTGGCTTCAGGAAGAAAAAATCCCCGGTATTTACGGCATCGACACTCGCGAACTCACAAAGCACCTAAGAGAGCATGGCTCTATGCTCGGCAAGATTGTGATTGACGGTTGTGACGATGTCGATTTTTATGACCCCAATAAGGAAAACCTTGTGGGAAAGGTTAGCTGTAAAGAGGTGGAATACCATGGCGAAGGCGATAAGACAGTGGTGCTTGTTGACTGCGGAGTGAAGCACAACATTATCCGATGCCTTACCCGTCGCAACGTGAAGGTGGTGCTTGTGCCTTGGAATTATGACTTTACAACAATCCCCTACGACGGACTTTTCATTTCCAACGGTCCCGGTAATCCCGATATGGCAACTGAAACTGTCGATAACATCAAAAAGGCGATGAAACTCGGCAAACCGATTTGCGGCATCTGCATGGGCAACCAACTACTCGCCAAGGCAGCAGGCGCCAAAACATATAAACTTAAATACGGACACCGAAGCCACAACCAACCCGTGCGACTCGTTGGCACTGACAAATGTTTCATCACTTCACAAAATCACGGTTTCGCCGTTGATAGTTCTACCCTTCCCGATGATTGGGAACCACTTTTCGTCAACATGAACGACGGTACTAACGAAGGCATCCGACATAAGACACTCCCCTATTTCTCTGCTCAGTTCCACCCCGAAGCAAGCTCAGGCCCAAAGGATACTGAATTTTTGTTTGACGAATTCATCAAGAAACTCAACTAACCATGCGTAACGAAAATATTAAAAAGGTACTCCTGCTTGGCAGCGGAGCGTTGAAAATCGGTGAGGCTGGCGAATTTGACTATTCTGGCTCCCAAGCGCTTAAAGCGATGAAAGAGGAGGGTATCACTACCGTCCTTATCAACCCAAACATCGCCACAGTGCAAACCTCCGAAGGATTTGCCGACAAAATATACTTCCTGCCGGTGACACCTTACTTCGTAGAGAAAGTTATAAAAAAAGAAAATCCCGACGGAATCCTATTAGCATTTGGCGGTCAGACTGCACTAAACTGCGGAGTGGAGCTTCATCGTTCAGGAGTGCTTGAGAAATACAATGTGGAAGTACTCGGCACCCCCGTCCAAGCCATCATGGACACTGAGGACCGCGAGCTCTTCGTAAAGAAACTTGATGAAATCAACGTCCGCACCATCAAGAGCGAAGCGGTTAACTCTGTAGAAGATGCCAAGCAAGCCGCAGCCAGCCTCGGATACCCCGTCATAGTCCGTGCAGCCTACGCTCTCGGCGGTCTCGGCAGCGGTTTTTGCGACAATGAGACAGAACTCGTTTCCCTCGTAGAAAAAGCCCTCGCCTTCTCTCCACAAGTCCTCGTGGAGAAGTCGCTTAAAGGCTGGAAAGAAGTGGAATACGAAGTGGTACGCGACCGTTACGACAATTGTATCACCGTCTGCAACATGGAGAACTTCGACCCCCTAGGCATCCATACCGGCGAGTCAATCGTCGTTGCCCCATCGCAGACACTCTCTAATGAGGATTATCACTGGCTGAGGAAGCTCGCCATCAAAATCATACGCCACATTGGCATCGTGGGCGAATGTAATGTGCAATACGCCTTCGATCCGGCTTCGATGGACTATCGCGTAATCGAAGTGAACGCTCGTCTCAGCCGTTCTTCAGCTCTCGCTTCCAAAGCCACCGGCTACCCATTGGCATTCGTGGCAGCAAAGCTCGGACTCGGCTACGGTCTCTTCGACCTCAAAAATTCTGTCACTAAGGAAACATCAGCTTTCTTTGAGCCGGCCCTTGACTATATCGTTTGCAAAATCCCCCGCTGGGACCTCGGCAAATTCCACGGCGTGCGCCGAGAAATCGGCTCATCGATGAAGTCGGTAGGTGAAGTTATGGCAATCGGACGTACTTTCGAGGAGGTAATACAGAAAGGCTTACGCATGATTGGCCAAGGCATGCACGGTTTCGTCGGCAATCGTGAAATCAAAGTTGATGACATCGACCATGCCCTCAAAGAGCCCACCGATAAGCGTATATTCGTCATATCGCAGGCCATGCAGAAAGGTTACACCGTGGAACGCATACACGAACTCACAAAGATTGACCGCTGGTTCCTCTATAAGCTCCAAAATATAATCAACACCGCCAACGAACTCCGCGACTTTGATGAAATCGAGGCTGTTCCGGCTCCTCTCATCCGCCAAGCCAAGGAGCAGGGTTTCAGCGACTTCCAAATGGCTCGCGAAATTCTAAAGGATAAGATGACCGACAATGACGAGGCAATCCTATCGCTTCGCAATTTCCGCAAGCACCTCGGAATTGTGCCTGTGGTTAAGCAGATTGACACACTCGCCGCTGAATATCCCGCACAGACCAACTATCTATACCTCACCTACAATGGACGGGAGAATGACGTCAAATACCTCCACGACCACCGCTCCATAGTGGTGCTTGGTTCAGGAGCTTACCGAATCGGCTCATCGGTGGAGTTTGACTGGTGTTCGGTAAATGCACTTCTGACTGTTAAAAAACAGGGGTGGCGCTCGGTTATGATTAATTACAATCCTGAAACCGTGTCAACTGACTATGACATTTGTGACCGCCTTTACTTCGACGAGCTCACTTTCGAGCGTGTGATGGACATCCTCGAACTCGAACAGCCCCACGGCATCATCCTCTCCGTGGGTGGTCAGATACCTAACAACCTTGCCACACGTCTCGATGACCAGCATGTCAACATTCTTGGCACATCAGCACAGTGTATCGACAACGCTGAGGACCGTAACAAGTTCTCCGCCATGCTCGACCGTCTCGGCATAGACCAACCCCGCTGGCGTGAGCTTACCAGCATGGAAGATATCAATGAGTTTATCGACGAGGTTGGCTTCCCGGTACTCGTGCGTCCCAGCTATGTCCTCTCAGGCGCGGCAATGAATGTGTGTCACAACCAGGAACAGCTCACCCGCTTCCTCCGCCTCGCAGCCAACGTATCGAAGCAGCATCCAGTCGTGGTGTCACAGTTCATTTCCTCGGCCAAGGAGATTGAAATGGATGCCGTGGCGCAGAATGGCGAGATAGTTTGCTATGCAATTTCCGAACATATTGAATATGCCGGTGTGCACTCAGGTGATGCCACTATCCAATTCCCGCCGCAGAAACTATATGTTGAGACCATGCGACGTATCCGCAAGATTTCTCGCCAAATTGCCGCCGCTCTCGACATTTCCGGCCCCTTCAACATCCAGTTCCTTGCTAAGAACAATGAAATAAAGGTAATCGAATGTAACCTCCGTGCCTCCCGCAGCTTCCCGTTCGTGTCAAAGGTATTGAAAATCAATTTTATCGACCTTGCCACTCGGGTTATGCTCGGTCTCCCTGTCGAAAAGCCTCACAAGAATGCGTTCGACCTTGATTATGTTGGCATTAAGGCTTCTCAGTTCAGTTTCTCACGACTCCAGGGCGCCGACCCTGTGCTGGGTGTCGACATGGCATCTACCGGTGAGGTTGGTTGTATCGGAAATGATTCTTCCGAAGCTCTCATCAAGGCGATGATCTCCGTAGGCAACCGTGTACCCAAGAAAGCTGTCCTCATGTCTACCGGAACAGCCAAGCAGAAGGCCGAATTGCTCGATGCCGCCCATGAACTTTCCAACCGCGGCTACACAATTTACGCCACCGGAGGAACCCACAGCTACCTCAACGACAACGGTATACCGGCCATCCGTGTGTATTGGCCATCGCAGCCCGACCAGCAGCCGCAAGCCATCGAATTGCTTCATGACCACCTCGTTGACATGGTGGTAAACATTCCAAAAAACTTTACCACAACCGAGCTTACCAATGGATACAAGATTCGTCGTGCCGCCATCGATCTCAACATCCCCTTGCTCACTAACGCACGCCTGGCCTCTGCCTACATCGATGCATTCACAACCCATCCCCTTGATGACATCGAAATAAAAAGCTGGGACGAATACTAATCCATCTTAAGTAATTTTCACTTAATATTTTGAAAATCTTATTGCAAACTGCCCGAAGATTTTGTAAATTTGTCGGCGATTTCCAATAACTATTATAATCATTAATAACTAACTCTCAATTTAAACAACATAATCACTATGAAGATTGAAAAAATTATCGGTCGTGAAGTCCTTGACTCACGTGGCAACCCTACCGTTGAAGTTGACGTAATCCTCGAATCCGGCGCACGTGGCCGCGCTTCTGTTCCCTCTGGTGCTTCTACTGGTGAAAACGAAGCTCTCGAGCTCCGCGACGGCGACAAGAACCGCTACATGGGTAAGGGCGTTCAGAAGGCTGTTGCTAACGTTAACGGTCCCATCGCCGAAGCTCTCAAGGGCATGAGCGCACTTGACCAGATCAAGATTGACGAAACTATGCTCGCTCTCGACGGCACTGAAACCAAGTCAAACCTCGGCGCTAACGCCATTCTTGGTGTTTCACTTGCAGTTGCTAAGGCTGCCGCTGACTACCTCGACCTTCCCCTTTACAAATATATCGGTGGCTGCAACAGCTACGTGCTCCCCGTTCCAATGATGAACATCATCAACGGTGGCGCTCACTCTGATGCTCCCATCTGCTTCCAGGAATTCATGATTCGTCCTATCGGTGCTTGCTGCTTCAAGGAAGGTATCCGCATGGGCACTGAAGTATTCCACAACCTCAAAAAGGTACTCCACGATCGTGGCCTTTCAACTGCCGTAGGTGACGAAGGTGGTTTCGCTCCCAACCTCGACGGCACTGAGGATGCCCTCAACGTTATTATCAAAGCTATCGAAGCTGCTGGCTACGTTCCCGGTAAGGATGTTACCATCGGTCTTGACTGCGCCGCTTCTGAATTCTACAAGAACGGTCTCTATGACTATACTTGGAAACAGGGTGCTGACGCTCCCAAGCGCACTTCTAAGGAACAGGCTGAATTCCTCAAAGAACTCGTTGAAAAGTACCCCATCGATTCTATCGAGGACGGTATGGACCAGAACGACTGGGAAGGTTGGAAGCTTCTCACCGATATGATCGGTGACCGTTGCCAGCTCGTTGGTGATGACCTTTTCGTTACTAACGTTAAGTACCTCAAGAAGGGTATCGAACTCGGCTGCGCTAACTCTATCCTCGTGAAGGTTAACCAGATCGGTTCTCTCACTGAAACCCTCCGCGCAGTTGAACTCGCTCAGCGCAATGGCTACACCGCAGTTATCTCTCACCGTTCCGGTGAAACTGAGGACGCTACTATCGCTGACATCGCTGTTGCTACTAACGCCGGCCAGATTAAGACCGGTTCTGCAAGCCGCTCTGACCGTATGGCTAAGTATAACCAGCTCCTCCGCATCCAGGAAGAACTCGGCGACGCTGCTCAGTACGGCTATGGCAAAAAAACCAAAATGCCCCAGGCATAATCTCGTGAAAAATAGGGACGTACCAAGTCGCGTCCTCTCCAGCCGGGGTCGTCGAATCAAAATAGAGCCCAGTATGGGCGATATTGTGGTATGACTCCCGACCATAAAATAAGGCACTCAATCAGGCAGACAGCCCGAATGAGTGCCTTATTTTTTTCCTAAATTTCCTCTAAATTTTACCCCCCCCCTAAATTTTGTAGAATCCAACTAATTTTTATAGCTTTGCAACATATTTTTAAATCAATCATTTACACTAGTCACAACAGATCTCACGCCATGAAACGACTTTCACTAATTTTCACCGCCGCTTTGTTCCTACAGTCATTCAGCGCCTCAGCTCAGAATGACGACACACGTTTGCAAACTCCCATTTCCATGTCCGTAACAATAGGAGCTAACCTTAATACCGGCTCCTGTGGTGACCGGTCACTTTTCCCGACACGACCCGACGCTTGCACACAGTTTGACTGGCGTGTAAACGTGGCTTTCGCCAAGCATTGGTCAGCATTTATGGACTTCGGAATGTCTTTTTACAAAATTCAACCCTCCGACGAGCTCGGTGAAATAATATCTGATGCCATTGTTGAAATGTTCTTCCCCGGAGTCAGCCATATCCACCCGTCAATAGCTTTCGGAGCAGCATACGTGGCTCAAATAAGCCGATGGCAATTCTCACCACGCCTCGGTTTCGGATGGATGCACGTGCAGTCCAGAGACAAAAAGAAAAATGAGGTCCATTATCAATATAAAATCAAACCTCCATACATCAACCCGGCCATTTCCATTGGCTATCGTCTCTCAAATGTATGCAGCCTGCTACTCGACGTAAGCTACCGTTGTCCATTAGCTGCGAGCAAGGGTTCAATAACCTATGGCACAGGTATCAGCGATACTAAAAATTTCAAATCCCACGGTTGGGGCAACGACCTCTCAATCTCCATCGGCACCCAACTCAACCTATTCTAACCCCTACAAAAGTAGGGACACACCATGGTGCGTCCTCCCAAATCGGGGTAGCCGCAACAAAATAAAATCCTCCCTACTGTGGACATTACACCGCAGGGAGGATTCTTATGTTCTATCTATACCGACTCTTATTTAATGAACTTCAAAAAAATACTCTGTGACATTCTGCTTGTTCTCATATCTATGTCGTTCTTCATTCCGTTTGCCTTCATTCATAAGACATATCTGCTTTATGATAACTGCGCATCCTGTCCCTAATTATTTTTTACGTTCACTTAACAATCTTCACGAAGCGGCTATACGGCTCATCCCAAGCCTCTGGTGATTCAGGTTGGTAATTTTCAGTCTTCACATTTTTGCGCACCACCTCACGCATAGCATCAAGCGAGCCAACATAGCCGGCAGCCTTAGCCTGCATGAGAATGTTGCCAAGAGCGGTACACTCCGCAGGACCTGCCACCACCGGCAGATTTATTGATGATGCTGTGAACTGATTGAGCAACGCATTGCGCGAACCTCCGCCAATTACATTCAAACGAGAAATCGGTGCGTGTGCTACCTCTTTGAAGAGGTTGAGCACATGGCGATACTTAAGTGCAAGGCTTTCAAAGATGCAACGCACAAACTCTCCATGATTCTTAGGAGCTTCCTGATCTGTCGCTGCGCAATATTCCTCAATAGCCTTTGGCATATTGGCAGGAGCCACAAAGCAAGTGGCGTCTGTGTCGATGAAACACTTGAATGCCGGCGCCTCAGCTGCCATTGCCACGAGCTGTGGATAAGTGTATGTAACACCCTCGGCCTTCCAACACTTCAGGCATTCTTCAAGCACCCACATGCCTGTGATATTTTTTAGAAGTCGGATGGTATTCTCCACGCCGCCCTCGTTGGTCATATTGTACTCAAACGACGCATCGTTCACTACCGGAGCCGCGGTCTCAACACCCATCAACGACCATGTTCCACTACTGAGATATGCCCAGTCATTCCCCTCTGCAGGGATAGCCGCCACCGCCGATGCTGTGTCATGTCCGCCCACGGCAATCACGGGGATAGCCGGTAGGCCTGTCTCAGCACAAAGTTGTGGTGTCAACACTCCCACTTTTGTACCCGGTTCTACTATCGGCCCGAATTTTGCGGCATCAAGCCCTACCGAGGCTAGTATCACGGGATCCAAGTCACGCTTTTTAGCATCAAGGATAGCACCGGTTGATGCGATGGTATATTCTGTAATAAGATTGCCCGTAAGAAGATAAGAAATGATATCAGGAACAAAACCGATTTTCTCAGCCGACTTCATTGCGAATGTGTCGCGAAGTGCATAGAGCTGGAACACGGTGTTGAAGTCAAGTGTCTGAATTCCGGTGTGACCGTATAGCTCACGCTTGCTCATCACGTTTTCGAAGAAATCAGCGGTATTAGTCGGACAGAATCGGCTATCGCGATAAGCTACCGGCAGACCGATTAACGTACCGTCGGAAGCCACACATGCTATATCGACACCCCAAGTGTCAACAGCTACAGATATGGGGAGAATGCCGCGACGTGCCACACCTTTCAGTCCATCCTTGATACTCTCATAAAGAGAATAGATGTTCCAATGTGACACTCCGTTAATCTTCATGATAGCATTAGGGAAACGGTTGATTTCTTCTGTTTCAAGACGTCCGTCTTCATGGAGAGTCGCAAGTATTGTGCGACCACTTGTTGCGCCTAAGTCAAAGGCCACAAAATGTGCAGGATAATTCATATTAATTTAAGGTGTTAATAATTTTCGTTGAAACTACCAAGTTGGTATTAGCATAAATCCATACATAATGTTGTCAGAATCCACTTACCGACACAAAAATAGCACAATTAAATTAAACTCACAAACAGATTTTAATAATTTTTTCATTACCTTTGCACTACATATTAATTAACAACAAGATTACATAACCATGAAAACTATGCTTATCGCTGTGGCCGCTTTGCTATGTGCTTCATTGCATATCAACGCCGCAAATACTGCCGAAAAGGCCTGGGCTGAGACATATCCTGCCATCGAAAAGCAGATTAAAGCCCCCGAATTCCGCGACAAGGAGTATAAACTTCTAGACTACGGCAAGAAATCTAACACCGAGGGATATCTCTACACCGAACTTATTAATAAGGTGATTGACAAATGTTCCGCTGAAGGTGGAGGCAAGGTAGTGATTCCCGCCGGAACATGGCTCACCGGTCCCATCACCCTCAAAAACAATGTGAACCTCCATCTCGAGGAGGGTGCCACGCTGCTTTTCACCACTGACCTCAAGGAATATCCTCTGGTTTATACCCGTTGGGAGGGAATGGACTGCTACAATTACCAGCCCATGATTTATGCTTACGAGCAAGAAAACATCGCCATTACCGGCAAAGGGACCATCGACGGTGGCGCAAGTCGTCCCAACTGGTGGAGAATGTGCGGCGCGGTTAAGTATGGCTGGGAGGAAGGCATTACTTCTCAGCGTATCGGCCGACCTATTCTCATGGAGTGGAACGAAAATGGTGTCCCCGTGGAGCAACGCAAAATGGGCGACGGATACGGTATGCGTGTGCAGCTCGTTAACCCCGTGAAGTGTAAAAACGTTCTTATCGAGGATGTCACACTTCTCCGCGCTCCCTTCTGGGTCATACATCCCCTTCTCTGCGAGAATCTAACCGTGCGCGGCGTGCACGTGCAGAACGACGGTCCTAACGGCGATGGATGCGACCCGGAGTCATGCAAAAATGTGCTCATTGAAGGTTGCTATTTTGACACGGGCGATGACTGCATCGCTATTAAGAGCGGACGCAACCGCGACGGACGTATCGCTAATATCCCCACCGAAAATGTCATCGTGCGCAATTGCCACATGAAGAACGGACATGGCGGCGTGGTAGTCGGCAGCGAAATCTCCGGCGGCTTCAAGTACCTCTTCGTCGAGAATTGTGTGATGGACAGCCCCAACCTCGACCGTGTGATTCGCATCAAAACCAACAATTGCCGCGGTGGTGTGATTGAGAATATTTTTGTACGCAATGTCACTGTGGGACAGTGCAATGAGGCTGTATTGAAAATCAACCTCGTGTATGAGCAACGCGAGAAATGCCAGCGAGCATTCCCACCGGTGGTACAGAATGTTTACCTCGACAAGGTAACGTGTCAGGAAAGCAAGTTCGGCGTTAAAATCGAAGGCTTCGATGACATTTGCAACATTCGCAACATCGAGGTCAAGGACTGCACCTTCAACAATGTGGCCACCGGGGGTAATTCTATCACCGGTATGACCGAAGGTGTCCGCTTCATCAACCTCAAAATCAACGGTAAACTCTGTCCGGAAATGTAAGGACGCACCATGGTATATCAAATTCGTCAAAAATTTTTTTAGTGAGAGACTGAACTGAATCGATTATCAGACTTATAGACGATAGAATGTCAAAAATAAATGTGGAAACCATATCCCATTCTCATGGATGGTTTCCACATTTATTTTTGACAATCTTGATATTTAATCTTCCAACACTCATTCAGGGTCGTGTTCAACCCTTACCCTGCGAACGGTGAAGCAACCATTATGATGAATTGCTAAATCCATGAAACCCTCAACCGGACCATACATGTAAGCATTGAGGAAATTATTTATTTGTTGAGTATAAATATGACTACCAGTAGTTTCTCTACCTGAACTACGTATATATACGGAGTCGGGTACAGGGATTTTAACAATTCTATAGTCCTCATCTTTAGATTTGGGTGAATAAATCGTTAGATTCTGAAAACAGGTGTCCAAATATTTGTCTTTGGCAACACATTCCACATACGTTACTTTTGCACCTATTATCTTCCCGTTTTCATACAACCATGTATCAACATGCATGTTCATGTATTTTGATCCAATTCTTACTGCTGTTGCATACCTGGAAAAATCCTCTTTTCGAAAAATTTGATAGAAATACCCTGGCATTACAGAGTCGCCCATAGCAAAATGTTCACCTCGTTTCATCTTCGGCTCCATTAATAGAGTGGTACGGTCATTTCCAACCTCATAAATTACACTCTGCCCTGAAACCGTTTTAAATTTATTTTCATAATCGATGTATACATCAGACCACCCAAGTAGAGTACGCCCATAATAGTATTTTCGTAAATCCAACTTTACTGATCCTTCGGGAGCATCTATTGGGTATATCGGATTATACACCTCTTCCTCATCTCGGCATGCTCCGATAAAGCAGCACAAGGTGAGAATCACAAATAAAATATATTTCTCATTATTAATTGAATTAATTAATGTATAATAATAGATAGGTTAAACCCGGTAGAAAATCTTATTCAAGGAATCCTTGATGGATCTCCACCGTATAATTTCTCCAAATCAGATCTCAGTGGACTATAAAAATTAATAACTACATCTTGGGGAGGATTATGATAGTATGTTGCAGGGAATCCCGGATCGTACCCATATGTCACCGGATATGCCCTTGTCTCATAGACATCAAACTCCTTACCATGATAATTGAATTTCATATCCACAGATACGAATGCAATCAGGCGACCACAAAGAATAGTACCCCAGTCGAAGTAGAAATTTTTTGTGTCATCGATATTCAACATCTCAGGTGGAAATACTGTCGTGTAAGGAAAGAATCCTGTCGGAGGGATAGAATCTAAGGTCATATCTGTGTCCTTATATAAGGGTTTTAACCAATGAGACCAATACACATCATCAAAATTTGAGCCATATTGTTCCCCATTCAATTTCGAGCAATTGAAGAAACTCACATGTGTCTTATATGACTTCAAATACGGCTCAACTGCAGGATTAAAGATGACTTCTACTCCCTTATGCCCAAAATGAGGCATCTCTAATTCAGCTTCCAGATACACTCCACTACCTGCTTTGGTTGATGCTTCTTTTAACGGTTCAATTATATCATCAATCAATTGGCTTCTATGAACGGTAATAGAATCCATATTAATCATTTTGTTGGGTAAAGGTCTTGTTGAAATCATGTATGGTATTAAATGAGAGATTCGAGTATAATAAACCTTTGGTCTACTTTTAATAGTCCATACGCCCAAATTCTTATAACCATAGCCCTCACTTAGGGTTACTAAAGAACTTTTATCAGTACTTATTTTCATCAAGTCCTTTCTTTTTAAACGTATGAAACAACATGTCCCAACCGTCCGATTTACGAATGTCGTGGGTAAAATCAGATGTTAAGGCCGTAGATGCACCGTCACACCATGGCGCTGTTACAGAATGAGTACCACTTCGATTAAGCTCGATTTCAGTAACATTCTCCCAATCTGATATCAATTTAGGATTCGTTAGCGATACATTGTCATCGTCGGCAGAAATTGAACGAGACAATGTAGAAGCTGTAGGCTGTGGCTCATCAATCGCACCATCCTTACAAGCATTCAACGCACATAGCAAAAACAAGATTGAAGTCATTGTCCACAAGCGGTTCTTTAACCTTTTTTCCATTGTAATTTTTCATAATAAACTTTGTTACTGTTGTTTTGATTGGTTCAAGACCATGTCATCAACGCGAGAGGCAAATCAGTTAAATCCCTTTGGCAATTTTCAGTCGCAAATATAGAACCTGAGGATGAATTTTCCAAATATTTAAGCATGTTTTTTGGCTATGTTTTTCGTGAAGATGTATTCGATTGATGTCGACATTTTGTCCTGTTATTGCGAAATTTACGAAATTTATGAAAATTATGAAAATCCACCAAATTATTTCTCGCAAATACAATTATTTATTGGATAAAAATGACTATCTTTGCAAAATGAAATAAACCGAACGATTTCAAGCGTTAAAAACTTTTGACTAACCATTGAATCTACAACAAAGTAATTTACTGAATCGCAAATTACTAACATAGAAAAAGTGGCTAATCATTTATAAGCTATAGGTCGTTCATCGCTGCAAAAATTTTATAAGCTGAAAGAATAATTTATGAATGTAATTAAAAAAACCATCGCGCTGCCCGACGGTCGCACCATCACCCTGGAGACCGGCAAATTAGCCAAGCAAGCCGATGGAGCGGTAGAACTGCGAATGGGCAACACAATGCTGCTTGCCACAGTCGTTACAGCTAAGGAAGCAGGAGAGGGCGTCGACTTTATGCCTCTCCAAGTTGAGTACAAAGAGAAATTTTCCTCTAACGGACGCTTCCCCGGCGGTTTTCTCAAACGTGAAGGTCGTGCGAGCGACTATGAAATTCTGACCGCACGTCTTGTTGACCGCGTGCTCCGTCCACTTTTCCCTGACAATTACCATGCTGACACTTTCGTGCAGGTGACCATGTATTCATCTGACGGTGTCGACATGCCCGATGCTCTCGCAGGGCTCGCTGCTTCTGCAGCCCTCGCCGTGAGCGACATACCCTTCAACGGTCCCATCTCTGAAGTGCGTGTGGCTCGTGTGGATGGTGAATTTGTCATCGACCCTACTTTCGAGCAACTCGAAAAAGCCGACATGGAACTTATGGTAGGTGCGACCTACGACAACATCATGATGGTAGAAGGCGAAATGAACGAAGTTTCTGAAGCCGACCTACTCGCTGCCCTCCGTGCTGCTCATGATGCTATCAAAGTTCAATGCAAGGCACAGATGGAGCTTGCCGAAGAAGTTGGTTCAACCGTTAAGCGCGAATACTGCCACGAAACCAACGACGAAGACCTCCGCAAGGATGTGCATGACAAGTGCTACGACAAAGCCTACGCTATCGCAAAGGCCGGATGCGCTGACAAGCACTGGCGTCAGGACAGCTTCGACAAAATTTGTGAAGAATATATCGAATCACTTCCCGAAGAAGAACGTGAGGAGAAAACCCCGCTCGTCAAGCGCTATTACCACGATGTTGAGAAAGAGGCTATGCGCCGCTGCGTTCTCGACGAAGGTATCCGTCTTGACGGTCGTAAGACTACTGAAATCCGCCCCATCTGGTGTGAGGTTGATTACCTACCGGGTCCTCACGGATCAGCAGTATTCACCCGTGGTGAAACTCAGTCACTCGCCACTGTTACACTCGGCACCAAGCTCGACGAGAAGATCCTTGACGATGTTCTAAATCAAGGCCGCGAGCGTTTCCTTCTCCACTACAACTTCCCTCCCTTCTCAACCGGCGAGGCTAAGCCCGTGCGTGGCGTAGGTCGCCGTGAAGTTGGACATGGTAACCTTGCCCACCGCGCCCTCAAGCGCATGTTCCCCGATGATTTCCCCTACGTATGCCGCATCGTCAGCGACATTCTCGAATCTAACGGTTCATCATCAATGGCCACCGTATGCGCCGGCACTCTTTCACTCCTCGACGCAGGTGTGAAGATGAAACGCCCCGTCAGCGGTATCGCTATGGGTCTTATCTCTGACGGCGAAAAGTACGCTATCCTTTCCGACATCCTCGGAGATGAGGACCACCTCGGCGACATGGACTTCAAGGTTACAGGTACTCGAGAAGGCATCACAGCAACACAGATGGACATCAAGTGTGACGGCCTAAGCTACGAAATTCTCGAACGCGCCCTCAACCAGGCTCGTGAAGGTCGTCTCCACATCCTCGATAAAATCCAGGAAACAATCCCCGCACCGCGTGAGGACTACAAACCTCACGTGCCTCGCATCGTCACCATGATTATCCCGAAGGATCTTATCGGCGCCGTGATTGGCCCTGGCGGAAAGATTATTCAGGGTATCCAGGAAGCAAGTGGTGCAACTGTTTCTATCGACGAAATTCCCGAAGGCGGTTATATCGAAGTTGCTGCTGCCAACAAGGATTCTATCGATAAGGCCCTTGAGATGATTAACGCCATCGTAGAACTACCTGAAGAAGGTAAGGTATACCAGGGTACTGTACGTTCAATTCTCGACTTCGGTGCATTCGTTGAATTCATGCCCAACCGCGACGGTCTGCTCCACATATCTGAAATCTCGTGGGATCGTCTCGAAAACATGGAAGCTTCTGGCTTGAAGGAAGGTGACAACGTAGAGGTCAAACTCATCGAAATCGACAAAAAGACCGGCAAGTACCGCTTGTCAATGCGAGCTCTTCAGCCCAAACCCGAAGGCTATGTTGAACGTGAACGTGCACCCCGCGGCGACCGTAACGACCGTGGTCCTCGTCGCGACCGTAACGACCGCAACGACCGTGGTCCTCGCCGCGATAATGGCGACCGTCCCCGCCGTGATGACCGTCCCCGCCGCGACAACAACGGCCCTCGCCGCGATAATAACGACCGTGACTAAAGGCACAGAAATCGGCTAATCCGATTCACCTTACAAACTACAATCATTGCCTTAGTTAACCGTTAATTAACCATTGAAAAAACGCACCCGGTAGATGAAACACATCTGCCGGGTTTGTTTTTATAGGCAATTTTGAGTATTTTTGTATGAAATTAACGACACTATTGACTTTTCATGGATTATCAAATAATTGTGGCAGCCGGAAGTGGCAGCCGATATGGCGGAAATCTCCCCAAGCAATTCTGCTTGTTAGCAGGGAGACCTCTACTTATGACCACCCTCGAGCGACTCCATGCCTGTGACCATGCCAGCGGCCTAATAGTTGTACTGAGCAAGGATATGATTGATGGATGGAACGAAATGTGTAGCGTGCATCATTTCACACTACCCCACACAGTGGTGACGGGAGGCGCATATCGCGCCGAAAGCGTGAAAAATGCCGTGACATATATCAAGCGACTTTCCGATTCCTGCCATGGTTGGATAAGCATCCACGATGCGGCCCGCCCCATTATCACTCCGTCACTCTTCAAGGCTATAGTGGATGGCATCAGCGGCCACGACGGAGCCCTACCTGCTTGCCGTCTATCTGATTCCATTCGACACGTAGAGTCGGATGGGTCATCAGTGGCGGTGAACCGTAGCGAGTACCGCTCAGTGCAGACCCCGCAGATTTTCCATGCCGACAAACTTTTTGCGGCCTACCACCAACCGCTGCAGCCAAACTTTACCGATGACGCTTCAGTGATGGAAGCAGCCGGCTTCACCGATATCAACCTCGTGGACGGGGATGCTCACAATATCAAAGTAACTAATCCCGGCGACATGGAGATTGTCGAACTTTACCTTTCCAAAATCAATTAGGCAGATGGAGCGACTAAGGAGAATGGACATAAAATTCCTGCGTGGAATAGGACCGAAACGTGCCGAGCTTCTTGACAAGAACTTTGGCATTAAGAGCTATTATGACCTTCTCTACCATTTCCCTACTCACTACATCGACCGCAGATCAATTTACCGCATAGTTGACTTCGCCGGTGAAGAAATGCCATCGGTGCAAGTGCGCGGAAAATTCGTATCATTCTCTGTGCAAGGTGAAGGAGCAAAGACAAGGCTCGTAGGACTTTTTTCCGATGGATCGGCTGTGATGGAGGTAGTATGGTTCCAGAGCATCAAAAGTATTCAACAAGCCTACCACACTGCCACGGAGTATATCGTGTTCGGTAAGCCAAACTTCTTCAATGGACATTGGAGCATGGTGCACCCGGAAGTTGACCCTCCAGGTTCATCGCTTGCCGAATCCGGCTTCCGAGGCGTGTATCCTCTTACCGAGCAGCTTCGCAACCGCGGCTTCTCTTCCCGCACATTTTCAGCCGCCGTCGCAGATATTCTCAGGGGCATCTCACATCTCACTGAGACTCTGCCACAAGAAATCACAGCTAAATACCGCCTATTGGGGATTCACGAGGCTCTCAGTGCGATACACAATCCTCAAAGCAACGAACAGCTGCTTGCGGCACGCCTGAGACTGAAATTCGAGGAGCTTTTTTACCTCCAACTTAACATCCAGCGATACGCACGCCGCCGAAATAGTTCTACCCAGGGATTCTTATTCCCGAAAATTGGTCACATCTTCAACACATTTTACTCTCAATTCCTACCCTTCCCCCTCACAGGTGCCCAAAAGCGCGTGATTAAGGAAATACGTGCTGACATGGCCACCGGACGGCAGATGAACCGGTTATTGCAGGGCGATGTCGGTTCAGGAAAAACTTTGGTGGCTCTGCTTTGCATGCTCATAGCCCTTGACAATTCCACCCAGGCTTGCCTGATGGCTCCGACAGAGATTCTTGCTACTCAACATTTTGAGACTATATCGCAATTGGTAGCTCCGATGGGCATAAATGTCAAGCTTCTCACCGGCTCTACCCGGAAGAAAGCCCGCGAAGAGATTCATTCCCAACTTGTTGACGGTTCTCTCCACATTCTTATCGGTACCCATGCCGTGATTGAGGACAATGTCAAATTCAAGAATTTAGGTTTTATAGTTATCGATGAGCAGCACCGTTTCGGAGTGGCCCAGCGCGCCCGACTATGGACCAAAAATTATATTCCACCTCACGTGCTCGTGATGACCGCCACACCCATTCCAAGGACTCTTGCCATGACCGTATACGGTGATCTCGACGTGTCGGTAATCGACGAGCTGCCACCGGGACGCAAGCCGGTGCAGACTCTGCTGCGCTATGACGAGGACCGATTTAAAACATATCAAGGGATTGGCCGCCAACTTCGCATGGGCCGTCAGGTCTATATCGTCTATCCGCTAATTAAGGAAAATGAAAAGCTCGACTTGAAATCACTTGAAGAGGGATATGAGAATATTTGTGAGACATTCCGTGACTATAAAGTGGCATTTGTCCACGGGCAGATGAAGCCGGTGGAAAAGGATTACCAGATGGGGCTGTTTGCCTCTGGTGAAGCTCACATCCTCGTAGCCACTACCGTGATTGAGGTCGGCGTAAATGTCCCCAATGCAACCACCATGCTCATAGAGAACGCTGAACGTTTCGGACTGTCGCAACTTCACCAGCTACGCGGACGTGTGGGCCGCGGCGAGGGACAAAGCTACTGTATACTCATGTCCAAACGCAAAATTGCCAAAGACACCCGTAAGCGTCTCGAACTTATGACCTCAACCACCGACGGATTTGCAATAGCCGAGGCCGATATGCAAATGCGAGGTCCCGGAGATATAGAGGGCACAATGCAGAGCGGCATACCATTCGACCTACATATTGCAAATCTCGCCACCGACGGGCAAATCGTACAACTTGCCCGCGATTCAGCCTGCGAAATTCTGGATGCCGACCCCGATTTAATCCGTCCTGAGCATCAAATATTAGTGGCGCAACTGCGGCTACTCACCTCGCGACTCCGGGATTGGTCGCGCATCTCTTAATCGTCTATTACCTCCTCCCACGTTCAATTTCAAACGAATTTGTCAAAATTTTAACACAAAACTCATTTTTAACCATATAGTTGACGTTTTTTAATCTCTTTTAGCGTTATGCAGAGATGAAAAATGCCCCTACGATTGTTTTATTAGTGTAAGTAAAGATAAAGAAGCTAATAAGCATAGAATCTAAATTTACATCCCTCGTCCTCTTTATCGAGTTGTGAAACTGGGTACGGAGGCTCTCATAAATAAATAGTTGAAACGTGAGGGGAGGAGTTAGGACTTTCCGTTCTGACTCCTCCTTTTTCGTGTAATTTAGCGGACGTAAGTAAGTGAGTGGATTATTTTGTATATTTGCAACTGACTTCTGAATGCTACAATCCTGTGAAATTTTCACATCTTTGATGAACTTTCCCGGCATAATATAAGTTATAAGATAGATAAAATACATCATTCACTCTACATTATGGCTCCTTTCGACTCATCAATGCAGCAACGCGGCTTCATACGAAAACTGTCGGGAATTCCGGTAAATGTTTTCCGGTTCTATTTCGATGGTTTCCGTTCTATGACCATAGGTAAAAAGCTGTGGATATTACTGCTAATCAAACTGTTCATCATATTCTTCGTGTTCAAGCTATTCTTCTTCCCTGACATACTTCAGCGCGACTACGACACTGACGCAGAACGTGCAAATGCTGTCAGGTCTACCCTGCTTGACCGATAGTAATTCCTCATATACATACCTTAATATATAAAATCACAAAACTATATTTATGAGATTATGGATGATCTAATGACCGTTGTCGACTGGTCGAGATGGCAATTTGCCCTCACAGCGATGTATCACTGGCTCTTCGTCCCACTCACACTCGGACTAAGCGTGATAGTGGGAATTATGGAGACAATCTACTACCGTACCCGTAATGAAAAATGGCTTGCCACAACCAAATTCTGGATGACTCTATTCGGAATTAATTTTGCGATGGGTGTGGCCACAGGAATTATCCTGGAATTTGAATTTGGCACCAACTGGTCGAATTATAGTTGGTTTGTAGGCGACATTTTCGGCGCCCCTCTCGCCATCGAAGGTCTGTTTGCATTCTTCATGGAGGCTACATTCATCGCCATTATGTTCTTTGGTTGGAAGAAAGTCAGCCCCGGCTTTCACCTGACAGCAACATGGCTCACTGC
This sequence comes from Duncaniella sp., assembly GCA_023664955.1. Lineage (GTDB taxonomy): Bacteria > Bacteroidota > Bacteroidia > Bacteroidales > Muribaculaceae > Duncaniella. The sequence continues at coordinate 502,408 of JAMPEV010000001.1, forward strand.
ACTTGGGGCTTCTATTTCAGCACTTTGGATTCTCGTAGCAAATGCTTGGATGCAATATCCTGTGGGCATGGAGTTTGACCCGTCGCAGATGCGTAACGTAATGGACGATTTCTGGGCTGTGGCTCTCTCTCCTGTAGCAATCCATAAATTCTTCCATGCCGTATTCAACGGATGGGTTCTCGCATCTGTATTCGTATGTGGTGTCAGTGCATGGTATCTCATGAAAAATCGACGCAAAGAGTTCGCCATGGATTCCATAAAGATTGCCGGATGGGTCGGTTCTATTGGCATTCTTCTTACTCTATGGACCGGCGACCAGTCGGCCGTTGACGTGGCACGTGTACAACCGATGAAACTTGCTGCCATGGAAGGTCTCTATGACGGTTCATGCGGCCAGGAAATCGTGGCTTTCGGTATTCTTGACCCCTCCAAGGAGCGCACTGACCCAAGCGACCCATACCATTTTAAAATCGCAATTCCCAAGGGTTTGTCATTCCTTGCCACACATGATTTTAACGCTTTCGTACCCGGTATTAATGATTTGATTGAAGGGAGGGAGATTACGCAAAGTGGGGATACCACCAACACCGTGTCATATTCCGAACGCATTGCGATGGGCAAGGAAGCACACGAAGCCTTGCGCGCCTTTGATATTGCTCTGTCAAAGGGTGACAATGCCGGAATGGAAGCAGCTAAAGCCGGCATCAAGGATAATTATAAGTACTTCGGTTATGGTTATCTTGACTCACCTGAGGAAGCCGTGCCACCGGTTGGCGTTACTTTCTATGCCTTTCATATTATGGTGCTTTCAGGAGGATACCTACTTTTATTCTTGTTAATAACCTTGCTAAGTGTATACCGCTATCCCGACTTGTGGAAACGCCGTTGGTGGCAATGGCTCGCTATCCTCTCAATCGCTATTGTGTGGATATGCTCGGAAGCAGGTTGGGTAACAGCCGAAGTTGGACGCCAGCCATGGATTATAGAAGGTCTTATGCCCACAAGGGCTGCAATTTCAGCAATTTCATCGGCTACCGTCAAACTGACATTCTGGATGTTTGCAGCTGTGTTTACCGCCTTGTTAGTGGCTGAAATCACCATCATGCTCAAGCAGATCAAGAGTGGTAATGATGTGGATAAATATTAGCTAAAATCTTTGGAACTATGGAACTTGAATTATTACAAATATATTGGTGGTTGCTGATATCAGTACTCGGCGCCATATTAGTCTTCATGCTTTTCGTGCAGGGGGGACAGACCTATCTACTCTCAGTCGCAGATGGATCGGAGGCATCACGGCTCATGGTTAGATCGCTTGGCCATAAGTGGGAATTGACATTCACCACACTTGTGGTGTTTGGCGGCGCGTTTTTTGCTTCATTCCCTCTTTTCTACTCCACAAGTTTCGGAGGCGCATATTGGCTTTGGATGCTCATCTTGATTAGCTTTGTACTCCAAGCAGTTAGCTATGAATTCAGAGCAAAACCGGGGAATATTTTCGGGACGCGTACTTATGATACTTTCCTCTTTATCAATGGATGCGTGGGATGTATACTACTCGGTGTAGCGGTATCGATGTTCTTCTTCGGAGCTGAATTTACCGTAGCAAAAGGGAACATTCTTAATGCCGGTTCTCCGGTAATTTCTCGATGGGAGTCCTCACACGGGTTTGAAGCTATCTTTAACTGGCGCAACTTAGTGCTGGGCTTTGCAGTGCTTTTCCTTGCACGAACTCAAGCAGCACTGTATTTTCTAAACAATAACATAGGGTCGGAATCATTCTTCTCTACCAATAAAAAGCGGGTGCTTTTCAATGGCATAGTGTTTGTGCTATTCTTCCTCCTGTTTGTAGGTCTTCTATTAACTGCATCCGGACTGCAGACCGTGGTAGACGGCGGTCTTGGAGATGGTAAGAACGTATTTGAGGTTAAGGAGTACAAGTATTTCCACAACTACATCGTAATGTGGTGGTGCCTTATACTCTTCCTTATAGGGACACTGATGGTGCTCTACGGAGTGCTTAAATCAGCTTTTGCAGCCCACTATACCAAAGGTATCTGGTGGAGCGGAATTGGCACTATATTAGTTGTGCTGACACTCTTTTGGGTTGCCGGGTATAATGATACACCCTACTATCCGTCACTACTCGATGCTTCGTCCTCACTTACCATCCACAACAGCAGTTCAAGCTATTTCACCCTCAAGACCATGAGCATCGTTTCATTGGTGATACCGTTCGTGTTGGCTTATATCGCCTACGCATGGTACTCAATGGACCGCCACCAGAAATAGAATCATTACTCCAACATCGCCTCTCCCATGCGCCCCATGGAAGAGGCGATAATTGTATCTATACCCACCGTTTCGGCGACCCCAATCGGGGCAGACGTACCATGGAACGTCCACACCTCTCGCACGCGATTGCTAAATCGGATGATGTTTGCCAAAATCTGTTAAACTGAAAATGCGTGAGGTTTGTTTATAGAGTATGAATCCTCACGTGAATCAACTTCAGCATCAGCTTCACCGGATTGGGCGTGATACACGCGGGTGGAGCAGGCGGCACATTCCTGAGAAAGCCTTTGTGTTTATCCTCGGGAGTGTGATAGGTTTTATTGTGGGATTCGGTGCGTTTTTGCTTAAGAAGATGATTGCTTTTGTGTCGCATCTTCTCACTGACCATCTACATGCCGATTCCGGCAATCTAATACTGATTCTCATACCGTTAGCCGGCATTATACTGACTGGAATAATATGCCGATATCTGTTCCGGGATAACCTTACCGATGGAGTGACAATGCTTATGGGCGAGTTGAAGAAAAAGATGTTCAAGATACGTGCTTCCCGAACAGTCACTTTCCTTCTGGCCAGCACAGTCACCTTGGGATTCGGTGGGTCAGCCGGATCGGAGGGTCCGATTGCCAACACCGGGGCGGCCATCGGCAGCAACCTTGCACAGAGATTTCGGCTTCCCCCAGACCTTCTCCGAGTGATGATAGGATGTGGAGCAGCGGCCGGTATTGCGGGAATCTTCAAGTCGCCGCTTGGAGGTGCGCTGTTTACATTGGAAGTACTCCGAATGGAGCTTACCACGCTGTCAGTGCTCGTGCTATTGGTCACCACAATCACAGCAGCGATGACCGCCTACCTCTTTTCCGGTGGGACTCTCGACCTCAACTTCACGCCCGACTATGGATTTGACCTCGGACTTATACCTTGGGTGATACTTTTGGGCATATTTTGCGGACTCTATTCTCTATATTACACATATTTTGCCAAGAAAATAGCTCAGGGCCTGCATTTAATCACCAACCCTTGGGTTAAAAACGTGACAGCCGGTGTGCTGCTTGGTTGCCTTGTAATGATATTCCCACCGCTTTACGGAGAGGGATATAACATAATCGGTGAAATATTAAACGGTAGTGCAACCGCCATATTCAACGACAGCATATTCTTCCACGACAATGGCGACACATTAAGCCTGCTATTAGTGGCAGGAGGAGTGCTTTTGGCAAAGAGTTTCTCAATGTCGGCCACCAATCATGGCGGCGGTGTGAGCGGAGACTTCGCGCCCACCCTGTTTGCAGGAAGCTTTGCCGGGTTATTCTTCGCACTGGGACTCAACGAATTGTTCGGGGTGCACCTCCCAGTGGCACTATTTGCTTATTTAGGGATGGCGGGAGTGATGGCGGGTGCAATTCGCGCTCCTCTCATGGCGATATTCCTCACATGTGAAATGTGCGGTTTATACACATTCTTCTTTCCCCTGATGGTGACAAGTGCACTGGGATTCGGAGTGGTGCGACTTTTCACATCCGATAGCTATTTCACACGCAAAATTGACCGACACAATGGTCTCATCGCCCATATCAAAAAGCATATTAAAAAAAATCAAGCACAACAAGGACAGCAGAATCAGACAGGGAATTAACTTAAAAGTTCAATTATCCCATAGTTAATTTATGTAAAATTATCATGTACGTTTGAATTAGAGGGTAATTCTCTGTAAATTTGCATTAAAATTATGGCTTGTGGAGCCTGTCCACAGGGCATAAGGCTATAAACCAATCATCGGCGATCGTGGTAAAATACTTTTGGTTAGACGATTGCCGAGCTAATTAATTACGAATCAAATGTTAGATTTTATAGTTTGGAATGCTGATCCAATATGGTTTCATATCGGTCCTATTGCTATCAGATGGTATAGCTTAGCATTCATGGTAGGCTTCCTTGTGGGCTACGAAATAGAGTCACGAATGTACAAGCATGAGGGTGCGCCGGAAAGTTGGCTCGGCATACTGCTGCTATGGACAGTGGCCGGCACAATTATCGGGGCTCGTCTCGGACATGTGTTTTTCTACGAATGGGACAAATATTCCCAAGACCCTATAACCATACTTTATGTGTGGGAAGGTGGACTTGCAAGTCACGGGGGCACCATCGGTGTGGTGTTAGGCGTCCTTTTCTATTCCCTCTTCACCACTAAAAGGAACCCGCTTTGGGCATTTGACCGCCTCGTTATCCCAATCGCCCTCGTCGGAGGATTAATACGTCTTGGAAACCTCATGAACTCAGAAATTTATGGACATGCCACCGACCTTCCATGGGGTTTCATGTTCGTTCGCTCACGTGAATGGCATGAACTATATCTCGGCCAGGCCTGTCACCCTACGCAAATCTATGAGGCCTTGTGCTATTTCGCACTTTTCGCCCTGTTGATGTGGATGTACTGGAGGAAAAACGCCGAGGAACGTCCCGGACTGATATTCGGAGTGTTCTTCATCATCCTCTTCGGCACGCGTTTCTTGATCGAATTCATCAAGAACGACCAAGTGGCATTTGAAGCCAACATGACGCTCAACATGGGGCAATGGCTCAGTGTACCATTCATCATAATCGGGATTTTGTTAGTGGTATATGCCATGATACGCCCACGCCGGCATTTGACTTTCCCCAATAAATTTGCCGATGAAGCTTCTGCCGCCAAAAAACGCTGATATATTGAAAAAATATTCGTAAATTTGCATCCTGAAAACAATTAATGGGTAACTTCTCCATATCACTACCCTTTAAAATAGAAAAATACCAATCATGATTGAGAAAATAAATCAGCTTAAAGCAGAGATAGAGGGACTCAACGCAGCCACTCCGCAGGAAGTTGAGGCTCTACGCATAAAATACCTTAGCAAAAAGGGCGAAATTTCAGCCCTCATGACCGACTTTCGCTCCGTACCCGCAGATCAGAAAAGAGAAATCGGGCAGAAGCTCAATGAACTGAAGAACCTTGCCACCGATAAGCTCAACGCTCTCCGCGAGTCTCTTGAGTCAACCGATAATATCGACGCCGGCCTCGACCTGAGCCGCACAGCTTCTCCCCTTCCACTCGGCACACGCCATCCCCTTTCACTCGTGAGGGACGAGATTATTTCCATCTTCTCACGCCTTGGATTCACCATCGCCGAAGGTCCGGAAATCGAAGATGACTGGCATCTTTTCTCATCACTTAACTTTGCCCCTGACCATCCTGCCCGCGATATGCAGGACACATTCTTTATCAACAAGACACCCGACGTTCTTCTGCGCTCTCACACTTCATCAGTACAGACCCGCGTGATGGAGAAGAACCAACCGCCTATTCGCATTATCTGCCCCGGACGTGTATACCGAAACGAAGCGATCTCAGCCCGTGCCCACTGTTTCTTCCACCAGGTAGAGGCTCTATATGTCGACAAAAAAGTTTCGTTTGCCGACCTACGCCAGACCCTCCTCTACTTCGCTCGTGAGATGTTTGGCCCGGAAACCAAAATCCGTCTCCGTCCAAGCTACTTCCCCTTCACCGAACCGTCGGCCGAAATGGATATCTCATGCAACCTATGTGGAGGAAAAGGCTGTTCATTCTGCAAGCACACCGGATGGGTTGAAATTCTCGGCTGCGGCATGGTTGACCCCAATGTCCTTGAAGCTTGCGGCATTGACTCTAAAGTTTATAGCGGATTTGCACTTGGTATGGGTGTGGAGCGTATCACCAACTTGAAATATCAAGTTAAGGATCTCCGAATGTTCTCTGAAAATGATGTGCGCTTCCTCGAGCAATTTGAAGCCGCACATTAAACAGGGAATTTACTCATAAATCCTGATTACAAATCACGTATGACCGTTAAGGAACGATATTCAAAAGTGCTTGATTGGTTTGAGCACGCTATGCCTGTGGCGGAAACTGAGTTGCATTTCGAGAACCCCTACCAGCTTCTCGTTGCCGTGATCCTCTCGGCTCAATGCACCGACAAACGTGTCAATCAGATTACCCCTCCGCTTTTTGAGGCCTACCCTACCCCACAGGCTCTTGCCGAAGCTACTACCGATGATATTTTCCAATATATCAAGTCCTGCTCCTACCCCAACAATAAGAGCAAATCGCTTAGCGGTATGGCCAAGAAACTCGTTGAGGATTTCGCCGGTGAAGTCCCTTCCGACATGGATTCACTACTCTCCCTGCCCGGCGTGGGACGAAAGACTGCAAATGTCATTCTTGCCGTGGTCTACAATCAATCGACCATGGCGGTTGACACGCATGTGTTTCGAGTGAGCGAGCGTATCGGATTGACCACCAATAGCAAAACACCCCTCACCACCGAGAAAACACTTGTTAAGAATATCCCTTCCGAGATTATCCCTAAAGCTCATCATTGGCTCATTCTCCACGGTCGATACGTGTGCAAAGCACGCCGCCCCGACTGCCTTAATTGCGGCCTGACATCCGTATGCCGATATTATCAGAAAGCCACGGATAAGAATGATCTATAACTAACCCATCTTTCTGCATTAACCCATCTTTCTGCATTAACCCATCTTTCCACCAGCTGAAAGAATCCTATCCAATCATCTTTCCTCCATATATCTACTAAAAAAAGGAATGGAAGCTACGTTTCTGTTTATAATAGAGGTGCTTGGCACTCTGGCGTTTGGTGTCAGTGGTATCCGTCTTGCTGCAAAAAAGCATTTTGACTGGTTTGGAGCCTACACAATTGGAATAGTTACAGCTATCGGCGGTGGTACAATCCGTGACCTGCTGCTCGACATACCGGTGTTTTGGATGCAGACATGGCTCTATCTTGCCGTTACCGGATTGTCATTCATCTCCGTAATAATGTTCAAAAGGGTTCTGACATCCGACTCAAAATCACTTTTCATGTTTGATGCCGTGGGGTTAACACTCTTCGTCATAACCGGTATACAGAAAAGCCTCGTATCCGGCTATCCCATGTGGGTCGCCATAATCATGGGTATGATAACAGGCTCTTTCGGTGGAGTACTACGTGATGTCCTAATCAACGAGGAGCCCCTCTTCTTCCGCAAAGATATTTACGCCACTGCTTGCATAGCAGGCGGTATTGTCTACTGGATTGTAATGGTGGTCGGAGGTTCACCGATACTCCAGCAATCTCTTTGCGCCATCACAATCCTATTTCTCCGCTGGGGTGCCCTCCATTACGGCTGGCATCTCCCCGAAATGCGTGAACGAGAATCTAAAGAAACCGCCGACTAATCACAAATCGTCACTTACTAACAGAACAACGTAATAGGATTGCGTTTTACAAAAAGGAGTGCCATGATCACTCATGATGAAGGCACTGAAAAAGTAGGTGTTTTCTATTGTGAATTCTATTGGAATCCTATTATAAAGATTTTTATATATTTTATATAAAATTGGTGAAAATGTCGTACCTTTGCACCTCGTAAGTAACCAGAATGACCCTGAACAAGCGTGACTATTAACGTAATTAAATTGTTATTAGTTATTTTCGCACTGAGTATCATTAATAAACGACTTGGTAAGTATGTTTTTTATGACAACGGGTGTCATATAACCGCCCACTGGTAAGAAGATTGTTATACTAATTATATGGAATGGTTAATTGATTTGATCGGACCCGGTCACATGGAGCTGGCGAGCACGCTGGTGCTTTACTCTTTCGTGATAGCATCGGGCATCTTCCTCGGTAAGTTAAAAATCGGTGGCATCTCGCTTGGTGTCACTTTTGTGCTTTTCGTGGGAATTTTGATGGGTCACTTTGGCTATGTGGTGAACCCGGAAGTGCTAAAATTTGTAAGAGAATTCGGACTAATCCTCTTCATCTTCGCTATAGGTATGCAGGTGGGTCCCGGTTTCTTCTCGTCATTTAAAAAAGGTGGAGTGCTGCTCAACTTGTTGGCAGTGGCCATAATCCTGCTTAACGTCGGGATAGTGCTTGCGATATTTTTTATCGATGGTAACACGAGCATTTCAGCCCTTGTCGGAGTAATGTCAGGAGCTGTAACCAATACGCCCGGTCTCGCGGCAGCTCAGCAGACAGTAGGCACCACAGATGCTATTAATACAATGGCCATGGGATATGCGGCAGCTTATCCACTTGGTGTGATAGGCATCATCCTCTCAATGCTAATAGTCAAAGCGGTGTTTAAAATCAACACCGATGATGAAATTAAAGCCATCGAAGATGAAATTGAGGGTAGCCAACAGAAGCCACTCATTCTATCCTTCGAGGTTACGAATAAGCTGATTGACGGTAAGTCACTTTATGAACTCCATCAGATACTTGATTGCGACTTCGTGGTATCGCGTCTAATGGGTGCTGACCAAAAGGTGGTGATTCCAACTTCTAAAACCATTCTTCACGAAGGAGATAAAATATATGTGGTGCTTGCACCCAACGACGAGATGAAGTTCCAGGGAGTAATTGGCCACGAAATCGAAATGGACTGGGAAGAGGTGCAGAGCCAAGTATTCTCACGCCGCATTGTGGTAACCCAAAGCAAGTACAATGGTATGCCGCTCGGAGCATTGCGTCTGCACACTGCATATTCTCTTAACTGCACACGCGTTAACCGTGCCGGAGTCGACCTCCTTGCATCGCCGTCACTCCGCCTTCAGGTAGGCGACCGTCTCGTAGTTGTGGGTGACCTCAATGACATAGAGCGACTTAGTACACGTCTTGGTAACTCGATGAAACGTCTCAATCAGCCTAATTTGATCACCATTTTCGTCGGAATCCTCTTCGGCATCATCGTGGGTTCAATCAATGTGGGTTTCGGCATGAAACTCGGTCTTGCTGGCGGTCCGCTCGTAGTTGCAATACTTCTGAGCCGTTTCGGCTATAAGTTCAAACTTGTCACATATACGTCATCGTCCGCATCGTTGCTTATGCGAGAACTGGGTATATGTCTGTTCCTTGCTTCTGTAGGAATCTCATCGGGAGCCGGATTTGCCGAGACAGTGTTCAATACTACCGGTATGTGGTGGGTAATCTGGGGTTTCATCATCACATTCCTTCCTCTGCTCATCATCGGATGTGTGGCCCGCGGAGTTTATAAGATTAATTATCTGACCATCATGGGTCTTGTGTCAGGAGGTTGCACCGATCCACCGGCACTTGCCTACGCTAACAACTCCACCGGCAGCGATGCTCCGGCGGTAGCTTATTCGACAGTCTACCCACTCACAATGTTCTTGCGAGTAGTAGCAGCCCAGGCATTAGTGCTATGTTTCATGTAATGTAATTAAGCAAAAAATACGAAAAGAGTGTGTCCAAAGCTTTAATTTGGGCACACTCTTAATTTTATTCACGTATTTAACAAATAGTAATCGGGATTTTTAGTACCTTTGCACCAAAATTTTATCATTATCACAAATTATGATTGATACCCTGCCACCAATCAAAGTTTTCTCCGGGACAAAGTCTCACTACATGGCCGAGGAAATATGCCGTGAATTAGGCTGTAACCTTGGTAAAATGAATATCCAATACTTTGCCGACGGCGAATTTGAAGTATCCTTCGAGGAATCGATTCGCGGTTGTGAAGTATATCTTGTCCAGTCAACCTTCCCTAACTCCGACAATCTTATGGAGCTATTGCTGATGATTGACGCGGCAAAGCGCGCCTCAGCTGCCTCTATCATTGCCGTGATGCCCTACTTTGGGTGGGCACGCCAGGATCGCAAGGACAAGCCCCGCGTGTCAATAGCCGCTAAGCTCGTAGCTGACCTGCTCACTACAGCCGGTGTGGACCGTGTAATCACCATGGATCTACATGCTGATCAGATTCAAGGCTTCTTCGACATACCGGTTGACCACCTCTACGCATCATCGGTATTCATCCCATATATCCAGTCATTGAAGCTTGAAAACCTTGTGATAGCATCTCCTGACGTGGGTGGCGCTAAGAGAGCCAACAGTTACTCAAAATATCTCAACGTGCCACTGGTGCTTTGCCATAAGCAGCGTGCAAAAGCTAATGTGGTAGCTCAGATGACCGTGATCGGTGACGTTAAGGATAAAGATGTGATACTTATCGACGACATGGTGGACACCGCCGGTACCATCACCAAGGCCGCAGACCTGATGATGGCCAACGGGGCACGTTCGGTCCGCGCACTCTGCTCACATGCTATAATGTCCGACCCCGCTTCCGAGCGCGTTGACAATTGCGCACTGACCGAGATGATGTTCACTAACTCAATTCCATTTAACAAGAATTGTAAGAAGGCCACAATCCTCTCAGTAGCTCGTCTGTTTGCCGACACCATCCGTCGTGTACACACTCACGAATCAATCTCTTCTCAGTATCTCATTAAGTAAACTTGCATAGAATATGAAATTCAAAGCTATCATGGCCTCAGCAGCAGTTGCCGGTACGCTTGCCGCCTGTCAATCAGCAGGTCAGAAGGATGCCGACATAATCGATAAGCCCGAGTATACGACCACTGACGGAGTGTTTAATATCGATGCACTTGAGGCATTGGGCCGCGTATCCTCAATCCAGGTATCGCCGGAGGCTCAGAAGGTGCTTTTCGGTATCTCCTACGAAAGTGTGGCGAAGAACAAGAGCAACAATGACCTCTACACCATGGACTTCAATGGCGAGAACCTCCAGCGTATCACAAAAACGGCATCCTCAGAAGGCAACTTCGTGTGGATCAACAATGGCGAGAAAATTGCCTTCATATATCCAGCCAACGGAGTACCGCAAGTATGGGTGATGAATGCTGACGGTTCAGGTCGCAAACAGATTACTGATGTCGAGGCTGGTGTTCAAGGATTTGTTTTCTCACCCGATGAGAAGCGGATAGTGCTGATTTCCACGCTCAAATATTCACGCAATGCCAAGGATTTGTATCCCGATCTCCCCGATGCGACAGGTCGTGTGATAGACGACATTATGTATAAACATTGGGACGAGTGGGTAACTGAAATACCTCATCCTTTCATCGGCGAATTCGATGGCTCAAAGGTTACAAATGTTGTTGACATCATGGCCGATGAACCACGATACGAATCCCCGATGAAACCATTCGGCGGTATCGAGTCATTTGCATGGTCGCCTGACAGCAGGTCACTTATATACGTGTCGCGCAAAAAGGATGGAATGGACTATGCTATCTCCACCAATTCCGACCTCTATCAATATAACCTCGAGGATAAGAGTACTAAGAACCTCACCGAAGGCATGATGGGTTACGATACCAATCCGGCATATTCACCCGACGGTAAGTATGTGGCATGGCTCTCGATGGAGCATGACGGATATGAAAGTGACAAGAACCGTATTTTCATTCTCGATACTTCTACCGGTGAAAAGACTGATCTCACTGCCAATTGGGACTACACAGTTGATGCAATTTCATGGGCACCAGACAGCCGTTCAATCTACTTCCTTGCCTATCGCGATGGTGTGAAGCCGATTTTCAATATGGCACTTGACGGAACCGTAAGCGTAATTGCCCAGGGTGAATGTGATTATGATGCAGTTGCTCCGCTTGCTGATGGGACAGTTATTGCTACCCGCCACTCCATGCTCTATCCTAATGAAATATTCAAGGTGGAAAATGGCGGTGAAGTTAAGCAGATTTCTAATGTCAACACAGAGCTTCTCGCATCGCTCAAGATGCCAAAGGTGGAAAGAAATATGGTACCGACCACTGATGGTAAGCAGATGCTTGTATGGGCTGTTTATCCACAAGATTTTGATAGTACAAAGACATATCCCGCAATACTTTATTGTCAGGGGGGTCCGCAGTCGGCCGTAAGCCAGTTCTGGAGCTATCGTTGGAATCTCGCGCTGATGGCTGCTAACGGATACATTGTAATCGCGCCTAACCGACGAGGCCTGCCTGGTTTTGGTACTGAATGGAACGCACAGATTTCGGGTGATTATGGAGGCCAGAACATGCGAGATTACTTGAGTGCAGTTGATTATATGAAGCAGTTCCCGTTTATTGATGGTAGCCGCATCGGTGCCACAGGTGCAAGTTATGGCGGTTTTTCAATTTACTGGCTTGCCGGTAATCATGAAAAACGTTTTGCTGCTCTCCTTGCTCATGCCGGAATCTTTAACATGGAGGCCCAATATCTTGAAACAGAAGAGATGTGGTTTGCCAACTGGGATATGGGGGGCGGAGCTGTCAATGCGCCGGCCAACAGTGCGGATGACCCGACCTACGGTGCATTCTGGCGCAAGGATAACCCCATAGCACAGCGTACATTTGCACTTTCACCACACCGCTTTGTGGACAAATGGGATACCCCGATTATGATTTCACATGGCGAATATGACTATCGCATTCTTTCCTCACAGGGTCAGATGGCATTTAATGCCGCAAAACTTCGGGGCATACCTGCGGAAATGGTAATCTTCCCCGATGAGAATCACTGGATACTCAAGCCTCAGAACGCTATAATGTGGCAGCGTCTATTCTTCCGGTGGTTCGACCGCTGGTTGAAACCGCAAGCAGCAGAGGAAACAAAGTAAAATAATACGTTTTATAGATAATTGTTGCGACGCACCATGGTGCGTCCTCTCCAATCCGGGCACCCATTTCCTCATCACCGCTCCGCGGTGATGAGGAAATGGGTTATCATTATTTAATTTCCGCTTCCGACATTTCGGCATATTCCTCCCAACCGGGGTCATTTTCAGTATAAATAGTGAGTGGCAATAGAGGAAAATCCGCGAGAGTTTCATTGAGTTTACGCCCGAAGATATGAGTGCTAAGGGTATAGAATATCCAATCCCTTTGATTATCCCCGGTGAAAATACCAGTCAACACAGCAACGGGATCCCTGTGAAACTCTTTCTGGAGAGCGTCCTGAACCTTCTCCATCAGTTCGGCGGTCTGTAAATCGGGCATCCCAGTGGAATCACCCTCATATTTCCATGTCACCTCTACCCTGACACTGAAGCGAGGGTTACTGCGAAACGATTCCACATCTTTCCTCCCGGTCACCATAATAAGTCGTCCCGACTCGCTTTCGGTTGGTGAAGTCCACCAACTACCCCTTTCTACGGATACTTCACTACTGTTTGGGTTATTATTCTTCTTCATCATCTTCAAAATGATTTAGTGTATAAAGTAGATATTTCTTTAGCTGATTCTTAAAAAAGATGCGATCTCTCATCGATTCAATCGACTTCCTAAACTGCCGTTCATAGTCATCAAGCAGCCCCCGCTTTTTCATAAACATCAAAGTCTCCCTGAAAAACTTGTCAACCGCCTCTTCCACACTCGCTTGGAGAGATGTTTCAGAACCCAGTTTACAGAACTCTAATACTATATAAGCCCTCAGTTCAGCTATCGCCTCATCCCCCGGCTCGAGAATAGAAAACTTTTTAAGCATTGCCCTAATTTTAGGCATACGAGGATGATGATTATGGCGAGTATATCGGTGTATTTCCTTGAGTATAGGCTTCTTATACTCATCAATTTTAGCTGATATATCGGGATTAGCGAAAAAATCAAGCAACTCCTTCGCCTCCTTACTCTTGGAATACACGTCAATGATAAGCTCCTTGAGCTCCGATGCCTCAAATCCCGCAATCGCCTTCCGTACAGTAGCTTTGCTCATTTAGATGAATATGACTAAATACTAACTTGTTAACAACTCATGGCGCAAATGGTTGGAGGGAGCGTGACCCTGTTGCAAAAGACCGCATATCCCAACAATCACAAGAAATGGCACCAATCCTCCATACAAAGGTATACAAAAATCACCTAATCCATGCCACTTACCCGAACAAAATTCCGAAAGTGGTGGGGTTAGGTGTTAATCCGTTGGAAGTAATCTCGATTACATAACCAATCAGAGTTCCTCAACTTTTCCTGCACATATAATCGCTCCTGTACTGAACTCTTCTATTAAAAATATAAATGGGCGATTAATATGAATGTATTCTATATGTGAGGGAATAAAACTCGAAAGATCATTAACAATGCTTGTCGTTGATGCGAAAATAGCCCCTGACTCATCAACCTCAATCGAACTGCTTTGCCCAATCTTCAAACTCTCAATCTTACTGTCAGTCATATTGTTCAGATTAGGTGCTGCACAACTCAATCCCAGACCTTGTAATGCATCATTAAGGTCCGGTTCATACTTTATGTTAAATTTGGGCAACGAAAATTTCACTTCTAATTCACGAGACGTGTTTTTAAGGGCACACCATCTATTAAAATCGAATTCTCGAATTATATCATTGATGTCGTAGCCTTCATCTGCCATGATTACAAACATTGAAAAGGCCCTATTCCCATATTTCAGCTCAAGCATTGTGGTGTTGTCATCACCCCCAACTCTTGTTATCATATAATCCATACGATTCATTGTCGGCACTTTAACCTCTCTCACACCCTTATTAAAAAAGGTCATCGCTTTTGTATCCTTTTCGTCCAAAGAAAATCTCCACGTTCCTTTAAAATAAGTTGCATCAAGAAGAACGAAATTAGTCCACCCGGAAATATCATTTGAATTGAAATAATTCACTATTTTACCCTTTGTCGATTCTTTAATCCAATTGTTAATTTCGTCAACCGTTTTGACAGATGACATATCCACTTGCTTTGAACGGGCATTATAATTCGACCCTATCAAATCCAAATAGTGTTGCTTAACCGGGAAGTTCTTGTCATACCATAAGGAATTTGAAATCTTGAGCTCCGTTTTCTTATCAGCGACCCTCAAAGCGTCATAAAGATAACGGTTCAAATTGGTAAGTTCCTCAATCGATGATTCGTTGTCGAGGTGAAGAATTTTAAGAATAGATTCAAGTGTACCATCTGTGGCGCCACATGCGAGCATGGAAAGATTTCTTGCCATACTCAGTGGTGAAATCACAAAATTAGATTTTCCTTCCAATGCAGCCTGCTCATTCACGACCTTAAGGATGTCAAAAGAAAATTTCATCTCATTATCAATGAGATCCTTTTGGGCACGTGACAAAGGGATTTCCTCACGTCCTATCTCATCGATTTCAGGTTCATTGTCTGACGATGTGCAACTACACATTGTAATAGCAAAGACAACAGCACATTTGATTAAGCACTGTGTTGTTTTCATAACTGATTTATTAATTTTAGATTGGTTATAATATATTATACATCTTAGCAGTTGACCTGTCATAAACAGTATCAAGCACATTCCATTCCATACACCACGGATCTATTTTGTAATTGTCACAGTAGCCGCTTTGCCCCCAATTCATTTGGTAAAATGTTTTTGTAGAAACGACCTCTTCAACGATAATTTCGCCAAATAAGTTTTTTAGCTCATCAATTGATATATCTGCTGGTATATCAGGCCACTCCGCATCTTCCGGATAAATCGTTGTGGTGTAATAGTTGTAGAATTTTGTCCGTTCTGATTCAAAATAATCTATGAGGAAAGTATGACCACTTTTATCACCAGGATAATGATATATCCATGAAACCACAGGATGTCCTTTCCTTAAAACGCTTTTTACATCCTCTGAATTGAGATTTTTAATCTCTATGTCAAGTTGTGTTTGACTATTAAAGAATTCCATGCTGTTTTTGGATATTGTGTTAGAACTAGAGCCATCACTTTTACCATCATTGCCATAATAGATTTTCCCATATTTCATTTTTAATGATACTCCGATATATCCCAAAAAGATAGCAGTAGGTCTCATATAGTCCGGTTGTCCACATCTATCAGGATAAGAATTAAATGTCATAGATTCAAATTCATTATAAGGCTCGTCCAAAATCGCATTCTGTGAACATGAAGCGAATATGAAAGCAAACAAGAAGAATAAAGGATGAATTTTGTAAATCATAAGAATTTATTTGTAAATTATGCAAATTTAATACACAATAACAACCATATCAAATTAATTTAGTTAAAAAACACAAACACACTATAAGTCTCACTTCATTCTCACTTCATAATCTTCTATTTCTGATATATTTGACTTTTTCGCTCTCTTTCGCTCTAATCCCCCCTTATCTTTGCATCAAAAATCCAATCCCCCTCGAAGCTATGAAAAAAATCCTCATCACAACCAACACCCCCACACGCCGGCCAGCGCCGGCCGTTTGGGTATATAGCTTCGAGAAATACCTCCGACGTAAGCTCTCCGAACGCGAACGTTTAATCATCACTATCCTCGAACGCCAGCACCACCGCCAACTGAAAGGCCGACTTCCACAGCCCCAACTCGTCATCGACCCTCCCGACTTCGACTCCTCAGCACTCCTGAAGAACTACCTCAACTACCGGCTCGACAAACTCAACAACCCCGACATCCGGACCGTCGTGTTCGCTCCCGGGACAGAATACAAAGCCCCGAACCTCAACCCCCAACCAAAGAAAAAGGAACTCATCCGCTACTGCAACTACCGTGCCATCAACCGTTTCCGTGGAAGTACCCTCGGCTTCATGCTCCTCCTCAACATCCAGGACGCCGAAGACAGCTCACCTTTCTACTCACATCCCGTCAGGTTCCAGCAGCTCTGCCGAGTCCTCTTCCCGATGCAAAGCCCATTCGGCTTCCTCATCATGCATCTCCGGCTCCCCGACAATGTGGCAAGCGTAGCAAAATTCATCCAGCACCTACCCCCGGCCATCAAACGCCACATCGCCACCAAACCCAAAGCCCCCGACCCGCCCCCACCCGTCACAGTCGTAACCATAGCCTATGTCCTCCAAACCATCGGACAGGCCATAACCACCTACCACCCAGTAGGGACGCTCC
>JAMPEV010000001.1:519553-548423 GCA_023664955.1 Duncaniella sp.
CCACCTCACGTCCATCAATATAGAGTGTTGCAGAACCTGCTGGTGTTGTTACGCTCCCCGTTGTTCGGTTAACCGAAATACTCGGAATCATCAGATTGCGCA
The DNA here is from genome assembly GCA_023664955.1 of Duncaniella sp. Lineage (GTDB taxonomy): Bacteria > Bacteroidota > Bacteroidia > Bacteroidales > Muribaculaceae > Duncaniella. Next base: position 519,656 of record JAMPEV010000001.1, read on the forward strand.
ATAAATCATATCCGCTGATGGCATGTTTCCGTTGCTCTTTAGTCGGAATTGCGAGAATGTGGTCATCCTCACGTGTCAAGTACGAGGCGTTTACCACAACCTCCTTCAACTCCTGCGTTTTCATGGAGTCCGCTTGCTCCTGTGCATACGCGGTTATCGCCACGAGACACATTGCAATGATAGTTATTACTCTGTTCATATCATTATTTGTAATCTGTTTCGATTAAATCGTGTGCTGTACGAGCTTTTATAGATTCTTCTATATTCACAATTTTGACAGAACCCTCAGGCCATTGTTTTACGGGATTACGTTGAATCTCACTTTGGAGTTTCCTAAATTCTTTCCTTGAAATTTTAGAGTAAACTCTGTTCCCTGGCCGCGAATTAATTGGTATGTTACATCTTTCCAATCCTGTAATCGAAAACTTATACTCACCTCCATCTGATTCAGCCTCCATAATAAGCCCAGGCAATCCCATAAGTTGCCATGGTCCAGATTGAATTGGAATTTCAGGCGCAAACCATGCAATCCATTTTCTGCCATGATAATCGGTTGTCGCTAACTGACATTCATATCCAAGAATAATCTTAGTAGAGTCACCAATTTCCCATTGTAGATCTGACAAAGGAACCGTATAGGTAAAGTCTTCTTGTGCTGCACAGTCTATAACAGTAAGGTAATTGTCGTTGTCTGGCCGAATTACTTGGAAATTCTTACCATGAGAGGGTAAATTTACCTTATTTCTATCTACCGTTAGGCTTCCATTCTCAATTATCAGCGCAGTAGAAGCGGCAATCTTCAGCAGTTCGCGGTATTTCTCATTTCCTCCGGGAGAAGCCATCAACGAATCATACTCCTCTGTTTTCACACTGAAAAAACGGGAACCTACAGGAGAGGCAAGAAGCATCATATCATCCGTATCCTCAAAATCATGTCCTTGAACATGGCGGCGAAGCTCTGTGTATCTATATAGAGCCTTTATTTTGGCAGGTTGCATGCATTGAGCCATAGCTGTTGCCGCTACTATACACATTGCTGCAATGGTGATTAACTTTTTCATTTTCGTAGGGAGATTGTGAACAGCAGTTCGCGTCCGCGGAGCCATCGCTGAGACTCGAAAGAGGAGAGCTGACTGTAGGTTGTGTAATTATATGTGCTTTGATTGAATATGTTGTTGAGCATCGCGGAAAGTTCGATGCGCTTGCTGAGTTTATAGACCAACTTGGTGTCAAGGAGAAACACATTTTTATATGTTCTTTCGGTAAGTTCATTGCGGTAATGCTCGCCCATGATACGCCATTCCCATTTTGAGTGAGGCATGATGTTGATGAGCAAAGAGTTTTCCATACCGCTGAGCCATGAGTTCTTTATTCCGTTCATACGGAGTTGACTGTTGGAAAAATCAATCGCATAGTCGAAACTAAGCCAACGTAGTAGAGAACCATTGATTTTTGCACCGACACTCCATCCAAGACTCACAGAGTTGACAGCATTGTTCTCCGAGAAAAGATGCGACTCGCCACGGTTGAATGAACCGTTGACGTTTGCAGAACCTCGCATGAAGTCGAGCGTCTTGCCAACGCTACCCATAGCCATCAGATTCTGTCCGTCACTTTTGGCATCGGTATAGGAATACACTACGTAGTCGCCATAGAGCTGCTGAGCCATTGTGTAAGGCAGATGCGACCATGACTGCATTACCATCGCATTGGCAAACAAACCACGGCGTGTATGCTTGTAGGAGAAGCTTGCCGATACTCTCTGGGATGTTGAGTTGTAGAAATCATCCACTCCCTGCTTGAAAGTGCGGTAGTTGGTCATGATGTAGCCAGGCTGGATCATGTTCAGACTCATCGGTGAGCGACCTGTGCCGCCTCGCAGTGTCATGGAGAAGCGGTTGGTGGGCTTCCAGTTCATGCTGAGCGAAGGTGAGAAGTAAACCTCCGAGCGATTGGCGAGAGTCTTGTCAAATGTATAGTGTGCGAAGCTGACCGGAGCGTTGAGTGTGAAATTCACCCGCTTCACCCAGTATTCAAATTTCGGTGTAGCATAGACTGTGAAATAATTTGTATTCAGTACATTTTCAGTTTCTCCCGGAATCTCTTCAGGCATATCAGGAAGTTCGGTATTGAGTGACCGCAAATATCCTTTCACTCCACCTTCAAGACTGATTGTCACGCCTTTGATTGAGAAAGCATACGCGGCGCTCTCATGGGTGTAGAAAGCATGGTCACCGATATGCTGGCGGATATTACTGCCATCCAATGACACATTGAGCGTCTGCGGAAGCGACTCCCATTCATTGTTGCTCTGGAAAGTAACCAAATGCTTTCCGTTGAACCGCTTGATCATCTTGAACTTGTTGGCGACATAGTAGTCGGGCAACTTTGCCGACTGGTCGTTTGGCAACGAGCCGGTCATGCCAAGGCTTACATCGTCCCAGTCGATGTTTGTGGAGAGTGTGTTGTTGATGAATGTCGTCTTTTGATTCACCTCATATATGAACTTGCCGGAAAGGGAATGTGAACGGTCACGTCCGTCACGGTTCTCTGTAATCACACGGTCGCCGCTTTCGAGAAAGTATGTGGTGATGTTGGCTGCCTGAGCTGTGACGCGGTTGAAGGAGTAGTCAATCTGCGCCTTGAACTCTCCGTTTTTCACTTTCCAGAGGGAGTTTGTTGAAACCAACGCCGAACGGTTGAACAGTGTGCGCTTGCGGCTCAGATTCGGCACACCCGGCAACGAAACACCTATATATCGGCTCAACTCCGTGTTGCGACCGGAGGCAAAGAAATCGGTGGCGTTGGCCGACAGGTCTTCACCGATATTGTTGGTCTTGAAAGTGGTGATGTTCTGGAATCCGGGCATGACTGCCATTGCGAACAGTTCGCCGTCCCATACCGCGCCCTCCGGTTGCCACGAGTAACCACCTCCGGCATCGCCGTGGAAAGTCCATGTGGCTTTCGCCTTGTTCTTCAGTTTGAGGTTGATGGCTGCCTTGTCGGAGAAACTGATGCCCGACAGCACCTGCATGGGCTGGTGGTTCTCCATAACCTCGACGGCACCCACATCATCGTGGTTTATACCGTTGGTGGCTATACCGTATTTACCGCCCAACAAGTCTGAACCCTCAATATAGAACTTGTTGATGTCCTCGCCCTGATACTGAATTTTACCATTATTCGCCACATCAATTCCGGGCATACGTTTCAGGACATCACCGATACTTCGATCCTGTGTCTGTGCGAAACTGCCCACATTGTAAGTGATTGTATCGCCTTGTTCGCGTATGCGGTCGGCTTTCACCGCAACTTCTTTGAGCATGGTAGCAGAAGCCGTCATGACGATAGTCACCGGCAACTGAACGCTATCAAGTTTTACCGTCTGCTTTGCAAAACTCATCATCGACACATCGAGAGTGTAACCACAGATTTCGGGCGTTGAGATTGAGAATTTACCCTTGGCATCGGAAGTGGCATATTTCTTAATCTTTCCCTCTGCATTGCGAAGAATTACCGAAGCTCCGGTCAGCGGTTCATTCGAGCCTTCCTCGACTACCACACCGACCACATTGACCTGAGCCGCGCCAGTCAGCGCAGCCAATGCAAATGCGATTATGAATAGCAGTCGGTTCATTGTCTTTTGCGGGCTTTAAGTTTGTAGAAGGTGGTTGTCTGATTAGGATATAGCACAGGGTCCTTTACCGACCATTGTATCCATAAGTCTGTCGGTGTAAGTTTCTCAATCAGCCAATAACCTTCAGTAGCGTTGCCGGCAGTATAGATAACCGTGTAATTCTCAGTGGTGAAAGTCCATTGGAAATATCTGACATCTTTCTTTATTGACGTATCTTTAAGCGAACCCCAAGCAGTCCAGCCTTTGGTATCTCTGCCGAATGAATAGATATTGGTTTCATCATCAAATGTCTGTTCATTGCCAAGCCCATAATCCGCATACACAACAAGCCATTCCACGTCAGTGAGCATGGCGATAGTGTTCTGGTGACCTTCATCAAGGTAGCCGGTTCGCCCTTCGCATGACGACAATATCATCAATAAGGAGAGGCAGAGAGAGATAAATAACGCCTTCATTGTGAAAATGAAACGGAGAGCGTTCCGTCGCCGACAAGATTCATACCTTTGACTGAAAGCCAATCGGAATTACCATTATTGCTAATGATGTACGAATGGCATGGTTGCGGCGTATTCACCCCGGCCACTATCAATATTCCGGCATCAGGATTTGAGGTGTCACCCAAAGAGAGCTGATACAGATAGAATTTTGATGAACTGTTGGCAGACACATTCATGGTAACGTATCGGGGTGCATAGAACTGTCTTGCGTCATCTCGATCAGATGTCACGACCATCTGGGCGAGTGTATTGCCGTTGGTTGAACGTGTTGCCGACCTCGTTACTCCATAATTATCTGTAATCCTTCCCTCAATAAGTTTGTCGGAAGAATATGTTGAGTAAATAATCGCCGTTGAGTTGCCCGATTGTTTCACGGCCCGGAGCATACCATTGACGGCTTCCATATCGCGCGTGAACTTATCTCGGTTGATTGTGCTTACCATCATCAACTCCTCACGGCTACGGTTGACTACATAGTCGGAGGCTGTGATTTTCTTGTCGGGATTGATGAAAAACGCACCTGTGGCGTTATCCACATCAACAAACTGTGCCAATATCTCGGCATCGGTTTCATAGGCGCGGATAGGCGACGGTTCGTTGAAAACCGTATTGTCATCGCTGCACGCAGTGATAAACATTACAGCCGCGAAAGTGATTATTGCTTGAATACGCTTCATATTTTAATCGTTTTTTAACTGGTCAAGTAACTGTTAATTGAGCAAAATTAGATCTAAAAAAGTTTCCAGACAAGACAAAAAGTTTAACGGCGGCAAATTTTATCTACCACCGTATCAAGACATTAGTGTGTTAGACTTAATGGATTTTGGCGCAAATAGCCCAAAAGGTTAACGGCAAGCGATATATGGAGGTCAGAGTTGCTTCAAAAGCTTCCTAACATAGATGCCTATGTTAGTTTCGTGTTCGTCGATACCAAGTTTCCGACGTATATCACTGCTTATGTTGTAGTGACGACGCAGTTCTAAGTAATTACCTACTTCCTTGCCCTTGAGTCCGATGGCATAAAGGCAAAGGTAGTTGATCTCATACTCTGTCAATCTGTGTTCTTCAAAATATTTTATGAACATGGGATGCGAAGCCTTGAACGCAAGGCGGTTTGAGTTCATAAACTTCTCCTTGTCGTTTATTTCACGTTTTACCAAATCCACATAAGCGGTAGCGGCTGGCTCCTTATCCAAAATATTGGCTGCAAAAAGGGCATTGAGGATACTTATACGTTCCTTAATCACCTCTTTCACATCATCGGACAACTCATCTTTTTCAGTTAAATCCTTTAATTGTTCGATTTCAGCCTCCAACTGTGTAATCCTCAACTTCATATTCTCTCCGGCGAGATGCTGTTTCTCAGTTTCCAATTCAGCAGTCTGTTTCTCCAAAGCAAGAACTGAATTTTGTTTCTGGAGATTATCGTTTTCAAGTTGCAACCGTGATTGCTCTTTCTCAGCTATCAGACGTTTCATCTTACCCAAGCGGTACAGGTAAGATATTATTCCAATAATTAAAAGGAGTAGCAATATTGAACATACACTCAGCCAAATTATTTTATCTCTGTATTGAATTTGATTTAAATTTTCAATCTCCAATTTATGTCGTTCCTCTGCAACAGTTGTTTTCTGATAAAATATGTTTGAGTTTTCGTTATCAACGGCATTAAAATATGTCTTGTAGGCATCTAAAGCCTCATTATATCTACCATTTGCTCTCAATATTCCAGGCTTGAGTTGAAGGTATCTGATTGACTTTGCAATTTCACTACCTGAGTCTATCGACTTTATGACATCATCGGCTTTCTTATATTGATTCAATTTCAGATAACCGGTTGCTATATTAAGTTTTGAAGCATCGCTATTGATTGTATAATCTGAAATTGTGTCCAGCATTTCTGCAATAACATTATTCGGTTCAAATGCAATTGAGTACGTTTGGCGGACTAATTCACTTTCCTCTCTGGATTCGGGGACTATTACAGAAAGAGAATCAACAACAGACATAATGCTATCAGACAACTGCTTATTTCCTAAGGTAATACTACCATCCAAAGCTTTGATAAGACTTGACTGCCGATATTCAACATTGTATAATTTGTCGTATAAATCAGCAGCAATCAGATTGTTAGAGACATAATCTTCTATCTGATATGAACCGAAATGCAATACACTTTGTGCAACGAGCATATTGGCGTATGTAAGAGAATCTCTGTATTCATTCTTAAGATCACTGGCTTTAAGAAAACACTGCATAGCCATATCAAAGTCAGATTTATTCATAAAAATACGTCCCTGATAGTAGAGTGTCCTCAATTTTTCATCCGGCGTTCCATGTTCAAGATAGTAGTCTATGGCAGGCTGGAGAACATCGAAGGTGGTGGTGTCGATGTAGTTCTTGTCAAGAGCCATAGATTTTAGCAGAGCATAGTGAGCTTTCTGTTTTTTACCCGATAGCGCATTCACATCTATGTCGTCAATAATCGCCATAGCCGAATCAGGAGCGATCTCAATAAGCCGCTCCACCTCTGCCAACTGCCGGTCTATCTCAGCGTTGCCTCCACATCCGACAAGCAGCAGACATAATGCAAGTATATAAAGTAGATTTCTCATCTCAAAATGCAGATAATGCAGATAATGCAATACATTGAAATTAGATTCTACCAGACAAACTCTGATTGCCAGTTTGTGGGGAATCCGAGGAATTTGGTTTTGGTATGGTTTACATAAGAGTTGGTTTTGAACAATTCCTCCAAATCTTTCTTGAAGGAGTTGTCCGGGACTATGGCTTTGAGAAGATACCCTATCACACAAATTGAATAATACAATTTGGAAATCTCCTGTTGTGTCCATCGTTTAGATTTAACACCAAAATTATATGCTTCCGGACGTTTTTTGATAGGTCTGTTCCACAAACGAGCATGATGGCTACATATATTCCTCAGATATACAAGAGTATTCATCCACGACACAAATCGATCAACGCTATCGCACCCGAAATATTTAGCTATCTCCGTTTGAATACTCTTCCTGTTGAAGTTACGGAACAGTTTGATGATAGTGCCGAAGGATGTAACCTGCAAAGCTATCCATGCCGGAGGATACTTGTCTGTATAATTGTTTCTGAAATGCTGAATGAATTCTTCTCTTGAATCATCCATGTCATATTCAATCTTTTCAAGGAATGCAGCGTGTTCAGTTGCATCTGTAAAGAGTGTCTTGTCGGAGTACCATTTTGATGATGCGGTGCCGACACTGAATTTGTCTATTATTAGCGTTCTGAATGCAATTTCTATGCGTCCAAGCACTGCAAATAGAACTGACTTCAAATTGCGGTCAAATTCGTATATTGAGTAAACTTTTTCAAAGGAGGTGTCTTCGATGAATCCGCTATGGTCTATGTTGTTGCGAAATGGATAGGCGTAACCGCTGAACCGATAATAGCCGATGATTGACAGTATTCGGGAAGCATTCTGTCGGTCGTAGAACTCCATCCCCTTTTCTTCAAGGAGGTCAATCTGTTCAAAGACAGATATAGGCTGCTTTGTATATGGAGTTTTCATTGCAATGTCTATATAAAAAATGACCTACCAGTTTCGCATCGTTGAGAGGCGTGGTAGGTTCTATGCTGCAAATTTAGCACTTTTCTTTCATTCCAACAAATTTCAAGGGTGAAAATTTCTTGTTGTCTTGAAAATTTAACATTGTCGAATAGGAATTTAAACTATTTGCGACCTGTCTTTCCCGAAATCACATTCAAATCCTTGTCAACCTTATACTGTGGCTGATTGAACGCGAGGCAAAGGAGCACAAACAAGTCCTGAATCTGCAACTTCGAATAATGTCCTACCGCAGAACTACCAACTTCATGAAGTCCAGTTGCATACATATTGATTTGAACCTTATTGGCGATGTCGATGTGGGTCTTACGGCATAATTTGTTGCTTGCTATCCGATATAGTGGTGTCTGATTCATCTTCTGTGTCGCTTCATCGTATCTACTGATGAGGCGATCTATCTTACAGTGAACAAACAGATTCTTGATTTTCTTGTTGTATACCAGTTTGCCATAGGTGCAATTGTAAAACATCGGAAATCTAAAGTCGTATCGCTTGATAATATCAAGAGCGAAGAGCATAAGAGGTGTTGTCTTCTCTTTTCGGCCCGATGATGTGTTGGTCGTTTTCTTTGCCACATAATGAACATAAGGAATACCCTCATCAGATACCGAAACATTTGACATATCCATTCTCATAAAGTCACTGATACGGCATCCTAACGCGCATTGTAGAAGAAATGCATCCTTTACCTCCTTCAAGTCTTCCGGCACTTCGGTATTCATTATAGTCATGAACTCTTCTCTTGTCAGGGAATATGGTTCATCGTAATGTTCAGACAGGACGTTTTGTCTTCGGGTCTTGGAAAGACGACGAAATGGCGACTTCAATATCTCGTCATTATTCTCCAATTCGTTGAAAAAGGTCGACAATACTCTCAGAGTGAGCGTGACAGAATTGGGATGCATGGGCTTTTGAGGCAATGTCCGCCTGTCCATTTGGTTGTAAAGCAGAGGGTACTTCTCAACAAATTTATACTCGTTCAAGAGGAACTCCCTAAGTCCGAGAATATCTTCAGGCTTGAAATCTTTGGGAAGATATGAGGTCTTCTTAAAGATAGTAAGGAAGCGTGTCATTTTTGCCTTGAAAGTGCGATACTGCACAAGACGGCTTTCACTGACTGTCTTATATTCAGTCAATTCTCTGACATATCTGTCAAATCTTGACAAAAGCGTCTCAGCGCACTTTCCTGATGCGAGATTGTATTTGTCGGGATTTAGAATCATGTCGATTCTCTCCTCAAAGACATCGGTGGCTATTTCGCTCAATCCGGCGGTTTTTAGTTCTCGGTATGCAGTCCGTATGGCATCTATCTCCTCAATGATAGAAATCCTCAATTCCTCATTATAGATGGTGACGCGAGGCTTGAGTGAGCCGTCAATGTCAAACTTCTTCAAGTCGGCAAGGTCTGCCTCAATCTGACTCTTGTGAAAGAGCTGTACCGCACGCCCCTCGGTAAGACGAAACCGAAGTTTTATCTTACCTGCCGTTTTAGTTGTGCGGATGTAAAGTGTTATTCTTTCCATGTGGTTTTGCTTGTAATATCGTAGTGCAAATATAACGCTTTTGCACAACTAAAAGTGCGATAAAATGAAAGACTATAGATTATTTAACATTCATATTGATTTAGTTATGTTGATGTTAGATAGTTGCTCCATTCACAAGCATTCGCGCAAATTCAATATTTCCACTCCTGTATGAATTAATAATTCTTTTTATCATTATTATTAAATTTAGTAGCTGACAAAAATGAATTTTGTCGGTTATTTACTTAATTTTTAATGCCATAAACTCAATAAAGACTTTGAATATTAGTGACTTTAAAGAAAAGTTTGACTGCTTTTACCATGAAAGTTACAACCACTTCCAGGCACGTTGACAAGGTTAATCAAATCGTCGCGATTTAGCAAGAGTGTCTTGGCAGCGTGAATCTCCCTCGTATTAAATTCTTATCCGATTAAATCTTGATAATTTAAATCATTTTCTGTGTGAACGAGAATCGTTTGAAAAGCTCATAAACGGCTAATGAAATGATTATCGCAGATATAATGACCGCTAAGTGATATTCTACCATCCCAATTCGTGTGAATAAGATACATTTTACTGATTGATGGATGTACATTATCACCATGCTTGCTAAGCCTAAGTAGCCGAAAATCTTGCTCAAAAGGTTGAATTTAGATATGTATATTGCGATAATGGCAACTGCCATTGAAGAGATGGTGGCACTGATTAGTGATACGCCGTAGTAAGGAAAGATGTTGAATTTCATATCAAGAGCAAGGAAATCTCTTAATAAGAAAATTGTAAGCAAGATGGCTATTGATGTAATCAATAGGACATTGAGATTTCTTAAATTTAATTTCGGATATACATATTGTTTCACAAGGTAACCTATCCAAATATAAACAGTGGCAATTGGTACTACTTGAATATCCCATGGCAGTACATTGGGCAGGAGTTGACTTAAATATCCGACAAAAATTAGTATAGGTATCCAATATTCTCTTAATTTATTTTGCACCAAAAAATTGAAGAGATTTTGGGAACACCATAATACGGTTATGAACCATAGCACTCCATATTCACCCACGAGAAATCGTCCACCATAAATAAGTCGAAGCAGCAATTTACCCCCCCCCGTTAAATCATTCTTTATCAAATAGTTACAAAGAAATGGCAAAGAAATCAATGCGACAAAGAACACGTAGGGAAGTAAAAGTCTTTTAGAGGATTTCACTAAGTGTTGAGTGTATGGCTTTGGCGAGAAGAGGAATCCGGAAAGGAGGAAGAAGAGGGGCATGTGAAAACAGTAAATGAAACGACCGATTGTTTCGTTGGCGTTATGACCGATTACCACTAAGAGTATGGCTATACCTTTTAGGCAATCAATCCATAATATTCTGTTTTGTTGAGATGCCATGATTTTTTGTTGTTCAGGGCGGTTTTCGGGGTGGACGCACCGGGGGTACGTCCCTACGACTGGATGGGGTTACTGTCCCCAGGCTCCGCTACGCTTCACCAGGGGTTATATAGAGTATCGCCCCTACATTGGGGCGTGGAATTGTCAGTTACATTTCAGGCGGTTACGCTTAGCTATGATCTTAGCGGATGGGGAGAGTAGTTTGGTGGGCGAAAAGGTTACGAACCTTTGATGTTTCAGTCAGTGGATGCTATTGAGTTCGGTATCGATAATTTCCCTCCATTTGCAGAGTCATCGCCCATTCCACTGACAACCCACGTTTTACAAATGTTTTTTAAATTCATAGCCTTCATGTTTTTTACTAAGTTAAATAATGTTATTGAGCCCATGGTGATCTGGTGGAAATTCAGTGGGCAATGAAATGCTAATGAGGAAATTACACAAATACCTACATTCAATCAAGTCAATTGAAAATTCTTTCTCCGCTCTACTACGCCATCGACGAAGTCGCTTGCTTTGCAAGAACGCGATAAAGCGATGAAACAATTTTTATATCAATGTACCGTGTTTCGGCGACCTCAATCGTGGTGAATGAGCCATGGTACATTATGGGTTAATTGTTATAAGCCCAAAAATGTTTGCACGGTCATGACAGGAGGTATTTTGTGCGGTCGTCGTCCATGTCAACCATATCACTTTTGACGCTCCCTGCCAGGCGGTCAAATGTTTCGAGACGTTTCATGGCCTTTTGATGAGAATTTCCCGACTCCATGTGAGTCACAAGGGTACTTTTAACCTCCTTGATTAATTTTATAGCATTGTCAATTATTGACATGTTTGTTCCTTCTTCAAGAGTAACTATTATTTGAGTCATATTTATGCTGTTCTAGAATTCAGGGTAGTAGTTGTTAAACCCGGGCTTCGAGGAAAGTTATTTATCATGAAAAGATAACAACTATTCCTTTTATAACAAATTTAAGCATTAAAATGATTCAATTGAGGTCAGTCTTTTTGGAAGAGGTCGCGGGTGTAGATTTTGTCGGGGACGTCGGCGAGGTCGGGGGATGTGCGGTTGGCGAGGATGGCGTGGGAGAGCTGCTTGAAGCGCTCGAGGTCATTGACCACGAGGGATCCGAAGAATGTTGAGCCGTCGGGGAGCGTGGGTTCGTAGATGATCACTGTGGCTCCCTTGGCTTTGATGCGCTTCATCACGCCCTGGATTGACGATTGCCGGAAGTTGTCGGAGTTGCTCTTCATCGTGAGTCGGTATACCCCGATGGTGACCTGTCTGGGGGTGTCGGACGTGGGACGGAACTGGTTGTTCTGGGAATAGTCATACCATCCTGCCATCTTCAGCACCTGGTCGGCTATGAAGTCTTTGCGGGTGCGGTTGGATTCGACGATTGCCGTCATCATGTTTTGCGGCACATCGGCATAGTTGGCGAGGAGCTGCTTGGTGTCCTTGGGGAGGCAGTATCCGCCGTAGCCGAACGAGGGGTTGTTGTAGTGAGTACCGATGCGCGGGTCGAGGCCTACACCCTCGATGATGGCGCGAGAGTCGAGACCTTTGACCTCGGCGTAGGTGTCGAGTTCGTTGAAGTAGCTGACGCGGAGGGCGAGGTAGGTGTTGGCGAAGAGCTTGACGGCTTCGGCCTCGGTGAGCCCCATGTAGAGGGTTGGGATATCCTGTTTGATTGCGCCTTGCTGGAGCAGCTCGACAAACTTACGGGCTGCATTTTCAAGATTTGTATCACCAGTCCCAATTTCGGCGGCCCCGGCTTGGGAGGATGCACCAGTGGGACGTACGTATTTCCCGTTGGTGGTATTATCAGGTGTCGATGGGATTCCGGCGATGATGCGAGAGGGGTAAAGGTTGTCGTAGAGGGCTTTGCTCTCGCGGAGGAATTCGGGGAAGAAAAGAAGGTTGATTTTCTTGCCTTGGGCCGCATACTTTTTATAGAGTGAGCGGCAATATCCCACCGGAATTGTTGACTTTATGACCATGACGGCATCGGGATTGACACTCAGCACGAGGTCGATTACATCCTCTATGCAATGGGTGTCGAAGTGATTGGCCACGGGGTCATAGTTAGTAGGGGCGGCTATTACCACGAAATCAGCATCGCGGTAGGCAGATGCGCCGTCAGTGGTCGCGATGAGGTCGAGAGGCTTTTCAGCAAGATATTTTTCAATATATTCGTCCTGAATCGGTGACTTGCGTTGGTTGATGAGGTCGACTTTCTCAGGGATAATGTCGACCGCTGTCACATGGTTGTGCTGAGCGAGGAGGGTGGCAATGCTCAGACCAACGTAACCTGTTCCGGCAACTGCTATATTCATTTCGTTTTCTGTCGTTAATCGTTAGTTGTTAGATGTTTGGACGTATATTTATCTTGTCCATGGTGCAATGCGTCAGATGAGCTGGATGTACTCAGGTGATACTTCTATAGCAGCAGCTATTAGCCCTTGGAGTTTCACAATCAATCTGCGCTTTTTGGAACCGCGGGCTCGAAGGAGATTACCGGTGTAACCATCGAATGGACCACCTTTTATTACGACCCTCCGGCCATACATATCAGACGTAATTTCGTCGGGAGAGTAGAAGGTGCAGTTTTCGCTTAGGTTTACACCTTTTATAAAGCGATTCATTTCGTCGGTGGGCACCGTCATCGGAGTGCCTTGTGGCGCGCCTTTGACGAATCGGTATTGGAGTGTCTCCGTGTGGAGTATTATTTCATCGAGTTTATGCCGGGAGGACTTAGCGAAGAGGAGCGACGGCATAAACGGGACATGCTGGCGCACTTTACCCCCGCGCGGATTGTCCTTGATTACCCAGTGCATCGGAGTGAAAGTTTCCACTCCGAGCGAGGGGAGGAACTTATATGCTGGATTTTTGGCATTGGACCGTTTGAGGTCACGAAGCACAAACCACATTTCCGATTGACACATTTCACCGCGCTTTTTCTGGCAAAATCACACCATTGCTCAGCATATGTCACATTACTTTTATTCCTGCAATACATTCTAATTTATTGATGTACCGCAGGTTAAAAGATGTTTTACAAAAGATCGCAGTAAATTGGCCTACCGAAGCACGACCTTTTAGCTGTGATGTTGAGCAGATTGTTATCATGCGCAAAAATCAGATAGTTGTGTATCGCCACATTTAAATTTGTATTAATACACGTTTGCAAAATTACTAAATTTTTTTAAAATCCAATTTGCAGGTATAGATTTTTTTAAGATTATGGCCTTTACCATGTGAACAGGGGTCATTGGCATAAAATTCCTGTAACAATTGTTACAGATGTTACAGGACAAAGCAGGACAAAGCAGTTAAAATAAGTATACCACAACATCGTCCCACCGGGCATTAGTGGCCGAAAGGGGTGATGTTCATTCACATATCATTCACATAATGACGAAGTATCGTTTTTAAAGGTAAAAAAATTGGTATTTGAGATTTTTTAATTAATTTTGTGGGATTAAACGCAAAAATATACCGCTATATGAAATTTTCAGTTCCAAGTAAGACTCTTCATAACTATGCCTCATCAGTGAGCAAGATTATCAATGCAAAAAATGCGTTGACAATCCTTAATAACTTCTTGTTTGAGATTGAAGGTAATGTGCTGACCATCACTGCGAGTGACGGTGAAAACACCCTATGCGCACGCATTCCTATAATGGATATCGAAGGGGAAGGAAAGTTTTGTATAGATGCCCGAAAAGTGGTAGAGCTCTTGCGCGTGATGCCCGAGCAGGAACTTCATTTTAACATAGACGATGAGACACTTGCCATTGAGATGAGCCATCCTAACGGCTCATACAAATTTGTCGGAGTCTCCGGCAACGAATATCCTCAGATTCGACGCACACAGTCCGACTCGCTCCAGGCCTTCACCACCCAAGGGTCTACCCTACTCCGGGGCCTTGAATATACCGCCTTCGCGGCCGGAACTGACACCCTGCGTCCCCAAATGATGGGAGTATATTGGGATGTAAAGCCCGACAAATTGATTTTCGTGGCCACTGACACCCATAAGCTTGTGAAATTTGAGGATAGCAGCTTCGCACCCGGCATCGAAGGCTCATTCATCCTCCCCAATAAGTCAACCAACGTGTTCCGAAGCGTATTCACCAAAGGAGAAGATGTGAAAGTGACCCTTGACCCCCAGCAAGGAGTTACCTTCGAGACCGACACATTCACCTTCGACAGCCGTCTGGTAAAAGGACGATTCCCCGACTACGCGCGCGTGATACCTAATAACAATCCCTACACACTCACCGTCAACCGAATGGACTTCTCAACAGCCGTGCGCCGTGTCAGCTTATTCGTAGATGAAGGTCACGGGCTTATTAAATTCAAAGTATCCCCCGACCGCCTGATTGTGAAAGCATCTGATAATGAATATAATACATCAGGTATCGAGACCCTCACAGCCGACTTCACCGGCAATGAGATGGTGATAGGATTCAGCTCCTCATATCTCACCGAGCTAACCTCAGTGCTTTGGACTGATGACATTGTGTTCAAACTCGCCGACCCATCGCGTCCCGGAGTTATCCTCCCCACCGAAGATAAGCCCGACACCCAGCTGACAATGCTATTAATGCCAATGAGTGTGACTGATTTCTAATTAGCGAGTCATTCACTACCCTAAAAACCTCGTCATTTTAATTAACGTCCTCCCAGCATAGATAGGTTAAGATGAAACTGAATCTTAAAAAGCCGATAGTGTTTTTCGACCTCGAAACTACCGGTGTCGATGTGACCAACGATCACATCGTAGAGATCTCCATTATTAAGGTGATGCCCTCGGGTGAAGAAATTGAGAAGACCCGCCGCATTAACCCCGGGGTGAAAATCCCACCAGAAGCCACAGCCGTGCATCATATCACCGACGAAGACGTGGCTGATGCACCCACATTCAAACAGATAGCTCGTTCGCTCGCCAAAGAAATGACCGGATGTGACATCGCCGGATTCAACTCCAACAAATTTGACATCCCGATGCTCGACCAGGAATTCCAGCGCGCAGGGGTGAAATTCGATTTCTCAAAAGCACGACTGATTGACGTGCAGACAATATTCCACAAGAAAGAGCAGCGCACACTTGTGGCCGCCTACCGATTCTATTGCGGTAAAGAGCTCGACGGAGCACACTCGGCCAATGCCGACACACGTGCCACCTACGAAGTGCTTATGGCACAGCTCGACAAATATGACGATCTTCCAAACGACATGGAAGAACTCAGCAAATTTTCAAACCAAAACCGCAGCGTGGACTTCATGAGCCGTCTCATATTCAACGACAATAATGAGGAGGTGATAAACTTTGGGAAATATAAAGGAAAACTTGCCACCGAGGTGCTACAGAAAGACCCCAGCTATTACGACTGGATTATGAAAGGCGACTTCGCTCAAAACACTAAAGACTGCTTTACACGCATTAAACTACGCATGAAGAAATGAGTCTTCAAGGCAAACATATCATACTTGGAATATGTGGCGGTATCGCAGCATATAAATCCGTCACACTTTTACGACTACTCATAAAAGCCGGGGCGGAAGTTCAAGTTGTGATTACCCCTGCCGGGAAAGAGTTCATAACCCCGGTCACACTTTCGGCACTTAGCCAAAAGCCGGTGGTAAGTGAATTTTTCAGTGCCAATACCGGCGAATGGCATTCGCATGTCGACTTAGGGCTATGGGCCGACTGCATGGTAATAGCTCCTGCCACAGCATCGTCAATCGGCAAGATGGCCCACGGAATAGCTGATAATATGCTCATTACCACCTACCTTTCTGCAAAATCCCCGGTGTTCATCGCTCCTGCAATGGATCTTGACATGATGGCGCATCCCTCCACCCAGGCCAACATCTCCCTGCTTCGTAGCTACGGCAACCACATTATAGAGCCTGAATCAGGCGAACTGGCAAGCGGCTTAGTGGGAAAAGGAAGAATGGAAGAGCCAGAGAAAATAGTAGATGTGCTTCGGGAATTTTTCGAAACCGGACAGGAGATGAAAGGAAAGAAAGTACTCATCACCGCCGGCCCCACCTACGAGCGAATAGACCCTGTGAGATTCATCGGCAACTACTCGTCAGGTAAAATGGGATATTCCCTCGCTGAGGAGTGTGCCTTGCGAGGTGCTGATGTCACAATCGTCAGCGGGCCAGTGTCTATTACCACTAACAATCCTTCTATCAAAGTAATAAAGGTAGAATCGGCAATGGATATGCTCGCTGCATGTGAAGAGGAATTCCCCTTGACCGACGTGGCAATAATGTGTGCAGCCGTAGCCGACTATGCCCCGAAACATTGTGCTGAAACAAAGATTAAACGTGAACATCAAGAGATTCCGGTAATAGAACTTGTAAAAAATCCTGACATCGCCGCTACGCTTGGCAGCAAGAAGACGGAAAGCCAATTCCTGGTAGGATTCGCATTGGAAACCGACCATGAGTTTGACAACGCTACCGAGAAGCTCCGCCGCAAGAATCTTGACATGATCGTACTTAACTCCATGCGTAACAAAGGCGCAGGATTTGGAACCGACACAAATAAAGTTACAATTTTCACCCATGACGAACGCAAGGATTATCCCTTGAAGTCAAAACGTGAAGTGGCAAAAGATATAGTGGATGCTGTAATCTCTCATGGCAAATGACGTATACACATATATAATATGTCTTGTCATGACCATGACTTTGACAACCGCATTGCCCTTCCATACCAATGCACAGGAGTTGAATTGCCGCATTGAAGTCAATGTAAGTCAGATTGAAGGCACCAACAAATCGATATTCGAGTCATTGCAGGAGGCAATGAGCGAATATATCAACACCCACAAATGGACGGATGCAAATTTCTCAACCAATGAGAAGGTCGAAGCAAACATGTTCCTAACCATTACGGCCTATAATGAAAATTCAAGCAGGATAGGAGGGACTTTGCAAGTGCAGTCAATACGCCCCGTATACAACTCATCTTATACCACCACCCTGCTAAATTTCAAAGACGACATAGAGTTTAGCTACATCGAAAGCGAACCTTTAATCCACTCCGAAAACACAATGGAGAGCCAACTAACAGCCATTCTCGACTACTATGCCAATCTCATCCTGGCTCTTGATTTCGACAGCTTCTCCAATCATGGAGGAGACCTATATTTCGGACGACTAAAGGAGATTGTGCAGCGTGCCCAATCATCAGGAGAAAAAGGATGGAAGAATTTTGAAGACATAAGAAATAGAGCCGCCATACTCGATGTTTTCACTAATGCCACCACTTCCGGCATTAGAGATCTGTATTATATTTATCATATAAAAGGTCTTGACCAGATGGCACTTTCGCCCGACAAGGGAAGAATGGCAATTGATGGCACCCTTGATTTGATGGACAAGATCCATGATTTGGCGCCAATGTCAGTAGGTTTGTCGATATTTAAGGATGCTAAATTCGATGAGCTCCTCAATATATATTCCAAGTCTACCACCACTCAGCTCAACCATCTAAGCCAACTTCTATCTAAACTCTACCCCTCTGAGAGCCAACGAATAGCAGAATTCAAGAGAGAGAAGGCAGCTGGACATTCAAACTAAAAAAATTAAATCAACAATAAGTGTTAGAATCACTCCACATATCAAATTACGCATTAATTGACGTTATCGACATTGATTTCCACAAAGGATTCAATGTGATTACCGGTGAGACAGGTGCCGGAAAGTCAATAATATTAGGTGCGCTCGCCCTCATACTTGGTGGAAGGGCCGATTCACGCGTAGTGACAAATCCCAACGCTAAAAGTGTGATAGAGGCAGTATTTACAGTTGAAGGATATACTTCACTACGTGACTATTGCTTAGAGTCAGATATAGAATGGGATGACGAACGATGTATCTTACGGCGAGAAATAGCCCCCGCAGGGCGGTCACGTGCGTTTGTCAATGACTCACCGATCCCACTCTCGAAACTACAGGAAGTCGCAATGAGACTGATTGATATTCATTCTCAACACCAAAATCAGCTACTTGCCACCCCGGAATTCCAGTTGAAAATCATTGATACATTAGCCGGAAATGGAGAACGGCTCGCACAATACACCAAGCGTTATAACGCTCTTCGTGAGGCTGTGCGACAGCTAAAGATTATGCGAGCTAAGGTGGAACATGACCGTGAAGATGAAGAATTCACACGTTACCAACTCGAACAGCTTGATGAACTGAAACTCCAACCGGGAGAACAAGCAGATTTGGAACGCGAGCGCGAAACCCTAACTAATGTCAACGTAATAAAATCAGCACTTAATAATGCTACCGGTGCTTTATCTGTCAACCCCGTAAATGCAGTTTCACTCATCGAGACTGCTATTGATGCTTGCGATGACCTTGAAACTGTGCTCGACAAGGAGGATGATATCGTAGATAGACTTGAATCAGCAAAAATAGAACTTTTAGATATAGCATCGACATTCAGCGGGATAAGCGACAACCTTAATGCCGACCCATCGGCACTCACCGATATAGAGGACCGGCTGAACGCCATTTACGCCCTTTGCCACAAGCATCATCTCGATAACAGTGATGGACTCATCCAGCTTCGTGACACACTCCGTGCCAAGCTCGATAACCTCGACAACTCCGATGAAATGCTCAAAGACCTTGAGAAAGAAGCTCGTC
The DNA here is from genome assembly GCA_023664955.1 of Duncaniella sp. Taxonomy (GTDB): domain Bacteria; phylum Bacteroidota; class Bacteroidia; order Bacteroidales; family Muribaculaceae; genus Duncaniella. The sequence continues at coordinate 539,018 of JAMPEV010000001.1, forward strand.
GCGCAAAAGCCCTCGCCAGGGAGACTGCCGTGGAAATTTCTGAAGCAAGAAAGGCCGAAGCAAAACGTTTCGGAGAGCATCTTCGAGAAATTGCGATGCCACTTGGAATGAAAAACTTACAATGTGACATAATGGTACTTCCGGCCGATATGTCAGCCACGGGTATTGATGAAGTTAAATTCATGTTTGCTTTCAATAAAAACCAGCAGCTGATGCCGGTCGGAGCCACCGCATCGGGTGGTGAGATATCACGCCTTATGCTCTCTATAAAGTCGATAATCGCATCGAGGATGCAACTACCAAGCATAATATTTGACGAAATAGACACCGGTGTGTCAGGAGATGTAGCAAACAGGATGGGACTAATGATGCGCGACATATCAAAAAGCCTGCAAGTCACTGCAATCACACATCTTCCCCAAGTGGCATCCAAAGGTGATGCCCAGTATCGAGTATATAAAGAAGACGATGACGACTCCACTCACACACGAATTGCACAGCTTACAGAGCAAGAGCGAGTTAATGCCATTGCCGCTATGCTTGGAGGTTCATCAGTAAATGCCACGGCTATCGCAGCAGCAAAGTCTTTACTGAAAGATAAAAAATAGTATTTTACAATTACAAATTAAGATAACCAATTATGGATCGTGCCGATTATATATATGGCATCCGTGCCGTCATAGAGGCTATTGAAGCCGGGAAAGAAATTGACAAAATATTTATGGCAAAGGACTTGCAAGGCGAGCTCGCAAGTGAACTGATTTCAACCGCAAGAAAATCACACGTACTGATTCAACGTGTACCGGTTGAACGCATTAACCGAATCACACGTAAAAATCACCAAGGAGCACTCGCTCTTATGTCGGCCGTGACTTACCATAGACTTGACCACCTTGTGCCGGAACTTTACGAAGCGGGAATCCTTCCATTCATCGTACTCTTAGACGGTATAACCGATGTCAGAAACTTCGGAGCGATTGCCCGCACATGCGAATGTGCCGGCGTGGATGCAATTGTGATACCAGAGCATGGGAGCGTGTCAGTAGGCGGTGATGCCATAAAAACGTCTGCCGGGGCTTTGCATCACATCCCCGTGTGCCGTGTATCTTCAATCTCCTGGGCTGCAAAATTCCTACGCGAAAATGGTTATAATGTGGTTGCGGTATCTGAAAAAGCCAACTTAAATTATACGGAAGGCACCTACAGTGATCCCGTTGCACTCATAATGGGTGCCGAGGACGTGGGAATATCGCCCGAAGCTATGAAGCAATGTGATACCCGCGTTGCTATTCCGATGTTTGGAAACATCGGTTCGCTCAATGTTTCAGTGGCTGCCGGCGTGATGATTTATGAGGTAGTTCGCCAACGACTTAACGCTAATTTGGAAATAATCTAAAATATCTACTTTCCCATTTCGGTTATAATCAGCAATTTCTTATCATCGAGAACTGTGGTACCGAATACCATCTTATCACCCCCTTCCTTCACTTTAAGCTTATCGACAAGCAGAGGCGCGGAGAGGGGGAAATTTCTTGTCGCAACATTCACTTTAGGGTAGCTTTTGTGAAACTCTTTATAAGTATGCTTTGAGGATGGCAGGATGGCAATAATCTTGAAATGCTCTCCCGGGAAATCAGCTTTCAGTTCTTCAGAAAAGAAAAGCTGAGTGTTTGGATGCAACTTTTTCACGCCAAATTCTTGTGCAAGACTACGGTACCCCCCACCCTTCATCACCGTCGGAAATGGCTCGTACAGATAGCCCTCTTCGGCTGGCATTGAATACTCGACATGCGCCAGTCTGTCAGAAGATATGGTGAAGGAATATATACCCTGACCGATTGTAATACATTTCACCTCATCAAAAGGCTTTGTCTCATTAGCTCCATCATAACCCTTTATGCTTAGAACCAACTCTTTACACTCCCTTCTGGTTCCTATTACCGTAACCTGGCAACTCACATTAAGTTCACTCTTCACCGCTTCTATGCCGAGCATCGGAGATGCTTTTATTATGAGTCGTTTACATCTGCTCAATAAGAGGCTAAGATTAGCTGCCACATCGGGCTGGCAATCTCTAAGAGCAAAGTGTCGCCCCGAAGAGTCACGTCTCGCAGGGTCAATAAAAATAACATCGTAATGACGATCATTCTCGGCCAACCACTTCACACTGTTACCTTCAATTATCTCAACATTTGACAAATTTAACGCTTGACAATTGTGTAATGCGGCTTCAAAGCAGTCATGATCAAGTTCGATTGAAGTTACATGAGAGGCTCGTTTTGCGATATGAAACGTATCTATGCCAAGTCCGCATGTCATATCAAGGACGGTTTCATCATCCTTTATCATCGAAGCATGCACATCAGCAACCATGTCGGAAGTAGCCATTTCAGCCACAGTAATCGATGGGAAAATGAAACCCTGGTTCAAAAGCGTTTCAGACAGTTTTTTAGCTGTCTTAAATCGACATTCTGCTTGAAGAATTTCCCAAAGTTTCTCCGGTTGCTTATGATATTTGAGTCGAAGTGCGTTGAAATCGTTCACCCTAATACATTATTCTTAGGTTTAGTAGCTTGAAAATCCTTAATATAATTCGGCACACTGTATGCAATATCGAGAAAATCACGTTCGGAATAGGCTTTCTCGGCCAATGCTATCATATCGATAGCAAGCGGCACAATATCCGGTACAAAAACGGCATTGGAAGCCGCAATCACCTCTTTGGCCTTGTCGCTGCCATTGCCGAAGAAAAGCACTTTCCTTCCTTCAGCGAGAACGGACGAATAACTGTCAGGACCAAGTATGAGGGGTTGCTGAGGCATGATCTCTTTAAGTGCGAAGTCATAAGCGACTGTGTATACCTCCATGCGACGAGCATCAATCATCGGCACGAAAATCTCATCACCTTCAAGCTCCTGCGTGAACATTACCTGACAAGCCATAATTTTCAGAGTATTTATTCCAATAAGAGGAATATCAAGTGCGTAAGCAAGCCCTTTCGCTTCAGAAAGACCGATGCGTAAACCCGTGTAACTACCTGGACCCATCGACACAGCTACGGCTTCAAGTTTAAATTCCTTTTCTGCAGCAAAGTCGAGACAGTATTTTATATAATCGCTAAGTAGAGAGGCATGATTGCGTCCCGACATATCTTCTTGATGGGCAAGCACCATGCCCTCAGCGGTAAGAGCTACGGAGCATACGTTGGTTGATGTTTCAATATTGAGTATTACAGCCATTGAAATGAATATTTAGCACGAGTTCGTCGGACATTTCAAGAAAAGTACAATGCTGTTCATTAAAATGTCACACAAAGTTACTCGTTTATCATGAGAAAATTGTAATTTTGTCAAAGAAATTATTTTCACCAAGCCTGAATAGATGAAGAGGCTATAAACGTTAACACAGTCAGTATATGTTATATTCAATGACCGGATTCGGGAAATCGGTAAAAGAAATTCCCGGAAAGAAAATCACAGTCGAGGTCAAATCACTTAACAGCAAGCAGATTGACATGGCTGCAAGAGTGCCTTCATCATTACGTGAGTATGAATTGGAGATGCGCAACACATTGGCTCACATTCTTGAACGTGGCAAAGTAGACCTTACTGTTTACGTTGAAGCGGTGACAGCTGATGCTTCCGTACGCTTTAACATTCCGATTTTAGAGGCATATAAGGGCGAAGTTATTGCTATGGCTCAATCCTTGGGCATTCCGGATCCAGCTGACTGGTACAATGTGCTTCTCCGCTTCCCCGATGTGACTCGCACCGATTCAGGCAGCGAAATGAGCGAGGATGAAGTTAAAGCCGTGATGGATACTCTGAATGAAGCTGCTGACGCACTGATGAACTACCGACGTGCGGAGGGTGAAAAACTCGAATCATTCTTCTCAGTTCGCATCGATAAAATCCGCAATCTACTTGCTGAAATTCCTCAATATGAGAATGAACGCGTGGTGAAAATCCGCACACGTATGGAAGAGGGCTTAGCTAAAATACACGCTGTCGACTACGATAAGTCACGCCTCGAGCAGGAACTCTTCTTCTATATCGAAAAACTCGATGTCAATGAGGAGAAACAGCGTCTCACTCAGCACCTCAACTATTTTATGGAGACGATGGACGGCCCGAAAGGTCAGGGCAAGAAGCTCGGTTTCATCACACAAGAGATGGGACGCGAGATTAACACTCTCGGCTCAAAGAGCAATCACGCTGAAATGCAGAAGCTCGTAGTACAAATGAAAGATGTGCTGGAGCAGATTAAGGAACAAGTTCTTAATGTGATGTAACCCACAAAAGCTGATGGAAGGAAAGATAATTATAATTTCTGCACCTTCGGGTTGCGGCAAGTCCACAATTATTTCCGCTTTACTCCAACGCGGAGAAATCGATATGCAGTTTTCCATCTCAGCGACTAACCGTCCTCCACGACAGGGCGAGGAAGATGGTGTCAGCTATTATTTCCTAACCAATGAAGAGTTTCATAAGAGAATAGCTGAAAATGCTTTCGTTGAATATGAAGAAGTGTATCCCGGCAGATTTTACGGGACGCTTAAAAGCGAAATTTCACGTATCACAGGCGATGGCCACAATGTGATTCTCGACATAGATGTAAAAGGCGGCGTAAATGTAAAAAAAATGTTTGGAACGAAAGCTATCAGCATTTTCATCGAACCGCCAAGCGTGGATGCCCTGCGCGAACGACTCATCAAACGCGCCACCGACCCAACCGATGCAATTGAGCAACGTGTATCGAAGGCGGAGTATGAGATTTCATTTGCACCCGAATTTGATGTCACAGTGGTAAACGATGACCTTGAAGAGGCAGTGACTAATGTGGACAATGTAATTAAAAAATTTTTATCCGGCAGCACGGCGAGTAAGCAACTATGAATATTGGTATTCTTGGTGGGTCATTTAATCCGGTACATATAGGCCACCTAATGCTCGCAAGCTATATGCAGCAATTCGGAGGGTTTGATGAAGTGTGGCTAAATTTGTCACCGCTAAACCCTTTGAAGACCAATCCGGAGGAACTAATTCCTGATGTCCAACGACTGGCGATGCTCGACATTGCCATCGGGAAAACGAATGGGCTGAAAGTGTGTGACTTGGAGCTGTCAATGCCAAGACCCTCATATACCATCAATACCTTGCGTTATCTTGAAAAGCGCTATCCACGCCATCACCTCAAACTCATCATCGGAAGCGATAATTGGCGTATTTTTGACCATTGGCGCGACTCTGAATCTATCTTGTCAGATTTCGGAATAGTGATATACCCTCGTCCCGGGTATCCGATTGGCACACTGTTTGTTGACGGTGCTGATGTGATTAAAGCTCCTACTGTCGACATATCAAGTACATTCATACGTAAGGCTCTTGCAAAGGGGAAGGACATGAACTATTTCCTGCCCGCAGGTGTCTATGACTATATAAAGAATAATGGATTATATGGAACTAAACACTAATTCACTTGCTTTTATAGGGCTATGCAATGAGTTTTGCATGAGCGTGGAAAATGTCAGGGGTATGACTATGCGCGAGTTTGTATGTTCGATGCTGCGACTTCTGCCAAGGATTTACATAAGCGCTTCTGACCTCAACGTCATGCGTCCGGCCGACGAAGAGGAGGAACCGTATATGGAAAGTTATCTCGATGAGGATTACTACGAGTCTGTGCGCCGCGGCATTGAGTCACTACTTGGCGCAGATGATGTGTATCTTGAAGTGTTTGAAGAAGACATGAAATATTCCGACACTCCCATCGGGGAAAGTATTGCCGAAGGAGTGAGCGATATATTCCAGGTACTTTACAACTTTATTACCATGGTACGTGACGCTCCTACCGAATCTATTTCGCTTGCCCTCGTTGCGGTGAAGGATGATTTTGACAGCTACTGGAGTCAGAAGCTATGCAATCTCCTACGTCCTCTCAATCATCTGCGTTATAAGGTGACAAACGATGGTGAAGATGAACTATATTAATAATCATGATTTTTTAGTAATCGTTAAAAATAAATAGGTGAGAAGATGTCAATTTTAAAAGAAAATAAGCCGGTGGCCTTTTGTAGTGACCATGCCGGTTATGAAATGAAGATGTTGCTCGAGGGATACTTTGACTCCCAGGGCATCGAATATAAGGATTTCGGCACTCATTCAGCCAATAGTTGTGACTATGCTGATTTCGCCCATCCTTGCGCCGAATCAGTGGAAAGCGGCGAATGTTATCCCGGAATAGCTCTGTGTGGTTCGGGCAACGGTATTGGAATGACATTGAATAAGCATCAAGACATTCGTGCGGCTCTTTGCTGGAATGAGGAATTAGCAGAACTGGCACGTCGTCACAACGATGCAAACGTATTAGTGCTCCCGGCACGCTTCATTGACAATGTTACCGCAATTAATATCGTGGAGAAATTCCTTAACACCGGATTCGATGGCGGCCGCCATGCCAATCGTATAGCCAAAATACCGGTAACCAGCAAATAACCCATATAAGTCACTAAGTGGGCTATTTCGTGACAATCTTAAGATTTGAGCAGAAACAAAATGAACCTCGATTAGCCGGTCGTAATCCCTGGTTAATCGAGGTTCACTTATATCTTGCGAAGACTAATCACCCATAGTGCGCAGGAGTTCATCATTATCCGATGTGCGTTCCATGCGGTCCTTGATGAATTCCATTGCTTCAATGGAGTTCCTATCACTGAGGAATCGGCGAAGAATCCACATACGGTTGAGCGTTTCGTTGCGCAGCAAAAGGTCATCACGACGAGTACTTGACGCCATGATATCGACTGCCGGGAATATGCGTTTATTGGAGAGCTTGCGATCGAGCTGAAGTTCCATGTTACCGGTACCCTTGAATTCCTCGAAAATCACCTCATCCATTTTAGAGCTAGTCTCAGTGAGGGCAGTTGCTATGATGGTGAGCGAACCGCCATTCTCGATATTACGGGCAGCTCCGAAGAACCTTTTCGGTTTCTGAAGGGCATTTGCGTCCACACCACCGGAGAGAATTTTGCCGGAAGCGGGCGCACATGTATTGTATGCACGAGCAAGACGGGTGATTGAGTCAAGAAGTATCACCACATCATGACCACATTCCACCATTCTTTTCGCCTTTTCAAGGACGATAGATGCAATCTTAACATGACGTTCTGCCGGCTCGTCGAATGTAGACGCAATCACCTCGGCGTTAACACTGCGACTCATATCAGTCACTTCCTCAGGGCGTTCATCGATGAGGAGAATCATGATATATGTCTCCGGGTGATTCTCAGCTATTGCGTTGGCTATATCCTTTAGCAGAATTGTCTTACCGGTTTTGGGAGGAGCCACAATTAGACCACGCTGTCCTTTACCGATTGGTGAGAACATATCGACTACGCGTGTGGAAATATTGCTGCTTCTACCGGACGTCAGGTCGAATTTCTCATTCGGAAAAAGGGGTGTGAGATGCTCAAATGCTACTCGGTCGCGGATATACTCCGGAGAACGGCCGTTGACGCTCTTAACCATCGACATCGGGAAGTACTTCTCCCCTTCCTTAGGCGGTCGGATTGTGGCATCGACCACATCGCCGGTCTTTAGACCATATTGTTTTATCTGCTGCTGGCTTACTAGCACATCATCGGGAGAGGTTAGGTAATTATAGTCGCTTGAGCGAAGGAATCCATGACCTTCGGGAACAATTTCAAGCACTCCTGTAGTTTCGATGAGCCCATCAAAATCATACTGAGCCTGCTTGGGTTGATTCTGACGATTATCAGAGTCTTGCTGCTGGTTTTTATTTCGATTCTTCTTGTTCTTCTTATTATTCTGGGGTTGTGGCTTTTCAGTACCGGGTTCAGAAAGTACTATCGGAGCTGCGGCAGCGGCAGCCTGAGCTGCTTTCGCAGCCTTTTCTTTTTCCTGCTGGCTTCGAGGAGCAAATGTCTTACCTCCGCTTCGAGGGAAGAAGGAGCCAAGTGAAGAGTCCTTTGAACGAATGTCGCGGATAAAAACCCCGTGTTGCTGGCGTGATGCCTCCTGCGATTCCTGCTGAACTGGATTCGGGGTTCTCCCTTCGACCGCCTCAGCTACATGATTATCCTGGCGTGCTTCTGCGATCTGTTCATTGGATTCAGATCCAGCCGGAATCACCTCAGAAGTTGCTTCTGCCAGCAGTGGCAATTCCTGAATATCACTAAACAGGTTGACATTCTCGGCATTCTCAACATTCTCTTTCTGCCCCATGCTCTGCTCCGTGTTATGCTGTCGACTTGGACGGCCACGTCTGCGCTTGGTTTGTTCTTCAACAGCCGGAGCTACAACTGTCTCTTCTCCACGATCTGTGCCATTGGCATCTTCTTGCGGTGTTACTGCCTCTGAGCTTTCCTGTCGTAACGCATCTTCTTGCGGAGTATCCACGGGAGCAGTATCGGCTACCTTAGGTTTTCTACCACGTCTTTTGGGCTGGGGATTATCTGCAGCAGGCTTGGCTGTGTCTGCCGAAGCCGTCTCAGCGGTCTTTTCCTGTTGTTGACGGTTGCCCTTTTTATCTTTATTGTTTTCTTTAGGTTCTTTCTTAGCTCGACGGGGTTTGCCGGCTCCACTAGTGGCTGAAGCGGAGGCAACATCTATAGCCTGCTTATCAAGGATTTGATATACAAGCGCTTCTTTATCTTCAAGATTGATTTTCTTTATACCGATGGATTCTGCAACTTCGCGAAGCTTAGAATCATCCATATCGTATAATTCCGATAGATTGTACATATAATAATGTAGTGGACTAATATAATTATAGATTACTTCTTTTCTTCATTGTTAACGCCAAATAGAATAAAGCTTAATAACCGGCTTCATCGTGGCGAAATTTAAGTTTATGTGATATCCGTGGAAAATTAAGATATCAAGACGTGGGGGGGAGTATCGGTGGATTGGTCCTTATTCCCTCGTTGGACGACTTCCTTATTTGAATAGTATACCTAAAATATAAATAGGAACTGAATGCGCAGTTAACATTGAACGGATATGCTTTCGGAATGAAAGCATTTAGCGAGCTAAATAACTGAATCGAGAATAGCAGTGATGCCAATGAGAACAAGCAAAGCGTCCTTAGTTATTTTTTAGATACTTAAGATTTAGGTACAATAAGCATTGACCGTGAAAAATTAACTGATTGAATCGTGCATCGCAATCAGAACATAGCGCCCTGACAGATTACTGACAATAATAAATTCGTCATACATTCCGTCTGACTAAGTTAGTCAGATATATTAAGAACATATTTCCGGAAAGCGATGCAAAGTTACAATCAATTTTAATAATTAACAACTTTTATCTCCCAAAAGTTCACATGACCACACGGCTCTTTCATTTAAATTTTAAACAAACGTATACTGCCCTTACCCGACTCA
>JAMPEV010000001.1:548523-561174 GCA_023664955.1 Duncaniella sp.
ACTATCTAGCCAAGGTCTTTAAGGAAAGTTAAATTTCATGCTCCAGCCCTGAAATGTATTTTGGATTATCGATAAATGTAGTCAATAATAATTGTGTCATAATTATATTTGTCTCAACTGTTTATGAAAATTTAGCGGCTTTCAAGCCGTGGCGACAGGAGCGTGAGGTAGTGCGCCGGGCGTATTGCCTAACGCAACCTTATAGCCACCGCTTGCTCCCAAATCATATGAAAATTTAGGCGATGTGCTGTTTACCGGTTGCCCGACTGATTCCGTGCTGCACACCGATTCAGCTTCGGGCAGTTCTGATTTTGGATATGATGCCCGGCTGAAGCCGGAGGCGGCGACAACGCCAGAGCAAAGCGAGGGCAAGCCTTCGCTCGACTCTCGCGTTGTCGCCTCTCTTTGGAATATCGGTCTGCAAACGACAACTGTGGCCGCTTCAAGGCTGGCACTTTGAAACGGCAAAAGTCAACGATGGCCGGTTCTTTCCATTGAAGATTTTGAGCCTCGGCAGGGACAGGCGTTTTGACGTGCGAAGTTACTTCGTCCGGGAGGAACGTCAAGTGACGCTGTGCTTGTGGTCGGCGTCCGCACTCGTGAGCCTCCGCATTTTTTCCCCCTCAGTTCCGAAAAAATGGGTACAGTAGGTTCGACAAAAATGGCACAGTATTCCGAAAATGGCACAGTAGAATATATGTACGATATAAAAAGACCAACTAAAAGACCAAGTAGGTGCCAAGTAGGAATCAAGTAAGAGTACAAGTACCCGCCTAAGTTGTACTCTCGATTATGGGGTGGTAGCCGATGACAATTTTTAACACTGGAAATTGCCTAAAATCACACTATTATGACTACATTTACGTTATAGATATACGAAGAACGTTGAAATTGTCGGGTGTGCAGGGAATACTCGTGATTTTCAATAAATCTAAAGTGCTGATAGACAAAATACTTAACCCCATCGGAGATAGACTTCTCCGGCATTTCATTTGTCCTTTGGATTTACAGCATTGTAAAAACGAGAAAAAATTTGTATCTTTAAGAAACCATTAAACCCACAAGCGAATTGTCGAAAACATGTGTTTAATTTGCAATAATATTGCCTCTCCGATATGATTACCTGAATAATCTTTTGAGACAGCAAGGCGACCTATCTTAATTGCTGGATACTCTTTGCGACGTTTTTGTTGGCAATCCTTCGGTTAAGTATATCCCAAAAATGCTTATCCTCTTGATCAAAATTTTTTTTATCATTAAGAAGACTGTAATAGGCTAAGGTATAATTCTGATTTTCATCTTCAAGTAAATAGATTAATGCCATCATAGATTGAAGATAATTTATGGTATCAGAAATAAAAAAGTCGTTCAAATTGGCATCGCCACAATCGAACGACTTTATCTGTGTGTCGGACTTAATTTGCCGGACTATTAATTTATTAAGTAATCGAAAAAATAAGTTGGTATAAATTTTATGAAAGATTTCTGAGGTATTTTTATTTTTAGCTTGATGGCGCATATCGAGCTATGCAACTGAATGTATAAATAGCAAAGACCAAAAAGATGAATAAAATTCACAAAGATATTTTAGGAAGTTTACTTGACTTCAGAAATTCATTAGTCACCTTACCGTAGCATCTCTGCCACACGTTTGAGGGCTGAGAGGAATTTGTCACACTCCTCAATTGTGTTGTAGACGGCAAACGAGGCTCTTACTGTACCATCTATACCAAGAGAAGTCATTAACGGCTGCGCACAATGATGACCGGTGCGGACAGCCACCCCAAGTTTGTCGAGTAGCATCCCCATGTCATAATGATGTTCACCATCAACGAGAAACGAGATTATGGCACATTTATCGGGAGCGGTGCCGAAAATCCTCATTCCGGGAATCTCCAACATCCTTTGAGTAGTATATTCAAGGAGTTTGTGCTCATGTGCGGCAATGTTTTCAATACCCAACCCCTCAATAAAGTCAATCGCCCTGTGAAGAGCCGTAATACCAATATAATCCGGAGTCCCCGCCTCGAATTTAAATGGCAATTCTGCGTAGGTTGTCTTTTCAAACGATACAGACTCAATCATTTCACCACCTCCTTGATAGGGTGGCATAGCTTCAAGATGGCTTTTCTTTCCATAAAGCACACCAACCCCCGAAGGTCCATACATCTTATGAGCAGAAAATGCATAGAAATCAGCGTCAAGCTCCTGCATATCAAGGCGAATGTGCGGTGCAGCTTGGGCGCCATCAATTAGCACCGGGACATTATGGGAATGAGCCACTTCCACAATCTCTCTGACAGGATTGACAGTGCCAAGCACATTTGACGCATGGCACACCGACACGAAACGAGTGTGTTCATTGAAAAGTGAGCGGTACACCTCCATGTCAAGCTCGCCGCATTCATTAATTGGGATGACACGAATCTTGATATTCTTCTGTCGCTTAAGCAGCTGCCAAGGCACAATATTGGAATGATGTTCCATTACTGATAGGATAATCTCGTCACCATCCCGGAAATTGGCACCGCCATAGGAAGAAGCCACAAGGTTAATCGACTCAGTGGTGCCACGAGTGAAAATCACCTCCTCGATTGAAGATGCGTTGATAAATTCACACACTTTTCTACGAGCCCCCTCCTGCAGTTCTGTCGCTTCCATCGAAAGGGTGTGGACTCCGCGGTGCACATTTGCCTTGGTGCGAGTATAGCTATCTACTATTGAATCGACGACACTATTTGGTGCCTGGGAGGTGGCAGTGTTATCAAGATAAATGAGAGGATGCTTATATATTGTGCGATGAAGAATCGGGAATTCCTCGCGAATTTTTTCAATGTCCATGGAGTGATATATTGGATTAACATTTTTCATGACACGAAGAACAATTGCCCAATGTGCCGGCAAAACGACGCTCTACGAGGTGGCGAAGTCGTTCCTGCAATCCGGGAATATGAACTGTTTCTATCACGTCAATCATAAATGCCTGCATCAACATGGTGCGTGCCTCTGTTTCCGGTATTCCGCGTGTGCGCATATAGAATAAGGCATCATTGTCAAGCTGGCCGGTGGTCGCACCGTGCGAGCACTTCACGTCATCGTTGTAGATTTCCAACTGCGGTTTGCAATGCATTCTTGCGGCCGTCGATGCGAGGATATTGCGATTGCTCTGGTATGCCTCTGTGTATTGAGAACCCGGCGAAACGAGAATGCTCCCTTCGAAAGCTCCTGTTGACTCATCATCAAGCACATACTTGAATAGCTGGTTGCTCTTGCAGTGAGGCACTTTATGATTGATTGCCGAATCATTATCTATGTGCATCTTATCCGACCCGATTGCCATACCTGCAAGAAGTGTGTCGCAATGCTCCCCAACGAGGTCAATTACGAATTCATTTCGAGTATTTCCGCAAGTAAGTGTTGTACTGTTAAACTTCACCTGCGAACCCTCACGTTGAGAGATAAAAAGTTTTGAGAAGCGGGAAGTGCGGTCCGATGACTCTTCGATTGAGCATGCTTCAAATGACGCCTGTTCACCCACCACAACCTCGACAACCTGCGACGCAAGAAAATCGATGTCTACGTTCTGGGTATGGTCACACACAATAAGTTGCAATTGCGCACCCTCTTCAAGCACCACAAGCACTCGGCGGAAAGCTGCCATGGCTACCGGAGCGCAGAAGATATTGACGAGCTGCAATGGCCGGTCGATATGCACATTCTTTGGAACATAAATAAACACGCCATCCTGAGAAAGAAGCGTATTCAGAGCCACGCCTGTATCACCCAATGGCGCAATAGACCCATAGTAACGTTCCACTATTTCCTTATGCTCGATTGCCGCCAGACGTAGCGAGCTGAAAATAACACCTTCTGGCAATTTCGCCTCCAATTTTGAAGTGGGATGGAACGAATCGTTTACCACGAACCCTAGAAGTGTTGAGAGATTTGGCACATCGCACCTGAAACTATTTGCCACATCGACCGGTATGTTAACACGTGAGATATTCACGCCATAATCGGGTGTAAACATTTCCTCGATTGAGGTTTTCTCATACCCTTCAGTACGTCGTGTTGGCAGTTCTCCATTCTCAAGGGTATGAAGGGCATCCTCACGCAATTGGTTCATTGCATGTGCGGAATTGCCATTAATCTCGGCTTTGTTCCCCTTGTAAAGGTCGATATATTGCTTAAGGGCGTTGTCCATATTATTCATTAGCTTCTTTTATCCAATCATACCCGCGTTCCTCAAGTTCGAGGGCAAGTTCCGGTCCACCGGTTTTAACGATGCGTCCCTTATATAGAATATGCACGAAATCTGGACGAATATAGTCGAGAAGTCGCTGATAGTGGGTTATGACTATTGTGGCGTTTTTGGATGTTTTGAGTTTGTTGACACCTCCGGCCACCACGCGGAGGGCGTCAATGTCGAGACCGGAGTCTGTTTCATCGAGGATGGCAAGACGGGGCTCGAGAACTGCCATTTGGAAAATCTCGTTGCGTTTCTTTTCGCCTCCGGAGAAGCCCTCGTTGACGGAGCGTGATGCCAGTTTATTGTCGAGTTCCACGATAGCGCGCTTCTGTCGCATCAGCTTTAGAAAGTCGCTGGCACTTAATGGAGGCTCGTTGAAATATTTACGCTTGGCGTTGACGGCCGCCCTCATGAAGTTCACCATTGATACCCCCGGAATTTCCACGGGGTATTGGAAAGAGAGGAAAAGTCCTTCATGGCTCCTGTCCTCCGGGGGGAGGGTAAGAAGGTTGATGCCATGGAGCTTGGCTTCACCTTCTGTCACTGTATAAGCCGGATTCCCGGCAAGTACTCCTGAAAGAGTACTTTTCCCTGAACCGTTTGGTCCCATAATCGCATGCACCTCACCCTCATTTACGGTGAGATTAACGCCTTTCAATATTTCTTTTCCTTCAACTGAGGCATGGAGGTCACGGACCTCGAGTAATATGTTGCTCATTTATTATTTTTATAATGTACTGATTGATGATTTGCTAAGTGAACGTAAAAAAATTAAATAGGGATAGGATGCGCAGCTATCATTGAACAGATATCTCTTCAGAATGAAGGCTTTTAGCGAGCTAAATAACTGAATGAAGAACGGCATAGATGCCAATGAGAACAAGCAGAGTGTCCCAAGTTATTTTCTGAAGTTCACTAATACAACATTTTAATCAGTTGTATGTTTTAAAATTTACTGCGAAATTACTTATTTTCCCTCATCCTCCCAAAATTTTCGGAAGATTCATACCTACCTCTGGTCATCAATACTTGAAATCCGAAGTCTTCACATACACTCGGTAGTCCTTGATTGCTCCGGGTACTTCCGATTCCATGCGTGGTAAATACTGCAACCCTGTGAGGACTTTTTCCGACCCGAGGTCAAACACTATCGTGTGGGGATACTTAACCCCCTTGACTGTGGACCAATATGTTGATTCCTGTAAATCGAATATCTTATCAGCAGCATAGTTACCTTTCTTCACCTCCTCTGAGTCGGCATAGCGCACAGTCCATGGTTCGCGCGAAATGCGACTGCCTTCATTGTCAATAAGATATAATTCCGCAATAGCAGCATTATCATCTCCATTGATAGAATTGAGCATTTCAATGCACACAAACTGCCCTTTAACCGGAGCGGGAAATTTAACTTCCTGCCATCCGTTGCCGGGTTCGAATGAGCCTTCTACTACCGGTTTCTCTCCCGTCAAGTCAAGGTTCTCATCCTCTTCACGGTGAATCAATCGCTTTGCTATCTGCAATTTATCCAATATCGGCTCATTCAAACCTTCGCTCTTGGCAGCTTTCGGACCTACGATGTCAAATACGAGTATCTCATTCTCGCCTTTCTTCAACCAGCATCCGGGACAGTAGAGTGTCTGTTGCGGACCGATTTCCCAAATCCTCCCAAGCGGGTGTCCATTGACATACACTAGACCCTTCCCCCATGTTTCGAAATTAAGGAATGTGTCGCCGGGTTTCTTTACATCAAAGGTTCCCTGGTAAACACCGATGGGCAATCGTCCGTCTTCACCTGCGCTGAAAGCTCCTATAGGCATAAATTCCATTGATTTATAGAACTCAAGGTCGTCGTGGAGATTGAATACTTCCCAGTTTTTCAAGTCACATACAAAGTCGTGGGTGCCTCGCTTCTCGGTTAGTGTCACATTTCCTGTGATACCTTTGAAGTCCTTTATGGCGCGGCCAAAGTTGATACGGCCCATCGCTTCAACAAGAATGTCAAGTTGGGATCCCTCTTTCACAGGCGGGATTACAATACTCTTTTCACCAAGCCTGCGATCCATCTTTCCAATAAGTTTACCATCTATAAATATCTGTGCGTAATCATGCGGGTCATTGATTGCCAACACACTCTGCGTGGTAGTTCCAGGCAATGTAGTGCGGTAAAGAATGCTTCCGAATCCCTGGTCATACTCTTCCATTGTCTTTATTTCGCCATCGCTGACTCCTTTGGGGAGGTTTGGGAAAAGCGGGGCTACTACGGTGAAGCTGAATTCCGGGATTTTGATTGTGGGAATTGCTTTAGGTATGGCCGGAAGCTTCTTGTCAGAGTATTTTGATAGAGCCTCACGTAGTGCGACATATTTAGGCGTAGCGACTCCGGATTCGCTTATAGGCGCATCATAGTCGTAGGAGGTTACGTCTGGAGCAAAGCCGGGTGAATTTGCTCCTGCCCAGTGTCCCCAGTTGGTGCCTCCATGGGTCATGTATAGACTAAAGGAGATATTTTTATCGAGCATTTCGGTGAGTCCGGCTATCATATCGTCGGCTTTGCGTGTCTCATGATTACCTCCCCATTTGTCGAACCAGCCGCTCCAGAACTCTGAGCACATCAGCGGGCTATTAGGGCGAACCTCTTTCAGTTTGGCAAATTGTTGGTCAATGTTGGCACCAGTACCGAAATTCATTGTCCAGATAAGGTCATCAAGACCGTTGTTGAGGAAATTGGAGGACCAGTCACATTGAAATAGTGTTACATCCGGTCCGAAATTCGCCCTTAACATATCGCGGATGTCGCTAACATACGCTTTGTCAGTACCATACGAGCCGTATTCATTTTCTACCTGCACCATTATAATCGGACCTCCGTCGGCTATAGTCATCCCTTTAACCTGGTCAGCTACAGCCTTTTGGAACTTGTCAACTCGTTCAAGGAAATATGGGTCCTGTTCGCGCAGGCGGATATCCTTTTTCTTCAATAGCCACCAAGGTAATCCACCCATCTCCCACTCTGCACACACGTAGGGGCCCGGGCGCAGTATCACATACATATCGTTCTCTTTACATAGTCTCACGAACTCGGCCAGGTCGTTATTACCTGTAAAGTCGAATTCATCCGGCATCGCCTCATGCGCATTCCAGAATGTATAGAGACATATCGTATTCATACCAAGAGCCTTACACATTTTGATACGATGATCCCAGTATTCACGCGGGATTCGTGGATAATGAAGCTCAGCTGCTTTAACCACAAACGGCTCTCCATTGAGCAGGAAGGTGCCGTCGCCGGCTTCAAATTTCCCGTTTTCTACAGTTGTGTTTGCCTTGTCATTTTTTGGAGTCGCCGATGCAACTGTGGCTGATAATATTAGCATTACCGTTGTGGCTACTGCGAGAAGCTTCTTTTGCACCCCAAGAAGCGGAATTCTGTTATTATTCATGTCTTAGAAATGATAATTTTACATTATTGAATCTCTGGTATTGAATGGCCCATGGCTCATAATCCGGCTCATCACCGACACCGCTACAAAGTTAATCAAAAAGTTCATAAATTTCATTATTCTCATTTTATTATTTTAATCACACCGTCATTTTGCCTTTTTAACTAAAATGTATTAACTTTGTGCAATTGCAATGAAATTTTTCAATTTTTCCAAATGATGACACAGTTTTCAAGTATAATAACATCAATCGCTATAATTGCCGCCTCATTGAACGCAAGTGCAGCAACAAGGACTCTTTCCATCCATAATCCATCGGGGGTAGACCGTAATAATTGCGTGGTGGAAGCCGATGCAACGCAAGTGCTGTCGGCTTTCCCTAAGGGCTTTATAGTGACGGATATGAACGGCTATGAGGTACCCTACCAGCTCACTCACGATGGACTTTTACTGGTTGAGGCTTCCGTAAAAAGTGGAGAAACTGTCAAATTCACCATTAAGGATGGCGTGCCGCAGTCTTATGACACAATATGCGTTAGCCAAATTCGCCACGATTTCCAAGATGATTATACGTGGGAGAATGACCGAAGTGGCTACAGACTCTACGGCCCTGCCTATCGAAATAGCGGTGGAAATGTGAGCGGATATGATATTTGGACAAAGTCTGTTGGCTTCCCGGTACTGGCTCAACGTTATCATGACCATTGCCGCCGCGGTATCACTTACCATAGTGACCATGGTAACGGAATGGATGCATATACCGTAGGTCCCACGCTCGGTGCCGGAATGAACGCACTTGTGAATGAGGGAATTATAATATATCCTTGCGCTTATGAAAAATGTGATATTATTGAAAACGGCCCGTTGCGCACCACCGCAGAAATCACTTGTTACCCTTTGACTATAGGTGATAGGCAAGTGTTGGAAACCCGCAAAATAACGCTTGACAAGGGCTCCTGGCTTAATAAAACTACGGTTAAATACGATGGCATCACCTCTCCCATTCAGATGGCAAACGGGATTGTGGTACACAAGCAAAATCGCAACGGATGTATGTATGGTCCCGACAAAGAATACATAGCCTACGCCGACCTCACCGATAATCCTGACAATGGTAATGGTGTTATTTATATCGGTGTCATTAATTCACAAAAACCCGATAGCATAGCCTGCGTGCCATTTGAGCCTTCCATTGGCGACGCTGTAGGTCAGATGGTTAACTATATACAGTATTACCCCGGTGATGAGTACACCTACTATTGGGGTTCCGGCTGGAGCAAAGGTGGAATAAAAGGCACTGAGGACTGGGAACGCTATTTAAAAAACTTCCACACCTCCCTCGCCACACCCCTTCAAGCCACCATCAAATAACCACCCCCACTGGCATTCTCGCAATGTGCTGTTAAAATTGCCATCAAATATCAACCCCACACCGGCAATCTCGCAATACAGCTCAAACAACCCATCCCACCAGAGTCGCGGAGCGGCGATGTCGTGGTACCTATTCTTTTACCGCAATGACCTTTCATAATTAAAACGCCCCGAATCTGTTAAGAATCTGTTAAGAAAATAAACTTTTGGACAAAATTTAGCTTATTATGAATTTAATTAAAAGATAATTCGTATATTTGCAAGCTGAAAAGTGGGCATACCCCATTTTCGCCCATGAAAACAACTGGAAATAATATTAATAACCAATTTAAATACATCACTTTAAACAAATGCAAAGCAAAGGATCTTTGGGAAGTGTTGTTGCTGGTGTGATAGCCATCTTCCTGGTTCTCATCTGCTTATTCTATCTGTCGTTCACCGTGGTTACCAACCACTATGAGAACAAAGCTGAAGAATATGCTCAAGCTGAGGCTGCAAAGGACAACAACAGTTCGGAAACTAAACGTAAAGCTTATAGCGAGTACATCAAGAACATCGCTAACGAGAAGGTTTATTTAGGCTATACTTTTAACGAAGTGCAAAAACTCGGCGTTGGGCTGGGTCTTGACCTAAAAGGTGGTATGAATGTCACCCTTCAGGTTTCAGTTCCCGACATTCTCCGCTCTATGGCTAATGCTGAAGGCAATCCATACTTTGAAAAAGCTGTCGTTAACGCTGACTCTGTAGCTCGCGCAAACAAAAGCACTGATTTCATCGACATTTTCTGCGATGAATACCGCAAGCTCGACCCCCAGGGCGACCTCACCGTCGTGTTCAAGGACCAGGTGAAGCGCGGCGACAATATGGACGCTATCAAGAATTCTCTCAAGCAGGAAGTAAAGGACCGCGTGAGCAGCTCTACAAATGTGCTCCGCACTCGTATCGACCAATTCGGTGTCGTTGCCCCCAACATTCAAGAGCTTGAAAAGGACGGTCAGATTCTACTTGAGCTTCCGGGCGTGAAAGAGCACGACCGTGTCCGCGAACTTCTTAAGTCAAGCGCTAATCTCGAGTTTTACGAAACTACTCCCTTCAACGAGATTTCAACCTATCTCCAGCAGCTCGATAACACCCTCCGCGCCGATTCAACCGGCAACGGTAAAGGTCTTTTCGACTACTTCCTACAGGTTGGCAATCCCCGTAATCTAATTGGTGTAGGCGCCTCTACTGAGACTGGTCGCGACACTATCAACATGATTCTCGCCTCTCCTGCCGCTAAGCGCATCCTCCCCGCCAACCTCAAACTTGCGTGGGAATTCAAGCCAGAAGTGGTGCAGATTGATGATTCAGTAAAGGGTAAACGCAACCTTTCCATCTATCAGCTCGTAGCTCTTAAGACCACCAATGGCAAACCGGCTCTCAGCGGCGACGTAATCACCTCAGCCACCAGTGACTATGACGCAATGCAGGGTGGTAACTATGTGTCAATGAACATGAAGCCCGAAGCTGCTCGCCAGTGGGCACGAATCACTGCTGCAAATATCGAAAAGCAAGTTGCCATTGTGCTCGATGACCAAGTTTACTCTGCTCCCCGTGTCAACTCTGTGATTGAGGGCGGCCGTTCTCAAATCACCGGCGACTTCACCACCGACGAAGCAAAGGACCTTGCCAACGTGCTCAAGAGCGGTAAGATGGCTGCAAAGGTTGACATCATCTCCGACACCGTAATCGGCCCGTCACTTGGAGAGCAGGCTATCAAGGATGGTCTTTGGTCATTCGTAATCGCCCTCGTACTACTCATGGTGTTCATGTGCATGTTCTATGGTCTCATTCCGGGTCTCATCGCCAACATTGCATTGATATTCAACATCTTCTTCACATTCGGTATCCTCGCTTCTTTCCAAGCTGTATTGACTCTATCCGGTATCGCCGGTATCGTGCTCGCATTGGGTATGGCTGTGGATGCTAATGTGCTTATCTACGAACGCGCTAAGGAGGAGCTCCGTGCTGGTAAGGCTGTCCGCACAGCTATCGCTGATGGTTATAGCAACGCCTTCTCCGCAATCTTCGACTCCAACTTGACTTCAATTATCACAGGTGTAATTCTTCTCCTCTTCGGTACTGGACCCATCAAGGGCTTCGCTACCACTCTTATCATCGGTATTATCTGCTCATTCTTCACAGCAGTGTTCTTGACTCGCCTTATATATATAATGTGTGCCAAGACTAAGCCCTTCCAGAATCTTACATTTGCCACTCCCCTTTCACGCAAGATGTTCACTAACACTCACATCAACTTCCTCGGAGCCCGAAAGGTTAGCTTCATGGCAGTTGGAGTTGTGTGTCTCGTGGTTATCATCTCTCTATTCGCTCGCGGTCTAAATCAGGGTATCGACTTCTCCGGTGGTCGCAACTATGTGGTACAATTTGACCACCCTGTTAAGACTCACGAACTCCAGGCTCAGCTTGCCCCTCTTTTCGACGGGGCCCAGCTCAGTGTTATCACTATTGATGATAATACCAAGGTTCGTATATCAACCAACTATAAGATTGACTCTGACGAGGATAACATTGACAATGAAATCACTGACATCCTCTACAAGGGGCTTCAGAACGAACTTAACGGCATGAGCATCGAGGACTTCTCAACAACCAACGAGAACATCGGTATCATGTCATCACAGAAGGTCGGACCTACTGTGGCCAACGATATGCGCACCGATGCTTACATCGCTGTCATTCTCGCGCTTATCGCAATGTTCTTCTACATTCTGCTTCGATTCCGCAACGTGGCATTCTCACTCGGCGCACTTGCCGCAGTTGCGTTCACTGCTTTCACTATCATCGGCTTCTACTCTATCTTCTGGGGCGTTTTCCCATTCGCTATGGAAGTTGACCAGTCGTTCATCGCTGCAATCCTTACTGTTATAGGTTACCAGATTAACGACACCGTGGTTGTCTTTGACCGTGTTCGTGAAAACGTCGGTCTTTATCCAAAGCAGGATTTCTTTACCACAATCAACAGTTCAATCAACTCAACTCTTGGTCGTACAGTGATGACTTCATGTTCAACATTGCTTGTCCTCGTATGTATTTTCATCCTCGGTGGTGACTCAATCCGCTCATTCGTATTCGCTATGATTTTCGGTGTAATCATCGGTACTCTCGCCACAATCTACGTGGCTTCACCCGTTGCTTATCTAACCGATAGCCGCCGCAACCGCAAAGCTGCTAAGGCTGCCTAAGCCACAAAGCGACTTTATCGAATAAAAACTCAAAACACTTACCCACGCTATCGCGCATGGGTGAGTGTTTTATTTATTTGTTTAGCGCAGTTATTATTGAGCAGATATCTCTTCTTAATGAAGGCATTTAGCGAGCAAATATCTGAATGAAGAACAGCAATGCCAATGAGAACAGGCAGGGTGTCACAAGTTACCTTGAAGATTACTAAAACAAAAAACTCCGGTCATTTATTATCAAATGACCGGAGTTTTTTAACATATAGCCTTATGACCTTGTGTGGTCCTTGTAGGGCTTGAACCTACGACTCCCTGATTATGAGTCAGGTGCTCTAACCAACTGAGCTAA
>JAMPEV010000001.1:561274-595655 GCA_023664955.1 Duncaniella sp.
TGTTAAAAATAGTGTTAAAATTACCAATTCTCTTGCACGGCAACATAGAAGAAAGTATAATACACATATACTGTTCATCCAATAGAAGTGCCGGCGCAGCGGAATCTCGCTGCGCCGGCACTTCTATTGGGTGAACAGTTAAAATTCCCACTTACATATGATAATTCATTCTGTATCAGGAAGCTTGACTCTATCAGCGCGCTTGACGCCGTCAATTTTAAGGACTTTCTTGCACAAGTCATTAACCACGGCGGTACTGCTCACCAGTACACCCAGATCGCAACTGAACACTTCTTTTTCAGCTTCAATGTTGAGACGGCGAATATCGATGTTCAAAGAATTTGAAATCATGCGAGTAAGTTCTGATAGGATGCCGTGACGGTCAATGCCCTCGATGCGGATGCTTGCCATGAATTTTCCATCCACCTCATCCCAACGAGTCGCCAGGATGCGTGGTCCGTAACTTGCTTTAAGCACTTGAGCTCGCGGGCAAGTCAAGGCATGAACCTCCACTTCATTATTATCGTTAATGAACCCCATCACCTCATCGCCCGGAATGGGTCGGCAGCAATCGGCCAAAGTGAAATTCCGTTCTTTATCATTGAATTTCAACACGTAAGTCTCTTTCGTATTATAATTCTGAGAAACAGTGGGCTTTAGCGTCTCCTCTTCTTCAACTTTAATTTTATTTCTCCGCAAAATCTTGTCACCACCGAAACCAAGTCGGAAAAGTCGAGACACGAGTGACCGGGCACCCTTGGAAGTATTAACGTTAAGATAGTCATCAATCGACACCTCACCAGTACCGAGCTTTTGGAAGAGTTCCTCGCGGCTTGACACCTGATAAGTACCGAGGATCTTTGTCATCACCTTATTATTCAAAATGATGTCATTTTGGACAAGGAAATCGTCAAAAATCTTCTTTCCTTTTTCCATCACGGGAATCTGCACGCGTCGCAGCTCCTTTCGGAGACGAGTTTTAGCCTTTGCCGTAGCAAGGAAATTCATCCATTCAGGCTTAGGGTGCTGAGATTTAGAGGTTAATACCTCCACTTGGTCGCCTGAGTTAAGTTTTTGAGAAAGAGGCACTAACTTGTGGTTAACCTTACCGGCTATGCAATGGATGCCTAACTCAGAGTGAAGCGAGAAGGCCACGTCGAGCACTGTAGCGCCGGCCGGAAGAGTCAGCAGTTCTCCACGAGGGGTAAACACCACAATCTCTGATGCGAAAAGGTTGAGTTTCAACGTGTCAAGAAAGTCAATAGCATTGGGAGTGGGATCGTCAAGAATATCCTTGATGGTCTTAAGCCACACGTTAAGCTCCTTCTCTTCGTCACTTTCTCCGATTTTATACTTCCAGTGAGCTGCAAAACCCTTTTCGGCAATCTCGTCCATACGTCGAGAACGGATCTGCACTTCCACCCAATTTCCATCAGGTCCCATCAAAGTGACATGAAGAGCCTGATATCCATTAGCCTTAGGATTCGTTACCCAGTCGCGAGTGCGGTCAGGATGTGGACGATAGAGGTCGGTAAGAGCCGAATAAATCTTATAGCACATCTCCTTCTCCGTCACCTCGTTATTAGGCTCGAAAATTATGCGCATGGCGTAGAGGTCGTATACTTCCTCAAAAGGCACATGCTTGGTCTCCATCTTTCGCCAAATAGAGTACACTGACTTCAGGCGGGCCTTGGCCTCGTAAGTGACCCCGATGTTGTCAAGCATTTTCAAAATAGGCTCGGCAAAATCGTTGTAGACAATGGCACGGCGTTCTTCACTTTGGCGGATAAGATTTGAAATTCGCTCATATTCAGCCGGATGCTCATACTTGAAGCTCAAATCTTCCAATTCAGTCTTAATGGCAAACAAACCAAGGCGATGGGCGAGCGGCGCATAGATGTATAGCGTTTCACCTGCTATCTTATATTGCTTGTTAGGAGCCATTGAGCCGAGAGTGCGCATATTGTGCAGACGGTCAGCCATCTTTATAAGCACCACTCGAATATCCTCGCTCATAGTGAGAAGGAGTTTGCGGAAGTTTTCAGCCTGTGCCGAAGCCTTATCGCCGAAAATTCCACCTGAAATCTTTGTTAGCCCCTCTACAATCTGGGCAATTTTCTTACCGAAATGCTGCTCGATATCCTCGACAGTGTATTCAGTATCCTCCACCACGTCATGCAGTAAGGCAGCGCATATCGAAGTAGAGCCAAGACCAATCTCTTGTGAGGCTATTTTAGCCACTGCGATTGGATGCAATATATAAGGTTCACCCGAGCGTCGGCGCACCCCCTTATGGGCTTCCTTTGCGAATCGGAAAGCTCTTTCTATGATTTCCACCTTCTTGCGGTGGTTGCTTGCAAGGTAACCGTCAAGGAGTTCACGGAATTGCGATTCCACATACTGCTCCTCTTCCTCGGGCGTCTTATTATATTCTTCCATTGCTACTTTTGTGTGATGGGATTAGAGGTATTTATCTTCGTATGCGAGTTTAACGTCATTTACCATAAGTTTAACACGCTGCTCCTCCGACTTGGGACATATCAACAGCACATCGCCTGCATCGGCTACAATGTAGTCCTTCATTCCGTAAGCCACCACAAGCTTATCCTGAGGCACTGCAAAAATATTGCCGGATGATTCATAGGCGAGTACTCTGCAATTCTGAGTCACATTCGCATCACTGTTTTTTGGTGAATTATCGTAAAGTGCGCTCCAAGTTCCGAGGTCGTTCCATCCGAAGCTTACACACTCCACATACACATTATCGGCCTTCTCCATCACGGCATAGTCTATGGAGTTAGCAGGACAGGCGGGGAAATTCTGTTCGATAAACCAGCGTTCTTCGGATGTTCCGAAGCATACTTTACCTTTATCGAATAAAGCCGTGAGGTCAGAGTAATACTTATGCAGCGCATCGATGATTGTCGAGGCCTTCCAAAGGAAAATCCCTGAGTTCCAAAAAAATTCCCCCGACTCCAGGAACACCTTTGCAAGTTCGAGGTTGGGCTTTTCAGTAAAAGTCTTCACTTTTCTGATTCCCCCCTCGGCTTCTTGACCTATCTGGATGTAGCCATAACCTGTCTCTGGACGAGTTGGGGTTATACCAAGAGTGAGAAGGGAGTCGTGAGTTTCCACAAAGTCAAACCCTCTCTTCACGCAATCGATAAACACGCTTTCGTTGGTGATTAGGTGGTCACTGGGGGTAACTATCATTGATGCCTGGGGATCGATTGCCGCTATATGGTAAGCAGCCCAGGCAACGCATGGAGCTGTGTTGCGACGCGCCGGTTCTAACAGGATGTTGGTTTCCGGAATGTCAGGTAGCTGTTCACGGATGAGATGAGCGTATTTTTCGTTTGTCACCACGAGAACGTTCTCCTTTGGCACGATAGGAAGAATACGGTCGTAGGACATCTGCAGGAGTGAACGTCCGGTACCGAGGAAGTCAATAAACTGTTTGGGACGGTTTTCGCGTGAGTAGGGCCAGAAACGGCTACCGACACCGCCACACATTATCACACAATATCTATGAGATGCCATGTTATTGGTAAGAGGTTTTAGTTTTAAAGTCGCTAAGATACAAAATTTGTCGCATATACGACAATATTTAGCGCAAAAATCTTTGACTGTGGTTTTGCTGTTGACGTATCTCTTTGTTTTTCAAGACAATGATGTCTATTTAGTATTCTTAATTGGCTCTGGCGAGGCGGGAATGTGGTATACTTATCTTAGTCATATGGCCTGATACTATATGTAGAATTTTTGGAACTATAAATTTTTCACTAATTTTTTGGTATACATCACGCAGGTAGGAAGCTCTGAAGTATAATGGGTTACAAAAATCAGGGAGCAGCCGTTGCGTTTAACCAAAGCGTCGATTATTGACTTCACCCTGCGTTTACGGCTTCCATCGAGACCGTGGAGAGGCTCGTCAAGGACAAGTAGTGCCGGCTGCTTGATAAGTGCGCGCGCCACCAATACGAGCCGTTGTTCCCCCGCTGAAAGTTCGGTGAATCTACGGGCTGAGAGCATTTCTATCCCCAATAGTTCCATCCATTTATGGGCTACTGCCGTCTCCCCCTCAGTCATTGGTTTGAACTTGTTGAGTGAATTACGCATCCCCTGCACAACAATCTCAATCACTGTTGACGATGAGCGGAAATACAGTTGCATCTCCGGCGACACATATCCGATGCAATCCTTTATTTCCCAAACACTTTCACCCGTGCCGCGTCGGCGGCCAAAGAGGGTGATGTCATTGGCGTAGGCCTGAGGGTTGTCGGCGCATATCAGACTGAGAAGCAATGACTTTCCGCAACCGTTAGGGCCAGTCAGCGACCAACATTCGCCACGCCTAACACACCAGTCCACTCCGCTAAGAATCTCCCTGGTTCCATATCTCACATGCCCATTGCGAATTTGAAAAGTAATCTCGTGATTCGCAATTTTTTCATTCTTCGATGGTCGGGCAGGAATCGCTTCCGGTGTAAAGTCATCTTCAGATATGTTGCATCTGAGCCACTCAATCTCCTTATGCTCAGTGTGCAAACTTGAGATTGCACACTGATTCATTACGATAACCGCATCAGTGTATTCAGGAATATCTGCGCCATCGCACAACAATAACATTACTGAGACACCTCCGGCCACTACCTTCGTAATAGTGGTGTCAAATTCACCACGAGAAGCAACATCAAGTCCAATATAGGGATTGTCAAGAATAAGCACATCCGGCCGCTCGATTAGGGCATTAATCAGCAATAATTTTCTTAGTTCTCCGCTTGAAAGGTAATTCACTTTCTTGTCTAACACGTCATCCAGAGCCAAAGATTCAGTTAACGATACCCATTGCGAATTATTGACCTTATTGCCCATGACTTCGGACACAGTAGGCACAAGGTCGTTCATAGTTGCTTCCATACGCTGCTCGTAATATTGCACCTCCATACCGCTAAGAGCATGTATGTCGGTAAATGAAAGCATTTTGACCTTTATTTTTTCATCGGCGAAGCATAACCGGTTACCATAAGCATACCTCCCTTTTTCAAGAATAGTGCCAAGGGTGGTCTTGCCGCTGCCATTTTCTCCAAGCACTACTGTCACACCCTTAACCACACCAAGCCGGTGAGGATTGTGTAACACAATATTCCCATATCCCAACCGCTCGCTTTCAAACCCTATTATATATTCCTTCTCTTTCATTTCAATCAATAGTGAGTCAAATGTCAGGGACCTGCCTGCCAAATTTCAGTACTTCGACTGCAAAATTACAAAATTATAGCACTTTTTATCAGAAATTTATGATTTCACCGATTATTTTTTGTATTTTTGTAAGCAGATTTGTTAACCGAGTTTAATACCATTCATCAAAGTTTAGTCGATTAATCACTAACACCTTAAATAATTATGTTCAAAAATCAACCCAAGGGTCTTATCCCCGCGGCTTTGAGCAACATGGGAGAACGCTTCGGATATTATATCATGAATGCGGTGCTCGTGCTCTTCCTTTGCTCTAAATTCGGCCTTAAAGAAGAAACAAGTGCTGTCATTTATTCCTGCTTCTATTGCGGAATTTATGTATTGAGTCTCGTCGGTGGTCTTATTGCCGACAAAACCCGAAATTACAAGGGGACAATCATCACCGGTTTGTTCATCATGTGCGCCGGTTACATTGTACTTTCAATCCCAATTTTCGCGACCTCCGAAAATCATGTATGGTTGCTAACGCTCACTTGCTGCGCCCTCTTCCTTATCGCATTCGGCAACGGTCTGTTCAAGGGTAATCTCCAGGCCATCGTAGGTCAACTCTATGACAATCCGCGTTATGCGGCTCAGCGTGACGCCGGTTTCCAGATTTTCTATGTGTTCATCAACATCGGCGGTGTCATAGCTCCTTTTGTAGCACCGATGCTACGCAGCTGGTGGCTCGGTGAGAACGGTCTAATCTACAATGCGTCACTCCCCGCGCTTTGCCATGAGTACCTCAGCCTCAGTGACAGCATGGACACTCAGAACCTTAACAACCTCTACGCCCTTATCACAGCGGTGGGAGGTGATGCTGCTGCAAATGTGTCGGAATTCTGTTCTACATATTTGAACGTGTTTAATACCGGCATACATTACTCCTTCATTGCCTCTGTGGCTGCAATGCTCATATCTCTCAGCATATTTGTTGCTTCAAAGAACACCCTTCCCTCGCCTGCAAAGAAAGCAAAGGGAGAGTCCGTTCAGTACACCGCTGAGGAAAAAGCTGCCATGGCTAAGGAAATCCGCCAGCGTATGTATGCCCTCTTCGCAGTGCTCGGCATCGTTATCTTCTTCTGGTTCTCATTCCACCAGAATGGCGCCTCTCTCTCGCTTCTTGCTCGTGACTTTGTGCAGACCGGTTCAGTCCAACCGGAAATATGGCAAGCTCTTAATCCCTTCTATGTGATTGTCCTTACTCCTGTGGTTATGTGGTTCTTCTCAGCCCTCGCCCGTAGAGGTAAAGAAATCTCTACTCCCCGCAAGATTGCCATCGGCATGGGACTTGCAGCTGTAGCTTACCTCTTCCTGATGGCATTCTCAATCATCAAGGGTTATCCCTCCGCCGAAGTGTTCAAGGCACTCCCGATTGCTGAAGCCGATGCGATGAAATCAGGACCTTGGGTGATGTTTGTGCTATATTTCTTCTTGACAGTTGCTGAACTTTTCATTTCACCTCTCGGTCTTTCTTTCGTTTCCAAAGTAGCCCCGAAACATCTTCAGGGTCTCTGTCAGGGGCTTTGGCTCGGCGCCACTGCCGTTGGAAACTTATTCCTATGGATCGGTCCGTTAGTTTATAACGCATGTCCTATATGGATTGCCTGGGCTATGTTCCTCACCGTCTGCGTTATCTCTATGGGTGTAATGCTCGGTATGGTCAACTGGCTCGAGAGAGTTACTAAGTAATTCTTACGAGCTTGTAAATCATAAGCTATTGTAAATACACATTATAAAAACTCATAACCTTAAGCGAGCGGGTTATTTCAACCCGCTCGCTTTTAAATATCCTTGTCTCCTATGTTTAAGAATCAACCCGCCGGCTTGTATGTGCTGGCGTTGGCCAACACCGGCGAACGCTTTGGCTATTACACAATGCTTGCCATTTTCCTGTTCTACCTCCAGGCTAAGTTTGGCTTTGATGCCACCTGGACAGGCCAGATTTTCTCAATTTTCCTCGCCCTTGTATATTTCATGCCGCTCGTGGGCGGTTGGCTCGCTGATAAGTGGAGCTTCTCTAAATGCGTGGTTACGGGTATCTGCATCATGTTTGTGGGTTATGCCCTGATGTCAGCGCCAACTCCTGTCCGCTCCGACGCTTCGTTGATGATACTTCTCGGTGGACTCTTGCTCATCGCTATTGGCACCGGGCTTTTCAAGGGAAATCTTCAGGTGATGGTGGGCGACTTATACAATAATTCTCGCTATGGCGACCGCCGCGATGCCGCATTCTCGCTATTTTACATGGCTATCAACCTGGGCTCTATGTTTGCACCGATGGCTGCTGTCGGGTTGAAGAACCTCGCACTTTCCAGTGCCGGTTTTCTCACCAACAATCCTATGGCTGCCACTGTGTGCAATTGGTGTATCGACACTGACAATTTCACTAATATGCCTGCTGACGCAGAGCAACTAAAGGCGATGACGGAGTTTGCAACGGAAAATGGTATGGCACAAGGAGGTGACCTTGCAGCTTTCCTCTCAGGCTATCTCTCTAACTTCGCCGAAAGCTGCAACGTGGCTTATGATACCCTGATTGGTTTTGCAAATGACTACATCTCGACATTCTCCACCGGATGCACATATTCATTTGCCCTTGCATGCGCATCGCTTGTGATTAGTTTCTTGATTTATTTCCTTGGCCGTCGCACTTATGCGCATATCATTACGGATAAGAAAGATTCGGGTAAGCAATCAGCGGCCCAGCAGGTTAAAGAGCTTACTCCTGAGCAAACCAAACAGCGTGTAGTCGCACTTCTCCTCGTGTTCACCGTGGTGATATTCTTCTGGATGGTGTTCCACCAAAATGGCCAGGCCCTCACTGAATTTGCCAAAAGTTGCACGTCACCTGATGCAGCCGGATGGACTCGTATCGGATTTAATATCTGGGCTCTCGTTGCCATCGCTACCGGCGTATACTCACTTTTCGGCCTCATTCAGAGCTCCACTACAAAGGGGCGTATTATTTCCGGTCTCTTCCTTATTGCCACCGCGGTAACGTTAATATTCATTTACCATGACACGCCGCAAGTAGTACATGGCATTGACCCCGCAATGTATCAGCAGTTTAATCCGTTCTATGTCGTCGCACTCACACCTTTCTCAATGGTTCTTTTTGCCTGGCTTGCAAAGAAAGGTAAAGAGCCATCGGCTCCACGTAAGATTGGTTACGGCATGGTGATGGCCGGGGGAGCCTATGCGGTGATGGTATGCGCTTCAATCGGGCTTGTTGGCACTAACGGATCAGTATCGCCTAACTGGTTAATCAGCACATATTTACTTCTTACTTTTGCAGAGTTGCTTCTTTCACCGATGGGTATTTCCTTTGTCAGCAAAGTAGCACCTCCCAAACTAAAAGGCTCAATGATGGGAGGTTGGTTTGCCGCAACAGCAATTGGCAACTACTTGGTGTCCATACCGATGCTTCTATGGGGCAAGATGCCTGTGGCTATGATATGGGGAATTTTAATAGTAATCTGTCTCCTATCTGCCACATTCATCTTCTCAATCATGAAGAAACTTGAATCCGCTACCTCCGACGATGACTCCACCTCTATTCCTAACAGCGAAGAAATAGAAACCGTCGAGGACGATGCAATATGACAGGAATACTGATTGAAAAGACTACTCAAAAAATGGCATTTTGACAGAGTGTCAAAATGCCATTTTCTACCATTGCAAATGAACAAATTAACAAAAATTTTGTTATTGTGTAAAAACAATGTAATTTTGTGAAGCAAACAACACATTTCAACTAAATATTTGTAATCATGTTAAACAACAAGATTCAAGACGCATTAAATGCGCAAATCAATGCCGAATTCTGGAGCGCGTATCTCTATCTATCTATGGGTATGCACTTTGAGGCTGAAGGTCTCTCAGGTGTGGCTAATTGGTTCAAGATTCAATTCCAGGAAGAGCAGGCACATGCCACAATCTTCATGAACTATATCAATCAACGCGGCGGACGCGTTGAACTTAAGGCCATCGACGCTGTTCCCACCACATGGGAATCACCACTCGCTGCATTCAAGGCAACTCTTGAGCATGAACAAAAGGTAACATCTCTCATAAACAATCTCTATGCGCTTGCTGAGGCTGAGCATGACTATGCCACCCGCGACCGTCTCGCCTGGTTTGTTTCTGAGCAGGTTGAGGAAGAGGATAATGCACGCCAGCTCATCGATAAGTTTACCCTGATTGGCAATGACGGCATGGGGCTATATATGCTTGACCAGGAGCTGGGAGCCCGTACCTATACTGCTCCCTCTATTCTTTCTGAGGAGTAGTTATCAATATCCCTAAAGTCGATATCATCTCCGGGGATCTCATATTCCACGAAAATAGTCCGTTAATCATGGGGCGTATCAAATAGTTCTATTTGATACGCTCTCATTTTATATTTTAAGTATGTAGATACGTATCTATTTGTATGGCAATTGTAGCCTTACTAGGCACACTCTAAAGCTGACCTAATTCGACTTTAGTGGCTATACGCTCTATTATCGCATCCTTACGGTCTTTATCCGGCTTATAGGTTGTTTTGAGATTTACCCCGAAGAATCTTCCGAACGTCTGCCAGAAACCGGCACGGAACGAGCCGAGAAAGGCCTTCAAGATATTGTAACTTGACTGATTCGTCTCCCTATTAATCAACTTGATGAGCATTTGGGCCTGGCCTTTGGTAAATTGTTTCAAAACGGGCTTATATTGCTCAAACACAGCACCTTCCATTTTTTTAAGATGGTCTTCCCGTTCCTTTTGTGTCGGGAATGTTTCGATATACTCGTAGGTTTCTATGAGGGTTTCGCAAATCAACTTTGCGTATGGGAGCGTTTTTTTAACGTCTCTGACAGTTCGCCAATAAAACTCTTCCTCCTTTTTATCTTTAAACTTCATAGGAGGGAACACTGTCAACTCCGCCAATACAAGCATCAGTCTATCCTCTCCATCTTCATTAAAAATATAGTACCCCTGTAACGGCTTCACACGCCCTGAGCCGACCTTGACCTCAGGCATAGGAATATCCTGCCCCATCACGCAAAGCGCGACAAGAGCCATCGCAACGCATACTATATGTCTATAAAAATGTGTCATATAACCATATAACACTTGAACATGAGAAAAGTCGCATCAAGCTCAAACCTGCACTTCGTGAGGCACGGGAGGATAGTCGACAGTGTAATGCAGTCCTCTCGACTCCTTGCGTTCTTTAGCTTGGCGCATGATCAGGTATCCGACATTGATTATGTTACGCAGCTCGCAAATCTCGCGTGAGGCCTTTGAGCATTTAAACAGCCTCTCAGTCTCTTCGTAGAGTATGTCAAGGCGGTTCCATGCACGGTCAAGACGTAGATTTGACCGCACAATTCCCACATAGGTTCCCATTATCTGGTTTACTTCTTTGATGCTCTGTGTGATAAGCACCATTTCCTCTGGGTGACGCGTTCCCTCATCGTTCCATTCGGGGACATCAGTACGGAAATCATAGTGCGATATATTTTCTTTTGCATGACGCGCTGCTGCATCGGCATAGACGACTGCCTCAATCAGCGAATTGGACGCTAAGCGGTTACCGCCATGAAGACCGGTACAAGAACATTCTCCCACGGCATATAGGCGACGGATCGAGGACTCGCCATTGGTGTCAACCTTGATACCTCCGCACAGATAGTGGGCTGCGGGTGCCACAGGAATGTAATCCTTAGTAATGTCAATACCAAGCGACAGACATTTAGCATAGATATTCGGGAAATGTTTCTTGGTTTCTTCCGGATCTTTATGGGTAACATCAAGATACACATGCTCATCGCCATAAAGTTTCATCTCCGAGTCAATAGCTCGTGCCACAATGTCACGAGGGGCAAGTGAAAGACGCGGGTCATACTTGTGCATAAACTCTTCGCCCTTCTTGTTACGAAGCACTGCGCCATATCCGCGCATTGCCTCAGTAATCAGGAACGATGGACGGTCGCCGGGATGATAGAGAGCCGTGGGATGGAATTGTATGAATTCCATATCCTTGACAGTGCCTTTGGCACGATATACCATTGCGATACCGTCACCGGTAGCTACGAGAGGGTTAGTGGTGGTCTGATATACCGCACCGGCACCCCCGGTGGCAATTAGTGTGACTTTAGAAAGGAACGTGTCTACCTCACCGCTCTTGGTGTCAAGCACGTACGCGCCGTAGCAAGTGATGTCAGGAGTGCGACGTGTCACAATCTTTCCAAGGTGATGCTGTGTGATAATCTCAATGGCAAAATGATTCTCGAATATGTCGATATTCTTATTGTTGCGTACGGCCTGAATGAGCGACTGCTGAATCTCGTAGCCGGTGTTATCGGCATGATGAAGTATTCGGAACTCGGAATGTCCTCCCTCTCGGTGGAGGTCAAAAGTACCATCCTCTTTTTTATCGAAATTAACTCCCCAATTAATTAATTCGCAAATCTGCGAGGGTGCATTTTTAACCACTATCTCAACCGCCTTTGGGTCGCTCAGATAGTCTCCGGCGATCATCGTATCCTTGATATGCTTGTCGAAATCGTCGACCTCAAGGTTGGTCACCGATGCCACACCCCCTTGGGCGAGGGCAGTGTTTGCCTCGTCAAGAGTACTTTTGCACACCAAAGCTACGGATCCGTGACCGGCCACCTTTAGCGCAAAACTCATCCCTGCAATGCCAGAGCCAATCACAAGGTAATCATATTTTCGTGTCATGACTTCGAAAATTCTAAACTATATAAGTACTGCGTAATATTCAGCGCATTTTCTGTGTGCAAATTTACACAGAATATCGCAATTCTATGTAAATTTGCGCACAAAATTGTCACATTTAGCATTTTGTTGTAAACTTAAAGGGTGAAATATCTGTTCACCTAAATATAGGTTTATTCACAGATGCTAAACAACTCATCATACAAGCGACATACAAAGCGATTCCAGTCCGTCATATTGCTTTTAATTAGTGCGGTCATATCGGTGGCACAGGTTCAGGTTAATTCCGATTATGTTTCACCATCCTCGCTGATTGATAGTGATGGCAATAACCATGGGGATGGCTCCATGGTTAGAGTGACGGCTCTTGCAAATCTCCCGTTCTCCTACGAACTCGACGAAGATAGGAAAATCGTAAAGATGTGGGCTCTAACCCTCTCCTCAAAATATGCAAGCCTGAATAACACCGGAATCGCCGGGGCCTACGTGCCTGACAAGATTCTAAATCTGAGTCTTAACCTCACCCACATTCGGCCTTTGAGCGAGAGGTGGAAGCTGATGGCATCGCTTGGTATGGGGATTTACGCACGTCCCAATCACATAGTGTTCAAGTCATTGCTTGCCAATGGCGGGGCGGCGGCAGTATATGAGGTTAGTGATAATTTTGACCTCGGAATCGGTGCCGGGCTCACCAATTCGTTTGGTATTCCCGCCATCCTTCCGATGGTTTATGTCAATTGGCGATTGCGTGGCGTTTATCAGATTGACGTGTCAATGATAACGGGATTGAAGATAAATGTCAAGAGAGTGTGGAATGAAAAGTTTACCACCTCATTGACGGCTCTCGACATGGACGGCATGTCGGCTGTGTTCCGTACTGACAATAAGTGGAAGCTCTATACCACCACTCTCACTCGATCATACTTGGAAGTGGAATATCGACACAATCGTAATTTCTCCTTTTTCGGGTCGATGGGCGTGACATGGAAACGTTCTTCGCGTCTAACAAACCGAAAGTTTAAAAATTTTTATAAACTGTTTCACAGTGACGACAAAATGCATTTCAGCCCCGCCATGATGGTCAGGATAGGGATGAATTACACGCTGTGATGAAAAATCCGGACGGCCGAGTTAACAGTCCGTCCGACGAACAAAATTTGCAATGGAAACAATCAAAGAAAAACGCGAGCGATTTTGTGCTCTTCTGCGCCAGACCGGGCGTGACAACGTGGAATATGTAATCGAGGACTTGGAGTCGTTCGGATTTTTCGAGGCGCCCGCTTCTGTACGAAATCATTTCAACCACCCAGGGGGATTGCTCGAACACTCGCTAAATGTATATGACATGGCGATGACCCTCCGTGAGGGAATTCTTAAACTGCGTCCCAATATGGAAAAGGAATTATCGGTCAATTCGGTAATTCTAAGCACTTTGCTCCACGATGTATGCAAATCCAACATTTACCGCCGAGTGATACGAAAGCGCAAAAACGAGATAGGTCTTTGGGAGGAGGTTCAAGAGTATGAGGTTGACTATTCAGGTTTGCCAGTCGGTCACGGGGAAAAATCGGTTGTCATGCTACTCCGCATGGGCCTTGACCTCGATGACGATGAAATACTTGCTATCCGATGGCACATGGGTGCGTGGGCAGTGGACCGCTGCAGTGCCGAAGAGGAGAAATCATACCGTGAAGCCCAGCTACAGACACCCCTTGTTTCACTCGTACATTCAGCCGACACCCTCGCCGCCCAAATCCTTGAACGTGACGCATCAAAAACATAACTTTCATATGATTTAGGAAGTCATAGCTTTTATACGTCTTATAAGTCTTATAAGTCCTATAAGTCCTATAAGTCCTATAAGTCCTATAAGTCCTATAAGTCCTATAAGTCCTACAAATCTTATAAGTCCTGCAAATCTTATAAGTCTTCTTAAATCTTCAAATCCATCATCTCTGCTCTCGAAAATAAATTGTCAATTGTCAATTGTCAATTGAAGGGGTTTTGATGTAAAATATCTAAGGATTACAGCAGTTACAAAGTAAAGCCCTGAGAGAGCCCACATAGCAAGGTAGTAATCCGACAAGTCAGCCAGGGTAGCTCCGTTGCTGTTCATGCGTATGAAACTTTCGACACCCCATGTCGCCGGTATAAGATCAGATATCATGAGCCAGAATTTGTTGAAAGCATAGCGTGGCCATGTGAGCCCTGAGAGGAACAGAAATACTACGGATGTAAACACTATCACCAACAGCGAGCTCTCGCGTTCCCTGACAAATATCTGTAGTGTCTGTCCGAGGAAAGACGTGGCAAGGAGCATCACAAATATCATCGGAAAATAGTCGGAAAATGACCCTATGTGCGGGAGGGAGAAGAAGTGGGGGATAAATTCCAACACGTAGTAGCTCATAGGGAAATAAATCATGAGATAGCATAAACTCTTCCCCAAAACGGTAGCCACGGGGCCCGCTTCATATTCGTATGGGTCAATGCCGCGGTTGCGGCGACGGCGGTCGGCAGCTGTGCCGGCTATCATCGTGATACCTAACAACATACTTTGTTGAAGTATCAATACGACTATCCCAGGCATTACGAATGAAGCAAATCCCTGTGTAGGATCTCCCAAGAAAAAGGCCTCAGATTCTACCGGTAATCCTGTAACCGAAGTTGTTAGTATCCCTCCTCGTTGTAGTCGCTGAGCGGTGATTTTTGTCACCTCGGCAAGACGCACATCGGTAAGGGAGAACAGATACTGGCGGTAACGCAGCAGTAGTGACATGTCGCCATAAAATGACATAGTGGTTGGTTCACCACGACCGATTTTCTTTTCATAATCGGATGGGATTTCTATCACGCCATAGCATTTCTTCTCAGCCATTGCTCGTTTAGCATCCGCCATATCTGAGGCATAGCCAATCACCTTGATTCCTTGTGTGGCATCAAATGTGCGCATGAGTTCGCGGCTTTCAGCCGTGCGCGAATTATCGACCACCACTGTCGGAATATCCTTTACCACTTCGGGGTTGTATATCAGGGTGTACACAATCGGATATCCAAGTGGCAGTGCGAAGAAAAATAGCAGCACGCCAATGTCGGTGAATGTCAGATGACACTCCCTACGCCATACTCTATATAAACTTTTCCACCAGTTCATAAGCCTTTTGTCATTGAGTTCCTATTCTACATACACCGGATTGAGGCAACGCTTCTTAAGCCTCTTAAGTCCGACTACCGGCACTAACATAATTACAAGCATCACAATGTAGTAGATACGTGAGTAATATAATGGAATGCCGTTGAGTGCCTGGTCAATGTATATTAGGAAATAGTTGCGTATCGGAAGAATATAGGAAAAAATGGCTATGCCGCCATACATTTTGTCAACCGGAAAGGAGAATCCCGCAATCGAAAAACTCAAAATCCCTATTAGTGACACGATGCTCATCGAAAGTCGGGCATTGGGTAGAAGCTCGGTGATCAAAAGAGCGAAGGTCTGTGACGACGTCACAAGCAGTATCATCGCAAATATCATGTGCGATGGGTGATTGTTGAGCGGAAAATGAAGATACCCGAACAGGATGGACTGAATGAACACTCCGACGGCCGAAAAGATAATGGTCTGAGGCAATAACTTTCCGGCAATTGCCACTACGATGTTTCCTTTTGCGGTGGCAAGCCATTCTACCGAGGTGCCTTGTTTAAACTCTTGGCAGATGCTGAACGCGGTAATAAGCATCACTAACAGAGCAATCATCGCCGGAATAAATGACTGGCATAGATAAATCGAATAATTGGTCCAGGGGTTTCCAAGCGGATGAATATCTTCGTTGAAAGGCTGAATCATAGCTGCGGCTGACGATTCATTTAACCCAGCTGATGTGAGGGTAGTTGCAACAATGTTACCGGCAGTAGTCACAGCTATGGTCTTGAAGCCTTTGAACGTCAAACTGCCCGGCACGAAGATTGTCATGTTGGAGTAAAAAGTCAATGTAGGCTTATCTCCACTCAAAGCCTTCTCTTGAAATCCGACGGGGATATAAAAGAAGCCATAAATTTCACCATTTCTCACCTTCTCCATAGCCTTGCAGTAGCTCTCGACATCTGCGGTGATGTCGATTAGTTCCATGGCATTGAGCGAACGCCCTACTTTGCGTGACATGGCTGAATGGTCGAGATCCACCATCCCTACTGGTACCTTAAGCGGCAACCCCTCATTCATCAAATTGACAAAAAAGAGGGTGAAAGCAATCGGAACAATCACCATCATCGTGATGTAGATTTTGCGGGATGCTAATTGGATAATACCTCGTCTGAGTGAGTTAAACATTGGTGCGAAATTTGGAATCGAATTATTTTAAGAAGTATACCACGGTCATACCCGGACGCAAGTCGGGAAGGTTATCAGTGGTGCGGGCTTTTACTTCAAATGTTTTGCTGTCCCATTGGCCTGTCGCTTTAGTGGCTTGCCAGTTGGCATATGAGCCAAGGTCGCGCACGTAGTATATCTTTGCTTTTGTGATTTTCTTGTCGAGGGCGGGAATCATTACTTCGATTT
Organism: Duncaniella sp.; assembly: GCA_023664955.1. Classification (GTDB taxonomy): domain Bacteria; phylum Bacteroidota; class Bacteroidia; order Bacteroidales; family Muribaculaceae; genus Duncaniella. The sequence continues at coordinate 577,791 of JAMPEV010000001.1, forward strand.
CATTGCCAAGTTTCATGTCGTTGAGATATTCTTCACGCACGTTGAATGTCACCCATTTATCCTGGAGTTTCAATAGACTCATCAGTGGCGCACCGAGTGACACAAGTTCACTTACTTCGGGATAAACTTGGTCAATCTGTCCATCGCATGGTGCGAGGAGATATTGGTCTTCAAGCAGACTTTCCACCTGGGCCACACCCCCTTTAGCGACATTAACCATAGCGGCAGCGCTCTCTTTATCCTCCTTCTGCGCTCCGGTCACGGCAAGGTCTAGCTGGCTTTTTGCCGCATTATGAGCTGCCAAGGCCGCATCGTAGGCAGCCTTTGCTTCATCACGCTTTTGTTCTGAAATCACGCCTTCCTTGAACAGGTTTTCCATGCGCTGGTAGGTCTTTTGTGTTATTTCCAATGCAGCGGCTGCTTGAGCCACGATGTCGCGTGCCGATTGGATAATCTGCTTGCGCGTGCCGGAATCCACCTTCTTGTTCTGTGACTGTGCGGCTGTCTCCATCCCCTGAGCCTGCATGAGTTGTGCCTCCGCAAGGGATGAATGGATGTGAATCAACGTGTCGCCGGTTTTCACCATGTCGCCCTCGTGGACGTAAATGTCAATTACGCGGCCGGGAAGCCTTCCGGAAATTGTAACAGACGTCGCATCGGCTTGTCCCTCAATGATTTCTGCCGGTTTATTTAGGAAGCAAAAACCTATTATAGCAAGCACAACACATAGAATCACGAGAATGACCAGCGACATCATGAGCACTTTGTTCTCACGCTTTTCAGCTGCGGCTGAAGGATTATTGTTTATCTCAGACATATTTTTTTGATTTTTATTTTAGCGTTTAACTTCTTTAATTCTTTATCCCCCACCTAATTTTCAACTGTCAGCATACCAAGTACTTTGGATAGATATACATCGCATAGGTAAATGTCAATGCGAGCGTCTATATTCTCGGAGTGAGCTTTTAGCCACGCAGTCTGAGCTTCCATCACGTTGTCAATTGTCATCACGCCATCGCGGAAACCAAGGTCAGCACATCGCAGGTTCTCATTCGCTTCGGCAAGATTCGACTCTGTCATACGATAGGTTTTCATCGCTTCCTGAGCCTTGAATGATGCTTGGTTAACCTGCAGGTCAACCAATTCCTTTGCATTGTCAAGTTCAAGTTGTGCAGCAACGGTCTGAGCCTTTGCCGCACGGTATTTATTATAGTTACCACCCCAGTGCCATAAGGGCACAGTGAGCATAGCCCCCACAGAGAACATACCGTTGAAACGATTCTTAAATCCGTTGAATACGTTGGGGTTAGAGAATGAATAACTGCCTACAAGAGCTAGATTGGGGAGCATTGATGCGCGAGCCACTTTTGCTTTTTCATCATAGATTTTCACGCCGAGCTCGAGAGCGCGAATATCTTCGCGGCTACGATATACATCCTGCATATTGTATTCTTTGGCCACGGGTGCGGATGAGGTGATACCCTCGGCGTCCTCGTCGGCAAGCATGAATACGCTATTCAGGGGGAGTCCGCACACTTGGGCAAGAGCCATGCGTGAAAGCACCAGCCCGTTGTTCACCTTGGTAAGATCGACTTCGGCTGAATTTCGCTTGACATCGACGGTGAGCTGGTCGCGCTTGGTTGCGACACCCTGTTCTACCATGAGATGCACGTTGTGTTGGAGTGTGTCAAGCAGATTCACATAGCTTACTGCGAGTTTCTGTTTTGCCTTTAAAGAAACTACTTGCCAATAAGCGGCATCGACGGCGTAGATAATGTTTTGTGCCTCGATGTCGTGCATACGCTGTGCGAGCTGCTCGGCATAGCCTGTAATTTTATTCATTGCGATGATTTTACCCCCCATGTATATCGGCTGGGTCAGTGTAACCGCACCAAAAAACACGTTGTGCATGTCGAATTCCAAAGCCTCCTTTGGGAGAAGTGCCACTTGCTCTGGCACATACTGTCCATTCACTTTGACCGGTTCACCCGTAAGAGGATTTTTTACTACGCTAATTTCATATCCCTGTTTTTCAAGGTTGAAATTCTCGACAGGGAGATACTGGTCCTTGTCGATAATGGCTATTCCCTTCTGATTGTACATATATCCTCCCACAAAGTCGAGCGATGGGAGATAGGCAGCGAAGGCCTCTTTGTTCTGGTATCTGGCCGCTTCGATATTCTTAGCGGATTTGCGGAGACTTTTGTTGTTGGCAAGTGCAGTGCTACGACACTGTTCGAGTGTCATTACGCCATTGTCGGGTGTATCGGATATTTGTCCGTAGGCACTTATGCCTATCATAATCGCAATCGAAAATAAAAATCTGCGTACAACCATTATTATAAATATATTGAAACGTGATTATATCTTAATATGATATAAGGATGTGATAAATAAGAAATTGCAGATGCATTACCCTCCTTGTAGGAAATAAGTAAATGCATCTGCAAATATAACCTCTTTTAACAAACAAATGTTCACATTTTTTCAGCCTTAATTGGTTGCAAATAGATGAATTTGTGTCCTGTTTCTCTTGTCGATTTTAGTTTTTAATCATCCCTTGCACATCGGAGGGCTTTAGTGTGCCAACTATCTGAATAAGGTTGAACTCTGTTGGCTCTGCGTTTATGATTACGTACTCATTGGTGTCGTTATCATTGGACTTCATGTAAATCGCTGTTTTCTCCTTACCTTCGTTCACACGCATTAGCTCTTCAAATCCATTTGGTGAGAAATGCGTGGTGACATCCTTCTGGAGTTTTACCGCCATGGCAGCATTCTCGGTGGTGAGGATGCGGATTACATCTATTTTGCTTGCAGCTCCTCCTATGTTCATACCATCGGTTTTCATGTCGGGCATCATGCGAAGCATCGTTTTGGAGATGTATACCGAAGAGACATCATCGACATCGACGTACTTGTCGAACACCTTAGATAGCTGTGCCATTCCTGACAATGCGCACACGAGGAGCATGGTTGTGAGTAAGTATATTCGTTTCATATCTGAGTTATATTTTAGTTATATTTTAGTTATATTTTATTCGTTATTTAATCAGTACGTGTGCAGAATTATTAAATTTACATTTTATCTCAAGGTCTATATCCGTTCCATAATCTGAACCTGCTCGATTATATGGAAAGTGCTATCGACCTGCATCTTCACTTTTTCAGATGTTTTAGCAACGGTGGCTACACCATCGACGCCTTTGTTGAGTGCATCTGCGAATATCATTAAAGCCTTTTCGGTCTGGGCATATGTCTCTTCAGGGGTCAAACCACTTCCCGTCAGCAGCTCAGGTGAGGTAGCGTGATTCCTTTCAAAGAATATCCCTAATGAAATCAGCATGGCAATAGAAGCGGCTACACTTGCGATGCTTCGCCAACCTAACAGCCTAAGCTTCTTATAATTGGATTCAGCTTTCATTTCAGAGTCAGCTCGTGAGTCAATTGCTTTGCTCAGTCGGGCTTCCAATCCGACCGGAGTCAGCACATCGGCCGCAGATGAGAGATGCCTAAACATTTCGCGGTCAACTTCAAGGGATGGATCAATATTTTCATCTCTTAACACTTTCCGTAGGGTATTTTCCTCCGATTCGGATGTTTGACCCAGATAATACTTGTCAAGTAGTCGCCGTATATTATTTATTTCATTTTCGTTCATAGTTCAGAAGCTGGATGTATTGTTCTCGAATCTTTTTGCGGGCACGGCTGAGGAGAGTCCGCACATTACCGGGGGAGAGACCTGTGGCATTTTCTATTTCTTCGTATGGCATACCGGCAACGTCGCGATATGTGATAACTTGCCGTTGAGGAGTCGGCAGCTTTTCGATAAGATGAAGTATCGTTGTGGCTCCATCTTGTGCCTCTATAGCCTTCTCCAAATTCTCCTCAGATGCTACGGTATATTCTTCGGGCGGATTGTCGGCTTTATCAATCCTTGCCTTCCTCAGGTGATCGAAACAAATGTTTTTCAAAGTCGCCATGCAAAAACCAGCCGGATTCTGTAGATTATGAAGCTCGTTTCGTTTATCCCAAAGCCTCATGTAGCAGTCCTGCACCATATCTTCGGCATCTTGCACGTTACCCATTAAGAAGTAAGCCATACGGTAAAGTTGCCTGTGGTAAGGGAGAAACGATTGCTTAAATTCAGCGGCGTCCATCGTGCTTTGGCATTTGGCTATCTATTACTCCGGGTATATCTTCCATCTTGAATTTACCATTTATCTCAACCAAAGTGCAATCTTTAGATCCTACGCATACGATCAACATACTGCGAATAAAGTCGTTGTCAATCTTTGCGTAGATTGTTACTTTTTCATTATTATCGCGCGAATGAACCATCTCTTCATAACCTTTAGTGGAGAGTTTGCTAATTCTGTCCTTGAAATTGGTTTTAAGTGCAGGGGTACATTTTTCAAGGTCGAGGACTCTCACTGATTTTAGTTTTTTGACGATGGATGTGTCGGGGTCATCATCCATGAACATCTTGCCAAGCCGCATTAGCCATGGATTGACATTGACGTATTCGGCGTTTGGGACGGTCGAAAATTCGTTGAAAATATCATCTACGCTTTCAGCATGAGCTGAGATAGCGAAAGAGGTAGTTCCCAGCAGTAGGGATATAACGGTGAGTAGAATAAGTCTTTTCATTTCTTTTGAGATTTTTTCTGTAAACAATCATGTTTTGAAAAGCGCTTTCAAACAGTATGACGTAACTTTTTCAAAATTTGTTACACCAAGTAATCCTAAAAAAATAAGTTGGTATCAATTTTATGAAAGTTATTTTTGGAAGATTACTTAATCTCAAAAAAATTGGCGAGGTCAAGAGTGTGTCAATGCGTTAGGGACTTACACATTATTTCAAGGATGACAGTGACGAGAGGGGATGGGTCGGAGGAACGTGTGGTTAGCGGAGGAATTTGGGGGCGAGGATGAAAGCTCCGATTGAGATTCCGAAATTCCAATTGCCCGAGGGGGAAGTGGTGTAGTTGCCGTAGGCGCTGACGGTGCCGAATGAGAATGCCATGAGGACCTGAATTTCGCCGAAAAATTCGGGATTGCTTAGCCAGCTGCCATATGAAGCACCTCTAGTTGAGGGGTCATAACAGATTTTTCTCAACGGTAAGAAACCATTGAAAGTGCCACGTACCTGAAGAGTACCTGTCACCTTCCACACCGGCATTACACCCGCGGCGGCAAAGGAATTGGCACGAAGAGCAGGGTTGAAATGGTTGTAGCTCGAGGGTGTGGGATGAAAAGCTGTGGCAGCGACGATGGAGGCATCATAGGTGCGTAGCAATTTACGGGTGGATAGGAATGCACGAGCCATTCCTCCAAGGGAGAAATATTTTCCGAAATTCCAATAGTTAGTAGCCAACAAATCAGCCTGGACCCACGAGAGCGATTTATCGTATTCTACTTCACCCGTTTGTCCGGGGCGATAATGATAGCGCCCGATTACACCAGCCGCACGCGCATACAGTTCGTAGCCCGACGTTGGTGAATAGCGATTATCATAACTATTTCTCTCCCAATCGGCAGAAAGTTTTCCAAGGTCAAAAATTCCCTTATCACGACCTTCGGTTATGTCATGCTCACGGATATTGGCATAATAACGGTCGGTGAGATGCCCGTACCCCAACCCGACATTGAAAACTGAGCGAAGATCCAACGCTGTTGAATAGTAGCAATCCAAAAACGATTCGGAACGGATAATAAAATCCGGCTCGTTAATCTGGTAGAAAAGTTTGTCGGTTTCGTGATACTTTTGTCGAGAAGTGACCACGGTTACATTCAGTTCCGACGGACGGTAAGTATTGAACATAAGGCGGAAATCGCCCATGGCCGCCAGATAGCTCTGACCTAGCCACGCGCTAGCACTCGCTTTAATCGAATTATAATTTAGAGTGTTATACCCGGTATTGAAAAAGAGCATACTGTTGGTACTAGATGAGATATAGCCACCCACTCCGATATTGAACTTATCCTTAATCACAGCATCAAAGTCGAGAGTATAGGAACTATCAACCGCATTATAGACAGGTGTGGGGACGAAATTCTGCACCTGCTTTGATGAAACGGCACGGTAATATGCGTCACGGGTCTCATCGATAGTGAGATACTTTTCATGCTTTCGATGGCGAAAGAATGACCGCAGGTAGGAATTTTCATCAGGCGAGCCGCCTGAAACTTTCACCTCTGCCACTCTCACTTGTGGAGTCATTGACTTAAAGGCAGAGCGGCGTTGAGAAACCTCACTCACCGGCACACGAGCTTGCACTTTCATCTTCACCGAATCGAGCATCTCCATAGCCCGCTTATAGCCAATAGCATATATCTCACAGCACTTGTCAAAGTCGAGAAGACTGAACTCATCAAGGTCAATACGGATATTCACCCCTTTGTCGGTGGGGAATGGATAATCGTTAGGCTGCATGATCATCTCCTCAAGCTGAGCCATCATATTACGGCTGCTTGGGGGTGCATCCTTTGAACCGACATTGACTCCAATCACACGGTCAGGATTAAATTCCTCCATCATCACGTCGACCGGGTAATTATCGTAAATACCGCCGTCAAACATTGGCACTCCATTTAGTTTAATCGGCTCAAATACCATGGGAAACGACATTGACATCCTTATCGCGTCACCGAGCGGGCCGCTCTTCAGCACAACCTTGTGTTTGGCGTAGACATCGGAGGTGACGCAGCGGAATGGCACGAAGAGGCGATTGAAATCTTCATCACATTGCGCAGTGTAGGGTGAAAAAAGCTCAAAGAATGCATAGTTCATCGGAATAGGGTCAATAAGGCTCATCGGAAGCACCGAGGTGATTGACGTGGAGTCCTTGCCAAGGTTCAGATTTATGAACGAAGGCTTGGTGTTGTCAGTCTGGAAATAATAGACATACGCAGGGTCTATTTTGCCGGTGGACCAATATGCAAAGCCCTTCGACTCGATAAGTTCCATCATCTCTTCCGGAGAATACCCCGAAGCATAGAGCCCGCCGACTATTGCTCCCATGGATGTTCCGGTGATATAATCTATCGGAATGCCATTGTCCTCAAAAGCCTTGATTACGCCGATATGGGCAATACCCTTCGCCCCGCCGCCGCTGAGCACCAATCCCACCGTCTGCCTTTCGGCAATCGATTCCGCCTTACTTGACACACCAAAGCTGCACACCATTGCCGTCAATATTACATATATCCCAAAAATTCTCATAAATTTATAACTTTAACGTGATAAATCTTCACCATTAACATGATGTTATACTTTTTAACAAGCACCAATAATGAGAAGTTTATTTATAATATTTTTTTCATAAACAAAAGGGTGTTATGGGACGTTCTTCTGAAACGGCTAAAAAGCTTGTAGTGGTTGCCTTAGAGATTGTCACTGATGGTGTCGGCAGGGCTTATGCCCATGTAATCGAAAATGCTTCATCAAAATCATTCAGACCTTTCTTTGAGAAATATATATCCACACAAGCAAGGGTTATAACTGATGAATGGAGAGGGTATTTGCCCCTAAAAGACAAGTATAATATCGAACAGCATAAATCGGATAAGGGAAATGCCTTCCCTCAAATACATATTCATATTATGAACATCAAAGGATGGCTACGAGGAATTAACCACCATTGCACAAAAGAAAGGCTTCAAGTATATCTTGATGAATTTCATTTCCGCTTCAACAGGCGCAACAATATGGACACTATATTTGATGTGCTAATGCGAAGAATGATGCATGGAACGCCAATCCGCTTAGTATCAAATGACTAAATTGGGCGCATCAACCGCCTATGCCTAATCGCTAATTTTTCAAATTATTGCGTAAATAAGTTTAATCAATCAGGAAATTATAGCAAATTTTTAAGGCACAAGAGCTAATCAGGGGAGGGTCGAATAATAAATCATGACATTCATAAAAATAGCGCATTCAGGTATATGCAATTTTTTACATACCTGAGTGCGCTATTTTATATATTGTACTATGATAATGTTATACCTTGATTACAAATCATAGAAAGTCTTGAAGGCGGCGATTGTGTAGGCGTGGTCGAGGGGTGAGCCGGTTTCACGAGCTGAGTGCATAGCCCAGATAGCTTCGCCCATATCTACACCGCGAAGGTCGATTTGCGAGGTAAGGATGTTGCCGAGAGTTGAGCCACCGGCCACGTCGCTATGATTTACGAAGTATTGCACTGGGACACCGGCTTTTTCGCAGATGCTGCGGAACACAGCCGCAGAATCGGCGTCGGTCATATACTTGCAATTGGCATTTATCTTTATCACAGGACCTCCACCGAGCACCGGATGGTTGGTCGGGTCGTATTTCTCCGGGTAGTTGGGATGGAAAGCATGAGCATTATCGGCTGATACCATGAACGAAGCGTTGATACCACGGATGTAGTCCTCCTCATTTCCCCCCATACATTCCACAATTCGGCGAAGCATCTGGCTGAGCACCGGAGAATGCGCGCCCTGCTTTGTGCCCGAACCGGTCTCCTCGTTGTCGAAAATTGCCATAACACGAGTCTGCTTGGTTGACGATGTCTCAGTCAACGCAGTCAACGCCGCATGGACCATGCTCAGGTCGTCAAGACGTCCCGAAGTCAAGAACTCGTCATGCAGACCGACAAGACAAGCCGGAGTAGTGTCGTAAAGCGACATATCGAAGTCGAGGATATCCTCCGGCTTGCATCCGGCAGCCTCGGCTATGAGGTTAAGAAGCAAATTGTCCTTCTCCACCGCATCCTTCACTATTGCTATAACTGGAAGCATATCCCTCTGCTTAGAGAGAGGATTGCCTTCGTTCACAGCACGATTGAAGTGGATGGCAAGATGGGGGATAGTGAGGAGCGGACGGTCAAACTTGATGATTTTTGTGATGGGGTTAAGCGGATCATCGCTACGCAGAATCACACGCCCGGCCAATGAAAGCGGACGGTCAAACCAAGTGTAGAGAATAGGACCGCCGTATACTTCCACATTGAGCTTCACCACGCCACCCTGTGTCAGGATTTCGGCATTGGGCTTAACTCTGAAACAAGGAGAGTCGCTATGGGCTGAAATGATACGGAAGCCTGCTGAGGGCTCACTATCAGCTACCACAAAAGCGAAAATCGCACTGGAATTCTTTGTCACATAGTATTTTCCGCCACGCTGAAGCTCCCACTTGGCACGAGGGTCAAGCTCGCAGAATCCACAACTGTCTAATTTTTCCTTCGCGGTCTTAACGGCGAGAAAGTTCACTGGACTCTTGTCAAGGAACTCCATGAGGGAGTGGGCTACAATTTTTACATCTTCCATAAATGTTTTTCCGGTATTTATTAGTGTGTACATGGCAATCCGAGGAATTCAGTTGCCATTTTATTCCGCAAAGCTACCTAATTTTTTCAAAAAAATTGACAATAGACACATTCCAAATTTTAAATTTAATAATATTAACATATTTTCACGTCCGAATTTACATTTCGTTTTATTTTACTCCCTACCTTTGCAGCCAAATTTCCCAAACGTAAAACACACTTGCTTTTTAAGCCAAGGGGGATAGGCTTTCCCCGTTGTTTTTGTCTTAATGACTCTATAATTTTAGTTGAAGTCGATGCTATAAGGCACTTTCTAATGCCCGTGCATAAAAACAAAGGCGGACCATCACGTGTGAGTCCGCCCTATTTTATTTATGCAATAATATCACAAGCCTCAATACACTGTGTCAAACAGTTCCCTTACCTCCGGTTTCAGCATCTTTGCCACTTCGTAGGGAAAGACTGCCACGTCAATCATACCGGCCGAATAAGGGGCTATGTCGTAGGGATTATAGTGAAAATAGAGCATATTATTAGCAATATACGGCTTTCCGGGATAGGTGAGCTGCGATGAGAATATACCTGCGGCATCCAGATTCATCGGATCAGCATCAAGCTGCCGTGCAAGAGCGTTTATTATAACCGGCATGATGGAATCCTGATATTCCGGTTTAAACATATTCTTAACATTGAGAACCTGCCCGGTGCGGAGGTCGTAGGTGAACGGACGTATGCCGGTCATCGGGTGAGCCCCACCGAGGAAGGTCGATGTAGTGACTTGATAAGTCACCATCTCATCGTCAAGTTCCATTATCGACGCATTAACATTACCGAAATAAGCCTGTGCGCGGTCGTAACTATCGGGAATGGTGTCGACTGGCTCAGAATTCTTCACGTCGCCTATCACCGAAACATCGTTAAGGAATTTTCTCATCGCCCCTTCTATGGGTAGCTTGGCTGAATCACCATATGCGAAACACACCAAAGAATCCTTGAGCTGGGTCAAATCAGCAGAGCCAAACCGCTCAGGCCAATGGACGGAGGTGTAAAGGTCAAGGTATACTGTATCATAGTCGGTTATTAATTTAAAAATCTTTTCACCGGATTTCACCACCTCTCTCACATCGAAATTGGTGATTACATCCTCCCCTCCGGTTGAAGCGGCATCCCTGTTAACGCAGCCGCTCGCCAGCACTAAGCTGATCACAGCCACGGGTAGATAATTCATTAACTTTTTCATAGTCGTGTTCATAAAAAAATTCGACAAAGATTATAAAAAAACTCTTTAATACTATTATAACAGATATATATTGTAACAGCTTTGTAACCTTGCGATATTTATTTTTTATTAACAATAATGCGCCAGAACGGCGAAAATGACCAATTTTGAAGAAAAATCAACCCCAATTAACATCTTTATACTTTTCACTGTGTAAAAGTTGAAGAAAATTTCTTAACTTTGCAGCGCAAAAGCGCAACTGCGTTAAATTGCACTTGAAATAGAAATTACTAATCAATAACATTTTTACAACTATGTCTGAAATTGCATCACGAGTTAAAGCTATCATCGTTGATAAGCTCGGTGTTGACGAAAACGAAGTAACCGAAACTGCAGAATTTACTAAGGATCTTGGCGCAGATAGCCTCGACACCGTTGAACTCATCATGGAATTTGAGAAGGAATTTGGCATCACCATCCCCGATGATCAGGCTTCTAAAATCGGCACCGTTCAGGATGCTATCGCTTACATCGAGGCTAACACCCAGAAGTAATCCGGTCCGCAATTATTCTATTGCTCTCTGACCGAGCCACAAAGGCTCCCCTCGCCTCGCTGCGCGGTGGAGCCTTATTTTAAATTCATACTTCACTTTGCGCTGGACGTGATTTGCGCATCTTTGCTCGCTGCCATCCAGCCGTTTAATAATATCTTACGATGGAATTAAAAAGAGTCGTTGTAACCGGCCTTGGTGCCATTACTCCGCTCGGTAATGATGTTGAGACCACTTGGGTCAACGCTGTTGCCGGTAAGAGTGGCGCAGGTCCCATTACACATTTCGATGCTTCTAAATTCAAAACTCAATTCGCTTGCGAAGTAAAGGGATACAATGCTAATGAGCATTTCGACCGCAAGAAGCTCCGCCAGCTAGACTTATATGCACAGTATGCCATGGTAGCCGCACGTCAGGCGGTGGCTGATTCTGGTATCGAGGAAGCTGCCAACCTTGACCGCAACCGCGTGGGTGTGATTGTTGCAGCCGGTATCGGCGGACTTCACACTTTCGAGGAAGAAGCCGGTTACTATGCCATAAATGGCGCTGAAATGGGTCCGAAATACAATCCCTTCTTCATCCCCAAGATGATTGCCGACATCGCTTCAGGTCACATTTCTATGGAGTACAACTTCCATGGTCCTAACTTCGGTGTCGTTTCAGCTTGCGCTTCTTCTAACAATGCACTTATTGACGCATTCAACCTTATCCGTCTCGGCAAAGCTGATGCCTTTGTTACCGGAGGTGCCGAAGCCGCCATATATCCCGCGGGTGTGGGTGGCTTCAATTCTATGCACGCACTCTCAACACGCAACGATTCTCCTGAGACCGCTTCTCGTCCATTCAGCAAGTCACGCGACGGCTTCGTAATGGGTGAAGGCTCTGTTGTGTTAATCCTTGAGGAACTTGAACACGCTAAGGCCCGTGGTGCGAAAATTTATGCTGAAGTTGCAGGCGGCGGCATGAGTGCCGACGCTTACCACCTCACTGCCACCCACCCCGAAGGTCTCGGCGCTATTCTCTCAATGAAGAATGCTCTTGAGGATGCCAATATGAAGCCTGAGGACATAGACTATATCAACGTTCACGGCACATCTACCCCAGTAGGTGACATCTCTGAGGTTAAAGCTATCGTTGAAGTGTTTGGCGATCAGGCTCACAAGCTCAACATCAGCTCTACAAAGTCAATGACAGGCCACCTTCTTGGCGCCACAGGCGCTCTTGAGGCTATGTTCTCAGTACTTTCTGTTAAGAACGATATCGTTCCTCCCACTATCAACCATGAGGAAGGCGACAATGACGAGAACATCGACTATACACTCAACTTCACCTTCAACAAGGCTGAAAACCGCCCCGTGCGTGCGGCCCTGTCCAACTCATTCGGCTTCGGAGGTCACAATGCTACTGTTATCGTAAAGAAGTACGAGGAATAATAACTATATGCCGCTTTTTGACGGCAACAGTTCAATAAAAACATCCCGCATTGCATAATTGCAGTGCGGGATGTTTTTTAGCCCATCCGGGCAAAAACGCTTAGAAAGGCAAATCATCGGTGGGGCTTGGAGCCAAGTCGGGAGCCGGCGGAGCAGGAACTGCGGCCGGAGTTGCATATCCCTGAGGCATTTGAGTTGCAGGACCATACTGAGGAGCTGCGGGTGCACCGAAGGCTGGTGCGGGTGTGGGCATACCCATACCGGCAGAATTAGCGTCTTCAGCCTTCCATGCGCGACATTCCACATACCAACGGCCATTGTATTCACGGCTATCAATGTCGAAACTGATTTTTACTATCTGACCTACTTGAAGGGGAAACTGGTCGACACGGTCGCCGAAGAAATTGAAAAACACCTTGCGGGGATAAGTCTCCTGTGTCTCAAGAACATATTCGCGCTTCTTCCACACATTTCCTTTTTGTGATGTACCCCCAACTTCCGGGAGCGCCACTATAATTTTACCTGTAACTTCCATTTTCGGGTTATCTGTTTATACTGATTTAAGAATACAAATTTAGTGATTTTTCAAATGCTCACCAACGAATTCACCAAAAACATCCACAAAATATAGGGCAATAATTTTAGTCGACAATTATAAGAAACAATTTTTAACTGACAGTTAAACAAACATAACCTCACTTTGTTATTAAATGTAAAATAACATTTCAACACTTTAAATTATGCATAAAAGTTTCATCACGCTTCTATTAGCAGTGTGCTTTATATCAGGGCTTAAAGCATATGCTACATTTCCATCGGCGGAACTTCGCGACTCTTTATTGAATGACCACAAGGTGATTTTCTTTGGCGAAGGAGCTAACCCCGAGGCTGACTCAATCAGGAACCTCGTGGAAAATTTCTATTATGACCAGTTCCGTTCGTTCCAAGATCCTGATGCCCCATATTTCCTATTTATGAGCCGCGGAGCCGACTTGGCTATGGGTATCGGCGGACTGGTGAGAATGAGAGGTTATTTAGATTGGGACGGCTCGGTGAATCAACCGGCCTTCTCTCCCTATTTCATTCCGGTGAGTCGTGACCCGCTGTCGCGTGAGAATCTTGGCACAACGCCTGCTGGAACTGCGCTGTTTTTCAGAGTCATAGGCAAGAATAAAAGAATGGGGCAATACCAACTCTATATTGAAGCCAATTTCAATGGATACAAGGGGCGTGACTTTCACTTGAAAAAAGCATATGCCACCATCAACGACTGGACAATCGGCTATGCCGCCTCCACATTTGGCGACGGGGCTGCCGTGCCTCCTACAGTCGATTCTAATGGCCCGACAATGAAGATGGATAACACAAGCGTGTTGGTAAGATATATGCACTCCATTCGTCAAAAAGGGGACAAAGCCGTGGTTATCGCTGCCTCTCTCGAAACTCCGCAAATGACGCTCCAGCCAAGCGAATATACCGCAGCCCGAAACCAGTTTCTCCCTAACATTGCGGCAATGCTGCAATATGAGTGGTCGAGAGATGACCATGTGCGTTTGTCGGGAATAATGCGGTTCCTCCCCTATCGCGATCTTGTCACAGAAAGAAGTCATCAAGCTTTTGGATATGGTGTGCAACTAAGCACTGTGTTCAGAATCGTACCCGCATTGAAATTTTATGGTACTTTTAATACCGGTAAGTCATACTCTAACTATGGCGGTGATTTCCTTTTAGGACAATATGACATGGTGACCGACGGCGACCATCCCGGAGAACTTAAACGCGTGCCCGGCTTCGGTTATTTTTTAGGCTTGCAGTATAACTTCCGACCAAATCTTTTCATGTCGGCTACTTTCGGACAGGGACGTTACCTTCCTACTCAGGATCCTATCGGCACCGACTACAAGTATGGTCTCTACAGTGCAGCCAACATTTTTTGGAATTTGACTCCGCGTATCATGGTGGGAGCCGAAATTAACGTGGGTAAGCGTCAGGACTTCAACGGTGAACACGGATGGGCTCGACGTGTAGGCGCACTCGCATCATTCTCATTCTAAAATTTTAAAACATCAATCTCTGAGTCCTCTGAGATCTCGGAGATAGTCCCAATCCTATATTCTCACCTTTCCAAGCTCTATCACTTCGAGGGAAATTGGGACACCGGCATCAAGATCAAGGCGCACAAGGGTTCGTTCCCTTTGCCAGCCATGATATCCGGCTGCACCGGGATTGATGTGTAGCAACCCTAATTGAGGGTCGGGCATTACTTTAAGAATGTGGGAGTGCCCGCTTACAAAGAGGTTTATGTGATTTTCAATAAGTGAACGTTTTACCCCGGGAGCATACTTTCCGGGGTAACCTCCTATATGGGTCATCCAAACATTAAACCCTTCGATAGAGAATACCTCCACTTCAGGGCATCGTCGACACACGTCTCCATGGTCAATGTTCCCTCTCACCGCCCTGACTACAGGAACCACCTCCTCCAATCGGCGGACAACATCAATGTCGCCCACGTCGCCGGCATGCCATATTTCATCACAATCTTTAAAGTGAACAGCGTAGCGGTCGTCCCAGCATGAATGAGTGTCAGAGAGAATTCCTATTCGTTTCATTATCTCAGTAATTGTTACGTAATCTTCAAAAAATAGCTTGGTTAATTTTATTTTTTTACGATTACTAAGTTAGGTGAGTTATTCTTTTTTTAGCAGGGTAATCCGATTCAGGAGTATAGTAGTGTTTAGATATGTAAGAGCGAGCTGATTAGGACCGGCATTAAGCTTGACGGTTAGAGTGTTGGAAGGATGCACAGTAACCCAGTCAGTCCGACTCAGTGACGGACATACGAGGATACCGACATCCTTGCCATTTACGCTTATAGTACGCATTGCTGTCTCGCCAGTGCCGTTTGAGTACCCAATGTTGATGAAATATTCGCCTGCCTCAGGCGCATTGGCGTAGAAAGTAATACGTGTATTATGGCGTGCGGCAAGTTCGATGTATTTGGTAGCCGTCTCGCGATGGTTGATCAGGTGGAGAGGCGTTCGCCGTGGAGTTATAGAAGTCGCCGGAATATTGATTCTTGCTTCTAATGGTGCAATTATATGACTTAGAGGGGAAAAACCTATATACTTTTGGTCAGCAATAGGCACAATGTCAATTATGGCTGTGGAATTGGGTGTATACGTATAAGTATCCGACTGAATTTCTTCAAGAAACACTCCATTCAGATATATTCCGTAACTCATGCCCAGCTTGAAATTAGATATATGGGCAGAGGAAGGGGTTACCCATTTCAACACAGGAGTTTCGGGAAGTGTCAACGTAGGAACCATTGTGACATTTGTTTCCGGCAAATCATTGCCGGAAAGTGTTATGTCAATATTATGTTTCCCTACAAGGTCTGCCGGGACAAATGCAGGCGATTTACTAACGGAATCTATGAAAAATCCTGCTATACGGTCGCCTGTTCCCCGCACTGAAATTGTGAGTTCTGAATCCCGATACCGAAAATTGGAAAGAGTCTTTCTACCGGGGAAAAGTGACGGTAGCATCGGACTGAAAGATATACCTTTAGGGGTAAACGCCATGCCTAAAAGCCCTTTTAACACTAACGACTGGCTCTCAGCGGGTATTGAATGATCGACGGCAATATTCCACATAGCAGCTACTGCCGCAACAATTGCTTTCTCGTTACGTACCTTAGCAGCGCTGAGCGCACGTAAGACCTGGACAAGAGGATTCTCAGCGTTTGTAGATTTAATCGCAGGATAAACAAGTGGTGCTCCTTGTGGAAGGATAGGAGATCGTGCCACAATCGAAGAGGCCATTTCAGGAGTGGCGATATCGAAGAGTATACAGAGTGAGTTGGCGATTTGGTCAGTGGAGTGTGAGAGAATCGGGTAATAATCCCCATAGAGATACTGACCATAGAAACCTAAGTTAGGCATCCACATCAAATCATTAATTTTACTCCTAATCTCTGAAGCCCTTTTGTGGTAATCATCGATGTCAGCATATCCGAGTTCATCTGCCATTTGGATCAGCACTGTGTAGGTTTGTGAGAGAAAGGCATTAACGCTTGTGGAAATCGTCTGGAAGCGATTGATAGGAGACATCCATTCAGGATAAAATTCCGAATAGGGAATTAAATGTTCTGAAGCACCATAAATGAGAGGAGAAAGTTGGGAGACAACAACAGGTAATTGTCTGCGTAGCGTCGAGGTAATTACTTTGTAAGCCTCACGTAGCCAAGACTTGTCTCCGGTAACACAGTAAACTTCCCAAGCAGCGATTGCCCAAGCGCAATTAGAAGCTGCAACCGGGAAATCGGGGGAAATTATGATACCCCCTTTCACAAGCGCTCGCAGAGCGTCCATCGATTCATGAGGATGAGTTGCAGCAAGCGAAAGATAGATTTGGAGCGGTGTGAAACTAGGTTTCTCAGTTGTTGCCTTGTTAAATAGAGCATCACCTAAAGGCTGTGCTGAAAAAAATGACAGCTGGCTTTCATGACGTGAAGTATTATTCCAAGAATTAGAGATTTCCCAAGGTGACATTGCATTGAAGGAAATCTTCCCCCTGACAAGGCTATCAGGGTAAACCTCGAACTCATCACAAGAATAAATTGACTGTTTCACCGGCGATTGCTCCTTGCACGAAACAAGGAGAATAATCAGCATAAATGAATATATGAATCGGTGAAAAAAAGTCATGGTTTAGAGGGGGTGTATATAACTACAACAATAGCGATGTGGATTGTGTTGCAAATCCTCACCGCCATTTTGCTGTATAATTGTTCAAATAAAAATCGGGTGGTTCTTGGGACGGTAAACAAATGGTGTTTACCTTAAACAATCCTCCTTTCTGTTTATTACACAATAGGTGGACTGATTACTCCTCAGTGGTGCGAAGATGCTGAACGTAAACCGCCTTCATCATTTTCTTGCGGTTAGTCACAGAGGGCTTTTCAAAAGCCTGACGTGAACGAAGCTCACGAACGATGCCGGTCTTTTCAAATTTACGTTTGAATTTCTTCAATGCCTTTTCGATGTTTTCACCTTCTTTTACTTGTACGATGATCATTTTGGTTTCTTGATTAAATATATTAAGTTAATAATTTATTGGATATTAGACTTCAAAAAAGTCTTCAATCCAATTTGCGGCACAAAATTACAAATTCTTTTCCGTTCCGCAAAATATTTTCGTAAAAATTGAAAGCCATCGCTTTCATTGCCTTTGCATTGCGATTTTGCGACTTTGCGACTTTGCGATTTCGTAGCGAAGTGCAGAAAACTCATCGCCCTGCGCTTTCGTGGCTAAGCGGGGAAAAAACTTCAATTTTCAATTGA
>JAMPEV010000001.1:595755-662624 GCA_023664955.1 Duncaniella sp.
TTGGACACCTCGTATTCGATCCCGGCAATGATGATACTCCCGTCATCCCCGAAGGACCCGAAGATCCTCTCTACTACGTAGGTGCTAAGATCAACATCCTCTCTTGGAAGGTTGTTAATCAGACCATCACTGATCTCTAATAAATCAAACCATATCAAACTCTCCGTGGCTCTTCCACGGAAAGGCCATGGAGGGTTTTTCTTATTACCAAACATTATCTCACCACTTTGATGAAATACATCTCTGACATATTCAAAATTATGTCGCGACTGCTCCCTCTGTTGGCATTCTCGACACTCGTTTCGTGCGACAACACGATTTATGATTATGAAGGTGATTGTGACCCCCACTACAAGGTCAAATTCATCTACGACTATAATCTGAAATATGCTGACGCATTTGCATCTGAAGTTGAGGAGGTGACTTTATATATTATAGATGCTGACGGGAAGATTGTCTGGCAGAAATACGAAGCCGGACCTGAGCTTAAAACCGGCTCGTATCTTATGGATGTTGACGGGCTTACCCCCGGCACTTACACCCTGATAGCATGGTGCGGAAACGGGCACAAAACCGATTTCAGCATTCCCGACGATGCTACGCATAACACACATCTCAAATCGACCCTCGGCGGTCGCACCGCACACGACGATGGCTGGATGTTCAACGGTTCAGCTGTGCGCCACGATTTCCGCGACCTTTACCACGGCAAGCTCATTGACGTGACTTTCCCCGACTCTGAGGGCGAACATATATTTGAAGTGCATCTCACTAAAGATACTAACGACGTTCATGTCGTGTTGCAACATCTCTCCGGAGAACCGGTTGACGATTCTCTTTTCCTATTTACCATCGAGGAGGAAAATGGCTATCTCGATTGGGACAATGCAATTCTCGATGACGAACCATTGACATACTACGCTCACACCGTCACCAGCGGTATCGCCGGTGCGGATGTGCCTAACTATAAAGGCGACGGTCAAGGAAATGAATCACGTGCCATCACTTCCATTGGTTGTGCCGTGGCAGATTTCCAGATTAGCCGTATCACTCCTGAGAAGCGCTGCTTCGTGAAGATTTACCGCAAAGGCGACAAGGGTCTGGTGGCTTCTATTCCTCTGGCCGACTACGCTCTGATGACTAAGGGTAATCACCGCCATCTCAGCAATGATGATTACCTCGATTATCGCGATGACTATTCTTTGGTTTTGTTCCTTGATGAGAATAACAGGTGGATTTCCACTTACATATATATCAATTCCTGGCAAGTAATCTTGCAGAATGTTGACGAAATTTGAAAATGAAATTTTATACTGCCATATTACAGTTCCTGTCACTCAAGTTCCCTCTGCTGCTCGCGGTGGTGCTTTGGTCATGCTCGTCTGACATTGATCAGCCGTCCGACCCGGTGTCGCCCGAAGGAGTTGCTGTGGCGCGGGTGGAGTTCTTCATGACAGTTGGCGATAACGCGGGCTCTGTAAGCCGCACCACTCCTACCGACGGTAGTTACGACCCCGGTTCCGGCTACGAAAATTATATAAATTTGGCCGGCAACGACTTCCAAGTGCTGTTTTTCAGCGGTGAAGACAATGGCTCAGAATCGAAATTCTTAAATAAATTAGAACTTATAGGCATCACCGTTGAAGGAGAGACTACATCGTCGAAGACATACAGGGTATTAGGGCGAGTGCCTCAGAAAATGCTCCGCGATGCCGATTTCAGAGTAGTGATATTGGCCAATTGGGGGGAATATCCGACTTTAGTGGCAGAAGAAACAACTCTCGACCAGCTTTGCGCAAATCAGAATGCAACATTTGAATTCAATCAAGCCGCCACGGAAATAGGAGCGGAAAACCCCATACCAATGTATGGCGTGAAGAAGTTTGGTAAGGTTGTGTTCGATGATGCCGGTTATGGTAATCTCGGCACGTTGCACTTGCTGCGTGCTTACGCTAAAGTTGATGTCATGGTCCATTCCGAAGTTTCAGAACGTTGGAAAATTAGCTCGGCTTCAATTACTTATGCTGCCGGTAAAGGTTACAAAGCCCCGGCTAATGTCTATGATGAGTCGGACTATGTCCATAATTCATATACTTCCGATTATACTGACTCTCCTAATATTCCGGCTGACAACGAAACGGTAACCAATTTACTGTTTACCAAGGTCTCTGACACCCCGTCAACTTACAGAATTTATATCCCGGAATACCGCAATGTGAATGCCGATGGCACTCAAGTGGCAACTCCGGCTCGTATTGCCGTTAATTTCGTTGATAAAAATACCAATCTGCCTTCTTTCCTCGGCGAGCAGTTTATCGATTTCAAGTATTACGTGGCCCCATCCGGAAATTCCGAACTTAAGAACAAGCCTTTCAACGTGATGCGAAATTATTGGTATAAGTTTGAGGTGAAAAAAATCGACGAAATTGCAGGTCTTGATGTGAATCTCGATGTGCAGCCCTATGCATCGGTGGAACTTGACCCCGGTTTCGGCCTTAAACGCGACCCCATCGACGGTTACATTATTCTGCATGAAACTCAACAAGAAGATTCCATATTCCCCACCTTCCTTTATGATGACCGTTACAGTAACTATTACGATTATCAAAAGTATATGCTCGCCAGCAACTACTCGAAAAATGGAATGGCGCGATTGACTGAGACACAGAAAGCCGATCTTGGTCTTAGCGGCGACATCTTGATAGTGAAGCGCGCAAATCACTATCACGACGAAGTTGGTGACGATGCCGGAGTTCCCTCACTTTTATATTGTACTGAAACCGGCGTTTACTATGACTTCAGAGGAGATCCCTTGAATTTGCGTTATAAACATACAGAACCGACCTCTACCGATACAGAAACGATACTCTTTGACGTGGAACGTGACTTCCACTATAATGATATTGTAATTTCAAGTGGTGACAACTCTGTGGAAAGTTCCTACTACGATTTTGCCCATGGTAATTACAAAGGGGCATTTAATCCTGATAAATCTGTAGCGTGTGATGAGGAGCTAACTGGAGTAAATAAACGTCCGGATAACGATAGCAAGGTGAATTTCTATCGTGCTAAAACTTTTCGCAGAACCGGCGGGTGGATTGAAATCGTCCCCTATTGGCTGATTCAGGATACCCGTGTCTGCCGATTGTATTACAATATATTCACGCGCAGGTATTACGATAAGGACGGATACTGCTTGCAAGCTCCTGAATACGAGGAAACTTTTGAATTCAATGTAGGCGATACCTACCCTTATGTAGTACTTGATATAGATTCGGATGATAATCCAACTTTGGTGTATGAACGCAGTACAGGCGAATATTATAGCGTTGCTTCAGGAGTATATAATAAGATAGATCGCCCGTCCACTCTTGTCAAGGACTCTCGGCTACCTTGGCCGCCGGCAGCATTGGCCGGAGATTAATAACCAAATTTTGAGAACTAATTAACCGACCTTTTTGAATGAAACATATACGCTCAATATATTCTTTTCCGCCGGTTTTATTGATATGCATACTGTGCGCCTTTTTCAGCGGCTGTACAGATGATACTTTCGATGACCTGAAATATGGTGTGGAGTATCCCGATGGAACTACAACCGTTGACCTCAATATCGATTTCGCACCTCTGGCAAGTGCTAAGCTTAACAGCCGAACAGCTCCTGCCGGCAACGTTATAAGGGATCTGAAAGATTTCTCCATCCTCTTCTTTGACACTCGCCAAAAGAATGAGGAAGGTTTGGCGAAGCTTACGTATATTAAGCATTTTAGTTCCGATGATAAAGGTGTTAAATATAATATATCCGACGCTACACGTAAGCCGGGAGATGCGTCCAATGGTCTTCCGCTTGCTGAGACGAGCACAAAGCATGTCGATTTAGAGCTCGAAGGTGTGCCTTATAGTTCATACATTATTTACGCAGTTGCCAATCTCGGTGGAAGTGCTAAATCAACTGAGCAAGTCCTTACCGAGAAAAACATTACCGAAGGCAGCAGTATTGAAGATTTCAAGCTGATAAAGGTGGACTGGGATAAATCTGATATGCTCAACAATGCCCAGATGACCGGCTTTTTCTCTGTGGGTGAACAGTCAAAATCACCCGGCACCGGTTCTGAACCGACTGAGGTTGAGATCCGCACCCCACGTCCTACCATTCACTCTTGGTTGCGCCGCATGGTGTCGAAGGTCACAATTGACTATGATGCTACTGCCTTGCGCAACGGTGTGACTGTTACTATTAGAAAGGTGACTATCCGTGACATTGCAGCTTCTGCATACCTTGGCGTTCCAAATCGTATCGGAGGAGATGATACTGAAGGCAATTTGATTAATAAAGATGGCTTGATTAACGGCGCCAACGAAGGAGATAATAACCATTGCATTGACTACATAGACGAAGAACACCCTAACGGCATCGTTCTTACTTCGGCCACTGCCGACTACCCGAAATCCAAGGATTTTGAGGGCGAGCCACATAGAGAATCTGACCCGGCTTTGTTCTTTTTTGAGAATATGCAAGGCGAAGTACCCGATAAGGACAATAACGGTAAGCTCCAGGATGGCAAGCTCCAGGACCAGGACGGCGATGGAAAGATAGATTATCCCGGTGCTAATGACCCCAACCATGATGATTATGTAGATTACAAGGATGGTTTGAAATATGGCACTTACGTCGAGGTGGAGGCTGACTACCAGGCAAATGCTGTCGGCCATATCGGTAAAGGTTCGATTAAGTACCGTTTCATGATCGGTAAGAACGTCACAACCAACTGTGATGCTGAGCGTAACCACCATTACAAACTCAAGCTCTGCTTCCTTGGCAATGCCAACGAAGTAGACTGGCATGTGGACTACGACGAAGAGCCCGGATTCTACGGTCCCAACCCCTACTTTGTGTCATACGGCTATAACCGTATGACCTATTACCCCATTAAAATCTCAGGCAAGGTTGTGGGCAAGGTTAAACTTACAATTATGCAAAACGCATGGTGGCCCAATAACGCCAAGGATTACAATTATATGTTGAAGACAGAATATGGACCGGATGGAATCACTAAGCTTATAAATGATGAAGGACAAGACTCTGTTGGCATAAATTATTTTTCAGCTTGGAAAGGTGTAATTAAAATGTATCATCCCTCCGCTTCCCAAAATAAGCTGGAACCATGGACCGGTTTTTTGTCTCTAAGCCAGCCGATGAATAATAATAATACTGCTGTTTTTTCCCTGGCAGAGCACAAGGTTAATCTTAAAGATGATGGACCGAATTATGATCTTCTGTATAGATATTGGATAGGCGAGCTCGCCGATGACAATGGATATAAGTATCCCAGGGGGGTCAGAGAATACGAAACAACTGTGGGTCCACATGGAGACAATGCCACCGGTACTTATACAGTGACAAAGGATGAAAACTCCACCACCATAAATGTGCCTTTTTTTACACGTGAGAAGCAGTTACAGAAATCTTCGGCTTATACCGGTGCCAATCCTTTCAGCGGTTATCCGCGTGAAGCAAAAATAAAGCTTGAGTATACTTTGGATGTGGATGGTGTCCAAAAAGAGATGACAGACATTATAAAGGTTTATCAAGTACGGCGCTTGGGTAATCCGTCAGGCATATGGCGCAATTATAATAACGCTACGCCATTTCATGTAGTATTAAAGCAACTCGATACGGAGACAAGTACCACGTTCTCCGATGTTAAGTCAATAGGCCCATGGAGAGCATATATCTCGCGTGGTAATACCGATTTTATTACTCTTGATGGCAAAACGGAAGTTCGTGGTGGCGATGGTACTAATATTGACTTTAATATCACTTTCAGAGGCAAAATTTCGAGAAACGAAAACAATTGTGCTATCATCCGCGTGGAATACCACAATTACTCATGTCATCACCTGATTTTCGTGCGTCAGGGCTCGGCTCCCATTCAGCTTAGGACAGACGCTAAAATCAAGTGGCATTTGGCTAACGTTGTGCGTTCAAC
This sequence comes from Duncaniella sp., assembly GCA_023664955.1. Classification (GTDB taxonomy): domain Bacteria; phylum Bacteroidota; class Bacteroidia; order Bacteroidales; family Muribaculaceae; genus Duncaniella. The sequence goes on from JAMPEV010000001.1 coordinate 601,746, forward strand.
GAACGATGATAAAAACAATCCCATTGTTGAGGAGGGTGTATCTCCCTTGGATGAAGGCTCGCTATTCCGTTATGGAAACTTGGTACAGGGTATTCCTCCGCTTTGTAATGATATGTATGACGCAGAAAAGAATGGTATACCATTTACCCCCGATATGTTTGATGATGGAAATAAAAATCCAACATTTTCTCGTTTGAGCAATGGAGATACAAATGAGCCTTGGAACAATATAAGTTGTGAGTCAAAAGAAGGTGCTTTCCCCTCAGTTATAAAAATTAGTGGACGAAATGGTAATTACCGATTGCCAACTACTGCCGAATTTAGTATGCTTTGTCCCACATCAGGAAAGGTGGATGAAGTTATGGAAAATGATTATGGCGTTTTATACGGTGATGACGCAACTCGGACAGCGGATAATGTTAAAGATGCTTATGGGTATTTCAGAGATAATACACTGTCTGATTATGAAAATAAACCGAATACAGATTGTCGAGGTATGAGAGGTCTATTTATATACAACAACACAACAACTGTTGCAACATTGGGTGGAAACCATATATTTCTTCCTATCGGCCGTTCTGGATTTGGACGAAGAAAGCATGGTGGAAAAAATGATACGAAATCAGCCCACAATGGAACTTATCGGGCAGGTGTGGGCGTTCATCAATATGCCGGTCGATTCGATTGGTATGAGGATAAAAATTCGAAGCTTCTGCCATTATTTTATGATATTTTCCGCAGTCGTGGTGCACTGTATTGGCCTCAAAAAAAGAATGGTAATGATTGGACTCTTGACATCAACTACAAAACCTACGATTTTAGTTTAAGTGACTTAGGCTATACTGAAGCATACTCCGACGCATGCTTTGTCCGCTTAGTTGAAGATATGTAATAATCCCATCTCCTGCATCTAAAAGCGATTAGAAAAGATCATTTCTCCGAAATGTAGGGACGCACCATGGTGCGTCCTCCCCAGCCGGGGTCGCCGGACCAGGCCAAAAACACTGAGCCCCGGAGGGGCGATGTGGTGGTATTCATAAAAAACTGATTAACAAACTTTAACAAGAACCCGATTCCCACATCGGGTTCTTGTCATTTTATAGAATCTTTCAATCGATGATAGGTTTAGATAAAATTAGCTATAACAATTAGTTTTGCGGTAAATGTAAGACTTACGATAAGACTTATTGTATTTCTAACGAAATGAAAGCTATGTTATCGTAGAGCGTACGATAACTAATATGGTGCGATTTAATGTTTTAAAACATAAAAATTATTTACGGAGTATAGCTGAAGATTCGTAAATTTGCAGCGTTGTTAAAAACATAATACCACCTTAAAACATGACCATGGCCCCATTAGCCAATAATCATATATCGGTTGACTGTGTAGTGTTCGGCTTCGACGGCAGCGAGCTGCGTGTGCTTTTGGTGAAGCGCAACGGTTACGATCCGGCAGGCGAATACAACGACATGAAGCTACCAGGCAGTCTCATATATCAGGACGAAGACCTTGACCAAGCGGCAAGAAGAGTCCTCAACGAGCTTACCGGAGTAGAAGGATTATCACTTACGCAGTTCAAAGCCTTCAGCTCAAAGGACCGCACACGCGACCCCCGCGATGTGCTATGGCTTGAACGAGCACAGCAAGCGAAGGTGGAGCGTATTGTCACCATCGCCTATTTCTCACTCGTGAAGCTCGACAAGTCGCTCGAGCGCGTGGCAGAGAAACACCAAGCCGTATGGGTGCCGATCCAGGAAGTGGGGCAACTCGCATTCGACCACAACCTCATCATCGCTGAAGCCCGCGAAGCAATCCGCCGAGCTGTCGACAACAACCGGGCAGTGGTATTCGACCTACTCCCCAGGAAATTCACCGCTTCCCAGCTCCGACTCCTCTGCGAGAAAATATACGAAAAAGCCTACGATGTGAGAAACTTCCACAAAAAGCTGTCACAAATGTCCTACATAGTTCCTCTCGAAGAGCGCGAACAGGGAGTGGCCCACCGAGCTGCACGATATTATAAATTCGACCGTAAGACCTATACCACAGGCCGCTAACTATTAGAGAAAGGCCATCATTATTAAAAGCAATATTAATCAATCAACCTAAATTAAATCACCTGACATGTATCTTTTAGGATATGACATAGGGAGCTCGTCGGTAAAGGCGAGCTTGGTAAATGCCGAAACAGGCAAGACCGTGGCTTCCGATTTTTATCCCAAAACCGAAGCCGAGATAATCGCCGTGAAGCCGGGATGGGCTGAACAGAAGCCCTCACAGTGGTGGGACTGCTTGAAGCACGCTACAAAGAATGTGCTTGGCGCTTCAAAAGTTGACCCCAGGGAAATCAAGGCGATAGGTATATCTTATCAGATGCATGGTCTGGTGCTGGTTGACAAAGACCACCAGCCCCTCCGTGAGGCCATCATCTGGTGTGACTCCCGCGGAGTCCCCTACGGAGAGAAGGCCTTCAAGGAAATCGGCGAGGAAAACTGTCTCAGCCACATCCTCAACTCACCCGGCAATTTCACCGCCACCAAACTCGCTTGGGTGAAGGAAAACGAACCTCAACTTTTCGACAAAATATATAAAATAATGCTCCCGGGCGATTATATCGCCATGCGTCTCACCGACAGGATTTGCACCACAGTTTCGGGTCTTTCAGAAATGATGCTTTGGGACTTTAAGGAGGGCAAAATAGCTGATTTCCTTCTCGAATACTTCGGATTCAGCGAGGATATTATCCCCGAAATCGTACCGACATTCAGCATTCAAGGCACTGTGACAGCCGAAGCGGCCGCAGAGCTTGGACTTACCGAGGGCACCCCGGTGTCATATCGTGCCGGAGACCAGCCTAACAATGCGTTGTCGCTCAATGTATTCAATCCCGGCGAAATCGCATCCACCGCCGGTACTTCCGGCGTGGTCTACGGAGTGCTTGGCGAGGTGAATTACGATGTTAAGTCACGCGTCAACACCTTTGCCCACGTCAATCACAGCAACGATGACACCCGCTTAGGCGTACTTCTCTGCATCAACGGCACAGGTATCCTCAATTCATGGGCAAAACGCAACATTGCCCCTGAAGGTATCTCATATGCCGATATGAACAGAGTGGCAGCCGAAGCCCCTATCGGTGCGGCCGGAGTTTCAATCATCCCCTTCGGCAACGGTGCGGAACGAGTGTTGCAGAATAAGGAGGTCGGATGCTCGATCCACGGTATCAACTTCTTGACTCACAATAAATCGCACCTTCTCCGTGCAGCTCAAGAGGGGATTGTGTTCTCATTCATGTATGGCATGGAGGTTATGGAAGGTATGGGGATGGATATCAAGAAGATTCATGCCGGACACGCCAATATGTTCCTCAGCCCATTGTTCCGCAACACCCTCGCCGGTGTCAGCGGTGCCACCATCGAGCTTTATGACACCGACGGCTCCGTGGGAGCGGCCAAAGGTGCGGGAATGGGTGCGGGAATCTACCGCGACCATGACGAGGCATTCGCATCCCTCGAAAAAATCGAAGTAATCGAACCGGTCGAGGCTGACCGCTGGGCCTACCGTGACGCCTACGAGCTCTGGAAATCACGACTTAATCAATTGACACAATAACTCATAACATTAAATAACAACATTTCTAAATTTCAACCTTATGGCAGTAAAAGAATACTTTCCCAACATCGGGAAAATCAAATTCGAAGGCAAGGACTCTAAAAACCCCTTAGCTTACCGTTACTATGATGCAGAAAAAGTAATCCTCGGCAAGCCAATGAAAGAATGGCTCAAATTCGCAATGGCTTGGTGGCACACACTTTGTGCTGACGGTGGCGACCAGTTTGGCACAGGCACCAAGAAATTCCCCTGGGCAGAAGGCGCTGACGCTCTCACCATCGCAAAGCAGAAGGCCGACGCCGGATTCGAATTCATGACCAAGATGGGCATCGAATATTTCTGCTTCCACGATGTTGACCTCATCAGCGAAGGTAACTCAGTTGAGGAGTACGAGCATAACCTTAAAGAAATCGTAGCTTACCTTAAGGAAAAGATGGCTGAAACCGGCATCAAGAACCTCTGGGGTACTGCCAATGTATTCGGCAACGCTCGCTATATGAACGGCGCAGCCACCAACCCCGACTTCGATGTTGTGGCACGTGCAGCTGTCCAGATTAAGAACGCAATCGACGCAACTATCGCCCTCGGCGGTACTAATTATGTGTTCTGGGGTGGTCGTGAAGGTTACATGAGCCTTCTCAACACTGACCAGAAGCGTGAAAAAGAGCACCTCGCAATGATGCTCACCATCGCTCGCGACTACGCTCGTTCAAAAGGCTTCACCGGCACATTCCTTATCGAACCCAAGCCCATGGAACCCACCAAGCATCAGTATGACGTTGACAGCGAAACTGTGATCGGCTTCCTCAAAGCACACGGTCTTGACAAGGACTTCAAGCTCAACATCGAGGTAAACCATGCGACACTCGCAGGTCACACCTTCGAACACGAACTCGCTGTGGCCGTTGATAACGGCATGCTCGGCTCAATCGATGCTAACCGCGGTGACTATCAGAACGGTTGGGACACAGACCAATTCCCCATCGACAACTACGAACTCACCCAAGCTATGATGCAGATTATCCGCAACGGTGGTCTCGGCAACGGTGGTACCAACTTCGACGCAAAGACACGCCGCAACTCAACTGACCTTGAGGATATCTTCATCGCTCACATCGCCGGTATGGACGCTATGGCGCGCGCTCTCGAAAGCGCTGCAGCCCTTCTTGAGGAATCACCCTACAAGGAGCTGCTCAAAGCTCGTTACGCTTCATTCGACGGCGGCAAGGGTAAGGAATTCGAGGATGGCAAGCTCACACTCGAGGAAGTTGCTGCTTACGGTAAGGAAGTAAACGAGCCCAAGCAGACTTCAGGCAAGCAGGAACTATACGAGGCAATCGTGGCAATGTATTGCTAATTTGTATCCCGCATTCTTTCTTATACACCCATAAATTGTTTGCACTCTCGGAACTATTTACTAAATTTGCATCCGTATGCGATTTGGAAATAGTCTGACAATAACATAGCGATGTTCGTGCGGAACTAAAATATCCGCACGGACATTTCCCTATTTTTACATTTATATCCATCATTTATCACTTTTCACTCTTATTACCGGAAAAAATATCATGAATTATCCTCAGCAAGGTAGTAAACTGTATCTATTCTCCATAGTGCTCGTCGCCGTGTTAGGCGGACTGCTCTTTGGTTATGACACCGCCGTGATTTCGGGCGCCGAAAAGGGCCTTCAGGCATTCTTCCTCGGTGCTAAAGACTTTGTGTACACTGACACTATCCACGGCATCACCTCATCAAGCGCACTATTAGGCTGTATCATTGGTAGTGCTATCTCCGGCTTCTTCGCTTCATATTTCGGTCGCAAAAAAGCCCTTGCTATCGCAGGAGTGTTCTTCTTCCTCTCTGCATTAGGTAGCTATTATCCTGAATTTATGTTTTTCGAGAAGGGTACACCCACCGCTTCTCTTCTCGTGTCGTTCAATATATACCGTATACTCGGCGGTATCGGCGTGGGTCTTGCGTCTGCAATCTGCCCGATGTATATCGCCGAAGTCGCCCCCTCCAATATGCGCGGCACCCTTGTGTCATGGAACCAATTCGCCATCATCTTCGGTCAGTTGGTGGTTTACTTCGTTAACTTCCTTATTCTCGGCGAGCACACTCAGCCCGTGATTGAGAAGATAGGAGAGACAGTATATCAAGTCACAGCAGACTCTGATGCATGGACCATCACCACCGGCTGGCGTTACATGTTTGGCTCTGAGGCTTTCGTAGCCGGTTTGTTTACCATCCTCGTATGCCTCGTTCCTGAATCTCCCCGCTACCTCGTTCTCATTGGCAAGGATGATAAGGCACTCGGCATCCTCTCGCATATCAACGGCTATAACAAGGCTAAAGAAATTCTTGAGCAAATTAAGAATACCACTGAGGTTAAGAGCGAGAAACTCTTCTCCTTCGGAATCATGGTGATTTTCGTGGGCATTATGCTCTCAGTGTTCCAGCAGGCTGTCGGCATCAATGCAGTGCTTTACTACGCACCGCGTATATTCGAGTCAATGAACATGGGTAATCCGATGGTTCAGACTGTGATTATGGGTGTTGTAAACATCACATTCACACTCGTGGCTGTATTCTCTGTCGAAAAGCTCGGTCGCAAGCCGTTGCTCATCTGGGGTTCAATCGGGATGGCAATCGGTGCGTTCGGCGTATGTGTCTCTAACCTCGTTGAGGTGGCTCCCATCGTGCCGGTTATCTCAATCATGGTATACTCGGCATCGTTCATGTTCTCTTGGGGCCCAATCTGCTGGGTGCTTATCGCTGAAATCTTCCCCAACACCATTCGAAGCGCCGCAGTGGCAATCGCTGTTGCGTTCCAGTGGATTTTCAACTTTATTGTATCATCGACTTTCGTGCCGATGTACAATATGAGCCTTGGTGACATGGGCACACGCTTTGGCCATATGTTTGTTTACGCACTTTATGGTGTAATCTGCATCGTGGCAGCTTGGTTTGTGGCTGCACTTGTTCCCGAAACTAAGGGCAAGACTCTTGAGGATATGACCAATCTATGGCGTAACCGCGACAAAAAATAATTGCCTGTGACATATGCAGAGTCGCCGCATATGGCGACTCTGCGATTTAAAACCAATAACCTATAATACTTAAACCAGTGAGACAAATAATATTATCTTCAATCATGGCATTGGCAGCAGTGTCAATGAGTGCGGCTGATAAGGTGACAGTTACACTTGAGCCTAACGACTCTGCCCCCATCATCGCAAAAGAAATCTACGGCCAGTTCACCGAACACTTAGGAAGTTGCATCTACGGTGGTATCTGGGTGGGTGAGGACTCGGAAATACCTAACACCAACGGCTATCGTAACGACGTGCTTCAAGCAATTCGTGACTTAAAAGTCCCTGTGATGCGCTGGCCCGGCGGATGTTTCGCCGATGAATATCATTGGATGGACGGCGTAGGTCCTAAGGAGAACCGTCCGCGAATGGTGAACAATAACTGGGGAGGCACAATTGAGGATAACTCCTTTGGTACTCATGAATTTATGAACCTGTGCGAAATGCTCGGCGTGGAACCTTACATCAGCGGCAACGTAGGTAGCGGTACTGTCGAGGAACTCGCAAAGTGGGTTGAGTATATGACCGCTGAGGATGGCCCGCAAGCAAAAATCCGCAAGCAAAACGGTCGTGAGAAGCCCTGGAAGCTCAAATACCTTGGTATAGGAAATGAAACTTGGGGTTGCGGCGGTAATATGACACCGGAGTACTATTCCAACATCTATCGTCAATACTCCACCTATTGCCGCAATTTCGGCGATAATAAATTGTATAAAATCGGTTCCGGCGCAGATGCTTACAATTATAATTGGACTGACGTGTGCATGAAAAATGCCGGTAGAATGATGGACGGTATATCACTGCACTATTATTGCGTTGACAACTGGGGCAATAAGGGCTCGGCTCGTGAATTTGACTCCGATGATCATTATTGGCTCATGGGAAAGGCTTACGACATTGACACCCTAATCTCGACCCATTCACAAATTATGGACAAGTATGACCCTGCCAAGCGTGTGGGGCTGCTCGTTGATGAATGGGGTACATGGTGGGATGTTGAGCCGGGCACTAATCCAGGCCACCTCTATCAGCAGAACACTATGCGTGATGCTCTCGTGGCAGCCCTCTCGCTCAACGTGTTCCACAAACATGCTGACCGTGTGAGGATGGCCAATATAGCCCAATTTGCCAATGTGCTTCAGGCTATGCTCCTCACTAAGGGTGACCAAATGGTTCTGACCCCGACTTACTACGTGTTCAAGTCGTATATCCCGCATCAGGATGCCAAGTTGATTCCTGTGAAGGTTGATTCTGAGATTATCACCGTGCGCAAAGGTCGCACAGTGCCAGTTGTAACAGCCACCGCTTCTGAAAAAGATGGCGTAACCACAGTGTCGCTTGTCAATATTTCGCTTGATAAGGCAGCCGACGTTGACATCAATCTCGGTGGAATCAAGGCTAAGAATGTGAGCGGTGAAATCATTACTGCCAAGGATATCCATGACTACAACGACTTCGGTCAGGAGGAAAAAGTGACTCTCAAACCTTTTAAAGGTGCTAAAATCAAGGATGGCAAGCTCACCATCTCACTTCCTGCCAAGTCAGTAGTGACTCTATCATTGAACTAATCATACTATTAACTTAAATAATACTCTAATTCAAAATGGCAAAATTCGATAAGGTGGCTGTCCTCTCAAAGATGGGCGCAACAGGAATGGTACCTGTCTTCTATCACAAGGACGCTGAGGTGGCTAAGCAGGTTGTAAAAGCCTGCTACGAAGGCGGTGTACGTGCATTTGAATTCACTAACCGTGGCGATTTCGCTCACGAGGTATTCGCTGAAGTTGTGAAATTTGCTGCCACTGAATGTCCTGAAATGGCTATGGGCGTTGGCTCTGTTGTTGATCCCGCCACAGCTGCCCTTTACATTCAGCTTGGTGCTTGCTTCGTGGTTGGTCCGTTGTACAATCCCGAAGTTGCAACTGTCTGCAACCGCCGTCTTGTTCCGTACACTCCCGGCTGCGGTACTGTAAGTGAAATAGGAGCAGCTCAAGAAAAGGGTTGTGACCTCTGCAAGTGCTTCCCCGGCGATGTTCTCGGAACTAAGTTCGTTAAGGGTCTAATGGCTCCGATGCCCTGGACTAAGCTCATGGTTACAGGTGGCGTTGAGCCTACCAAGGAAAACATCGAAGGCTGGATTAAGGCCGGTGTGTTCTGCGTAGGTATGGGTTCAAAACTCTTCCCGAAGGATCGCGTGGCAGCTCAGGACTGGCAGTTCGTTACTGACAAGTGCCGTGAGGCTCTCGGTTATGTGGCTGAAGCACGCAAGTAAGAAAAAACTATTTAGTGATTGATATATAATGCAATATGCAGGGATATTAATGCTAAATGTCCCTGCTTGTTGCATTATTGTCGGCTCGATGATTTTTGAGTATTACTCAATGTGAGTAATAAACGTATGGAAAATAAAATCAGTGGATTAACATGGCGGTAACTTTACACTGACTGCAAAAATCAAATTATTTATGGAAAAAACATGGCGTTGGTTTGGTCCCAACGATAGGATTACCCTCGACATGCTCCGTCAAATCGGGGTTGAGGGAATCGTGACTGCGCTCCACCATATTCCCAACGGTGAGGTGTGGAGCTTGGAAGAGGTTGAGAAGATGAAAAATTACATCGAGGCTGCCGGATTGCGCTGGAGCGTGGTGGAAAGTCTTCCTGTTTCTGAGTCAATTAAGTATGGCGGTGCTGACCGCGATGAACTCATTGAAAAATATAAGGAGTCGCTCCGCAATCTTGGTAAAGCCGGTGTGAAGACTATCTGCTATAATTTCATGCCTGTGCTCGATTGGGCTCGTACTGACCTTGATTATCCTAATCCTAACGGTACTACAAACCTGTATTTCAATGGTGGCGAATTTGCTTACTTCGACATCCATATTCTCAAACGTGAGGGAGCTGAAAAAGATTATGATGCTGACACATTAGCTCGTATGGAAGAAATACGCAAGACTATGACCCCGGAAGGGGAGAAGCGTCTTGTGGAGAATATTATTGTTAAAACCCAGGGGTTCGTTAACGGAAATATTTCAGAAAACGACCTTGACCCGGTGCAGAAGTTCCGCGATTTGCTCAAACTTTACGAGGGTATTGATGCTAAACAACTTAGGGAGAATATGGCATACTTCCTGAATGCCATTATGCCTGTGTGTCAGGAGTATGACATCAAGATGTGTGTTCACCCTGATGATCCTCCGCGCCAGATTCTCGGTCTGCCGCGTATCGTGACTTGCGATGCTGATATCGAGGCGTTCCTAAATGCTGTTCCGGATCCTCACAATGGCTTGACTTTCTGCGCCGGCTCACTTAGTGCCGGTGTCCAGAATGATGTCCCGGCTCTTGCGCGCAAGTATGCTGACCGCACATGGTTTGTGCATCTCCGTAGCACTGAGGTTCTACCCAACGGCGACTTCCGTGAGGCTTCACATCTTGGCGGTCGTGCTGATATTGTGGAACTTGTGAGAATTTTTGAGCGTGTGAATTCTTCGCTGCCTATGCGTGTCGACCATGCTGAGCTTATGCTCGGTGACGAGAAAATGGGCTATAATGCCGGTTATTCTTTCCATGGCCGTATGAAGGCTCTTGGACAGGTAGAGGGTGTGATGGCCGTGGTGGACAGGGAGCTACAAGAAGAAAAGAACAATAAATAAACCTCTCATAAAGCAATAATAATGAACGAATTATTTTCAGTGAAGGATCAGGTGGTAGTGATTACCGGTGGAACCGGTGTCCTCGGAGCCTGCATAGGCGAATACCTTGCCACTCAAGGTGCCAAAGTCGTAATCATGGGTCGTCGTAAGGATGAAGGCGATGCTATCGTTGAGAAAATCACCAAGTCAGGCGGTGAGGCTATGTTCCTCGTCACTGACGTGATGAACCCTGAGGTGGTGCAGAAGAATTGTGATGATATCATTGCGATGTATGGCAAGGTTGATGCTCTTCTGAATGCTGCCGGCGGCAATATGCCCGGTGCGACTATCGCTCCGACCGGTACCATATTCGATATTAAGGTTGACCAGTTTGAGAAGGTACTCAATCTTAATCTTACAGGCACAGTAATTCCCACTCAGATATTCCTTAAACCTATGGTAGAAGCCGGTAAAGGTGCCATTGTCAATTTCTCCTCGATGGCGGCATTCCGTCCTATGACTCGTGTGCTTGGCTATGCGGCAGCTAAGGCCGGTATCTCTAACTTTACCGCATTCCTCGCCAATGAGGTAGCTACCAAATTCACTTCCAATATCCGTGTGAATGCAATTGCCCCCGGTTTCTTCCTCACAAACCAAAACCGAGCGCTTCTCACCAATCCCGACGGTTCGTTGACTGAACGTGGCACTGACGTGATTCGCCAGACACCGTTCAAGCGTTTTGGTAAGCCCGAGGAGCTTTGCGGCACTATTCAGTACCTAGTTTCTGATGCTGCTTCATTCGTCACCGGAACTGTGGCTGTGGTAGATGGCGGTTTCAACGCTTTCGCAATGTAATCCGTACCACTTATTTAGTTGTATAACAATATCGTTTCGGGCTGACAGTCATCCTGTTGGCCCGATACCTTTATCATCATGTCAATGTGTTATTACCGTGGGGATTATGAAGAGTGAATTTCATCAGACGTTCATTAAGGATGGCGTCATGGTGCAATGCCGTTAAAATATGATTCTTATTGTTCTGTTACTCCCTTTTCAGAGTTTTCCTTTTCAATCTCTTCTTTCTCGTTTTTTTCTTTTTCGGAGTGGTCGAAGCGTTCGTAAGCTTCCACGATACGTTGGACGAGGGCGTGACGGACGATGTCTTTTTTGCCAAATTCCACTTTTCCGATACCAGGGACGTCTTTGAGGACTTTTAGCGCTTGGATTAGACCGGAGGTGACTGAACGAGGTAGGTCAATCTGGGTGGCGTCGCCGGTGATAATCATCTTGGCATTCATTCCAAGGCGCGTGAGGAACATTTTAATCTGATGTACGGTGGTGTTTTGAGCTTCGTCGAGCACTATCACGGCGTCGTTTAGGGTTCGACCGCGCATGAAGGCGAGGGGTGCGATTTGGATGACGTTGGTCTCCATGTATTCCTTCAGTTTCACCGGGGGAATCATATCCTCGAGGGCATCGTAAAGTGGCTGTAAATATGGATCAATCTTATCCTTCATATCTCCGGGAAGGAAACCGAGTTTTTCTCCGGCTTCCACTGCGGGACGGGAGAGGATAATCTTGCGAGCCTCGCGATTCTTCAACGCTTTGACAGCCATGGCGATAGCTACATATGTTTTGCCTGTTCCTGCAGGGCCGAGGGCAAATGTGAGGTCGTTTTCGTTAAAAGCCTTTACGAGAAGAGCCTGATTGGTGTTTCTCGGGCCGATTGGTTTGCCGTTGACGCCGTAAATAATCACATCATCGCGGCGAGGCTCAGAGGGCGATTTCCCCTTGACGATATCGAGAATCACATCCTCAGTGAGCTTATTGTATTTTATGCAGTAATCCTCTAATTCTTTGATTTTCTTCTCAAACTCCGCAGTTTCGGCATCATCGCCGATTACCTTTATCACCGAACCGCGAGCCGCCATGCGCAATTTGGGGAAGAGATTGCGGATGAGGTGCATATTGGAGTTGTTGACACCGTAGAAGCTAACCGGATCCACGGAGTCGATTATTACGATGCGTTCTATCATATTATTAATGAGTTAAAGGGTGTCAGGTTTGGTGGTTGGTTTGTTGTTAATTGGGATTGTATACATTACGGAGAAATTGCCGGTAACATTCCCTGAGCGTTTGCCGTATCCGGGGATATACATCGGTTCGCCATGGGGGTTGGTTGATTCATGGAGTATGGAGTGGTATATGAAATGCCATCCGAACGATATGTCCTTGAATACTCTCACTTTCAGCCCGAGGGTAATTTCGAAATAGCCGGCAGTGTTCTTCTGATTGTCAAGATTATACTGTGAAGGATCTCGCCAATATCCTTCATCGACGGTCACATTTTCCAGACTCCACTTGTAGGAAGTGAAACCGTAGCGCAACCCCATCTGCAACTTGTAGTCAGGATTGGAATTGTAAAGGAAATTGTAGGAAGCCCCTATCTTAAAATACGGTGACACACCGGTTTTAAATGTGAAATTCTGAAGAGCCGGGGTGTCGTTTATATTTCCGACACCTAAGGCGAAATATGGAAAATAACGGTTGTGAAGGCTCACTTCGCCCCACACATCGCCAAGTCCGTACTTCTGACCGAAAGCTCGCAGAGCCACATCCCAGAAATTGAATCCTACAATCACCTCGTGAAGGAGAGGAAATTCCATCTTCGGGGGAGCTTTAAGGAGCGTTGAGTCCACATATTCCGAACCGGTGACGGTGTCAACGAGGATGATATTGCCATTTATGTCGCTTTTCTCCACCAAGCGTGAGCGGTCAAATTCGTCAGTCTTCTCCTTCTTGGGCTTACCGGGATCGGCCGGTTGCACCGGAGTGACACGGCGCTGGGCTGAAAGGTCAAGCGCGAATACGAGCATCAGGAATAGGATCGGGAGCACTCGGGCGGCTCCGTGACGTAGAAACTGTTTCATCGGTTATTCTTGTTTGACCTTGAATACGACTTCCGTCCCTTCGTCCGACAAAGAACGAGATTGTTTATCGGGCGTTGAGGTGCGGAAGTAAATCTGAATTGTCTCTCTGTCCACGTTGGTGATAAGAGAATCCACAAGAGCCACGGAGTCAACAATATGGCGAGTGTAGGAGTAGCTCGTGATGAGATAATGGTACATCGCCCCACACTCTTCGGAAGCGAAGTAGGGGATGGTTTTATAGTTGAACGTCAACGTGTCGTAAAGCTCCGCGAAGTTAAGGGAGCTTTGGCGATACTGGATGCAGAATGAGGTGGTGGACTTGGTGCTTCTAAACGGTAGATAAAGCTCAGAAACCTTTTTATTGGGAGCTAAAAGGAGGGAGTCGTTGGGCGCACCCACGCCTTCCACGGCGATTGAGTCGGGGGTAACTTTGTCACCGGTACTTATTGAGTAGAATCCTGCGAGAGGGAGCGAATTCTGATTGTCAGTGCATCCGGTGGAAGAACTGCAACCGGCTATAAGGTGCAGCCCTGTAAGCACACTGATGATATGGAAAAGGTGTCTCTTCAAATTGAATGAATGAAGTTAATGATATTGACCTGAAATAAGTGGTGGGGAGAGAAATCCGTTCTTATTACGGCTCTTTATGATTTTTAACAGTCAAGAGGGGCAATGAGTTTGAACGAATGTTAAAATTTGCCCCATTTTATTATCTCGTTAAATGACTTGCGCTTCTTCTCGGGGATTTCGAGACCCTCAGCGGGATAGCCGATCGGGATAATGGCAATTGGCTCAATGTCATCGGGGAGATTGAACGCTTTAGAGATAATTTCCGCATCGAAATTGCACACCCAGCATGTGGCGAGTTCCATCGCTGTTGCAGCGAGACAAAGATGCTCCACTGCGATTGATACGTCCACGTCGGTGTGGTCCTTGCCGTCGTGCTGGCGATGCCACGCCTCGGAGTGCACACCACATGCCACTATAAATTCGGGTGCGGTGCGAATCCATTCACGGTCGTAGCTCTCAAAGATTGCGTTGCGAAGCTCATCGCTGTCGGCAATGAGGAACATCCACGGCTGGCGGTTGCATGCCGATGGGGCGAGTCTTACCACATCCATCACTGCGAGGAGTGAGTCGCGCTCTACGGTCTGGTCGGAGTATGAACGGCATGAGAAACGGTCGCGTGCCAGTTCGTATAATTGAGGATAAGCGTTTGATTGCATTGTATTCTACTTTAAATTCTGTTTGTGGGGCAGAGCCGTTAAGTTTGATGCTTTATTTCAGTCCTGCTTATCAATTGTTTCTATTGTTTCTTTTATCTCGTAATGATTGCGGGAGGGGGAATTGCGTACCACAAGTTCGCCGATGAATCCGGTGAGGAATAGCATAGTTCCGAGAATCATGGTGGTAAGTGCGAGGAAGAAGTAAGGAGATTCGGTGACGAGTTTGTAGTCATCACCGCTATACATATGGTAAAGTTTTCCGAATCCCACCACTATTACCGCGATAAATCCGATTATGAACATCATGGACCCGAGCAGACCGAAAAAGTGCATTGGTTTGGCTCCGAATTTACCGGTAAACCAAAGGGTTGCGAGGTCGAGGTAGCCGTTCACAAATCTGTCCAGGCCGAACTTGGTTGAGCCGTATTTGCGGGCTTGATGCTGCACCACTTTCTCGCCTATGTGGGTAAAGCCGGCGTTTTTTGCAAGATAAGGGATGTAGCGATGCATATCGCCATAAACCTCTATATGCTTCACCACGTCAAGCCGATAAGCCTTGAGACCGCAGTTGAAATCGTGCAAATTCTTAATGCCGCTTACCTTACGGGCAGTTGCGTTGAAAAGCTTGGTGGGAATAGTTTTCGACAGGGGGTCGTAGCGTTTTCGTTTCCATCCCGACACCAGATCGTAGCCATCGCGCATAATCATTCGGTATAGTTCCGGAATCTCGTCGGGCGAGTCCTGGAGGTCGGCATCCATAGTGATAACCACGTCTCCCTGAGCCGCCTTAAAGCCGGTGTTGAGGGCCGGGGATTTGCCGTAATTCCTGCGGAAGGATATGCCGCGCATCGAAGGGTACTGTTCATGAATACTGTGGATTATCTTCCAAGAATCGTCGGTAGAGCCGTCGTCGATGAACAGCACTTCGTAGGTGAAATCATCGTTTTTCATCACGCGGTCAATCCATGCTGCCAATTCCGGTAGCGACTCCGCTTCATTGTATAGGGGTATGACAACTGATATATCCATTGTTTTGTCAGGTCAGATTATATCGTTCTTACAAATGCTTACTTATTTAGATATTGACGCAATTTAATGCGGCGCCGGATTGTGAGGACAGAGCCGATTATTATGGAGAGGATTGAGCCGGTGACAATCGCTAAGAGGATGATTTGAGTCACGATGTACATCGGCGAGGGGATGAAGTTGGCTTTTATCATTTGGTCAGCGATGTCGGCAAATTCTTGAATAGTGGCATCGTCGGAGGATGCTCCGGCTTCCACTATCATCTTCAGCTGATTGACGATGAAGTCGGGCTCAATCCATTTGAGATATACCACTAATACCACTCCGGCTATCAACACTCCGCACACAAAGATCACTACCCCCTGCATCCAGAGCATCGGGAATGTTGAGAATTCTTTCAGCTTCTTATCGAAACGCCTCATGAACCGGTATATGACCACAGGGACACATACCGCCATGACGAATGTGAGGTATGACAGCGAAGGGAAATGTGATGAAAGCAGCGAAGCCAAGAACATGACCGAGAGGTATATTCCGAAGAAAAATCCGTCGTCGGCACCGCGTCGATAGGGTGATGGTATCATATATTTGTGATAATGAGATGCAAAGTTATACAAATTTTGGCAGTTAATCAAGAAAGTTGTAACTTTGTAGTGATGAAATCAATCCGTATACAGATTTTATTACCTTTTAATATCCTCTAAGAATGGGACAACTCCTTAAGCTATATATCACCCGGATAGTAATTATGCTCGCGGCCGCGCTACCTTTGGGCGGTTGCATCCCGAGCTTCACCCTTAATGGCGCGCCGATCGACTATGATGTTTATAAAACTATCTATGTGTCGCAGTTCCCTATTCGTGCCGCTTTAGTATATCCGCCTCTTCAACAGACTTTTGAGAATGAACTTTTGGACTATATCACTCGTAATACACGCCTGCGCACCGTCGACTCAGCCGCCGATATTCAAATGGAAGGTGAAATTACAGGCTATAGCCTATCTCCACAAGCCGTTACTGAAAATGCCTATGCGTCCAAAACTCGTCTGACAATCCAGGTTAGGGTAAGATATGTGGATAACAAGAAAGCCAACAAGGATATAGACCAGACGTTTAGTGCATACCGCGATTTCGACAGTAGCGAGATGCTTAATGATGTGCAGGATCAGTTGTGTCAGGAGATTTCAGAAGAGCTTGTCAACCTTATTTTCAATGCCACGTTGGGCGATTGGTAATCTGCCTTCCCCATGAAAGTTCAAATAGTGCCATGAACGAAGATTTGCAAAAATTCCTTGATTTGCTGCGCGACCCGTCGGCTCCGGCTGATGCCGAGTTGATTAGGCGGTTGGTTGACACATATCCTTTTTTCACGCTTCCGGCCGTGACTCTACTAAGGAGGAAAGGGAAGGATTTAGACCCGGGATTGCGGGCTGCCATGATGGAGCGTATAGCTCTCAATGCCACAGATGCTGAGTCATTGTTGCTCCTCACCGACCGCGATCGTGATTCCTGGCTGCATTTCTACCCTGACGAAACTCCGAAGGAAGTGACAACTGACGATGCAATATCAACATTCCTCGAAACCTACGGTCATTCTACACCCGAAGAGGATCAACTTCTCGAACGGCTCATATTTAATCCTACACCCGACTATTCAACAATCCTCTCGCGAGAAGAAGAGGAGAGTTTGCCGCCGGCCGTTGAGCCCGGTGATGATTCCCAGGATGCGCTTATTAACGCATTCATACTCAAGTCCAAGTCGGGCACGGAGCATCTCATGCCACAGTTGCCGGAGCCGGAAGGTGACGAGGCCTTGCCGGTGGTGGAGGTCAAGCGTCAGGAGGTGCCCACGGCAATGTCTCCCGAAGATCACCCCAAGGAGGCCGTGCCCCATGGCGATGATTCCTCATTGCGTGAAAGTCTGGCTAAAATTTATATAAAACAGCATCGTTACGACAAGGCATTTGAAATTATTCACAGTTTGAGTTTGAATAATCCAAAAAAAAGTATTTACTTTGCAGACCAATTGCGCTTTCTGCGTAAATTGATATTGAACAGCAAGTATAGTAAATGAACATCGAAACGATATTCAGGTTAGTTTTTGAAGTTCAAAAAATAAAACAAAATAAACATTTTCAATAAATTATGTACGTTGTATTGATCATCCTGACACTTATCTGCGCAGTGCTTCTCATCTGTGTGGTACTTGTTCAGAAGTCTAAGGGCGGAGGCCTTTCATCATCATTTGCCGGTAGCAACCAGATAATGGGCGTTCGCCGCACCAACAGCTTTATCGAAAAGCTCACATGGTCACTTGCCGGAATCATCTGCGTTTTGGCTATCCTCTCAACATTCTGCATGCCGAAGGCAATCAACTCAACCTCATCACGCGTAAACGCACCTGCCGCAACAGAGCAGACCGTTCCGGGCGACTTCAATACTCCGGCTCCTACCGCTGCTCCGACTGATGGCGCTGCTGCCGCTGCTGGTGATACAGATGCAGCCGCAGCCGCTACAGAAGCTGCTCCTGTTGAGGCTGGTGAGTAATCCACTCTTCCCATGACGTGGAGGTGGATGCCGCGAGTTGGTCCACAAAAATATAAACTATGCCTGCTCTGACATTATTGCGTCGGTGCAGGCTTGATTTGTTATCACATATTTTGTCAGTCATCACACAATATAGACTTGCATGAAAGACTTTTGGAGCTTATTAATCAGGTTTGTGCCTCCATATAAGAAGTACCTGGCTCTTAATATCTTCTTTAATATCCTCGCCGCTTTCCTCACACTATTTTCTTTCGCTTTGATTATCCCTATTTTACAGATGCTTTTCAAGGTGAATGAGGCCACGTATACGTTTATGCCTGTTGGAAGCGCATCTCTGAAGGATGTGGCGGTCAATAATTTCTATTGGGTGACACAAGATTGTATTGAGAAGTATGGCTCTATGACCACTTTGGTACTACTTGCGGTGGCCCTTGTGGTGATGACGGCGTTCAAGACCGGAGCCACATATCTGAGCTCTTATTTCGTGATACCAATGCGCTCGGGCATTGTGAGGGACATACGCAATTTCGTGTATGACAAGATAGTGACTCTCCCTATCTCTTATTTTACCACCGAGCGAAAGGGTGACGTAATGGCGCGTATGACAGGCGATGTCGCTGAAATTGAAAATTCAATCATGTCATCGTTAGATATGCTTTTCAAGAATCCGGTGATGATTATCGTGTGCTTGGGGATGATGATTGTGATTTCATGGAAATTGACGCTTTTTGTGCTGGTACTCCTGCCGATTGCCGGGTTAGTTATGGGACGTGTCGGCAAACGCTTGAAACGTAAATCATTACAAGGTCAGCAGCAATGGGGTGTGTTGATGAGTAATATCGAGGAAACGCTCGGCGGACTGCGTATCATCAAAGCATTCAATGCCGAGGACAAAGTGAGATACCGTTTCCATGAAGGAAATCAACGGTTTTATAATATCACAAATTCTGTGCAGCGTCGCCAGTCGCTCGCACATCCTATGAGTGAGTTTCTGGGCACCATCACCATCGCGATTGTGCTATGTTTCGGAGGAACTTTAATCCTTTCGGGTAATTCAACGATGGATGCAGCTTCGTTCATCTATTATTTGGTAATATTTTATAGCATCATCAACCCGGCAAAGGACTTATCGAAGGCGGTTTACAGTATTCAGAAGGGACTTGCATCAATGGTGCGTGTGGATGCCATCTTGGATGCTACTAACCCGATTAAAGACCCTGAAAATCCGCAGGAAATATCCGATTTCAAGGGTAATGTGGTATATGATAATGTGACTTTCGGCTACGATGCTGATGTGCCGGTGGTTAACTGTGTCAATCTTAACATCAAGCCGGGAGAGACCGTGGCTCTTGTGGGGCAGAGTGGAAGCGGTAAGTCAACTCTCGCCGATCTTCTCCCTCGCTTTTACGATGTGCAGCAAGGGTCGATTAAGGTTGATGGCAAGGATATCCGTGACCTCCGTGTGCATGAGCTTCGCGGACTGATGGGTAATGTGAACCAAGAAGCTATTTTGTTCAATGACAGTATATTTAATAATATAGCATTCGGTGTTAAGAATGCGACCAAGGAAGAGGTTATTGAGGCGGCGAAGATAGCAAATGCCCATGAATTCATCATGTCCACTGAGCATGGATATGATACCAATATCGGTGACCGCGGCTGCCGTCTGTCAGGAGGACAACGCCAGCGTCTTTCAATCGCACGCGCTATATTGAAGAATCCACCGATTTTGATTCTCGACGAGGCCACTTCGGCCCTTGACAGCGAAAGCGAGAAACTTGTGCAGGAGGCCCTTGAGCGACTGATGAAAAATCGCACCACGCTGGTGATTGCCCACCGCTTGTCGACCATCAAGAACGCCTCACAGATATGTGTGCTTCATGAAGGCCGTATCGTAGAGCAGGGCACCCATGAGCAGCTCCTCAATCTCAACGGCTATTACACCCGCCTCGTCGAAATGCAATCGATGAGGTAAAGAGGTAGATATAGGATGATATCATAGGACTTATAAGATATATAAGACTTATAAGTCAGAGTGCTATGGCATTCTGAAAGGATTTTCAATTATCAATTTTTCAGAATCTTCTCAAAGTCTGCTGAGAGGGGGGCGTTGGTGGCGTAGTCCCAAAGGGTTAGTGAACGGAGTTGGTAATAGTAACTCCAGTAGGAATACAGTTCTTGGAAATATTCCTGACGTGATTCATCCTTTTTAACCTGCGAGTCATTGAGGTCGAGGGTGGAGATTTTCCCAATCAGATAAGTTTCCACGTTTGTATCATAGCGTTTCTGTGCGATTTCATCAGCACGGACGGCGATTTTCAGTTGCTCCTGCTGATTATTGAAACGTTCCACAAGGATGAAAATATCCTGATTGAAATTCTGAGCTTCAAGTCGTAAGTTGCTTTCTACCACCTGGCGGTTGCTCTCGGCCACCTTGACTTTGCCTCGTCGTTTACCCCAGTCGAGAATCGGAATAGACACCCCGATTTCCACAATCTGATTATCCTTCAATCCACGGTATGAATCACCAAACTCATTGCCGACTCCGGTATATCCCACCTGGGCGAAGAGGTTGATTTCGCGCATGTTGCCTTTAGCCTTAGCCACTGCATAATCCGCTTCGAGTTGGCGTCGGCGCAGATTTTTAGCAAATTTGTTATTAGCCAATGCTTTGTCAAGAGCATCGGCAAATGTTATATCAACTTGTGGAATGTTTTCCGGAATCACGGGCTCAATTTCCACATCTTCTCCATAATCAAGGAACGAACGGAGGCGGAACATATAACTCTTCATGTCCGATTCGGCGTTGGTGAGCGTTGACCGGGCATTAAGCTCGTTCAACTCCATCTGTAGCAGATCATTTTGGCTTATCTGCCCCATCTCACGTTTCACTTTCGCTACCTCATGCAGACGCACCGCATTGTCGAGATTCTGCTTAGCGATCGACACAGCTTCGCGTGCCGACAGTAGATTGAAGAAATAGCTAATCGTAGTCATTGCCACCTCCTCGGTCGCACTCAGAAACTCAGCTTTTGCCTCATTATAGCGCACCGGCTCTATTTTCCGATCCCATTTCACTGTATTCACACCGAAAATCGGTTGGTTGAGAGTCAAAGCCACAGGAATGCTCATGAAGCGATTGTACTTGTCACCGCTGAGTTGACGAAGATAGTCAAGATTGGTGTTGAGCGACAGAGTACCACCGGTAGCCCAGATCTTCTGCGAGAGAGAAAGAGACCCGACGATATCCATGTAATTGTTGCGCACAAAGCCAAATTCACCGCTCTCGTACTGATATGAAGAATATTGTTTGTGGTAAGAGGGGATTGTGGCTGAGAATGTTACCTCCGGAAGAAGATCGGCCCGGTATGTGCGATATTCCCAGTAGGCTTGTCGAAGCTCGTTGAGGGCAACAGCGGCATTCACACTCTGAGAACGGGCGCGGATAATGGCGTCATCGAGCGAGAGTGTGATGCGTTGTTGGGCCTGGATAAACATGAGCATCGCGACTACGATATACATCAAAACTATTAGGAAGCGTTTCATATTGTTGCTGGGTTTTAAATTCCGAATTGTAGGATGAGGAAGGAGGTGAAAAGAGAATGGAGGAGAGAGAGTAAGGGGGAGAGGAGTCATCTTTTACCAATTCATTATTTAGTTAATTACCACGATGTCCTCCCTTTCGTTACTCGTCTTTAAGGGCTACTGCTGGGTCGATCTTTTCGGCCCTTGATGCCGGGAACCAGATTCCCACTATAATCATGAGTGCTATGAAGAGGAATGACAATCCGGCACATATTGCAATTCGCCCTGCCTGTATGTAGCCGCCGTCATAGTAAGAGTTAAACTCGAGGTGAGCAAGCATACAATCGATACCGACTGCAAAGGGGGTAATGGTGATGAGCAGAAGAAGACCTTCGCTGACAAGGCGGCGGAATATATCCCAATTGTTGGCGCCCATAGCCTTACGGATTGCTATTTCGCTGACACGCTGCTGAGTGCGGAACCAGAAGGTTCCAAAAAGTCCCAGGAAGATGTTTACGAGCATGAAAATTAGTCCGACTACCATGTTACGAATTTGGTTACGGCTTCCTTGGAGCACGATGTCCCGAATATTGTCAAACGAGGTAACATTAACAAGTACCTTATTTCCAACGTGGAATGTCGACTCGGCTTCACTCATAAGGCGTTCCACCACATCATGATCCTCCTCAGGCTTTACGCGTAGCACATACTCATGACACCAAGTAATCCAGGAGTCCTCAGCTTTATAAAACACTGTATTTTCCCAAGTTTGGAAGTCACTGTAACGCGGACCAACCAATGTTGCGCCCAAAACAGCCGTAGCAGTGGTATCGTCAACGTAAAATTCCTTGCCGATATAGTCAGAACCCTTGATTTTGTACCTCCTAAAAAGTCTGTCGTTGGTAATAATTTTACCTTCGTCAAGCAATTTGGCAAGTTCCTCAGGAGATTCACCGCGTGTGCCTTGGTAACGGAACACTCTCATGAAATCAGGAGTTACCACACGACGCACGGTGTTTCTGGGTGACTCCATGCTGTCGATGCCCACAGTCGAACTAGAATTTGACCCATTGTAGGGATGGGAATTTTGAGAAAGAGCAGCTGCTTCCACCATAGGGTGATGCATCATGCGGTCAAGGATTGTAAGTTGTTCATTGTACGCATCCTCTTCAGTGCGGTCAGGGATATAGTCAGGACTTTTATCATTTGCCTCATTGAAGGAAAGTTTATAGCAATGTTCAACATCGAAGCCTAACGGCTTGGTATAAATCTTATAGTAAACGTATAGATTATCAATGATGTACCATAACACTACTGACACCACGAGGAACTCAATGGCAAGCCAAATGTTGGATGACCACTCATTGCGTATCTGTCTGTATAATTTGCGTGACATAATCTTACTTAGGAGTGTTAGTTATTATTATTACCACCGCGCAGAGAGTTTACGAGCGGTTGGCGGGATGCCTGAATTGCCGGGATGCCGGCACTGAGAATATTCAGCACAAAACAGAAGAGAAGAGCCATCCCGAAAGTGCTCCAGCTCAGCAACATTGAGAAATTGACAGAGGGGCGTGACAGCGAGAAATCATATCCGACATCAAATAGGGAATCACCCCAGATGCAAGCCAGTATCACGCTCATCAGCAGGCCAAGCAACCCTGCCAAAAGAGTAATGACAAGATTTTCGCTTATTACTGAGACGATAGTTTCGAGTTTGGTCTGACCGAAAGCACGGCGCACGGCAATTTCGCTCACCCGGCGGCGCAGACGGCTATGAGTCATGCTCGAAAGATTGATGGCCGGAACAATAAGGAGTATGGCATAGATAATCCATCGTGACTTCCTCGCACCATTTTCATCCGGTTCGATGTTAGCACTATTACCGGCCGAAGCCTTTTCTTGAGTATAGGGGCGGTTGCGGTTGATGATTTTCCACCCACTCTCCTTCAACTCCTTGTTATATTCGATAAGCCGATTTTCAACTTCTGAGCTTACAGCGTCAAAGCTCTCCTTTGACGTATCCTTGGCCAGCATCGTGACATGATATGAACCTCCCAAAGTCGACCACCCGCTATCAGGCGTACCGGTGGAGTTAGTGTTAATCCACACATTTGCATATGCATTACTTGCGAGGGTGCTTACAGGCTTCACAACACCGGATACGGTGTAGGTAGTCCCATTAATGTTAAATTCTTTGCCCGCTGCATCAGTGGAGCCAAAGAGTCGGTTTGCCACATTCTCATCAATCACCGCTTTTGGAAGTCCCGCCTCGTAGTCAGCCTGAGTGAAAGGTGCCCCCGACACAAAATCGAGGTCAAACACTCGATAATAGTCGGCGTCAGTCTCGCGGACATCAACCCCAAACGGCTTCTGCTTCGGAATCCCGACGGATTTAACATCATTCATTGTGTAAGCTGATACCACCTCCGGCTCCTCGAGTTTGTAGAAAAACTCCTTCACAACTTTCATAGCCATTGGACCGTTAGAATTCCATTCCTCCGGGTCGCCCCAGTTATAGTTGCCAAATGAAATATAGCTATAGTGCATCATGCGGTCACGGTTGCTCTCGGGAGTAAACGGAATCACATGTACCTGGTGGAGCATTACCACCACCATAATAAGGAATATACTCAGCGCCGTGCCGATGATAGTCACCGCCGCAATCACCGGCTGGCGTCTCAGATTGTATATTGTCTCTTTTATTAGTTTCATAATTTTAATGTGAATTGATAAATGTAGAGTTGACTTAAATCGCTTGTCAATGTCCGTATTGTGATGGGCGACCCCGGTTTGTGGAGGACGCTCCATGGAGCGTCCCTACATTCCAGGAAATGTGAATTATCAATTTATTCATCGTGCAGCGCGACGGCCGGTTCAATTTTCATAGCTCTATGAGCCGGGAAATATACGCCGAGGAATATCATCAAGAGCGACAAAAGGAAAGTGATTCCCGATGCGATGGCTATCATCTCGAAAGTAAGATGGTTACCTTC
The DNA here is from genome assembly GCA_023664955.1 of Duncaniella sp. GTDB lineage: Bacteria > Bacteroidota > Bacteroidia > Bacteroidales > Muribaculaceae > Duncaniella. The sequence goes on from JAMPEV010000001.1 coordinate 626,334, forward strand.
AGGACGCATATTAAGTTCGAGATAAGCAATTGCGCAGTCGATGCACACGGCTATCACTGTGGCAATGACAAGGAGAATGACACCTTCGCTCATCAGACGGCGGAATATAGAACCGCGCGTGGCGCCAAACGACATCCTGACAGCCATTTCGCTCACACGCTGGCGAGTGCGATACCAGAATGTACCCAAAAGCCCAAGGAATACGTTGAGCAGCAGGAATCCGATAACGATATACATCTTATCCATCATCTTATTCTGCTCAGCCATACGCTCTTCCTTTATTGTATTGAACGATTTAATGTCAGAAATATAGCTTAATCCCACATGGAACTGTGACAATTCTTTCCTGAATTGCTCGATAAAATCCTTGTCGGCATCAGGACGAACACGAACGGAAAGCCCTGCAAACCAGTCCATATCCTTTTCCGAATTTTCATCCAAGTGACGTACCACAAACGAATACCACTTTAACGGGGTTGAGTCCTCACGTTTCACATTTGTGAGAATACCCGCGAGTTGGAGCTCACTTCTGAATTTTTTCTTACCGCCCAGACCAAACTTATGTCCTACAAGATCAAGGGCATTGGCTATAGGCTTACCGCTGTCAACTGACTGAGTGAAATTCTCGGCAGCCAAGAAGGTGCCGGATTTGAGCATTGATGCTACCTGCTCAGGAGATTCGCCACGTGCGCCCTCAATGCGGAACACACGGAAGAAATCGGTATTCGCGCGTCCGTAACGGAGAGCGGGCGAATTGTCACCATACTGAGTTGAGTCAGCATCAAGGTCGGTTATATAGTTAGAGGTAAAATCGCCACAATAAGGCTCGATGCCTTGTGACACAGCCACCGCTTCCACACCGGGATAGCGTTTGAGGCGCTTTACAATCTCTATATTTTCCTGTGCTGAGGTCGTTTCCGGTTCGCCGGGTTTTAATTCGCCCGAACGCTGAAGGGTGAGGCTGTAACAATGGTCAACATCGAATCCATTAGGTTCGAAAGTGGGACGGCACAGTGTTACCATCAGGTCAATTTGGTACCACAGCACCACTGAGATTATCACCAGTTCGATGACGAGCCAAAGATTGCTGCGCCATTGAAAAGTTATCTGTTTGAAAAGTTTACGACTCATGACTTTCTCCATTATTTAGTGATACCATTAATAGCCTCCACGGGGTTGACATTGGCAGCACGCCATGACGGAATACCCGCGCTGAGTAGATTTAGGACAAAGCAGAAGAGCAAAGCCCATCCGAAAATGCTCCAGCTGAAGAGCATCGATGAGTTGAGTGTCATTGCCGAAGAGTAGCCATCCCACGAGAACGACGGCTCGTAGAAGAGAGATGTGAACAAGAATGACACGATGAAAGTTAGGATTAGACCGATTAATCCGCCAATCAGTGTGATAATGAAATTTTCCACGAAGATAGAACGAAGTAAAGAATGCTTTGTGGCTCCGAAAGCTCGGCGCAAGCCCACTTCGTGGCAGCGATGACGCAGACGGCTCTGAGTCATGCTCGACAGGTTGATAGCCGGGACGAGAAGAATAATGAGGATAAGTATCCAATTCAGTGTTTTTTCGTTTGAAATGTCCGGAGCGCGGTTAGTTCCCTTTAAAGCGTGCACTTGCTCCTGGACGTAGGGGAATTCAGTGTCGACACGTTCCCAGCCAAACTGTTTAATCTCATTGTTGAATGCCGCATTACGAGATCTAATTTCTTGCCTCATAGCTTCGACGTCCTCGGGACTTTTGGCCATTGTCACCACAGAAAAAGGTCCGAAATATTGGTCGATTGGACTGCCCATATTCATTCCGCTCTCTTCATTGAGGTCAATCGGTGTCCAAAGTTGTGCATAACTCCAACCCATAAGGGGAGAGACATCCTGAACCACGCCAATCACAGTGTAAGGATACTGCTTGATAAAGACGGTTTTACCTACAGCGTCGGGATTGCCGGTGAGTTTGCGTGCCAATGATTCGGTGAGAACCACCACTTTTTTGCCGTTTTTAACATCAGCTTCGCTGTAAGGAGACCCATAGAGAAACTTGTGGTCAAATATTTTCCACATGTTTTCGTCGCTCCGGCGAAGATCCACAATCTGTGAATCACCGGAATCGCCGTTCACATCTACGACTTCAAAACCGGAATCCATTATGGACATTACTTCCGGGATTTTCAGACCGCTATAAAGACGGTCAATCGCATCCATACTCAATCGGCTGCTCCCGGAGCCGTTATCACTCTGGAGGCAAATGCCATATTCATAAAGCAGTCGGTCGCGATTGCTCTCGGGAGCCACAGCCGCAGTCTGGATATGCTTTGTCATCATCAGAACCATGACCAGCATGATTGACACAGCCGTGCCGATGATTGACACAGCACCTATCACAGGCTGAGTCTTCAGGTCGTATATTATTTGTTTTAAATATTTCTTCATTGGAGTTTTTGTTGGGTTTTAAATAAGAATACCACATCGACCGCATCGTGATTCGGGGAGGACGCTCCATGGAGCGTCCCTACATTCCAGGTATTGTCAGTTGCTATCCGATCTGGCGGCCGTCGAAGAATTTCATGATGCGGTCGGTAAGCTCGGCTTGCTTTTCGTTGTGAGTCACCATCACGATGGTACGACCGTCGTTCTTGTTGAGATCGTGAAGCAGGTCCATAACCTCGGCGCCCATCTTAGAGTCGAGGTTACCGGTAGGTTCGTCGGCAAGGATTATCTCAGGATTGCCGATGATAGCGCGGGCTATTGCCACACGTTGGCATTGACCGCCGGAGAGTTGCGCCGGAGTGTGACGAGCGCGGTGAGTCAGACCCACACGTTCGAGGACTTCGCGTACCAACTGGCGACGTTTGCTCTCTGACAAGCCTGAACGGTAGACGAGCGGAAGTTCGATATTGTCGCTTACATTGAGCGAGGGGATGAGGTGGAAGCTTTGAAACACGAAACCGATGTTCTTGTTACGGAAAGCAGCCAGTTCGCGATCCTTCATCTTGCCGATAGTGGTGCCTGCGATTTCCACTGTACCGGATGTGGGAGTGTCGAGGAGTCCAATCACGTTGAGGAGAGTTGACTTGCCGCAACCCGACGGTCCCATCACTGATACAAATTCCCCTTTGTCCACCTGGAGGTTGACATTTTCCAAAGCCTGGGTTTCTATTTCGTTTGTACGATAAATCTTATTTACACCTGTTAATTTGATGATTGACATAATTGTAGCTGTTATGATGTTAATATATTTTTTTTATTTTCTGATTTTCACTTTGTTGGAATTTTTGAAATCGCTCATGTCGCTGATTACTACCCGGTCACCGGGCTTCAGGCCGTCGACCACCTCGACATACTCGTAATTGCTGTCGCCGAGTTTCACTTTGCGTTTCACAATCTCATTGTCGCCATCACCCACGAATAGCTCATAGTTACCCGGTCCCATATAGTAAGAGCCGTTGCGGATGCGTAGGACATCATCCTTGATGTCGCACATCACATATACATCTGTCTTTAATCCCGAGCGAAGGCGTGGATAGTCATCGTCATCGAGCTTGATGGTGAAAGAGATAACACCATTGTTACTCAACGGTGCCACATTGGTAACCTTTCCGCGCAGCACATCCTTGCCGATTTTAACATTTGCAGGCGAACCGATGCTCACCCTCTCGCCGTAGCTGTCGGCAATTTCAGCGTCCACGCTAAAGTGGGAAAGGTCGCTGACCACGGCTAACTTCTGACCCTGAGATATCTGACTACCAATCTCCTTATTTATATATGTGAGAGTGGCGGCGCGCGGCGACTTCACTTTCGCATCCTCGAGAGTGCGACGCTGCTCGCTGAGATTTTTCTCGAAAATGCTGAGCTCGAGTTGTTTTGATTTGTACTCCGCATCCTTCACCTGACGCTCGTTTACGAGTTGCTGGCGTAGCTGCTGCAATTCGAGTTTGCCGGTGTTGTAAGCAAGTTCCGCTTCACGCACTTTGTCGCCGGTACCTGAACCGAGGCTATCAAGTCGACGTTCGTTTTTCACCTCTGCCTCAAGGCGGTTGACACTCATCTCCTTAACCTGCACCTGCATTTCGAGATTGCGGAGGTAGGTGGAGATATTCAGCCGAGTTTGTTCCATGGCAAGCTGCTTCATATTCATCTCATCGGTTAGCTTATTAAGTTCAGTCTCAGCCGACTGCAGGTCAAGGCGTAAAAGGGGGGTTCCCTCTCCCACGCTGTCGCCGCTCTGGCAATACACCTCGACGATGCGTGTAGAGATTGGGGAATTGATGATTTCCTCAAATGCCGGCACCACCTTACCCGATGCGCTTATCGAAGTCTCAATCGAGCTGCGTTCCACATCCGAGAATTTCAAGTCGGTCATTTTGACGCTCTTTCTGAGTGAAGAGAACACGATAATAAAAAGTGCCACCACACCGATGACCACGGCTGCGACTTTTATCCATTTCATGCGCCTAGCTTTCAAGCGCTCTTCTTTTGGAATCTCTCTATCCATATTGTAATTTTTATTTTTTTTTCGTTGTGATGATTTTCTCCCCATGCCAAATTTTGGCATCGAAATCGTTTAAAAATATAGCAATAATCGTGCCAAACTTGTAAAGTGTTGGTGGATAATATGTTAGAAAATTTAACGAATGTCCGAAATCGGACATCTGTCCGAAATCGGACATCAAAAACGGACACTTATGATATTCTTTTTCTAAGTGCACTTCGTGAACCTCAATAAAAAAAGCTATTTTTGTACTCTCTTTAGGAACGCCGGTTCACGCTGTGCACTTATGGTATCATCATGACAAGACCATTATTATATTTCAAAACAAATATCTGGCTTGCTACACTCTATCAATTGGTTGTGGCGCTCTTCGTGTTGTGGCTAACACGCTTTATTTTTGTGGCTTATAACTGGGACAGCCTTGGATTGGAAGGAGTCCCCCTTATAAATATCATTGATTTGAGTATCAAGGGATTGCGTTTCGACCTCTCGGCTGTGGCATATTTCAACGCGATATTCATCCTTATGCGCACACTGCCCTTGCCGTGGACATATTCCAAATACTGGTTGAGTGCTTCGACGTTAACCTACAGTGTCAGTAACGGCATAATGTTAGCTATCAATATATTTGACACACCATATTACGGTTTTACGGGGGCTCGTCTGCGGTGGTCGAATGTTGTAAATATGTTCACTGATTCAGGAATTTTCTCCATAGTAGGCGGATATGTGACTCAATATGTTGGATTCGTTATATTAGTAGTTATTGTAATCGCATTACTTATGCTTCTTGCCACAAGAGTTAGAGTTGTCCGTACCGATAACCCGATGTGGTTAAGATTGACATTGTTTCTGCTAATATGTGCTTCAACTTTTGCTATAATGCGTGGCCGAGTGGGTAGGGGAGTGCCGCTTGCTATCCCGGATGCCACATTCATGGTAGAACGTCCACAGCAGATAAACGTAGTGCTCAATTCCCCCTTCTGCGTGTTGCGTTCCACTGACCTCAAGCGAAGCAATTTCGAACCTCTATTAGTGTACTTCAGCGAACAGGAACTGGGAAATCTGAGGTCATCGGTAATAATACCGTCGGATTCTACCAAGCTTCAGAAGAGAAATTTCATGACCATAATCATCGAAAGCGGAGGAGCGGAGTGGATAGATGCGCTCAGTGTCGGACACAAAGATAATCCCTTGGGACTCATGCCATTTCTCGACTCAATAGCCCGTCAGTCAGTCAATTTCATGTATACCTCCGGAATCGGTCGCACGAGTATAGGAGGAGCCACGGCCATACTTGGCGCATTTCCTGCCTTTGACCCATTCTTCTACATGATGTCACCTTATGCAGAAAACAGTGTTGATACACCGGCAAATCTTCTCGGCCAAGAAGGGTGGACCAACGCTTTCTTTTATGGCGTGGAACACGGCTCATTTCAGATTGACCACACGGCCCACACTATGGGGTATACAAATATTTATAACCGTGAGAGTTACAATAATGATGCTGACCATGACGGACATTGGGGTATTTTTGATATTCCCATGGCTCAATATACTGTAAATGAATTATCAAAACTGTCTGAACCTTTCAACGCAGTTTGGTTTACTGTGTCGGCTCACGGACCATTCACGCTTCCCGACGGCTTTGACACGAGCAAATTTCATCATAAAGAGGCCTCCCCTGAGCGAGGGCTGGAGTATACCGACATGGCACTCAAGCGCTTCTTCGAGCTTGCGGAAACTCAGGACTGGTATCAGAAAACCACATTTATTATTACTGCCGACCATGGAAACCGTGATTTCAACGACACACCCTACGGTACGGATTTCATCCGCAATCGAGTTCCGTTCTTGATTTTTACACCTGATGGAAGCCTCATGCCAAGGGTTTATGATGACCGTATGCTCTCACAATTGGACATTCCTGCCACCATCGTGGCTCTTTCAGGATATAATAAACCCTATGTGATGCTCGGTAGGAATGCCTTTGACGATACGGCCGACCATTTCGGGATATTCCGCGGCGATGGTGGCGTATATTTTATAACAAATGGAATGCTGGGTATTTACACCGATGCAGAAGCCCTCCATATCGATAGAGTGTACTCGCTTGCAGAAGATCCATTCTTGGAACATCCAATCACCATCCAACCCTCCGGCGAGTCACCCTTCACGATTGATCCTTCTAACAGACAGGATGTCTCTGTCCACGATTCTACACAAGTCAAAAGAATGCTTACCCTCACCCAGGCATTTCTTCAGGACTATACTACGCGCCTCAACGACAACCGTATGTCGTTCAAGAGATAGCCATTCAGAGCAGAGAAACGCAGTGAGGATGACAAATAATTGTTAATATTTGGCGGTTTGGGGAATTTTTCTTTATTTTGCTGAGTGAAACGGCGACATTGTGTGTGAAATCGCAGACTTAACGTCAGTATTTATTAAGGAAATGAACTGATTCGATTAGTTCAGAAATATTTAACCCAATCTTACACATGAAAATGACAAGACAGAAATTCCGGGCATTTATTCTCAGTGGGGCTGTTGCGCTATCGATGCTGTCATATTATGCCATGGCTCGTGAACGTTACAATTTCAATCCCGAATGGCGACTCCAAATTGGCGACTTCCCCGAGGCAGCCAGGCCAAACTTCGATGACTCCGGTTGGAAAAAGATTACTCTTCCTCATGCGTTTAATGAGGAAGAGGCGTTCAAAGTACCTATTGCCGAGTTGACCGACACCGTGGCTTGGTATCGCAAGACATTCAAAGTGCCGTCGACCGATAAGGGCAAGAAGGTGTTTGTGGAATTTGAAGGCGTGCGCCAAGGTGCCGATTTCTATATCAACGGACATAACATCGGCTATCATGAAAATGGCGTTATGGCAGTGGGCTTTGACATAACCCCCTACGTGAAATATGGTAAGGAGAATGTGATTGCCGTGCGCGTTGACAATGATTGGAGATATAAGGAACGCGCCACCGGTAGCGGTTTTCAGTGGAACGATAAGAATTTCAATGTCAATTATGGAGGAATCCCCAAGAGCACATGGCTTCATATCACTGATCCGGTATACCAGACACTTCCGCTATATAGCAACCTAGGCACAATCGGCACATACGTCTACGCCACCGATATAAATGTGGGCAATCGCACGGCAGATATTCATGCCGAATCGGAGGTGAAAAATGACTCAAAGAAAAGTGTTACAGTAGGTTACAATGTAAAAATATACGATAACGACAACAAACTCGTGGCCGACTTCAACGGCAACCCCGTGGAAATAGCCCCCGGGCAGACCGGCACAGTGAGCGCATCACAACCGGTGTCCGACCTTCACTTCTGGAGTTGGGGCTACGGCTATCTCTATAAGGTAGTGACATCGCTTGTGATTGACGGAAAGCAGCAGGATGGGGTCGCAACAATGACAGGATTCCGTAAGACGCGCTTCGGTGAGGGGAAAATATGGCTTAACGACCGCGTGCTACAGATGAAAGGATATGCACAACGCACCAGCAATGAGTGGCCAGGCGTGGGAATGTCAGTGGCACCATGGCTGAGCGATTACTCCAACGGATTGGTGGTGGAGGGCAATGGTAACTTTGTGCGTTGGATGCACGTGTCGCCCTGGAAGCAGGATGTAGAGTCATGCGATAGGGTAGGACTCATGCAGATGCTCCCCGCGGGAGATGCGGAGAAGGATGTGTTCGACCGCCGTTGGGACCAGCGAAAGGATGTGATGCGCGATGCGATTATATATTTTCGCAATAATCCCAGTGTGCTTTTTTGGGAGTCAGGAAATGAGTCAATCAGCCGTGACCACATGCTTGAAATGCGTGCTATTCGTGACAAGTATGACCCATACGGCGGACGTGCTATCGGTTCACGCGAAATGCTCGATATCCCGGAATCGGAATATGGCGGCGAAATGCTCTACGTCAACAAGAGCGAACACTCACCGATGGTGCAGACCGAATACTGTCGTGACGAGGGCTATCGCAAATATTGGGATAACTGGAGTTATCCTTACCATCGGCATGGCGATGGTCCGCTCTACCGCGGTGCAGATGCGACTGCCTATAATCAGAACCAGGATATGCTGACAGTGGAATTTGTGCGCCGTTGGTATGATTTCTGGCGTGAACGTCCCGGTACAGGTAACCGTGTGAACTCCGGTGGCGCAAAGATTATATTTTCCGACACGCAGACACATAACAGAAGCGAGGCAAACTATCGCCTTAGCGGCGTAGTGGATGCCATGCGTATCCCCAAGGATGGTTACTACGCTCATAAAGTGATGTGGGACGCTTGGGTAGACCCGGATAATTACGCTTCACACATCGTGGGACATTGGAACTATCCGGAAGGCACCGTAAAACCGGTGTACGTAGTTTCTTCATGCGATTCAGTGGAACTTAAGATTAACGGTAAGAACTATGGCCCCGGCCGCCAGGATTACCGATTCCTCTTCACATTCGATTCAATACCATATATGCCCGGTAAAATCGAAGCACTGGGATATGATAGAGACGGGAAATTGCAATCAACTGCTGCCATTGAGACCGTGGGCGAGCCTAAGGAATTGAAACTATCACTTCTCAATTCACCTGACGGCATTCATGCCGATGGCGCTGACTTGGCGCTTGTGCAATTCGAAGTGGTGGATGCCCGGGGACGCCGCTGTCCGTTGGCTAATGACACTGTGACATTCACCCTTAGCGGACCTATGGAATGGCGTGGCGGTATTGCCCAAGGTAAGGATAATTTCGTGCTTTCGGAATCCCTCCCGGTGGAAAGCGGTGTGAATCGCGTCATGCTCCGTTCTCTTCCGGAGGCAGGTAAGGTAACATTAACCGCACAGGCACCCGGATTTGAGGCTAAGGAGATTTCGTTTGAGACTATCCCTGTGGAGGTAAAGGATGGTCTTACCACATATACTCAGCGCACTGCTCTCCCCGTCCGTCTTGACAGAGGAGAAACCCCTGCCGGTCAGTCATACCAGGACAGCGAGGTGGGCGTGAGAGTGAAGAGTGCCACTGCAGGTTTCAACCAGGAAACAGTGGGCAATAGCTGGGACGACAACGAACTAAGCGAATGGAAGAATGACGGCCGACTCTCAACCGGCTGGATTACATACAAGTTGGAACGTCGCGCGGCTATCGATGATATATGCGTGAAGCTTACAGGCTGGCGTCAACGCTCTTATCCGATTGAAGTATACGCCGGCGACAAGCTCGTGTGGAGTGGTAAGACAGAGCCCAGCCTCGGTTACGTTCATCTCAACATCGAGCATCCCGTTATGGCTGATGAATATAGCATCCGCCTGAAAGGAGCAGCATCTGAGAAGGATGCTTTTGACCAGATTGTGGAAGTGGCCGAACCTGCTGCCGGCGAACTTGACCTCTTCAAGGCAAAGGATGGTGACAAGGTTAAAAACGAGCTCCGAATAGTTGAAATCGAATTCAATGAGACCTTGACTAATCTCTAACGATAAGTCAATCGGCCGGAAACGAAATTAGGCGGGGTGCTTATTCACTTCGGTTTGAAATTGATTCCGAATAGACTGTTAACCAACTTGTGGCAAGCTGTTTACCCTTCAGTGGGGTGAGGGGCTTGTTGCAAGTTTTTTTATTATTAGACATCCTCAAAATATAATGAGAATATTAATTGCTCCCGACAAATTCAAAGGTACCCTGTCGGCCGGAGAGGTGGCAGATATCATAGCGTCCCGGCTCGATCCACTCGATGCGGAGATAATCAAAATCCCGATGGCCGACGGAGGTGAAGGGACAGCCGAATGCCTGGCACAAATCTTTGACATGGTTCCTAACGTTCTCCCCGGTACGAATTCCATAATGGAAGCGCTACCCGCAGGAGCAACGTATTATGTAAATCGTACCGCGCGGACGGTGGCAGTTGATTCAAGCACTGTATTGGGACTCTCGCTCATCAATCCGAAAGCTTCGTCTCCCATCGGCCGTACATCGTTCCCCCTTGGCCGGCTTATCAACGACATTATAAAAACTGAACAACCGGAGACGATATACGTAGGCGTGGGAGGTACATCGACAGTGGATGGGGGTGAGGGTTTCTTGGAAGCACTTGGGTTTGACTATTCTTCAAGAATAACTAAGGTCAAACTTCCCAAAATAGTAGCCTTATTGGACGTAGAATGTCCGCTGGTGGCTCCCGACGGATTTCCTTCATCTCTTACTTTTGCACCACAAAAGGGTGCTACGACATCAGATATGGAAAAAATACGCCGACATCTCTTGCTCTTAGAGGCGCGTCTGCCGGAACTTAAAGGGTCAAAGACAACCGGTGCGGGCGGAGGATTGGCATTTGCCCTTGCTGCCGTGGGTGCCACATTTGCTTTGGGAGCTTTATTCATAATCCGACATTCCAAAATAAGTGATCTTAATCTGGACTATATCATCACGGGAGAGGGTTCGCTTGATGGTCAGACACGGCTTGGGAAAGTGGTGTATTGGCTGATAAACTATGGGAAAGGCAGAGATATACCGGTGATAGCCGTGGGCGGACGTGTGATGCCCGATTTCGATGTTGAAGGTGCATCGAAAATCATATCGACTCAACATTATCCCCCCGAAGGTTGTTTAAATTATCACAAGGCCAAAGCCCGACTCGCTGCCGCATCCGATTCAATAGCTAAATGGATAGCTGGGCGACAATGATCGGACCTGAGTCTGAATATATCCAAATATCTTATTTATGGGAACACGATGTTAACCAATTCTCAATTCTGATTATTTTGTCCCAAAATTTAAAAATGAAAAAGAGATTATGAAAAAGATCTTAATGGCAGCAGCGCTTGTTGGCTGCATGATGTCCGCAAACGCTCAGGACGTCATTGAAAGACCCACATTTGCCGACAATTGGTCAATCGGACTTGATGCCGGTGTCACCACACCCTTGAAGGGGCATTCATTCTTTGGCAATATGCGAGGCATTTTCGGACTTCACGCCGAAAAGCAGATTTCTCCTTTATTCGGACTTGGTGTCGAGGGTGCATGGGGTGTAAACACATCTACAGTAAATCATGGACTTCGCAGTAAGAATGCCTTCGATAATTCTTATGTAGGAGGTTATGGTACTCTTAATCTTAATAATGTGTTTGCCGGGTTCTCATGTGACCCGCGTCCGGTTAACGTGAAACTTGTGGCCGGTCTCGGATGGCTTCACTATTATTATCCCGGTAAGGGCAACGACTTCAATGACTTGGGTGCGAAATTGGGATTGGATTTGAGTTTCGCTTGCAGCGAGAATTTCTCTATCTCAGTAAAACCGGGCGTCGTTTGGAATCTTACCGCCGGAACTAACAAAGACCGTTTTGATATTAACGATGCCAACTTCAACCTCATGGTAGGTTTCAATTACAATTTCGGTCCCGGTTTTGAATGTGTCAATGTTCCAGCCGATCAGTCGGCAGAGGTTGCAGCCCTTAATGATCGTGTAAACGCTCTACGTGCCGAGGTTGATGGCCGTGACGCTGCTATCGCAGCCGCCAATGCCCAGAATGCAGAACTTCAAGCAGCTCTTGCAGCATGCCAGGCTAAACCCGCTCAGGTTGTGACTAAGAACAACAATACTCTCGAGAGCGTACGCTACGTGTTCTTCAAGATTGGTTCAAGCCAGATTACAGCTGACCAGATGCCTAACGTAGAGATGATTGCCGCATATCTTAACAATCACCCCAAAGCTAAGGTGCAGATTCGTGGTTATGCTTCACAGGATGGTAACCTTGAGTTCAACGAACGCCTTGCAGCAGCTCGTGCTGAGTCAGTGAAGAATTCTCTAATCAAGAGGTATAAGATAGCTGAAAGCCGTATCGACGCTAAGGGTGAAGGAATCGGACATATGTTCTCTGAAGAATCCTGGAATCGTGTGTCTATCTGTACACTCGAAGACTAACGAGGAGTATGTTAATGACGTACACATAGCATCATCATAAAAATATATTGCCGGGGAGGCAAGCGCATTGAGTGCTTGCCTCCTCTTTGTGATTGGTAAAAAGTGGAAATAATGAGGGAGATAGTGCTAATTTTTTGAAATTTATTGCTCCAAAGTTCCAATTTTGTTAAAATCATTTGGTAACTTTGCGTGATTTATTATGGGGTGAACATTCTGCAACCATCACCATAGGTATTTTCAAGTATCAAGGAAAAATAAAAAAATTAGGTATAATAGAAAAGTAAAAAGAACAAACAAATGAAAGTCAAAGCGTTATCGACCGCCGGCATTTCCATTATGCTCGCATCAGTGTTCACGCTGCCTTCTTGCTCAAAGGGCGACCAGCAGCAGCGTCAACTCTCCGCTCCCGAAATCGCAACTATCACGCTAGCTCCACAGTCAGCTGATTTGCAGACCACTTTCCCCGCAACTATCAAGGGTAAGACCGACATTGACATCCGTCCTCAGGTGACCGGATTCATCACAAAAGTCCACGTTGACGAAGGACAACATGTGCGTAAGGGACAGGTGCTTTTCACCCTTGACCAAGTACAGTTTAATGCAGCGGTTGACCAGGCCCGTGCGGCAGTAAACTCTGCTCAGACCGCAGTCAATACTCAGCAGATGACAGTGGACAACAAGAAGGCTCTTCTTGACAAGAACATTATCTCCGACTATGAATATCAGATGGCAGTCAACAGCCTTGAACAGGCTAAGGCACAGCTCGCCAATGCAAAAGCAGCCCTCGTGACGGCTCAGAAGAATCTCGCTTACACAGTGGTAACCTCTCCGAGCGACGGCGTTGTGGGAACTATTCCCAACCGTGAGGGTTCTCTCGCATCCCCCTCTTCAGCCCAGCCACTGACCACAGTGAGCGATAATTCACAGGTTTATGCTTACTTCTCGTTGACAGAAAAGGATCTGCTCAATCTCGTAGGTGAAGGCAACCGTTCTATCGACGCAGCCATCAAGGAGATGCCCGAAGTAAAACTTCGCCTTAATGATGGCAGTGTTTACCCTCTCACAGGCAAGGTGGCAACAGTGTCGGGCGTGATTGACAACAATACCGGAGCATCAAGCGTCCGTGCTCTTTTCAATAACCCCAACGGAGTGCTCCGCAGCGGCGGCACAGGTCAGGTAATTATGCCGAAGGCAAAGGAAAACGCCATCATGATCCCCCAAAAGGCTACCTTTGAGCTTCAGGACCGCCGATTTGTATACGTGGTTAACGACTCCAACAAGGTAGTCTCCACACCCATCGAAATCGACCCCATTAACGACGGCAAATCATTCGTAGTGGTAGCCGGTTTGAATCCCGGTGACCGCATTGCTATTGAAGGCGTAGGTACCAAGCTCCAGGATGGAATGACCATCAGCCCGGTAGCACCGCAGGAAGCAGCAGCTCCCGAAGCCGGTCAGACAGCAGCCCAGCAGGCTCCCGCAGCCGCAAAATAAGTGACCGGTGTCAATCCCCGTTCACCACTATATGATAATAAAACTTAGTGCATAAAAGATGAAATTAGATAATTTTATTAATAGGCCGGTGCTTTCTACGGTGATTTCAATTTTCATCGTTTTGCTGGGTCTAATCGGACTGTTCTCGCTTCCTGTTACCCAGTTCCCCGATATCGCACCTCCTACAATCCGCGTTTCAACCACCTATACCGGTGCTAACGCTCAGGCCGTGCTTAACTCTGTGATTGCGCCTCTTGAAGAGTCAATCAACGGTGCCGAAGGTATGACATACATGGAGTCAACAGCCACTAATACCGGCTCGGCCGACATCACAGTATACTTTGAACAGGGTTTTGACCCCGACATGGCAGCCGTTGACGTGCAGAACCGTGTCGCAAAGGCTCAGAACCTCCTTCCCGCCGAAGTTACTCAAGTGGGTGTGCTCACTCAGAAACGTCAGACTTCTATGCTCCTTATGGTTGCCCTTTATGATACCGGTGACAATAAGTATGATTCGGAGTTTATCGATAACTATGCTAAAATCAACATGATTCCCCAGCTCCAGCGTGTGTCGGGTGTGGGTGATGTCATGTCGTTCGGTGCTGATTATTCAATGCGTATCTGGCTTAAGCCGGAGGTCATGGCTCAGTATGGACTTGTTCCTACTGACATCTCCTACGCTCTCGCTGAGCAGAATATAGAAGCCGCTCCGGGTGCATTCGGTGAACAGGGCGACCAAAGCTTCCAGTACACCATGAAGTACCGTGGCCGTCTTACCACGCCTGAACAGTTTGAGGATATCGTAGTCGCTGCCAAACCAACCGGCGAAGTTCTACGCCTCGGCGACGTAGCCAAGGTAGAACTCGGCCGTGTGACTTACGGCTTTGCCAACACCCTTAACGGACATCCTTCAACCAGCTGTATCGTGTTCCAGACAGCCGGTTCTAACGCTACCCAGATTATCAACGACTGTCTAAAGGTTGTTGACCAGATGAAGAAAGACCTTCCTGACGGATTGGCAATAGCTATCCCGATGAACAATAATGACTTCCTCGATGCATCAATTCACGAGGTAATCAAGACCCTCATCGAGGCATTCATCCTTGTGTTCTTCGTGGTGTACGTGTTCCTCCAGGATATCCGTTCAACTATCATCCCGGCGATTGCTATCCCTGTGGCCCTTGTGGGTACATTCTTCTTCATGAACCTTATCGGGTTCTCAATTAACCTTATCACTCTTTCAGCACTTGTGCTTGCGATTGCGATTGTGGTCGATGACGCGATTGTGGTCGTCGAGGCGGTCCATGCCAAGCTTGATGTTGGCTACAAGAGCGCGCGCAAGGCATCAATCGATGCGATGAGCGAAATCGGCGGAGCGATTATCTCAATCACACTTGTCATGATGCTTGTGTTCATCCCTGTGTCATTCATGTCGGGTACAACCGGTGTGTTTTACCGCCAGTTCGGTTTGACAATGGCAATTGCGATTGGTCTGTCGGCATTGAATGCGTTGACCCTTTCACCGGCGCTTTGTGCCGTGTTCTTGAAAGGACATGACAACAACGAGCCGATTAAAGAACGTCTCAGCCAGGCTTACAGTGTGGCAGCCGATGCGGTAAAGGAAAATGCAAAGCGTCGCTTCACCCTTGACCTCCCGCCGTTGGTGACATTCGCCTTCCTTGCGGCGACAATCCTATTCATGGTTCTCGGATGGTATAATTTCGAACACCCCCTTCAGCTGGGCGTTGCTTCTGTGTGTGCTATCATCACGATTCTTGGAATCTTCGGAAAACGCTTCCACAAAGGCTTTGAAGTTGGTTTCGGCCGTATTTTAAAAGCTTACAATAAGTTCTCCGGCTGGTTCATCAATCATAAGATAATCTCTTTGTCGGTAGTTGCGGCAGCTGTGGCAGTTCTCGTGTGGCTTATGAGTATTACCACATCAACCCTCGTGCCTAATGAAGACACCGGTGTGCTATTCTGTATGGTCGATATGCCCCCGGGCACATCACAGGAACGTACAGAGAAGGTGCTTGACGACCTCGACAATATCCTTGCACAGGTTCCGGAAATTGAATATCGTCAAAAGATTCTTGGCTATAGCTTCATGGCAGGCCAGGGTGCGACATACGGTACATTCATCCTCAAGTTGAAGAATTGGGAGGATCGAAAGCAAGCTGACCAGACATCTGATGCTATCCTCGGCAAACTCTATGCAATGACTTCTGCGATTAAAGATGGTCGTGTGATGATATTCGCCCCCCCGATGATTTCGGGTTATTCACTCACCAACGGTTTTGAAATCAAGATGCAAGACCGCACAGGTGGTGATATCAACTCATTCTTCAACGTGGTTCAAGGCTTTCTGGCCCAGCTTAACCAGCAGCCTGAGGTGCAGGCCGCCTATACCACATTCAACCCCACCTTCCCGCAGTATATGATTGACATCGATGCTGCCAAGGCAAAGCAGGCCGGCATCTCACCGAAGGATATCCTCACAACTCTCCAGGGTTACTACGGCGGTATGTATGTGTCAAACTTCAACCGCTTCGGTAAGATTTACCGAGTAATGATGCAGGCAAGTCCGGAGGCACGTGTAAGCCCAGAGACCCTCTCATCAATCAAAGTGCGTAACGG
Source organism: Duncaniella sp. (assembly GCA_023664955.1). Lineage (GTDB taxonomy): Bacteria > Bacteroidota > Bacteroidia > Bacteroidales > Muribaculaceae > Duncaniella. The sequence goes on from JAMPEV010000001.1 coordinate 642,901, forward strand.
CAACGAAATGGCTTCGGTGTCCAACTTTGTAACCCTTACCAAGGTTTACGGACCCGACTTGTTGAACCGTTTCAACATGTTCCAGTCGATTTCAATCACCGGTCAGCCCGCTCCGGGTTACACCTCCGGTGACTGTCTCGCAGCCATCGAGCGAGTTTCAAATGAAACATTACCTCCGGGCTACGGCTATGAATACTCGGGTATGACCCGTGAAGAAGCAAGCTCCGGCGCAGGTAGCACCACAGCTATCATCTTCGGATTGTGTCTATTGTTTGTATATCTTCTTCTTTCGGCACAGTACGAAAGCTACATCCTTCCGTGGTCGGTTATCCTTTCGATTCCGTTCGGTTTGATGGGTACATTCATTTTTGCCCAGATTTTTGGAATCTCCAACAATATTTACCTCCAGATTGCGCTTATCATGCTTATCGGTCTTCTTGCGAAGAATGCCATCCTTATCGTGGAATTCGCAGTTGAACGCCGTCGCACAGGTATGTCAATCGTCAATGCGGCAATCCAGGGAGCCACCGCTCGTCTTCGTCCTATTATCATGACTTCATTGGCGATGATTATTGGATTATTGCCGATGATGTTTGCGACCGGCGCAGGTGCTAACGGTTATCGCGCTCTCGGTACCGGTTCAATCGGCGGTATGCTCATCGGTATGATTCTCCAGGTACTCGTGGTACCGGCTCTGTTCGTAGTTTTCCAGAAGATTCAGGAGAAGATTACACCGTTGAAGTGGGAAGACACTGACAATGAGGGAATCGAGAACGAAATCGAGCAGTATACTCCTGTACAATAACTCAATTTATTACGAACTGAAATGAAAATCAAGAATATATCATTGATTCTCGCAGTCGCAGTGAGCGCATCGGCGCTCACCGGCTGCGGAATATATCAGAAATATGATCCTGAGAAGGTCAACAGCCAGCTGGTGAAAGAGTATGCCGAGGCATTGAAGCAGGAGGAGGATGCCGGAGCATTTGGTAACCTCGCATGGGAGAATGTGTTCACAGATCCCGCTCTTGCCGACCTTATCCGTCAGGCACTTGAGAACAATAAGGATCTTCGCAACGCCAAGCTCAACGTTGACATAGCTCATGCACAGCTTAAGGGAGCGAAACTTAGCTACCTGCCTTCACTCACATTCCAACCCAATGGAGCCGGAGCGTCGTACGCCGGTAGTGACCTTAGCTGGACTTATCAGCTTCCTCTCGCCGTGAATTGGGAAATTGATGTGTTTGGTAAGATTTTGAACTCCAAACGCACAGCACAGATGGCTGAAATGCAGTCACAGGCCTACGAGCAGGCAGTGCGTTCCCAGATTATCGCCGGAGTGGCTCAGTGCTATTACACTATTGCCGCTCTTCAGGATCAGCTCAAACTCACACGCGAGACAGCCACTTTGTGGAAAGAAAGTGTGAACGTGATGAGGAATTTGAAGGAGGCCGGCCGTCTGCGTGAAGATGCGGTAGTACAGAGCTTGGCTCAGTACTATAGCATTGAGTCATCAATCACTGACATAGAGACTTCGCTCCATGAGGCAGGCAACACTCTGTCGCTCCTCCTCAATGTGATGCCACGCCAGTGGACAGTACCCGCATCCGTGTCAATCAATGTGCCGGAAATGAAACGTACCGCCATTCCAATGGCAGAGCTTGCAGCGCGTCCTGATGTCAGAGCTTCAGAAATGGCACTCGCCGTGGCATTCTATACCACAGCATCTGCCCGTGCCGCCTTCTATCCAAGTATCAATATTACTGCCAATGGAGGGTTCACCAACCTGCTTGGTTCTTTCATCCAGAATCCGGGTGACTGGTTTTATCAGCTTGCAGGAAGTTTGACGGCACCGCTCTTTGCCCGTGGTCAAAATATCGCCCGTCTCGAGGCGGCAAAGGCACAGCAGAAGCAGGCACTCAACAATTTCGAGTACACCCTCATGAGTGCTTCGGCCGATGTGAGCAATGCTTTGACAACATACGAGAAAAGCATTCAGAAGCAGCAGTGGCTTACTCTTCAGGTAGAAAATCTTGTGAAGTCAGTTGACATTACCAACGAGTTACTGCTCTTCGATGGATCTACCACCTATCTTGAAGTGTTGACCGCGCAGAAGAACCTTCTCGCTGCACAGACCGCACAAATTACTACAAACTTGACAGCTGTCCGCTCAGTGATTAACCTATACCAGAACTTAGGAGGCGGAAGATAACTTAAACATGAAAAATTATGATTAGCGAAAAAGCCCATATTGACCCATCAGCCAAGATTGGCGATAATGTCAAGATACATCCGTTCGCGTATATCGATAAGGATGTCGAAATAGGCGATAACTGTGTGATTATGCCATTTGCAAGTATCATCCGCGGCACACGTCTGGGTAAAAATTGTAAGATTTACCAGGGTGCCATAGTGGGAGCTGATCCACAGGATTTCCGCTGGAAGGGTGGTTTCACCTACTGCTACGTGGGTGATGATGTCACAATCCGTGAGAATGTTATTATCAACCGAGGCATCAATCCTGACGGAGGTACAAAAATTGGTAGCGGCTCGTTCCTGATGGCTAATTCCCACGTGGGACACGACTCTGTGCTTAAGGGTAAAGATGTGATTGGCAATAACGTGTCAATTGCCGGTGATGTAGAGATAGGCGAGTGTGCCATTCTGTCGTCAAGTGTGGTGGTTCATGAGAACAGTCGCATAGGTGACTGGGTGTTAGTGAAGGGTGGTTGCCGTATCACCGGTAATGTGCCTCCCTACTGCATCATGGCGCATAACCCGACATCTTATTTCGGTGTCAATGCATTCATCCTCCGCAAGCATGGTATGAGCGAGGAACGTATCGACGATATTGCAAAGTGTTACCGCCATGTTTACCAGACCGGAACCTCGGTGTTTAACGCAATGCGCCGTATCGAGGCCGACGTTGAGGATACCCCCGAACGTCAGAATATCCTTGACTTCATCACTTCGGTGAAGCTCCGTATCGTTGCGGTGCCCAAGGATTTGGAGCAGTAGTATTGCATCTTAGTGATATTTATTTTTTAACGTTCACTTATCAGCAGTACTTTCTGCGACAATAGGATAGATTATAATTGAATATTTGACTTTCTTCATTCGTGAATCCGGACAGGGATAAAATTTTATTTAATTCCTTGTCCGGATTAATGTTGAAATGAGGGAATCTCAACATCAAGAGGAATACTGACCGCTCAATTAGTTATATAAAGATTAATATCGATGATTATGAAAGGAAAGAAACATAAGATTCTCTTTGTGTGTCTTGGCAACATATGCCGCTCACCCGCAGCAGAGGGGGTGATGCTCGATATTGTGGCACGTAAAGGACAAGAGGATGAGTGGGAGATTGATTCGGCCGGGACAGGTCGCTATCATATAGGTGATCTGCCTGATCATAGGATGAGGATTCATGCACGTCAACGAGGTCTGGAATTGACGCATATATGTCGTCAAGTGACTGAAAGCGACTTCGATCACTTTAACCTCATAATAGGGATGGATGAGAGTAACCTTCGTAATCTCCATCGCATAGCACCCTCTCCAGAAGCGGAGAAAAAGATACACCCTATGGCATCATTCTTCAGCCCTTCCAACCGATGGGATTATGTACCTGACCCATATTACGAGGGCTCAGAAGGCTTCGAACTTGTACTTGACTTGCTCCAAGAAGGATGCGAAAATATATTTAATATGCTGGACGGCAATAGATTATAAATCTTATAAGATTTATAATCCCTATAATCACAGTTCTTTTTAGAATTCCACGAATGCCAGTGGCAGGAGGGATTTAACTGAGGTGAGAATAAAGTATCGCTCTGCCCCACAAAGAATCACGGGGACATCGTGTCCGGCGAGTATCTCATACTCAAGGAGCGATTGCCGGCAGGCTCCGCACGGTGCGATAGGTTCCCTGACAAATTCACCGTCAGTGCCACGGGCGGCAATGACAATCTTCTCGAATTTCAAATCAGGATATTGGGCGTGGGCATAAAAACATGCGGAGCGCTCTGCGCATGTCCCTGACGGATATGCCACATTTTCCTGATTAGCTCCGGTTACAATTTTGTCATCTTCGAGCAGTATTGCTGCACCCACGCAGAAATGGCTGTAGGGTGCATAACTGCGGTAGGTGGCAGCACGTGCCATGTCCACGAGTTGCTGTTCCTTTTGTGTAAGTTCGTCGAATGTAGCTTCCTTAACCGGGACTACTATGTCAAAATCCTTCATGGCGGTGAGATTTTATGAGAGTTTCTATGGTGAAGCTCAATAATATATGGATGATATTTTATTCTTGCTATGCTTCTTCGGTGTCCTCGTCATACTTTTGGAAGAGGAAATCGTTGTAGGGGAAGCGGGTGAGGTGAATTTCCTTTGCACGCTCGTAGAGCATCTTTTTAAGTTCATCAATATTGGTGCCGTTTTTGGCAGATATGAACACACAGTCGTGTGGCATACGGCTCATCCAGCTCTTTTTAAGCTCATCGAGTGATACATTTTCACGTAGTCGGGGGGTGAGGTCATTTTCATCCTTAGGCGTGTAGGTGAATGCATCAATCTTATTAAATACCATTATCATTGGCTTTTCAGCACCGTTGCATACCTCGCGGAGTGTTTTGTCGACCACTTCTATCTGTTCCTCGAAATTAGGATGTGAAATGTCAACCACGTGAACAAGGAGGTCAGCTTCACGTACCTCATCAAGGGTTGATTTGAATGAATCCACGAGATGGGTCGGGAGTTTGCGGATAAATCCTACAGTATCGGTGAGAAGGAAAGGCAGATTGTCTATGATAACTTTGCGCACAGTTGTGTCGAGAGTTGCAAACAGCTTGTTCTCAGCGAATACGTCGCTCTTGCTGAGTACATTCATAAGCGTTGATTTGCCGGCATTTGTATAACCGACGAGGGCAACGCGCGTGAGCTTGCCTCGGTTTTTGCGTTGCACGGCCTTCTGTTTATCTATATAACGAAGCTCCTCCTTAAGAAGCGAAATCTTGTTAAGGATAATACGGCGGTCAGTCTCAATCTGGGTCTCACCGGGACCACGCATACCTATACCTCCTCGTTGACGTTCAAGGTGTGTCCACATCCTTGTTAGGCGAGGTAACAGGTATTGATACTGAGCAAGTTCCACCTGCGTTTTGGCATTTGCAGTGCGTGCGCGCTTTGCGAAAATATCAAGGATAAGACTTGTACGGTCGAGAATCTTAACTTTAAGTTCCCTTTCGATGTTGACAACCTGTTTGGACGTGAGGTCATCATCAAAAATAGCCATCCCAATATCGTTATCTTCAATGAATTGGCGTATTTCCTCAAGTTTGCCTTTCCCTACAAAGGTGCGGGGATTGGGATAGTCAAGGCGCTGGAGAAATGTTTTGACTGTCGCAGCCCCTGCGGTGTCAGCGAGGAATGCAAGCTCGTCGAGATATTCCTTTGCTTTCGCTTCATTTTGCTCAGCGGATATAAGACCCACGAGCACAGCGCGTTCTGTTATTTCTTCGTTGAGAATCTGATCAATCATATCAATATTAGAAATTGATGATAAATATGAGCCGGTCCATTTTTTTTCTGTGGATTGACACATATGTTGCAAATATAACAAATTTAGATGGTATATTTTGTTATCAAGGATGATTAAAAAAGTGAAATGTGAGTGACTCGATCAGAATGAATTCGATTAAAATCAGCTAAGAATTCAATAAAACGTTGACATGTGGGATGTCAATTGGCTTGAGGTGCGTTAATCTTAGCGTTGAATCGTGAAAGCCATACATTGCCCATCACCCAAATGAATATGTCTATAACCACTATGATATTGATATTCAGTATCCATGAAAGCGCAAGGTTCATGAGGGTGAAGAGTGCGGAAACGGAGATGATGGTAATCATTGCGGTGCGTGGTTTCAACCCGGCTGCAAGTAGTTTATGGTGAATATGGGTTTTGTCAGGCAGGAATGGGCTACGGTGTTGGCGGATACGGAGCATGTACACTCTCACGACATCGAAACATGGAACAATCAGAGGTGAGAAGGCCAAAACAACGGGATTGAAATCAAGTTCTCCTGTATTGGCTGTGAATAGTTTGATGCCTAATATGGAGAGAATTAGTCCGATGGTAAGAGAACCGGTGTCGCCCATGAAAATCTTGCTATGTTTCATTACATTACCAAACACATTGTAATAGAAGAACGGAGCAAGTACTCCTAATGTGGCGATAGACAGTGCTGAAAGCACGTATTCACCTATGATGAAGAAAGATATGCCATATATTATCACGGCGATGGAACTTAACCCCGAAGCCAGACCGTCAATGCCGTCTATGAGATTAATAGCATTGATCATGAATACGATAATCACCACGGTAAAGGGGTAGCCGATATACTCAGGCAACCCATGGATTCCAAAAATTCCGCCTAATGTGTTAAACCACACCCCTCCGCACAGAAGCAGAGCGGCGCAAATAATTTGCGCTACGAACTTTGCACTATAGCGGATACCAATCAAGTCGTCGGCTATACCCACAAGATAGATTAACAACATAGTGCAAAATATAGCTATCAGAAGCAGGGAATCAGGATAGAATTCTTGTGAAAATCCAGTAAAGCCAAGCATGATATTGCCACCCAAGGTCATGGCGATGGAGAGCATAATCACCGGTTCGAAGGCTATGCCTCCGAGACGAGGGATGGCTCCTTTGTGGATTTTGCGCTCATCAATTTCATCAAAGAGCTTTTTGCGGTATGCAATCAGCAGAATTTGGGGTATGAGGACTCCTGCCAGCAAGACGCAAAGCGAGAAGATGATTACAAGATTGACAATCCAATATAATTCCATCGTGGAGGTAAATAGTATTGCGTGATTCGGTATATTATGGTAAAATAGTGGTGATATGGTAATTAGTGGACCGTTGCCAATATAGGGAGTGGAGAAAATTATATAATTATGGCTGGTGGGGGCGTTTCATTGACAAAAGTATGAAAAGTTATTAAATTATCCAAATATTGTTAATGGGCTTTATTAAACAACGGTTAAGTCATGGGGTAGGTTCAAAACCATATCTGCCTTTCGTTGACGTGGTAACGTTCATTCACATTAGCGAAAGGCAGGTTGGTTGCAGTTGGGTTGTTAGATATGAGGTGTTACTCCATGAGCTTGCGATAACGGCGGCGAGTGGGTTCTTTGCCGTCATTATGGGCTTTCTTAAATTCTTCGTAGTCGGAATAAGAGCCTTCGTAGAACACTACGTTGCCGTCGCCCTCGAATGAAAGGATATGGGTGCAGATACGGTCGAGGAACCAACGGTCGTGGCTAACCACCACGGCGCATCCGGCGAAGTCCTCAAGACCCTCTTCAAGGGCACGCAATGTGTTGACATCAATATCGTTGGTGGGTTCGTCGAGGAGAATTACGTTACCCTCTTCTTTGAGGGCCATGGCAAGATGTAGGCGGTTTCGTTCTCCGCCGGAAAGCACCCCGATTTTCTTCTCTTGATCAGCTCCGGTGAAATTGAAGCGCGAAAGGTAGGCACGGGCATTTACATCTTTACCGCCCATTCGGAACGACTCAACCCCCTGGGAGATAACTTCATACACACTCTTCTCGGGAAGGAGGTCGTGGTGGGTCTGGTCGACATAGGCGATTTTCACAGTTTCGCCCACGTCAAAGGTGCCGGCATCGGGCTTTTCCTGACCCATTATGAGACGGAAGAGGGTGGTCTTGCCGGCTCCATTCGGGCCAATGACACCAACTATGCCGCCTTGCGGGAGCGAGAAACTGAGGTCTTTGAATAACTGTTTGTTGCCAAATGCTTTGGAGAAACCCTGCACATCGATAACTTTCGATCCAAGTCGCGGCCCGTTGGGGATGAAGATTTCAAGACGTTCCTCCTTCTCCTTCTGATCCTCGTTCAGGAGTCGGTCGTAGGATGAAAGGCGGGCTTTGCCCTTGGCTTGGCGTGCTTTGGGAGCCATTCGTACCCATTCGAGCTCGCGTTCGAGAGTCTTGCGGCGCTTGCTGGCCTGTTTCTCCTCCTGTGCCATACGCTTAGTCTTTTGGTCAAGCCATGATGAGTAATTCCCTTTCCAAGGAATTCCCTCGCCGCGGTCGAGTTCAAGAATCCAGCCGGCCACGTGGTCAAGGAAATAGCGGTCGTGAGTGATGGCTATGACAGTTCCGGGATATTGCTGGAGGTGCTGTTCGAGCCAGTCAATTGACTCGGCGTCAAGGTGGTTGGTAGGCTCATCGAGGAGTAACACATCGGGTTGCTGCAGGAGCAGGCGGCACAAGGCCACTCGACGGCGCTCACCTCCGGAGAGAGTTGAAATTTTCTGGTCGTCGGGAGGACATTGGAGGGCATCCATTGCACGGTCAAGCTTGGAGTCGATGTTCCATGCGTCGGCAGCGTCGAGCTTGTCCTGCAATTCTGCTTGGCGGGCAAGCAGTGCATCCATCTTGTCGGGGTCATCGAGCACTTCTGGGTCACCGAAACTTTCGTTGACCTTGTCAAACTCAGCCAAGAGGTCCATGATAGGTTGCACACCTTCGCGCACCACCTCTATCACGGTCTTGTCAGGGTCAAGCTTGGGGTCTTGTTCAAGATAGCCTACCGAGTAGCCGGGGGAGAATACCACCTCGCCCTGGTAACTCTTGTCAATTCCGGCGATAATCTTTAGCAATGATGACTTGCCTGAACCGTTCAAACCGATAATACCGATTTTGGCACCGTAAAAGAATGACAGGTAAATGTTTTTGAGTACTTGTTTCTGTGGAGGGTAAGTTTTTGATACCCCTACCATAGAGAAAATTACTTTTTTATCGTCAGCCATATATTATTTCTAATTTCAGATTTCTGTAAATAATGTTTATCAAAGTTCTCAGAGCCCGCTGAGTACTATGAGCCCTCTGAGGATAAGTTGGAAGTGCACCTTATCTTTTCTTAGTGGGTTTGGGTGCATATTTCACCGGGTAGTCACAGCGGGTCTTGCCGGTGATGATGTTGTTTAATTTCCCTTTGATTAGCTGTTTGCGTATCATTGAGATGTGGTCGATATATAGTTTCCCTTCTAAGTGGTCACATTCATGCTGGATGATACGTGAAATGAAGCCGGTGAATTCCTCGTCGTGCTCTTTAAGGTTTTCATCGAGCCACTTCATGCGGATATGTTCCACGCGGGGCACATTCTCAGAAAGTCCGGGCAGGCTCAGGCAGCCTTCCGAGCGGGTCACGGAGTCACCGTCAAGTACCTCTATTTCAGGGTTAATAAGAACGAGTTTTTTACCCTCGCATTCGGGGAAGTTATCCTTCACCGGATCGGCATCGATTACCACGATGCGGTCGTTTCGCCCTATTTGGGGAGCGGCGAGGCCTACGCCTTCACTCTCGTACATTGTATCAAACATTTGCTCAATCAGCTCCATGAGCCCTTCGTAATCCGGAGTGATAGGAGCTGACTCCTTTCTCAATACCGGATGTCCATATAGGTAGATTGGTAACATATTGTATCTTTTCTTATTTTATTTCAAAACATTGTGCACCTGGAAGATTGTTGATTTGCTAACCGTTATAATCCCTGCTTTCGAGGTAGCTGTTCAGGATGATAACTGCTGCCATTCTGTCGATGGCATCCTTGTTGCGTCGGTCCATCTTCTTAACTCCAGAGTCAAGCATGGCTCGATGTGCGAGTGTAGATGTAAATCGCTCGTCAAAAAACACTACGGGGATTTCAGGTATCAACTTCTTCAACCGATTGATGGCCGGAGTAATATAGCGCATGGAATCGGAGGCCTCCCCGGAGAGGTTTTTTGGTAGCCCTACGATAATCTCGTCGACCTGTTCGCGGCTCGTGTATTCCTTGATGAAATTTAAGAGTTCGGCAGCCGGGACAGTGGCGAGGGCGGTTGCAACGATGCGCAAAGAGTCGGTCACAGCGATGCCGCAACGCTTCCTTCCATAATCGATAGCCAAAAGACGACCCATAAACTTTCTTTTTTTTCATTAAGGCCATATCAAGCGAGTCGCCGATACGGGGCCAATTCGCACAGAATTCAATTCCAGTACAAAGGTACATAAAAAACGGTATAAAATTGAATTTATGTAAAATGTTTTTGATTTTCAATAAATTTCCGTAACTTTGCAGCCGATTTCGCAATCTCTGGCAGGACATGCAGCCTGTTTATATTGCGAGTAGTGTTAACATTTTTAATATTCGAATAGAAAATGGACTTAATTAAAGTTGTCGAAGAGGCTTTTGCAACAGGCAAGCAGCATCCCGATTTCAATCCGGGCGACACTATCACTGTGGCTTACCGCATCAAGGAAGGTAACAAGGAACGTATCCAGCAGTATCGCGGTGTTGTGATCCGCATCTCCGGTGAAGGCTCTAAGAAGCGTTTCACTGTACGTAAGATGTCAGACAACGTGGGTGTTGAACGTATCTTCCCGCTCGAGTCACCGTTTATCGACTCAATCACCATCAATAAGTATGGTAAAGTGCGTCGCGCTAAACTTTATTACCTCCGCAATCTTACCGGCAAAAAAGCCCGTATCAAGGAGCGTCGCGTGGTTAAGAAGGACTAATCTCCCGATTACACACCACCAGTCAGAAAAGACACAAGAAACTCGGAATCGACCGTCAGGTAGGTTCCGAGTTTCTAATTTTGTGGCGATTAAGAACCCTTATCGTCACGGACCGTGGAATAGGCTTGCTTAAGAGTCGGAGGTGGAAACCAGGCGTCCTCTAAATTAGCGGTGCCACCATGGCTGCCACATCTGTGTCGCCAAAGAAGTCGGCAACAGTTAGCCATACCAATAGTAAGATGATAAGTATGACTGCGCCGATGGCAATCCATAATGTGGTTGATTTCTTCTCCTTCATAACAATAGTACTTTAACAAATAGATTTTAACTTCTTTTACATATAAACACGTATGTGGATGAAAAGGTTTGAGGGGTGAATACGTAGAATAGTGGTAAAACATACATCCGATATTAGGTGTTATAGTATAAAAGGGAAGATTAATAGTCCGGTAATTTGAAAGCGAAATCTTCCCATTATTATACGTTTCAACTTTTTATTGGATTATGCGACCGACATATTTGACATACTTGCGATTTGTAGTCTGCTGGCTTATGATAGTCAGTGAGGTCGCTACAATTTCCGCTTCCCGAATTGTGCATGACAAGCACTATGGAGAGATTTCTGACTCGGAGGATGTTTCGATAATGATGAATGTGACACCTGCGGATATTCTAACGCCGGTGATTGAAACAGGGGTGCTTACAGTGGAAAGTATTAATGAGGCTGTTCCCGATACCCTTTCGGCGATATTCGCACCGGTGAATCCGTGCCACCATAATATATATCTCGACCCATATTCTATAAAAGGAACTAGCCATCCTGATTGGCAAAAAATGTGGACTAACACGGCAGTCCTTTCCGGCGCTTTTGTTACAGCGCTCTTTGTGCTGGAATGCTTGCCTGAGGATGCCACTGCTTGGAATCGAGAGTCGCTCCAAAGCAAACCGTTCTATAAGAGATGGTATGATAATATATTTGTTAAGTCGCCGGAGATTGACCACGACAAGCCTATTTTCAATTATATCCTCCATCCTTACGCTGGGGCAGCCTATTTCATGAGCGCTCGTTCATGTGGATTTAGCTTCTTCCAGTCAATGCTTTATAGCGCATGTATATCAACGGTGGAATGGGAGTTTGGTATAGAGGCGTGTATGGAACGTCCGAGTTATCAGGATATTCTGATTACTCCATTAATTGGTAGCGCTCTCGGTGAGCTTTTCTTCATGGCAAAACATCATATTGTTAATCATGACTACACCCTTTGGGGATCGCGGGTGCTTGGTAATATTGTTGTGTTCCTTTTCGACCCCGTGAATGAGGTAATCAACCTTTTCCGCGGAAGTGATGAACGGAGTCTGCATCTTGGACGCAAAAGAGGTCATGACATAGCTGAGGAAAATTCAAATGGCTTTACTTCCACTCTGCTCCCCACGATGGTTAACGGAGCACCCGGGTTCAGCTTCCGCTGTACATTTTGACGGGTTTATTTTTTGTAAGATGTTGCCTGTATAAAATTGAGATTGAAAAAATTTTTTATTATTTTTGCAAATAAAACAACAAAGTATGGCAGAAGACAACACTTACATCCGTTTCGACTGGGCAATAAAACATATTCTCCGCGACAAAGCCAACTTCGGCATCCTCGAGGGGCTTGTCTCCGTACTTTTAAACGAGGAGATTAAGATTGAGGAGATACTCGAAAGCGAATCAAATCAGGAACACAGCGATGACAAGTTCAACCGCGTTGATATCAAAGCGAAAAATAGCAAAGGGCATATAATTCTCATCGAAGTGCAGCTCACCAATCAGCTTGACTATATGCACCGTATCCTTTACGGCACTTGTAAAACCATAACCGAACACATGAGGAGCGGACGCAAGTATGAAGAGGTGAAGAAGGTGTATTCGATAAGCATACTTTATTGCGAGTACGGCCATGGAGATGACTATGTTTACCATGGACAAACGGTGTTTAAGGGTATACATACCGGCAATAATCTCCAGGTGAATATCAGGGAGGAAGGTACGATAGTGCCTCGATTCCCGGGGACAGTATTCCCGGAATACTATCTCATCCGAGTAAACCAATACACCAAAATACCTGAAACGCCACTTGACGAATGGATTGACTATCTAAAGACAGGCGTGGTTAAAGATGACACACTCACCCCCGGATTGAAGGAGGTCAAGGAAAAACTACGTATACTTTCGATGACTACGGAAGAGAAACGAGATTACGACAGGCACATGGACGCAATCGCCACCCAAGAGTCGGTGTTCGAGACGGCAAGACTTGAAGGCAAACTTCAAGGACGTGAGGAAGGTATGAAAAAAGGTCGAGCAGAAGGCATAGCTCAGGGCCGTGAGGAAGGTCGAGCGGAAGGTCGAGCGGAAGGCATTGCCCAAGGATGTGAGGAGGGGAAGATGGAGATGGTACGTATGATGCTCGCGGGAGGTATTTCACCGGATAAAATCAAAGAAATTACCGGCATTAGTGTCCGGGGTTTGTAATTGCCTGAAACCCGATTTTATACCTAAGGGGCACTATTATCGACAAAAAGTTAATTGTAAGGATAAACAGTTCGGTAAAAATTGTGTAATTTTGCCGTTGAAAAGCGCCGGTGATGGCGCAAAGAAACGATTTATCTTTTCCTTTGGAAATTTAAATCAGTACATCTTAGTTAACCTTACCATGAGTTTTTATGAGATTTAAGCGTTCAAATGCTAAGAATAGCAACATTGTGTACCATGTCGGTACGGCATTAGTCGTAACGGCGTGGGGTATCTCGTTTATTTCCACCAAACTCCTCCTCGATTACGGTTTCCACCCTATTGAAATCTACATCTACCGTTTCATCCTTGCCTACATCGCCATGCTTGCTATTTCCCACAAGCGGATTCTAAGCAACTCGTGGAAAGATGAAGGGTTGTTCTTCATGCTGGGTTTGCTCGGTGGTTCGATGTATTTCATTGCAGAAAATGTGGCATTGGAATATACTTACGTAAGCAATGTGTCGCTTATAACGTCACTATCACCGCTACTTACAGTATTACTTGCCAGTGCGCTGTATAAGAGCAACCGACCCGGCAAAGAGATACTGATAGGCTCATCATTAGCGTTCATAGGTGTGGGATTTGTGATATTTAACAGCAGTTTTTCACTATCCATAAAGCCGCTCGGCGATATCCTTGCGCTATTGGCTGCGCTCAGCTTTGCGGCTTATAGTATTCTCATAAAGAAGCTTAATGCTATATATGATGCATTTTTCATCACTCGCAAAGTGTTCTTTTACGGAGTCTTAACCGCCCTTCCGGCGCTGCTTGTCGAGCCTGAGGTGACATCTCCGGCGCAACTTTTTCACACATTGCCGATGGTCAACTTTCTGTTCTTAGGTTTGGGATGCTCTCTTTTCGCATTCCTCATGTTTTCACTCGCGGTAGGTAAAATCGGAGCAATCACGGCCTCCAACTATATGTACTTCCAGCCCGTGGTGACTTTGGTGTTCTCTTACCTTATTCTTAACGAGAAGATAACATTGATAGGATACATCGGATGCGCCCTAATCCTGATTGGGGTGTGGTTGTCTGACTATCTTGAGCAACGCAAAGAGCGATTGTACAAAAAGTCATTATAACCTCTGCAAAAATTGTTGAAAACGAAATTAATATATCCAATATAAAACGTTCATCCATGAAACGCGTACTCACCAGCACAATTGTTGCCGCTCTCGCTCTCAGCGGGCTTGCCGCAACGCCGCTATGGCTTCGTGACGTGAAACTTTCACCCGACGGCAGCCAGCTAGCCTTCACCTACAAAGGCGATATTTACACAGTGCCTACCACAGGCGGAAATGCTCAACGCTTGACCACCCAGCCCTCCTACGAGTCAGAGCCGGTATGGTCGCCCGACGGTAAGAAAATCGCATTTGCGAGTGACCGTGACGGTGCCGGGGACATCTTCGTGATGGATGCCAAAGGCGGAGATGCCACACGCATCACTTTCAACTCTGCTGCCGAAGTGCCCGAAGCATTCACCCCCGATGGCAAATATATCCTCTTTTCCGCTGTGATTCAGGATAATGCTACGAGCCGATACTTCCCTTATGGCCGTCAGCCCGAACTATATATTGTGCCAGCAGAAGGTGGACGTACACAACTCGTCATGTCGGCATCAGGTAAAGAAGTGAGCTTCCTACCCGATGGTAAATCATTCCTTTTCACCGACATCAAGGGTGGTGAAGATCAATGGCGCAAACATCACACTTCATCTGTTACACGTGACGTGTGGAAATATGATGCTAAAGCCAACACCTACACTAATCTCACTAACCACGCTGGAGAAGCTCGCAATGGTATACTCGCACCTGACGGCAACACTGTTTACTTCCTCAGCGAGCGTAACGGTGGCACATTCAATATCTATTCATTCCCCATTAACGAACCTTCAAAGGTCAGCCAGGTGACTAATTTCACCACTCACCCCGTGCGTTTCCTCTCACAAGGAGCCAACGGTACTCTCGCCTTTACTTACGATGGCGAAATCTACACCATGAAGCCTGGCGGCAAGCCTGCAAAAGTCAATATTGATATCGTTGTCGACAACGATAATCCAGTCAACAAGCGCGTATTTTCAAGCGGCGCACGTGGCGCAGTAGTTTCTCCCGACGGCAAGCAGATTGCATTCGTGAGCCATGGTGATGTATTCGTTACCTCGGTTGACTATCGCACTACCCGTCAAATCACAGAGACACCTCAAGCTGAAAGCGGTGTGACATGGGGTCCTGATAGTCGCACACTATACTATGCCTCTGACCGTTCAGGGCATAATAACATATACCGCGCTAAAATAGCACGTGAGGATGATCCCAATTTCCCAAATGCTACCATCATCGACGAGGAGGTTATCACTCCGACCAACGACAATATCGATCGCGCATATCCCACCATCTCACCCGATGGTAAGAAGATGGCGTTTGTGCAGGATCGCCGCAAAATCGCTGTCATGGATCTCGATTCTAAGAAAACCAAGCTCCTTACCAATGGCGAGACTCAGAATAGCCGAAGCGGAGGCATCGATATGTCATGGTCGCCCGACAGCAAGTGGCTTGTTTCAGCCGTAGATGTTCACAAACGTTCCCCTTACTACGATATAGCACTTATCAACGCAGAGACCGGAGAACTCACTAACATTACTAACTCAGGCTACACTAACTCTAATCCCCGCTGGGTGATGAATGGCGACGCTATCATCTTCGGCTCAGAACGTTATGGTATGAAAGCACACGCCTCATGGGGTAATACCGATGACGTGCTTATAGTGTTCACCAACAAGGCTGCATACGACAAGTATCGCCTTTCACCTGAGGACTATGAACTCTACAAAGATGTGGAAAAGGCTCAGAAGAAGAATGCGGCCAAGGCTGATGACAGGAAAGGCAAAGATGCCAAGAAGGGTACGGAAAAAGCAACTGCAGATAATGAGAAAAAGACAAAGGATATCACCGTGGACCTTGATGGAATCCAGGATCGAATCGTGCGCCTCACCCCATTCTCTTCTAACCTCGGAGATGCTTGGGTGGACAATGACGGTGAAAATCTCTACTTCACAGCAGCTATTGACGGTGGTTTTGACCTTTGGAAGATGGATCTCCGCAAGGATAATGTTTCACTATATAAGAAGCTTGGCGGTGGCATGTTGAGTCTTCAGCCCGACGCTTTAGGCAAGAATCTCTTCCTTCTCGGCAGCTCAAGCATGAAGAAAATGGGTATCCCATCAGGTAAGATGGATAATATCACATTTATGGCTACTCAGAAGGTTGACCCAGAAAAAGAACGTGAATATATCTACAATTACATCCTTCGCGAAGAGGAGCAGCGCTTCTACGACAAGAATATGCATGGCGTTGACTGGAAGGGTCTTGGAAAAGCATACCGAAAGTTCCTTCCTCACATCAACAACAACTATGACTTCCAGGAACTCGGCAGTGAGCTTCTTGGCGAGCTCAATGTGTCGCACACCGGTGCTCGCTACAGCCCCATGGGGCTTGGCGGCGACCCTACCTCTTCACTTGGTCTGCTCTATGATATGAACTATAATGGCAACGGCATAAAGGTTACTGAAATCCTTGAAAACGGTCCGTTTGACCATGCTAACACTGCTATGAAACCGGGTGCAATCATCACTGCCATCAATGGAAATACAATTGACGCCGGTGCTGACTACACCCCGCTGCTCAATGGTATAACCAATAAGAAGACTCTCGTCGCTTTCACAAATAAGGATGGTTCTAAGCATGAGGAAGTGGTGCTTCCAATCAGCTCGGCAAAGCAGAATAGTATTCTTTACGAGCGTTGGGTGAAGCGTAACGAACACCTCGTTGACTCTCTGTCAGGTGGCCGTCTCGGATACGTCCACATTCAGGGTATGAACGATGCAAGCTACCGCACCATCTATGCCGACATTCTCGGTAAGTACAACGAATGTGACGGTATCGTAATTGACACACGTTTTAACGGAGGTGGTCGTCTGCATGAAGATATTGAAGTGCTGTTTAGCGGTGAGAAATACCTCACCCAATATATTCAGGGCGTTGAGAGCGGACAGATGCCTTCACGCCGTTGGAATAAGCCTTCAATCATGATAATCGGTGAAGCTAACTATAGCAACGCACATGGTACCCCGTGGGTATATAAGAACCGTAAGCTCGGTAAGCTTGTCGGTATGCCTGTGCCTGGTACCATGACCTCAGTTAACTGGGTGACCACCCAGGATCCAACTCTCGTGTTCGGTATCCCTGTGGTAGGCTTCAAAACTGCTGAAGGCAACTATCTTGAGAACTCACAGCTCGAACCCGACGTGAAGGTCGTTAATACCCCTGACCGCATGATGAAGGGGTATGATGACCAACTCGAAACAGCTGTAAAGACACTCCTAAAGGACATTGACTCAGCAAAAAAATAAGCGATTTTTAATCGTCGCTTAAGTAATTAAGTCGTCCATTTTTTTGGACGTATACTGTCTAATTCAGAAAATCAATAAGAAAGGCAGCATCGAAGAGGTTTCGATGCTGCCTTTTGTATCATGAAAAATAATAAACAATCAATACTGTTCCTTCTCATTTGGGAAGTCGGAACTCTTAACGTCGGTGATATAAGAGCCTACTGCTTCGGTTATCGCAGTGCCAAGGTCGGCATAACGGCGAAGGAAACGGGGTGAAAATCCCTGGTTGATGCCGAGCATATCATGCATCACAAGTACTTGCCCGTCACAGCCGCCACCGGCTCCTATTCCTATTGTGGGAATCGATAGCTCCTTTGAAACACGTGTGGCAAGCTCTGCCGGAATTTTCTCAAGCACCAGGGCAAAGCAACCTGCTTGCTCAAGCAATTTAGCATCCTCAATAAGTTTATTGGCCTCCGCTTCTTCGCGCGCTCGCACATTGTAGGTGCCGAACTTATTGATTGACTGTGGCGTAAGCCCTAGGTGCCCCATAACTGGTATGCCGGCTGAAAGGATGCGGCTGATTGACTCGATGACCTCAGCTCCCCCTTCAATCTTCACAGCCTCTGCATGACTTTCCTTCATGATACGCACCGCTGAGGCGAGTGCCTCAATTGAGTTGCCCTGGTAGGAACCGAAGGGCATATCACACACCACGAGGGCGCGTTTGACGCCCTTCATCACGCTCTTTGCGTGATAAATCATCTGATCAAGTGTGATAGGGAGAGTTGTGTCGTTACCCGCCATGACATTTGATGCCGAATCGCCCACCAATATCACATCCATACCGGCCTGATCTATAAGCTTTGCCATTGAATAATCATAGGCAGTAAGCATTGCAATCTTTTCGCCTTTAACCTTCATCTCTGCGAGGCGGCGAGTGGTGACCTTTCTGGGGTCTTCAACTGTATATGTTGACATTGATATTAAAACTAAATTAACTGTGTAAAACTATGCCAATCCATTGTTCCGGTGACATAGACACGAGTACTTACAAATTGGCTGACAAAGGTATTAACTTATTCCGATACGGCAAAGGATTCTCCCTAAAATCCAATTAGGAAAAGCCCGATTCTCCGGTGATGAACGAATAACTTATGATAACTCAATTTAATATCCCTTAATTATGGGACATTCAACCTACTGGCTGCATGTATTGTTCTAATATTGATGAATTAAACAATTAAAAACTATACGTTATGAACTCAAACGCACAGAATGTCGCAAATAATGCCGCTAAACTCTCAGCAGAAGCAGCGGAAGTGAGCGCTAAGGCGGCAGAAGTGGCCGCTAAGGCTCAATTTAAAGCCGATAAAGAACAAATTGAAGCTACCAGCGATGAAGCTAAGGCAAATATATCAGAGAAACTCGCTGATGTAAAAGACACGATGAATCAAAAGATGGCTGACGCCAAGCAGACAATGACGGATAAGATGGCCGAAGCTAAGGCTACAATGAATGATAAGATTAGCGATGCTAAGGATAGTCTTTCTGACGCTAAAGATGCAGTGTCGGACAAGATGGACGATTTAAAGGAGAAGGCGGCTCCTTACATGGACAAGGTTAAGTCAGGCGCTGCAAGCGCACTTAATTCTATTGCCAATGCCGCTTCCAACCTCGCCGACAAGCTTGACAAGTAGGAGCCTTATGAGGTAAAGGTCGTAAGACATTTACTGTCACTTCTTTTGTCACGGTGATGGATTCACCTGCCTAATATCAGAAACTCACAAAAACAAGTCGCCGGAAACTACCCTTATGGATAGCTTCCGGCGACATTTTGTGCTTTATGACGATAATCTATGATTAATCAATCTGCTCGTCAGCTTCGTAGCCGCCCATCTCGCGGATGGCATTCTTGAGCATAACGTACTGTTGGAAGAGGTGGTTAACGGGAACTTCACCCTTAGTGTAGTCATGCATCGGGCTCTTGAGGAAGAAGCTGAGGAAACGCTGGATGCCATGACGTCCGGCACGAGCAGCGAGGTCGCTGAGAAGCACGAGGTCAAGGCAGAGGGGCGCTGCAAGGATTGAGTCACGGCAGAGGAAGTTAATCTTAATCTGCATGGGATAACCCATCCAGCCGAAGATGTCGATGTTGTCCCAGCCTTCCTTGTTGTCGTTGCGCG
>JAMPEV010000001.1:662724-750861 GCA_023664955.1 Duncaniella sp.
GAACCAAACCGCATGTTAACATCGGTACTATCGGTCACGTTGACCACGGTAAGACCACTCTTACTGCAGCCATCACCACTGTGTTGGCTAAGCAGGGTCTCTCTGAAGTGAAGTCATTCGACCAGATTGACAACGCTCCCGAAGAAAAGGAACGTGGTATCACTATCAACACTGCACACGTTGAATACGAAACCGCTAACCGCCACTACGCACACGTTGACTGCCCGGGACACGCTGACTATGTGAAGAACATGGTAACAGGTGCTGCTCAGATGGACGGCGCTATCATCGTAGTTGCTGCTACTGACGGTCCTATGCCCCAGACTCGTGAGCACATCCTTCTCGCTCGCCAGGTGAACGTTCCTCGCCTCGTCGTTTTCTTGAACAAGTGCGACATGGTTGATGACGAAGAAATGTTCGACCTCGTTGAGATGGAAATGCGTGACCTTCTTTCAGCATACGAATATGACGGTGACGAAACTCCTATCATCCGCGGCTCTGCACTCGGTGCGCTTAACGGCGAACCCGAATGGGAAGCTAAGGTTATGGAACTCATGGATGCCGTTGACACTTGGATTCCACTGCCTCCCCGCGATATCGACAAACCCTTCTTGATGCCTGTTGAGGACGTGTTCTCAATCACTGGTCGTGGTACTGTTGCTACAGGTCGTATCGAAACTGGTATCGTTAAGGTTGGTGACGAAGTTCAGATCATGGGTCTTGGCGCTGACATGAAGTCAGTTGTTACCGGCGTAGAAATGTTCCGCAAACTCCTCGATCAGGGTGAAGCTGGTGACAACGTTGGTCTTCTTCTCCGTGGTATCGACAAGAAGGACATCAAGCGCGGTATGGTAATCTGCCATCCGGGTGTCGTTAAGCCTCACAACAAGTTCAAGGCTTCTGTCTATATCCTCAAGAAAGAGGAAGGTGGCCGTCACACTCCGTTCCACAACCACTATCGTCCCCAGTTCTACATCCGTACTCTTGACGTTACCGGTGAGATCACTCTCCCCGAAGGTGTAGAAATGGTTATGCCTGGTGACCACGTTGAAATCAACGTTGAGCTCATCAACCCGGTTGCTTGCGACGCCGGTCTTCGCTTCGCTATCCGCGAAGGTGGTCGTACAGTTGGTTCTGGTCAGATCACTGAAATCATCGAGTAATACCACTCTTATAAAGCCATTCAATAAGGCTACAAAAATAGCCTCTTGATAAAAACCTAAAACCGATCCTCGTCCAGAGGGTCATGCCTGAAGCACAAGGATCGGTTTTACCTATACGGGACTAGCTCAGTTGGTAGAGCACCGGTCTCCAAAACCGGGTGTCGGGAGTTCGAGTCTCTCGTCCCGTGCTAAAAAAGAAATAAAATGAGCAAACTTAAACTACTTACGGATATTGAGGAGTCGTATACCGAGCTTCGGTATAAGACTTCTTGGCCCACAAGAACCCAGTTGGTCAAAAGCGCGGTTATCGTGCTGATAGCTTCCATCATCATAGCTGCGATAATCTTCGTGATGGACCAGGTGGTTGACACCATTATGCACTTCATTTACAGCTTGGGTCAATAATCTTTAAGGTATAAGTCAATGGCTGAAGAAATTAAAAAAGCTTGGTATGTGCTTCGCGCCATCTCAGGTAAAGAAGCTAAGGTCAAAGAACTGCTTGACGGTGCAATACGCAACACTGGCCTCGGCGATTACGTTTTTCAAGTATTGATTCCTACCGAAAAGGTGATGACAGTCCGAAACGGCAAGAAAGTCGTTAAGGAGAAAAACCTCTACGGAGGCTATGTGTTTGTGGAGTGTATACTCACCGGTGAAGTTCTTTATGAACTCCGTAACACTACCAATGTCATCGATTTCCTTCGTGGCCGTGGCAAAAACGCAGCCCCTGAAGCCCTCCGCGAAAGCGAAGTGCTCCGAATGATGGGGACAGCCGATCAATTGATTGACGAGACTAACGACGGAAATGATTTCATGGTTGGTGAAACCGTTAAGGTGACCGCAGGTCCTTTCAGCGGTTTCTCGGGAGTGATTGACGAAGTTAACCAGGAGAGAAGGAAACTCAAAGTGATGGTCAAGATTTTCGAGCGTAAAACCCCGATTGAACTTGATAACTCGCAAGTAGAGCGTGAATAATAACCAATCGCGCGGTGCACGATAATGAATTTCTCCTTTACATAAAGCACACCGACCCTGACGCTATGTGATATGGCACGCGATAGGGCTGGTTGTTTGTGTGAGGGTATTGTCGAGCCCACGGGAGATGCCACAGTCCGGTGAGTAATTTTCCATTGGTTACGCATAGGAATTGCACTAATCGGCAGATGACATCGTTTTAACCGAATCATTAACAAAAATTTAGATTTATCATGGCTAAAGAAATTGCTGGACAGATCAAATTGCAAATCAAAGGAGGAGCCGCAAATCCTTCACCTCCAGTTGGTCCCGCTCTTGGTTCTAAGGGTATCAACATCATGGAGTTTTGCAAGCAGTTCAATGCCCGCACTCAGGACAAGGCAGGCAAGGTCCTTCCGGTCGTAATCACTTATTACACTGACAAGAGCTTTGACTTCGTTGTCAAGACCCCTCCCGTAGCAATCCAGCTCCTCGAAGCAACTAAGCTTAAGAGCGGTTCTGCTCAACCTAACCGTAAGAAAGTCGGCGAAGTTACATGGGATCAAGTAAAGGCTATTGCTGAGGACAAAATGCCCGATTTGAACTGTTTCACCGTAGCATCGGCAATGCGCATGGTTGCCGGTACAGCCAGAAGCATGGGTATCACCGTTAAAGGAACATTCCCCGAAAACATCTAAACTTCAATTCAAATGAGTAAACTTACAAAAAATCAAAAGATTGCCCAGGAAAAAGTTGAAGCCGGGAGAGTGTACACTCTTGCTGAAGCAGTGGAGCTTGTAAAGGAAATCACTTTCACTAAGTTTGACGCTTCTCTTGACGTGGATGTTCGCCTTGGCGTTGACCCCCGTAAGGCTAACCAAATGGTGCGCGGTGTCGTTACACTGCCCAACGGAACTGGCAAGCAGGTTCGCGTGCTTGTTCTTTGCAACGCTGACGCTGAAGCTGCCGCTAAAGCTGCAGGTGCCGATTATGTCGGTCTCGATGAATATATTGACAAAATTAAAGGCGGCTGGACCGATGTTGACGTTATCATTACTCAGCCCGCTATCATGGGTAAGATTGGTGCCCTCGGCCGTATCCTCGGTCCCCGCGGTCTCATGCCTAACCCTAAGAGCGGTACTGTGACTAACGATGTCGCTAAGGCCGTTGAAGAAGTGAAGAAGGGTAAAATTGACTTTAAAGTTGACAAGAACGGTATCGTTCACTCTTCCGTAGGAAAAGTTTCATTCACACCCGAAGCCGCTCGCGAAAATGTCCGCGAATTTGTCAATACACTTATCAAACTCAAGCCTGCCACTGCGAAGGGTACCTATATCAAGAGCATTTATCTTTCAAGCACAATGAGTCCTGGTATCAAGATTGACCCCAAGTCAATCGACGAATAACTTTTAAGCTGATTGAACAATGAAAAAGGAAGATAAAATCATTGCTATTGAAAATATAGCTAAAACCATTCAGGATTACAGCTGTTTTTACCTCGTTGAGACTGCCGGCCTTAACGCTGAGAAGACCACTGCACTCCGCCGCGCTTGCAATGGCGCTGACGTGAAGCTCATGGTGGTTAAGAACACTCTGCTCCACAAGGCCCTAGAATCACTCGAAGGTGATTACTCTGAAATCTATACCGCACTCCACGGCTCTACTTCACTCATGCTTTCTAACGTGGGTAATGCTCCCGCTAAGCTTATTAAGGACATCCTTAAAGCTGACAAGGACGCCACACTCCCCCGCTTCAAAGCTGCCTACGTCGAAGAGACTATTTATGTTGGCGCTGACCAGCTCGACACTCTTGTCGCTATCAAGAGCAAGAACGAACTCATCGCCGATGTTATCGCTCTTCTCCAGTCTCCTGCCAAGAACGTTATCTCTGCTCTCCAGTCAGGTGGTAACACTATCCACGGCATTCTCGAGACTCTTTCCAAGAAGGAGGACTAATTACCTCTTCTTTTATCACACATTTCTTTAAAAACAAAAACAATAAAATTTCATACAATCATGGCTGATATCAAAGCTCTTGCAGAACAACTTGTTAACCTCACCGTTAAGGAAGTAAACGAACTCGCTCAGGTTCTTAAAGAAGAATATGGCATCGAACCCGCTGCTGCCGCTGTTGCAGTTGCTGCCGGTCCCGCTGCCGGTGCTCCCGCTGAAGAGGAGAAGACTTCATTCGACGTAGTTCTTAAGGCAGCCGGTGCTTCTAAGCTCGCTGTTGTTAAGCTCGTTAAGGAACTCACCGGTCTTGGTCTCAAGGAAGCTAAGGAAATGGTTGACGGCGCTCCTTCTGTTGTTAAGGAAGGTCTCGCTAAGGCTGACGCTGAAGGTCTCAAGAAGCAGCTCGAAGAAGCTGGCGCTGAGGTTGAGCTTAAATAATCACCCTGTCTTTCAGGTCTCATGGGTTAAGATTCTCCCTTCACGGGAGTTTCTTAACCTATTTGCGTTAAAATACACCGGTCTTCTTAAAATTTCATAAATATTTATATTTATAAATAAAAATTCATCTCATTATTTTGTGATTCGTACCTTGGGAACAATATTTTAACTTAAAATCCGCACTTTTAACTTAATCATAGCGTTAAATTATGTTAATATATCTAGCTCCACTTATGCGAATTACAAAAAATTTATGACCTCCGGATGGCCGGTAATATTTCTCCCAATCGAGTTTCTTTAACGTTTAATCTACATTAGATGTCAGATACAATTTCTTCCAAGCCGCGCGTGAATTTTACCACGGCTAAAAATCCACTCCCTTATCCCGATTTCCTCGAGGTACAGCTGAAGTCGTTCCAGGACTTCCTTCAGCTTGACACTCCACCGGAAAAAAGAAAAAACGAGGGTCTTTTCAAGGTTTTTGCCGAGAACTTCCCTATTGCTGACACTCGCAACAACTTTGTGCTCGAATTCCTCGATTACTACATCGATCCACCTCGCTACACTATCGACGAATGTCTTGAACGCGGACTCACCTACTGTGTACCCCTCAAGGCTAAACTCAAACTTTACTGTACTGACCCCGACCACGAAGATTTCGCTACCGTGATTCAAGATGTATACCTTGGCGCGATTCCCTACATGACCGACAAGGGCACATTCGTAATCAACGGAGCCGAACGCGTCGTCGTGTCTCAGCTCCATCGCTCTCCAGGCGTGTTCTTCGGCCAGAGCACACACGCCAATGGCACCAAGCTCTACAGCGCCCGCATCATCCCATTCCGCGGAAGCTGGATCGAGTTTGCAACTGACATCAACAATGTGATGTACGCCTACATCGACCGTAAGAAGAAGCTCCCCGTCACTACCCTTTTACGTGCCATCGGACTCGAAAGTGACAAGGATATCATCGAAATTTTCGGTCTCGCTGAAGAAATCAAAGTAAACAAGACCAACCTCAAGAAGGCCGTGGGCCGCAAGCTCGCAGCTCGCGTCCTCAAAACATGGGTCGAGGACTTCGTTGACGAAGATACCGGCGAGGTTGTTTCTATCGAACGTAATGATGTAATCCTCGACCGCGAGTCTGTGCTCGAGGAGGATGACATTCAGAAAATCATCGACTCAGGGGTGCAGACAATCCTTCTCCACAAAGAAGATGCCAACACCACTGACTACTCTATCATATTCAATACCCTCCAGAAGGACCCCACAAACTCCGAAAAAGAGGCTATCCAGTATATATACCGACAGCTCCGCAACGCCGAGCCACCGGATGACGCAAGCGCACGCGAGGTAATCACCAACCTTTTCTTCTCCGAAAAGCGTTACGACCTCGGTGAAGTGGGCCGCTACCGTATCAACAAGAAGCTCGGTCTCACTACCTCCATGGATGTTAAGGTCCTCACCAAGGAGGATATTATCGCCATCATCAAGTATCTTATCGAGCTTATCAACTCTAAGACTGATGTCGACGATATCGACCACCTCAGCAACCGCCGCGTCCGCACCGTGGGTGAGCAGCTCTACAACCAATTTGGCGTAGGTCTTGCCCGCATGTCCCGCACTATCCGTGAGCGCATGAATGTCCGCGACAATGAGGTGTTCACCCCAATTGACCTTATCAACGCTAAGGCAATTTCCGGTGTCATCAACACCTTCTTCGGCACCAATGCCCTCTCGCAGTTCATGGACCAGACCAACCCGCTTGCTGAAATCACTCACAAGCGACGTATGTCGGCCCTCGGTCCCGGCGGTCTTTCCCGCGAGCGTGCCGGCTTCGAGGTGCGTGACGTACACTACACTCACTACGGCCGTCTCTGCCCCATTGAGACTCCTGAAGGTCCCAACATCGGTCTTATATCTTCACTCTGCGTTTACGCGAAGATTAATGACCTCGGATTCATCGAAACACCCTACCGCGAAGTTAAGGACGGCGTGGTTAACCTCAACAACGACGAAGTTGTATACCTCACAGCCGAAATCGAGGAAGGCAAAATCATCGCCCAGGGTAACGCGCCCGTTAAGAATGACGGTGAATTTGTCAACGACCGTATCAAAGCCCGTCTCGACGCCGACTTCCCTATCGTTGCCCCCGAACAGGTGGAACTGATGGATGTTTCCACCACCCAGATTGCATCTATCGCCGCTTGCCTCATCCCATTCCTTGAGCATGACGACGCCAACCGCGCACTCATGGGTTCTAACATGATGCGCCAGGCAGTGCCCTTGCTCCGAAGCGAGGCTCCTATCGTCGGCACCGGTATCGAAGCTAAACTCATCCAGGACAGCCGCACTCAGATTATGGCTGAGGGCGACGGTGTTATCGAGTTTGTTGACGCTACCGTTATTCGCATCCGCTACGACCGCACTGAGGATGAGGAATTCGTGTCATTCGAGGACAGCGTGAAGGAATATCACCTTCCCAAGTTCCGCAAAACCAACCAGAGCACCACTATCGACCTCCGTCCTATCTGCAACAAGGGACAGCGCGTGAAGGCCGGCGACATCCTCACCGAAGGTTACTCAACCGAAAACGGAGAACTCGCCCTCGGCCGCAACCTCAAAGTGGCATTCATGCCTTGGAAGGGTTACAACTATGAGGACGCTATCGTGCTCAACGAGCGTGTGGTACGCGAAGATATCCTCACATCTGTACATGTCGATGAGTACACCCTCGAAGTCCGCGAAACCAAGCGCGGTATGGAGGAACTCACATCCGATATCCCCAACGTCTCCGAGGACGCTACAAAGGACCTCGACGAACGCGGTATCATCCGTGTCGGTGCCCACATTGTCCCCGGCGACATCATGATTGGTAAGATTACCCCGAAAGGCGAATCTGACCCAACACCTGAAGAGAAACTCCTCCGCGCTATCTTCGGCGACAAAGCCGGCGATGTCAAGGACGCTTCTCTTAAAGCTACTCCATCCCTTAAGGGTGTCGTAATAGGCACTCACCTCTTCCAAAAGGCAGAGAAGAAGAAAACCAAGAAGAGTGCAAGCGCTGTCCTCCCCATGCTCGACGAGAAGTATGAAGAACAGCTCAACGAACTCAAGGACCTCCTTGTCAAGAAGCTAATGACTCTCACCGAAGGCAAAACCTCACAGGGTGTCAAAGACTTCCTCGGCTCCGATGTTATTCCGAAGGGTTCCAAGTTCTCCGCAGCTACCCTCAAGGAGATTAACTACGACACTATCAACCTCTCAAAGTGGACCGCTGACGCACACAAGAACGACTTGATTCGCGCCACTATCGTCAACTACCTCCGCAAGTCTAAAGAAATTGACGCTGAGCTCCGCCGCAAAAAATTCGACATCTCTAT
Source organism: Duncaniella sp. (assembly GCA_023664955.1). Taxonomy (GTDB): domain Bacteria; phylum Bacteroidota; class Bacteroidia; order Bacteroidales; family Muribaculaceae; genus Duncaniella. The sequence goes on from JAMPEV010000001.1 coordinate 670,616, forward strand.
CGGTGACGAACTCCCCTCCGGAATCATGAAGCTCGCAAAGGTTTATGTAGCCAAGAAACGTAAAATCTCCGTCGGTGACAAGATGGCAGGTCGTCACGGTAACAAAGGTATCGTTTCGCGCATCGTGCGCCAGGAGGATATGCCATTCCTCGCTGACGGTACTCCCGTGGATATCGTCCTCAACCCGCTCGGTGTGCCTTCTCGTATGAACCTCGGTCAGATCTTCGAGACTGTACTCGGCTGGGCAGGCCGTGAGCTCGGCGAGAAGTTCGCAACTCAGATTTTCGATGGTGCTACCCTCGAAAACCTCAACGAGTGGACTGACAAGGCCGGTCTTCCACGCTACGGTAAGACCTACCTCTACGATGGCGGTACAGGCGAACGCTTCGACCAGCCCGCCACAGTCGGTGTCATCTACATGCTTAAGCTCGGCCACATGGTAGAGGATAAGATGCACGCCCGCTCCATCGGTCCGTACTCACTCATCACCCAGCAGCCACTCGGCGGTAAAGCCCAATTCGGCGGTCAGCGTTTTGGTGAGATGGAAGTCTGGGCGCTCGAAGCTTTCGGCGCTGCCCACATCCTCCAGGAGATTATCACTGTCAAGTCCGACGACGTTACAGGCCGCAGCAAGAGCTACGAAGCCATCGTTAAGGGCGAAGCTATGCCACCGGCCGGTATTCCCGAATCACTCAACGTGCTTCTACACGAATTGCGCGGTCTCGGCTTGAGCATCAACCTTGAGCCATAGGATTGACCCCGGCATACCATGAATTGCCCAAGTCACTCCACAATAATCTCTCTTTAAATCCTCCCCCTCCTCCCCGGAGGGGCGGATAACTAAACTTTAAATTGCTTTTACACATTAAATATGGCTTTTAGAAAAGACAATAAACAAAAAACCGGATTCTCAAAGATTTCTATCGGACTCGCTTCCCCTGAGGAAATCCTTGAGAAGTCAAGCGGCGAGGTGTTAAAGCCCGAAACTATCAACTATCGCACTTACAAGCCCGAACGCGACGGACTCTTCTGCGAGCGTATCTTCGGACCCGTTAAGGACTACGAATGTCACTGCGGTAAGTACAAGCGCATCCGTTACAAGGGCATTGTCTGCGACCGTTGCGGTGTCGAGGTCACTGAAAAGAAGGTGCGTCGCGAACGCATGGGCCACATTAAGCTCGTTGTTCCCGTTGCCCACATCTGGTACTTCCGTTCGCTGCCTAACAAAATCGGTTACCTCCTTGGTCTCCCTTCAAAGAAGCTCGATGCGGTAATTTACTATGAACGCTACGTGGTCATCAATCCCGGTGTGGCCGGTGAAGGTGAGAATCCGGTAGCGCGTCTTGACCTCCTCTCTGAAGAGGAATATTTCGACATCATCGACCGTCTTCCTAAAGATAATCAACTCCTCGACGATACCGACCCCAACAAGTTCATCGCTAAAATGGGCGCCGAGGCTATCTATGACCTCCTCAAGGACCTTAACCTTGACGACCTCTCTTACGCCCTCCGTGACCAGGCTAACGCCGAAGGCTCACAGCAGCGCAAGACTGAGGCCCTCAAACGCCTTCAGGTTGTGGAATCTTTCCGCGCTTCCCGCGACCGCAACCGCCCCGAATGGATGATTCTCCAGGCTGTGCCCGTGATTCCTCCGGAATTGCGTCCCCTCGTGCCTCTGGATGGTGGACGTTTCGCCACTTCCGACCTTAACGACCTCTATCGTCGTGTGATCATCCGTAACAACCGTCTGAAACGTCTCATCGAGATTAAGGCTCCCGAAGTGATTCTCCGCAACGAGAAGCGTATGCTCCAGGAAGCAGTCGACTCTCTGCTCGACAATTCTCGTAAATCATCGGCCGTCAAGACCGAAGCTAACCGTCCCCTCAAGTCGCTCTCTGACTCTCTTAAAGGTAAGCAAGGTCGCTTCCGTCAGAACCTTCTCGGTAAGCGTGTCGACTATTCAGCTCGTTCGGTTATCGTCGTAGGCCCTGAATTGAAGATGCACGAGTGCGGTATTCCCAAGGATATGGCTGCCGAACTTTACAAGCCGTTCGTAATCCGAAAGCTCATCGAGCGCGGTATCGTAAAGACTGTGAAGTCAGCTAAAAAGATTGTTGACCGCAAGGAAGCAGTGGTATGGGACATCCTTGAATACGTTATGAAGGGACATCCCGTGCTCCTCAACCGTGCCCCGACTCTTCACCGCCTCGGTATCCAGGCTTTCCAGCCAAAGATGATTGAAGGTAAGGCTATCCAGCTCCACCCGCTTGCTTGTACAGCGTTCAACGCCGACTTCGACGGTGACCAGATGGCGGTTCACCTCCCTCTTGGCAACGAGGCTGTCCTCGAGGCCCAGCTCCTCATGCTCGGTTCTCACAACATCCTCAACCCCGCAAACGGTGCGCCTATCACTGTCCCCTCACAGGACATGGTGCTCGGTCTTTACTATATCACCAAGCTCCGCAAGGGCGACAAGGGCGAAGGATTGAAATTCTACGGCCCTGAAGAAGCTGAAATCGCTTACAATGAAGGACGTGTCACTCTTCACGCTCCCGTTTCAATCGTTGTTGATGATATCGACGAGTTCGGCAATCCTGTCAAGCACCTCGTTGAGAACACCTCAGTGGGTCGTATGCTTGTCAATCAGTACGTCCCCAAGGAGATTGGATACGTTAACGAGATCCTCTCTAAGAAATCACTCCGCACCATCATATCACGCGTAATCAAGCGCTGCGGTATCCCACGCTCCGCACAGTTCCTCGACGACATCAAGAACCTCGGTTACTATATGGCGTTTAAGGGCGGTTTGTCGTTCAACCTCGGCGATGTGCTTATCCCCGCTGAAAAGGAACAGTACGTAAGAGAAGGTTACGAGCAGGTGCAGGAAGTCCTCAATAACTATTCTATGGGCTTCATCACCAACAACGAACGTTACAACCAGATTATCGACATTTGGACTCATGTAAACTCTCGTCTTGCCGATACCCTTATGAAGCAGATTTCGGCCGACAAGCAGGGCTTCAACCCTGTTTACATGATGCTTGATTCAGGCGCCCGTGGTTCTAAGGACCAGATCCGTCAGCTCTCAGGTATGCGCGGTCTTATGGCGAAACCTCAGAAGTCTGGTGCAGAAGGCGGTCAGATTATCGAAAACCCGATCCTTGCCAACTTCAAGGAGGGTCTGTCAGTGCTCGAGTACTTCATCTCTACCCACGGTGCTCGCAAGGGTCTTGCGGATACCGCGCTTAAGACTGCCGACGCCGGTTACCTCACTCGCCGTCTTGTTGACGTGGCTCATGATGTTATCATCAACGAGGTTGACTGCGGTACTCTCCGCGGCCTCGTATGCACTGAAATCAAGAACAACGACGAAGTTGTGGCTTCACTCGGTGAACGTATCCTCGGCCGTGTTTCAGTACACGATGTCGTTGACCCCGTCACTGGCGAAATCATCGTCGCTGCCGGCGAGGAAATCAACGATGAAGCCGCCGACCGCATCAATGACTCAGCTATCGAATCAGTTGAAATCCGCTCAGTCCTTACATGCGAGTCTAAGAAGGGCGTTTGCGCCAAATGCTACGGCCGCAACCTCGCTACCCACCGCATGGTGCAGATGGGCGAAGCTGTCGGCGTAATCGCCGCCCAGTCAATCGGTGAGCCCGGTACTCAGCTTACACTCCGTACATTCCACGTCGGTGGTGTGGCTTCAAATATCGCTGCAGTCAACTCTCACACTTCTCGTTACGACGGTATCCTCGAAATCGATGAACTTCGTACAGTGAAGACTGACGAAGTTGACGCTAAGGGTCGCCATGTGGAGGTAGTTATCGGTCGACTCGCTGAAATGCGTATCATCGATCCTAACACCAAGATGATGCTCACCAACGCTAATATCCCCTACGGTGCCAAGCTCTATTTCGACAATGGAGCGAAGATTAAGAAGGGCGATGTAATATGCGAATGGGACCCATTCAACGCCGTTATCGTCAGCGAGGCCGGCGGTACCGTACAGTATGTCAACCTCATTGAGAACGGCACTTACCGTGTTGATTCCGATGAGCAGACCGGTCTCCGTGAAAAGATTATCATCGAGTCCAAGGAACGCGGCAAGGTGCCCGAAGCTAACATCGTGGATGCCAATGGTCAGATCATCAAGACCTACGCTCTACCGGTGGGCGCTCACCTTATGGTTGATGAAGGTGCTGAAGTTAAGGCTGGTGAAATCTTCGTCAAGATTCCTCGTGCCGCTGGTAACGCCGGTGACATCACCGGTGGTCTCCCCCGTGTCACTGAGCTATTCGAGGCACGTAACCCGTCCAACCCTGCTATCGTATCTGAAATCGATGGTGAAGTTCACTTCGGTAAGGTTAAGCGTGGCAACCGCGAAATCTCTGTCACTTCTAAGCTTGGAGAGACCAAAAAGTATCTCGTGCCGCTATCTAAGCAAATTCTTGTGCAGGAGAACGACTACGTACGCGCAGGCACTCCACTGTCCGACGGCGCCATCACCCCGGCCGACATCCTTAACATCATGGGTCCGACTGCCGTCCAGGAATACATTGTTAACGAGGTTCAGGACGTGTACCGTATGCAGGGTGTGAAGATTAACGATAAGCACTTTGAGGTTATTGTTCGCCAGATGATGCGTAAGGTCAACATCCTCGATCCGGGCGACACCGGCTTCCTCGAACAGCAAATCGTGGATAAGCGCGACTTCATGGACGAGAACGACCGCATCTGGGGCAAGAAGGTGGTTACCGATGCAGGTGACAGCGAAAATGTTAAGCCCGGTCAGATTATCACAGCACGCAAGCTCCGTGACGAGAACTCTTCGCTCAAGCGTCGTGACCTACGTCTCATCGAAGTGCGTGATGCTCAGCCCGCTACTTCTGAACAGATTCTTCAGGGTATCACTCGTGCCGCCCTCCAGACCTCTTCGTTCATGTCGGCTGCATCATTCCAGGAAACCACAAAGGTGCTCAACGAAGCTGCTATCAACGGTAAGGTTGACTACCTCCAGGGCATGAAGGAGAACGTAATTTGCGGTCACCTTATCCCTGCTGGTACAGGTATCCGTGCCTACGACCGTTTGGTAGTAGGAGGTAAGGATGATATCGAGGATGCCTTCAGTTCATTTGATAACGCCCGTGATGAATCTCCCGAAGTAATCGACGTTGCTCACACTGAACTCTGATAATCTTAATCGCATGGGCACAATTGACCCATGCGGTTATAAAATATTATGAGAAGCGCCATGGCTTAAGTGCCATGGCGCTTCTGTTCATTATGGTTGGTCGGATTTCTTAGAAGTGGCAATAAATACCAAACATCAGATTGTTGCTGTTCAAATCAAGCCCCCAATTCTCAGGCGCGCCGTTATGTTTTGCCGGACGGTTGCCACCTTGATAGCCTAAGAAGCCCACATGAGCCACGAGACTCAGTTTCTCATTCAGATTAAGGGCAACACCCGGACGCAACCCTAAGCCATATTCAACGGCTGTGTGACCGTGTGCTCGACCGATACCGAAATCAACACCGCCGTCAATGAACAAATCCACCTTCTCTACCTTTGCATAAGTGTAGCGAGCGTAAGGATTAACCTTGAACACTGTCTTCTCCTCCTCGCCAGCTTTGCGATATGACACACCAAGCACTGCGCCAACTGCGAAATTGTCAGTCATATTGTAACCCAACTCCGGAAGCACTGTTACCTGAGTTGACTTACTATTGCTTGCCGACTCCGTGGTGCGGCCAAAAGTCAACTGACCGCCGGCATACCAGCTGCCGCTTTGTGCCCATGCTCCCAAGGTGGCGATTGCCAAAATGGCTGAAACTAAAAATTTTTTCATAACTGTAAATCTATTTTTATTAATGATGATTATGTATTTTTTCAGTGATGATCATAAAATCCCATCTACGATTAAATATAAATAGCTGAAATTAACACTTGAAAACGACTTTTTCACCTTATAAACACACAGACTCAAAAAAAGTTGACCCCAGTCCGCCTTCCATACACAAAAATCCATAATCACTTACTTGGTGGCGATTAATTCGTTGTTAACTTTCTGAAAACTTGTTGTGTTGATTGTTGTTTTTTTGTACCTTTGTCCACAATTTATCACAACTCCGGAGATGACTGTCATCTGAAAGATGGCATAATGATTTTCGGAGTCACCATCTTGTTTAATTATAAGGATTTAAATACATATCAATGAACGACAAAGAAATTGTGCTCTCCGGCATTCGTGCCACTGGTAATTTACATCTCGGCAACTATTACGGTGCCTTGAGCAAGTTTGTCAAAATGCAGGATGACTATGACTGCTTGTATTTCATCGCTGACTTGCACGCTTTGACCACCACACCCGACCCGAAGATTCTTCACGAAAATGTGAAAAATATTTTGGCAGAATATCTTGCCGCCGGTGTTGACCCCGACAAGGCTACTATCTTCGTGCAAAGCGATGTGCCTGAAGTTTCTGAAATGTATCTCCTCTTGAATATGCACGTGGGTATCGGCGAATTGATGCGCACAACTTCTTTTAAGGATAAGGCACGCAAGCAGCTCGGCATCAAGTCTTCAGCCGATGACGAAGATATCGAAAAACAGATTATCGGTACCGACTCCAACAAGCGAGTTAATGCCGGACTCCTCACATATCCTACCCTTATGGCTGTTGACATCCTCATTCAGAAGGCCCACAAAGTGCCTGTGGGCAAGGACCAGGAACAACACCTTGAACTGACTCGCCGCTTCGCTCGCCGCTTCAATTCATTCTACGGTGTTGACCTCTTCCCCGAACCTCAGAATTTCAATTTCGGCGACCACGCAGTAAAGGTGCCCGGCCTCGACGGCTCAGGTAAGATGGGCAAGAGCGAAGGCAACTGTATCTATTTGATTGACGAGGAGAAAGTGCTACGCAAGAAAGTGATGAGAGCTGTGACCGACGAAGGGCCAAAAGAACCCAACCAGCCCATATCTGAGCCGGTGCAGAACCTTCTGACACTCATGGAACTTACTTCCGACCCCGCCGTGGTGCAGCAATATCGCGATGCCTATGCTGATTGCTCAATCCGTTATGGCGACCTCAAGAAACAGCTCGCTGAGGATATCCTGAAGGTGACCACTCCAATCCGCGAACGTTACAATGACATACGCAACGATGACGCTTTCATTGCGCGTGTGGTTCGCCAGGGAGCTGAACGTGCACGTGAACGTGCTTCTAAAACCCTTGCGGAAGTACGTGAAATCATGGGAATCCGTAAATTCTACTAAATTTGACACTCAGCGAATCATCAAATGAAAAAATATAATATTATTAACGACTCGCTCGGTTGGCTATGCTTCCTCATCGCGGCTGTGACCTACCTGCTCACCATTGAGCCCACCGCGAGTTTCTGGGACTGTCCGGAATTCATATCTCAAGGCTACAAACTTGAAGTGGGCCACCCGCCGGGCAACCCTATCTTCATGCTTGCCGCCCGATTCTTCGTCAATTTCGCCTTTGGCGATATTTCCAAGGTTGCACTTATGGTCAATGCCATGTCGGCGCTCTTGTCTGCAGGCACTATTCTACTGCTATTTTGGACCATCACCCATCTGGTGAAGAAATTGGTGGTCGATGACAATGCCGAGGAGGTTTCACTAGTGAAAATGCTGGTGATTTTCGGTTCAGGTATCTGCGGTGCGCTCGTGTATACCTGGAGCGATACTTTTTGGTTCTCAGCCGTCGAAGGTGAAGTATATGCCTTCTCCTCATTCTGTACAGCGTTGGTGTTCTGGCTTATCCTGAAGTGGGAAAACCGTGCCGACAAGCCTCATAGCGATAAATACTTGATTCTCATCGCATACGTTATCGGTATCTCTATCGCAGTCCACCTCCTTAATTTGCTGTGTATCCCTGCAATAGGCTTAGTGATATATTACCGTTTATGGAAGGACACCACCGCCACCGGTTCGCTGATTGCGCTTGCGCTTGCAGCCCTCGTGGTAGGGTTAATTCTCTATGGATTGGTGCCGGGGTTCATCGAGGTGTCACAGTATTTCGAACTTTTCTTCGTCAATGTGCTTGGATTCAGCTATAATGTAGGTGTGCTCGTTTACGCTATCGTGGCTGTGGCAGTATTTATTTGGGCTATCCGCTCGCTTTACCGACAGGAAAGCCCTAAGGCTATTCGTCTGAGTGTGGCGTGCAGCATCCTTGTGTCAGGCATACCCTTTATCGGTGATAACCTGTGGATTCCGGTGCTCGTGATGGCGGTTGTGATTGGCTATCTCTATTGGGCAAAGCAGCTTCCAGTGAGAATTATTAACCTCGTGGTGATGAGCATTTTCGTGATATTTATAGGCTACTCGTCCTATGCATTGCTCTTGATTCGTTCAAGTGCTAATCCTCCGATGAATCAGAATGCACCCGACAATGTGTTCGCCCTTTCATCATATCTCAACCGTGAGCAATATGGCGAGCGACCGTTGTTCTATGGACAAACCAACAATTCTTCAGTAGTTTACGAAGTTACCGATGGCAGAAATGTAACTCCGAAGTTTACTCCGGGGCGTGCCCAGTATGCTAAGGTCGTGAAGACATCCCCCGATCAACCTGACAAATACGAAATCACAGGTTATAAGAAAAACTATGTTATGTCGCCCGAGCTCAATATGCTCTTCCCACGTATATATAGCGGTGCCCACACAGGCGCATACGCTGACTGGATTGGCGGACTTCATGGCAAACCTGTTCAGGCTACGCAGTATGTGGATGCTGATGGGGAAGTGCTCCAGACTGTCAACAAAATAAAGCCCACCATGGGCGAGAGCTTACGCTTCTTCCTTGTATATCAGTTGAATCATATGTACTGGCGCTATTTCATGTGGAATTTCGCAGGCCGTCAGAATGACATCCAGGGTAATGGTGAGGTAAATCATGGCAACTGGATTTCCGGTATACCGTTTATCGATACTCCACGCCTCGGCGACCAGTCACTCCTCCCTGATGCTGAGGGTAAAGGCAACAAAGGGCACAATGTGTTCTATATGCTACCGCTCATTATGGGTATCATAGGACTTGGCTGGCAAGCATTTACCTCTAAGCGCGGCATCGAACAGTTCTGGGTGATTTTCTTCCTGTTCTTTATGACAGGTATCGCTATCGTGCTCTACCTCAACCAGACACCCACCCAGCCTCGCGAACGCGACTACGCCTTCGCCGGTTCATTCTACGCCTTCTCAATCTGGGTAGGTATGGGCGTCGCCGGTCTTTGGGCCCTTATCAACGCCCTTCGCGAGAAAAACAATAAGACAAAAAAGCATGATGACATCCAGTCACTGGCTGTTTCAGGAGCTAACGTGTCGAAACTCTCGCTTGTGGCCGCAGTTTGCTCATGCGTCGTGGGACTTATTGTGCCACTCCAGATGGTGTCACAGACATGGAACGACCATGACCGTTCCGGTCGCTACACCACTCGCGATTTCGGTATGAATTATCTTGACTCTGTAGATGAAAACGGTATCATTTTCACTAACGGCGACAACGACACATTCCCCTTGTGGTATGCACAGGAAGTAGAAGGCCATCGCACCGACGTCAAAGTTGTTAACCTAAGCTATCTCACCACTGACTGGTATGCCAATCAGGTTAAACACCCCTCCTATCAGGCAGCTGGCATCGAAACCCTCGCCAAGCCGGAGGATTACGGTTATGACCGCATGAACTTCAGTTACTTTGCCACCGACGAGGATTCTACCGCCGTGAATGTGTTCTCATCACTCCGTCAGCTCTATGATCAGAACTCAAGTAAAAACGCTTGGAACGCGCCGATGATGAAGTATCCCAACATGTTCATCCCGGTTGACATACCTGCCGCTGTTAAAGCCGGTCGTATCACCGAGGAGGAAGCTGACTATGCCGATCCGGAAATCAGTGCCAATATGCACAATGACATGGAGTCAGAACGGCATGGAGGTATGACCCTCAGCCAGGTGCTATCGCTTGATATGCTCGCAACGAGCATCAAGAATGGCTGGAACCGCCCGGTTTACTTCGCATCTACCGTTCCATCTGAATATTACGTCGGATTGTCTCCATATATGCGCTCTACCGGTATGGCATATGAAGTTACTCCTATACGCTTCAGTGAGAACTCGATGGACCAAAACGGAAATTGGGATATCTCAGCCGTCAACACCGACAAGGCTTACCGTAACATCACTGAGAAATTCCGTTGGGGAGGTCTGGACGAGGTTACATCGCCTGACCAAATTTATCTTGACGAGACAGTACGCCGCATGGTCACTACCACCCGTTCCTACATCCTCAATTGCGCAGTCGCCCTTGTGAATGAAGCAGTTGGTGCTGAACGGGCCGACACAACAGCCCTAAGTGTGGAAGATGTTAAGAAACTGGCTGACTTTAAAGCCGACCGCTACGCCAAGGCCGTCAACCTCCTTCAGCTAATGGAAGAGAAACTGCCCGAGGCAGCTTCACCATACACCCTCCAGATTCCGCAGCAGATGGCAGAACTGTATTCGCGCATCGGCATCGTGACTGACAATAAGGAACTTTCCCAAAAAGCTCTGAAGATGCTTGAGGACGAGATTCGACGAAATGCCAAGAATGTGAGATACTACCAGAGTCTCACTCCATGGCAGTATGCTACCCTCCCGCGCACTGACCGCTATGCCGAGACTTACTACATGGTAAATCTACTGCAGGATTACGCAGACGCCGGAGGTGATGCTGAGGCCATCATTACCGAACTTGAGGATATGGGCGTCAATTTCGACCGCATCGTTTCAATAATGCAGCAGTAATTTGCCCCATGTGGATTGAACAACCACCATTGCTATACAGACTACTTTTCCCTGAGGCCCTCTGGCGCATCAAGCGCCGGGGGCGAAAAGTGGTGTTCCTCACTTTCGACGATGGTCCTATTCCTGAGGAGACCCCTTGGGTGCTCGACATGCTCGACAAGCATGCCATTAAGGCTACATTTTTCATGGTGGGTGACAATGTGCGAAAGTATCCCCACCTCTACGAGGAGGTGAAACGCCGAGGACATTCCTACGGTAATCACACCATGCACCATCTTCAAGGCATCAAGGAGAGTGCCGCCACATATCTTCGCGACATCACCGAAGCCGACCGGCTTATCGACTCAATACTGTTCCGACCGCCTCACGGCATTATATATCCGGAACAAGCTAAACTGATACGCCGTCACTATAATATAGTGATGTACGACCTTGTGACCCGCGACTATTCAAAACGTGTCACAGGCGAACAAGTTCTCGACAATGTGAAGCGATATGTCCGCAACGGCTCAATCATCGTTTTCCACGACTCATTGAAAGCCCATACCAACATGCGATATGCCCTCCCGCGAGCCATTGAATGGCTGAAAGAGCAGGGATATGAATTCGAGCGACTGCCGATGTAATCCATTAAATTCCCCAAATCTCACACGACGATTAATCCTCTCCATTATCCCAACCTCTCCTGCCCATGCCAATAAATAAAGAACAGGTGAAATCTCAACTTCGTGCAGCCGGGGTGTATAAATCCGGCGTGTCGCAAATTGGGCTTGTGGCTGATACGGAGATGGCGCGGTATGACCGGTGGATTTTGCAGGAGATGAACGCCGGGATGGAGTATATGGCCAATCATCGTGAAATACGCCGTGACCCATCGCTACTTCTTCCAGGGGCAAAGACTCTGATTTCGTGCGCGTTCAACTACTACTATCCCATCAAATGGAAGCCAGGGCTCCCCAAATGGGCACGCTATGCCCTTGGGACGGACTACCATGAGGTGGTGCGCGAACGGTTGACGAGGGTAGCCGGTTGGATTACCTCGGAGACCGGTGAGCAATGCCGAGTGTGTGTTGACACAGCCCCGCTGAACGAACGATATTGGGCAGTGCAGTCGGGAGTGGGGTTCATAGGTAGCAACAATCAGTTAATCATCCCAGGCGCGGGCTCATATTTCTTCTTGGGAGAGATTCTGACCACATTGCCACTCGATGCCGAAGATCCGTGTGCGGAGGATTGCAACGGATGTGGAAAATGCGTCAGAGCGTGTCCCGGCGGAGCCTTGGGGTCCCTAAATGAAAGAAACATAGAGACTCATAGTAATGACTTTTTTGCACCGATTGATGGCATAGAGACTATTGGTGGTGACTCAGATGACGGCCGAGAATTGCCGGTTGTGAACTGTAGACGGTGTCTGTCGTACCTCACCATTGAGCATCGCGGCGAATTTCCCCAGAGGGTGCGATTGGGAAGCCATATTTATGGATGTGACGTGTGTCAGGATGTGTGTCCTCACAATTCCAATCCACCTGTTACGGAAATTCCGGAGTTCATTCCTCGAAGTGAGATTCTTGATCTCAGCAGCGAAGATATAGCTTCAATGACACAATCGGAATTTTCAGTAATATTCAAGCATTCAGCCGTAAAGCGTGCAAAACTCGCCGGCCTTCAGCGCAACAATAAATCACTTGACTTAAGTCAACATCTGCCGTGTACACAATTGTGTACATAATCGTTTTGTGATGTAGAGGTATAAGTTAATTACTAAAAAATGACTAATTTTGCATTTCTATAACCATAACTATCCTCCTTATGAAACAGATTTTCCATTTTTCATCCGTTATCGGTCTGGCATTGATTACCGCCTCCTGCTCCGGAAGCGGGAAGAATGGCTCTGACAACATTGAGACACAGGATTCCACCAGTACGGTCGTTGCTACAAAAGCATTTGCCGAGTCACCTGTAGTGGGTGAGCGCAAGCTAATCGGTACCGACTCTGTGGCTATTGTTTCTTTAAGCAAAAAACCTGGAAAAGTGGTACTTAAGGCCAGTGACATAATGGATAACCTGCGAATTGTGCGTCTTGAGAATTCTGATGACGCAGTCGTGGGAAATGGAAAGGTGTGGACCGGTGGCGACCGACTTTTCATATATGATGGCCAGGTCGTAAAGCAATTTGACATGTCGGGCAAATATATAGGCAATGTCGGAGCTCGTGGCCAGGGTCCGGGTGAGTATTCTATCGCTCCTTACAGCATATATATCGATGAGGAGAGCGGTAGAATTTGCTTGTTGCAATATAATGCGGATGCTATCATGACCTACAATATGAATGGAGTGTTTGTCGAGAATATTCCACTTGTACAGAAGGTTAACAAAGGGTTCATGAAAGTGGATTTGAAAAACAACCGTGTAACAATCGCAGCGTTGATTTTCAAGGGCGATGACAATAGGGTGGTGTGGACACAGGATTTGAAAGGGAATCTGATTTCATCAACCCCGAGGGAGAGCGTGGTGGTTGTACCCGATTTCTCAAATGAGGTTGAGGGGTGCATGTCGCCTGCTGATGATTCATTCTACTATTCGCTATTCAACATTGAGGCGAAGACCGATACTCTTTACAAGTATGCGGATGGCGCATTACGCCCTGAATTTACTGTTGATTTTGGTGGCGAGGTTCCGGTGCATGAATTCCTGAGCTTCCCCAAATTCTATATTGTTTTAACATTCAGCGAGCCGCAACATGTGAGCGAAGGTTCCTACATTATCCCGGCTAATACACCATTTTTGGTGGATAAGGAGACGCTCAGAGGCGCACCCGCTCAGTTGATGCTTGATAACATCGGCCCGGTTATTTTGGACTCTGACTGGCAGTGGCAGACCTCCGCTGACTATTTCCTGATGAATATAAATCCGGCATCCCTGCTCAGTATGATAGAAAATGCCCCTGAGGAGCATCCGCTTGTCACTGAAAAGGATATCAAGCGTATGCAAGAGTTGAGGAAGACAATTGATGAGGAGGACAATAACTATATAGTGATTGGTAAATGGAAGAAATGAAGGATGATATAAAGATCGGCGTAGCGGTCTATTGCGCATCGTCGCAGAGGGTTAATCCGATGTTTTTGGCCGTAGCCAACGAGACCGGACGGCTTATAGCCGAGGCGGGGCTCACGCTGGTATGTGGCGGTGGAGTGATGGGGCTAATGGCGGCTGCGATTGAGGGTTGCACTGAAGCTGGCGGTAAGGCCATTGGTGTGCTACCACACTTCATGATTGAGAAGAAGTGGAACCATCCGCAATTGACTGAGTGTATCGACACCCCATCGATGCATGTCAGGAAAGAGACCATGGCTCGCTTATCATGTGCGGCAATTGCCCTTCCGGGCGGTATTGGGACGCTCGATGAGCTGTGTGAAATCATGACATGGCAGCAACTCGGACTGTTCGCAGGCCCGGTGATAATCGTCAATACTGACGGCTTTTACGACCCATTGATTGAGATGTTTCGCAAGATGACCGCCGAGAAGTTCATGCGTGGCGATGCAATCCCGGCAGAGATTGTCACTACCCCGGCAGAGGCCTTGGCGCTCATTCAGCATCAATGTCAAATGAACTAACTCTCCCAAAGATAGTTATAAGAAATTGAGAGGCTTGATAAATAGTAAGATGCAAACCGACAGCATATCGACAAATCGCATGCCGCTTTCATGGCAACCCCAAGTGTGCCATGAAAGCGATGCTCCTACCTCGGCGGCCGAACAACTCACTATGACGCTCGGGAAAGTGCCATACATGTCTGGGTTATCGCCCCGTGAGCGTATCCATCTGCCCGGATATGACTCGGGAGTGCTCTGTTTGGTTCTCGGCATATTCCTCCTTTTGGCCTACAATTCACGCCACTACTCCACGTTCCTAAAGAATTTCGCCAGCGACCTGTTCTCAGTGCGCCGACGCGACGATGCCTTCTCTGTGCGTACTTTCAGCGAAACCGGAATGCAGGCTTCGATAGTGCTTTTGGCTTCAATCGGAGAAGGTATTATCATCAATTCCGCCCTTATTATGACCGGGGTAACTATCATATCATCATTCTTCCAAATATTGATATTCAGTGTGATAGCCTTGTTGTATTATGTATGGGAACTTGCCGCGTATCGCACTGTCGGGTTCGTGTTTACCGATAAATTCACCAGCAAGCAATGGATAAAGGGCTTCAACGCCTCCCAAGCACTTCTCGGCATTGCTATAATAATTCCGGCACTATTCGTGCTATTCAATCCCGATGCTTCCGACATTGTGGTCCCATTGGCGGTTTTTGTATACATATTCACTCGTTTAATCTTTATTTTCAAAGGATTTAGACTTTTTTACGACAATTTTGGCTCATTACTCTATTTTATTTTGTACCTTTGCACTCTCGAAATAGTACCCATTGTCGTAATCTACCGAATAGTGCTGTTTCTTATTAATACACAACCCCTAAACTAAGAACGTCTCGTGAAAGTTAAGAAAGTATTAGTATCGCAACCCAAACCCTCCTCCGATAAGTCACCCTACTATGACATTGCCGAGAAGTATGGCGTGGAAATTGAATTCCGTCCATTCATCAAAGTCGAAGGCCTAACAGCAAAAGAATTCAGACAGTCAAAGATCACAATATCTGATTTTACCGCGATTATTTTTACCGCACGCACTGCCGTTGACCATTTCTTCCGTCTATGCGAAGAGATGCGAATCACAATCCCCGACACTCTGAAATATTTCTGCACCACAGAGTCAATCGCTCTTTACTTGCAGAAGTATATCGTATACCGCAAGCGCAAAATTTTCCATGGCGAAACCGGGAAGCTCGACAGCCTGCTGCCGTTCCTCATTAAGCATAAGAAAGAGAAGTTTCTTTACATTGTGTCGGATGTGCATAAGGAGGACTCCTCGATACTTGATGCCAACGGTATCAACTACACTAAGGCTGTGATGTATCGAACTGTATCCAACGATTTTGGCCCTGATGAAAAGTTTGACTATGATATGCTCCTATTCTTCAGCCCCGCTGGAATCGATTCCCTTTTGAAGAATTTCCCCGGATTTGAGCAGAAGGATATTCAGATTGGTTGTTTCGGTGCCACAACCGCGCAGGCAGTTCGTAATGCCGGACTTCGTCTGGACCTTGAGGCTCCATCGGTGAAATCTCCCTCCATGACGGCCGCTCTCGACAATTTCCTTAAGGAAGATTCGGCAAATAATAAATAATAGAATACCCGAAAGCTAACAGGATAACCGCCGATGCAAGGTCTGAGGTTATACAAAATAGAAAAGCTCCGCAGCGAGATTGCCATAGGTCAGCTCTTTGACCGCAGCAATCCCGCTGTTGACTCTATTATGGCATATCCCCTGAGGGCTTCGTGGAAGATAAACTACAAGCGGACGGTAAGTTGCCCTCAGTTTCTGGTTTCCATTCCCAAGAAGCGTATCCGCCACGCCGTTGACCGCGTGCTGATGCGCCGTCGTGTGCGTGAGACCTACCGACTTAATCGTGACCTCTTCCCTATCGACTTGCCGATTGACTTGGCCTTTATCTATGTGGCAAATGAGACTTTGCCTTACTCAAAAGTAGAGAATGCCGTAAGGCGAATCCTTGGAAAAATTAACGAGAAAGTGAGAGAAGAATAGGTTGGCGATTTATCGGTTCTCTTAACATTCCGAACCTTATTTCAAATACAAAAGTCAATGCTTAAACAGATTTTCATATTGCCAATCCGATTTTATCAGCTTTGCATATCACCGATGCTGCCGGCATCGTGCCGGTACACGCCCACGTGCAGCCAGTATGCCATCGAAGCCATCAGCAAGCATGGCATACTTAAAGGGGGCTATCTCACCGTGCGACGTGTCCTTCGCTGTCACCCCTGGGGCGGCTCAGGATATGATCCTGTACCTTAACTATAATTAATTCTGATGTTGATAGTTGCGTTATCTATTATATCTCCGATATGCTGATTCCGGTAGCCTTTAGTATCATGGATATAAATGGATAAAAGAGCGGAATGATGAGAATAAAAAATCACCCAAATTTAACCGAAGTGGGTGTAAAATTGGGTGTTGTGTTTGTAACTTGCTGATTTTAAGCTGATATTGTGGAGTATAGCGGACTCGAACCGCTCACCTCGACACTGCCAGTGTCGCGCTCTAGCCAGATGAGCTAATACCCCGGAACTTTGCAAGTAGGCAGGATTGGATGGAATCTACGATTACGCCAGACTGGATAGGATCTACGATTTTGGGAGATTCAGCCATTCCATACACTGCTGCAAAGGTAATTAGTATTTTTGACTCTTGCAAATGGTTTGTGATTTTTTAACGGAGTAGTTATTTCGGTTTGGATGCGTTGACGCCTTGTGTGTGTTTAGCTTTATTTGTCATTAACATACCGATAATAATTACCACCATGGCCAGTACTTGAATCCATTTCAATGTCGCCACACCCATTATCACAGATGCCACGGCAGCTACCACCGGCAGAAGATATTGGTACATCGAAACTAATTCACTACCAATCAGCTTTATAGCCGGATTAATAAGGAAATAAGAAAGGAATGTCGGACAGATGATAACAAACGCTATGCATAGCCATGGCATGTACTCAGATGTGTGGAATATCTGTGCTTGTGGGAAATGTGGCAGTAAAAGTAACATCGGTAGGCATGCCATAAGGAATACCCATCGCAGCAGCGACATGGGACGGTAAAGGTGGGTGGGGCCTTCGAGGATGACGAGATAAAAAGCGTAACACATCGTTGAAGCCAGTGCCAGACAGTCGCCGAGGATGTTATCGGTTCCCTTCTCGCCAGAATGTTGCATTATTATCACAAGAAACGCACCAATAAAGCCTACTACTACGCCGGCAATTTCCAAAAACGATGTCCGTTTGTGTTGGAAGAGGATTCCTATAAGAATCACAAACACCGGCGGGAAAGTCATGATTATCGACACGTCTATCGGGTCGGCATATCGCAGCGACAGGTTGAAAAGGAACATGAACATAAACAGTCCTAATGCACCGCCCAAGAACACCTTCAGATAGTCGGATTTTGCTATTTTCTCAGGTTTAAGGAACAGCGACGCAATCCATATCAGAATGCAGCCTCCACCGAGACGGAACACCGTCACATCCAGAGCCGACATCCAGTGGGGAATAAGAATTTTCACCACCGGAATATTCACGCCGAAGAACACAGTTGAGAGAAATATAAAGAAATTACCCCATAGGGTGGCACTGACCGACCTTCCATCGCTCGGAGGTGGTGTGACAGATTTGTTGGTTGGAGAAGAGTTGTAAGTCTGGTTGTCGCTATTTGTATTGTCCATAATTGTAGATTTTATGATTACTTAAGAAAAACTACTCTTCTTTATTCTTACTAAAGAGAAGGTGTTGAGAGAGTCCAATTGACAGCCGGTATGTATAGCTGTCCGGGCATTGAACCTCGTGTGCTATTTCTGTCAGATATTGAAACGTTGTCACTTATAATATTTAAACAGATATCAATGAATAAAGTTGCATAGCGACGTAATCTACGATGAACAAATCTGCGAACCAAAGCGTATAAAAGGAATAGAGCAGGACTGAAAAGAGGTGATGTTATTTTCCTATGTGCAAAGCCGGCTCGGTAACTCAATTACTTTTCAACGATGAAGGTAGGTTTTTTTGTGCCATGTTATGTTGACGCAATGGCTCCCCAAGCAGCCATTTCAAGTTTTGAACTGCTCAGGCGTTTTAACCTCGATGTCAATTATATCGAGCAGGCGGCTTGTTGTGGCTTGCCTCTCACAGATATGGGCTATGACCATAAGGCGTGTGTACTGGAGAAGAATGTGGTAAAATGGATTTCAGGTTACGATTATATTGTCATCCCGTCAGGAATCTGCACCGATCAGATGAGAAATCACCTCGTGGCTATTCCTCAGACTCCCGAAGTTAAGCATATCCGCGAGACAACATGCGACATCGTGGAGTTTCTTCACGATGTCCTTCAAGTCAAGAGTATGCCATGGGCGAAATTCCCTCATAAAGTGGCACTCCACAACGGATGTCACTCTCTTCGCTCCCTCCACCAAGCGCGACCGACAGAGCTGATGATTCCCGATTTCTCAAAGACAGCTGACCTCCTCAACCTTGTGGAAGGGCTTGAGGTAGCCTATGCCACCCGGAAAGACGAATGTTGTGGATTCGGCGGAGTTTTCTCGATATGGGATGAAAGTTGTTCCACTCAGCAAGGACTCGACAAAGTTAGCGACTATGAGCGCAACGGGCTGAAATATGTCACATCGGCCGATTTCTCGTGCCTTATGCACCAGCAGTGTGTGGCACGCAAATATGGCGTGGACATTAAGACTTATTACATCGCTGAGATTCTCAATGGTGATGCAAAGGAATAGCAATGTAGAACTTATTATACACCACACGATATGAGCCAGATTAACCAAGTGAAATTAGGGGCAAAATTCATAGCCGATATCCCTCACCGCATCAGTCACGACCGTTGCCTATGGGCAGCGAGAATGAGACGCGACAGCGTGGCGCAGCAGATTCCCGAATGGGAAGAGATGCGTGAACTCGCGTCGCAGGTGAAACGCCACACGCTTTCCCACCTTCACGACTATCTTGAAATGTTTGAGACCAGACTGAAGGAGAATGGAGTGCATGTCCATTGGGCTACTGATGCCGATGAACATAACGCCATCGTACTCGAAATTTTCAAGAGCCATGGAGTGAAAGTGGTGACAAAAGGCAAATCAATGCTTATGGATGAATGTGGAATGAGGGAATTTCTAATTAAACATGGCATCGAGGTGTATGAAGCTGATTTAGGTGAACGTATCCAGCAACTCGACGACCAGCGTGCGTCGCATATCGTGATGCCGGCTATCCATAAGCTGCGCGGCGATGTGGCACGTCTGTTTGCCGAAAAGCTCGGAAGTGATCCGGATATCGATGATCCACCATATCTCAACAGTGTGATGCGCAAGGATATGCGCCAGCATTACATCCATGCTGATGCCGGAATGAACGGTGTGAATTTCGGAATAGCCGAAACCGGTGGAATTGTTGTGTGTACTAACGAGGGAAATGCCGACATAAGCGCCAATGTACCACCCCTTTTCGTTGCGAGCATGGGCATAGAGAAGCTGATCCCCTCGCAGAAGGAGCTCGCTATGTTTATCCGTCTCCTTTCCCGCAGTGCACTGGGACTCGATATCACTCAGTATACAAGCCATTATCATGGTCCGCGAAAGGGACAAGAGATGCATGTGGTGATTGTGGACAATGGTCGCACGTCGCGACTTGGAAGTGACTATTACGAAGTGCTGAAGTGTATCCGTTGTGGTGCATGCATGAACACTTGCCCTGTGTTCCGTCGCACCTCCGGACTAAGCTACGATGCTCCCTATATGGGGCCGATAGGGTCAGTGCTGGAACCAAGTTACGACCTCGACCGCTATGCCCGACTGCCATATTCCTGCACACACTGCGGTTCTTGTGGGAATGTATGCCCGGTGAAAGTACCTATTCCCGACTTGATATTCTACTGGCGCGATGTGGTGGTGAAAGAAGGGAAGGACCAACTTTCCCATCGTATCGAGGAAACAGGGATGGAAATTGTGCTACGCAACGCCACTAATCTTTCCCATGCCGAGAAATTAGGGCTTTGGGCATTGCGCAATCTGCCAAAAAGTTTATTGGAATCCGGTCTTAACCCGTGGGCTAAGGGTCACGCCAACCCCATTCCACCAGCAGAAACATTCCGCCAATACTACGCCAGGAAATATCCTAAACAATAGGATGCCGACCTGCAAGCCGCCAGTAGGGACGCTCCATGGAGCGTCCTCCCCGATAGGATTCGCCGAAACAGCAAATCTATGGAGCGTCCTCCCCGATAGGATATGTTGAAACAGCAAAAACAACGGAGAGGCGATGTCGTGATATCAATCATATAAAACAAACAAATATGGAAACAAAGAAAACATCACGTGATATAATAATGGACCGCATCCTCATGTCGCAACCCGATCCGGTGGAGCGTCCTTACATACCCATGTTTACCGTTGAGGGGGACCCTTTGGTGAATTTCATCACGCATCTCCAAAATTTCGATGGTTCAGCTATAATGTTTAAATCTCGCCGTGATGCCTTAGAATGGCTACAGAAAAACATTGACACCGGGAATAAGCGTGTCTACTCTTCTCTACCCGACTACTCTGGAAATGTGAACGACGCGGAGGTCGCTGACCCCCACGCCGCTAATGTAGTGGATGTTTGTGTGGCAAATGGACTATTGGGTGTCGGTGAGACGGGCTCGATTTATGTCACTGACGAGTCACTCGGACTTGCAGCTTGTGCCCTTTTTTCGACAGACCTGTATCTACTTCTCGATAAGACAAAAATCGTTGACGGGATGCACACGGCCTATAGAGATATTGACCTGACCGACAATCATTACGGCTCGTTCTTCACCGGTCCGTCAGCCACAGCCGATATCGAAGCAGTCCATATCACGGGTGCACAAGGTGAAATCACCCTGACCGCACTGCTATATTAGGCACACTTTAAGTAAGTGAGTAGAATTATTTTAGTATAGGCTTGAGCTCATCCGGCTTTTCGTTGGAGTAGGTCTTGATAGGTTCAGTCTCTTCAGTAAAAGTCTGGAAATCAAGTTTGGATTGACCTCCATTATGGGGTTGAAACAGTCACTGTTGAGGTAGTTGAGGATTGACTTGCGCATTTGACGAGCCACGGGCCGATTTTCGAGGTCGCGGTCAAAGTCAAAAGTTGTCATGAACAATTTACCCCCCAATACGCGAGCCTCAACCACCATGCCGAGTTTGCGGTTATGATGCCATGTATCCATAGGCCGCATAGGAGATTGGTAATCCTGAGGGAATTTTCCAAGATTGATCACCTGTGCTCTGTTGACTAAGTTCCACCAGTTGAGGTTAGTCCAGTCATCGGTTGGGAAGTCGGAATACATCGGATGCTCTGTGTCGATGGTAGCACCTGTGGTGTGTGGTGGCCGCTTGAACGAGTTATTTGGACCACACTTCGGCGATAGTACGTCTCTAAAACTTGCAATAAAGGTTAAATCGTAATTTTGATTGTTTTTAGAGTCGCATCGTCGCTGGATGAGCCTACGAGAAGTTCATATTCGCCGGGGAGTACCCTCATTTCCTGTTCTATTTCGTCCCAATTTTCGAAAGAATTGCGAGGGAAATCGATTTCGACAGTCCTTGTTTCACCAGGTGCAAGATTCACACGTGCATAACCGCGGAGAGTCTTGTTGGGACCATTCACATCTGACGGACGCCGCATGTAAACTTGTACAATTTCAGTACCTTCACGACTACCTGTATTCTTGACATTTACGGTCACCTTGTCATTGGCATATACAGGGGCAGAAATGTCGAATGTAGTGTAGCTGAGACCATAACCAAACTTGTAGAGGGGTTCTTGCCTCATGTAACGGTAAGTGCGTCCCGCCATCAGATAATTGTCAAACTCAGGGAGCTGAGAATCGTCCTTATAGAAAGTGACAGGGAGCTTGCCTGAGGGGTTATAATCGCCGAACAGCACATCGGCCACAGCATGTCCACCCTGTTCACCGGCATACCAGGCCTGAAGGATAGCGTCACAAATCTCGTCCTCTGGAGTAAGAGCTACAGCACTTCCGCTGCAATTTACCAATACTATCTTCTTACCGGCATCATGGAGAGCCTTGAGGATAGCACGCTGAGGAGCGGGAAGTTCGATAGAAGTGCGATCACCATTATCAAAACCAGGTTCTGTTACCTTAGCCTCTTCGCGCTCATAATCCGGCGAAATTCCGCCCACAAAAATCACTGTTTCAGCATCCTTAGCGGCAGCTACAGCATCGGCCGGGGTAACATTGCGAGTGCGGAGGATGTCGAAATTGAGAGTGGCATCATCTTCGAGCTGCATATAATCAACTTCAATGTTATATTTCTGTCCCTTAATAACATCAAAAGATCTGCCACGGAACCCTAACGGGTCTGTTCTCCAACGCTCATGCACAGTGTCGCCGTTGATAATGATACGAAGACCATCATCATTATTATACACCATATTTAGTGTTTCATCACGATCAGCCACGTATGTACCCTTTATACGTGTGGTGAAATTAGTAAGATTAATACCGGGAACAAATGCCGTGTTACCACCATTATCAAGCTGGATGGCAGATGTGTATACAGTTTCAGCATCAGGAACGCCCTGCATATTGGTATTATTCCAATATTGGGCATCCATCCCTTTTCCACCCTTAGAGTTCACGAAATTGTCAAATACACTCACCTTATCAGTCATCTGAGTCACCGCGCAACCGTAAGTGTAGGGCAACGAGCGACCGGTGCGGGCATTAAGCCCTTCAAGAATGGTAACTGTGTGGCCGGGCTGCCCATAATAGATGCCCCAAAGCATCGTTGAGTCAGCAGCGTTTGGGCCCATCACCATAATACCCTTATCGTCCGGAGAAAGTGGAAGGATACCATTATTTTTCAAGAGAACCATCTGCTCACGACCCATCCTGCGTGCGAGTTCCTTATGCTCCTCAGAATTCACAACACTCATAGGGATAGATGTCCAAGATACCAATGAATCCGGGTCAAGGTCACCCACCTCAAAACGACTCTTAAGCAGACGCTTGACACTCACGTCGATATCCGACTCCTTAATGTCGCCACGTCTCACGGCCTCCGGGAGAGTTTTGTATACGTTACCACATTCCACGTCAGTCCCACTGAGCACACCGAGAGCCGAAGCAGCAGGGGCATCCTTTGACACCTCGTGGTGACCCTCACGGTAGAAATCGCTGATAGCGCCGCAGTCACTCACCACCAATCCGTCAAACCCCCATTTATATCGGAGAATAGAGTTCAAGAGTTTGTCGGAACCGCAGCAGGGGTCACCTTCAAAACGTTGATAGGCACACATGACCTCTTGCACGTTACCATCCTGCACAAGCATTCTGAAAGCAGGAAGATATGTTTCCCAAAGTTCACGCTGCGGAAGGTCAACAATGTCAAAACTGTGGCGAGTCTTCTCAGGACCGCTATGGACAGCGTAATGCTTAGCACAAGCCAACAGCTTAAAATACTTGTCAGTACCATCACCCTGAAGACCCCTCACCACACGTAATCCCATACGCCCGTTCATATAGGGATCCTCACCGTAAGTCTCCTGGCCGCGTCCCCATCTGGGGTCACGGAACACGTTAATATTGGGGGTCCAGAAAGAGAGACTCTTGTATTTGCCAACCTTTTCCTCCCGACGGGCCATAGTGTTCTTAGCACGAGCCTCGTCACTCACGGCGGTAAACACCTCCTCGATAAGGTCATCATCAAATGATGCCGCCATACCTATGCAAGAGGGGAAAACGGTAGCAAGACCGTTGCGTCCGACACCGTGGAGAGCCTCGCTCCACCAATCGAAAGCCGGTATGCCAAGTCGCTCGATGGCCGGTGAGCCGTTCATCATCAGTTTTGTTTTCTCTTCGAGGGTGAGACGTTTGCATAGGTCTTCAGCGCGCTCCTCAGCCGACAGGTTAGGGTTTTGGTAAGGGAGCATCTGGGCTGATAGCAGGGAGGAAGTTCCTGCCATGAGCATGGATGCTAATATAAACTTTAACTTCATATTCAAATAGATACTTTATATGGTAAAAAAATTTATTTACTGAGAATATTACTATTGTGCCACTCAGGAGTACCGTGATTCCAGCGGACGCACCATGGTGCGTCCCTACATTTTGGAGGGTTATCGGAGGAGTTTAGATATTTTGTTTAAATATAATGGTGTATCGGGTCCGAGGTTGAAGATTAGGTCAAGGATTGAGAGATGTGTGATAAAGCCAAGTTGATGTTGTCTTACCTGATAATAAGGAAAATCAGCGAGATTATCAATTGCATCCACTTCCGAGCGCACAAAGTCGAATCCGTCTGTTGCGACACGATGCAATCCTAATACCTTGCAAATTTCTTTATCCCAGGCTTCGGCAAGCTGGCAGAGCAACGGGAATCGTTGCTCAACACCAACAGTCAGCATCGGAAGGAAACATTCAATGTAGAATTCGAAATAAGGGGTGCCACCGTAGGCACTTTCAAGAGCCACGCGATGAACATCCCACCATGCTCCGTGGGTTGATATCTCAATGTCACACCATCGGCAGCGAGAACTCGAAGGCTTGGAAATAGGGACGGTAAGCTGGAGGTGACCACGAGTGTCGGCGATATTGAAACGGTGAGTATCCTTCTCGCGCTTGTCAAATCTCACACACCAATCCTGCGCATAGCTGCCATATTGCCAGGCATACGCATAATAATCCACCGAGGCACATAGCTTCGGTGGAAGCAACACATTACTTTTAGGATATAAAACAGGACGAGGCATGTGTTACTTTTCAACTGTGGAATCGTTGCTTATATTATCGTATTTAGGTTCATCTGCAACACTTTCCGTATTTGCCTCAAAAGTGCTGCTTTCGGGGTTAGCATTGCGGAAAATTCTGTCCCAACGGATTCCGCCATTCAATATCGAGCGGTCTTTATCAAACGATATGAGCACCTTTTCCGGACGTCCCACTATGTGATCCTCCGGTACAAACCCCCAATAACGGGAATCGAGCGAATTGTCACGGTTGTCGCCCATCATGAAGTAATAATCCATCTTGAAAGTGTAGGTATCCACAGATTCACCGCCGATGTATACCACACCATCCCTAAGGACAGCGTCATGGTTGCCCTCATAATCGCGGATAGCCTTGCCATATATTTTCCAAGCCGCAGGCGACATTTTCAACTTTGCTCCCTTAGCCGGAATCCAAATCTCGCCATAGTCAGCACGCGTCCAATTGTCGGCCACACCATCAGGGAAAAGCATATCGCCGGGCTGAGCCGGAACCTTCATAACCTTGGCCACATTAGCGTCAGCTTCGAGAGACTTCACCATTGCCGGTGTGAGGGGTGACACATAAACCTGCGGCACCGTACCATCCTCATTCACTACAAAACCGAGAGCCTTTAGCCCTGGAATATCCTGAGGGGTTATAGGCACCTCGTGACGGTCGTCAGTCGAAACACCAAGCTCTTCCCAATCACTTTCGCTCAGGCGTCCGTTGCGGAGTTGGAAATAATAGTTGAACTGCACATTCTCCGGTTGCTTGATAGCCTTACCGTTGATGTAAATCACACCGTCCGCGATTTTGATACGTTCGCCGGGGAGTCCAACGGCACGTTTCACGTAATTCTCGCGGCGGTCCACCGGGCGATAAACGACCTCTCCGAAAGTCTGAGGGTTATTATGAACGGCATCCTTGCCATATACCTTCACGAGAGTGTAGTAGTCAGGGTTCTGAACCTTCAAAGCTACGGTATCGCCAGCCGGGAAATTGAACACCACAATGTCACCGCGCTCCACCTTGCCGAGCCCGGCGAGACGATGATACTTCCACTGAGGATTGTCAAGATAAGACTTAGTGTTAATGATTGGGAATGTATTCTGCACGAGAGGAAAATGCACGGGAGTCATCGGCACGCGAGGACCGTAGACCATCTTATTGACCCAAAGGTAATCACCCACAAGGAGCGACTTCTCAAGTGAAGAAGATGGAATCTGGTAATTCTGTCCGATGAATGTGAACACAAAATAGACCAGAATCAAAGCGTAGACAATCGCATCGACCCAGCTCATCACATTTCTCACCATGGCATTTTTCGACTTCTTCCACCAAGTGAAAGGGATATAGCCCGTGATGTAAATATCAAATAAGAGGAACCAGAAAATAGAGACCCACCAGCTGCCGAGCCAAGCCACCCAGAGGAAGAAAATCACCGAGACGATGGCAAAACGAATCCATCGAGACTTGGAATTCTCAGCAACACGTCGGCGGAAATTGCTTTGGAAATCACTCATAGCAGATCCTCCATCATTTGGTCTATAGTGAATATACCCTTCTTTCCGACAATCCATTCAGCTGCCAATACAGCCCCCAAGGCAAAACCGTCGCGTGACTTTGCGCTATGAGTAATCTTGATGCTGTCAACAGTGGAATCCCACAGAATCGAATGGATACCCGGCACTTCGCCGCGGCGGAAACTCTTCACAGGGAGTTCGTCGGATGCATATCCCTTTACCATTATGGTCTCAAGTTTCTCCTCCTTAGTTGGTTCGGGAGTTGGAACATTAACCATCCCCTTGTCCACCCAAGTATGGATGCGATCGTTCTCCCTGATGATACCCTCAGCAAGGGTGATGGCAGTGCCTGATGGATGGTCGAGCTTGTGGATATGATGAGTTTCCGACATATATGGTGAATACTGTGGTAGATGGCTCATCAACTTAGCGAGATGTCGGCTGATGGCATTGAAAATATAGACACCCACGCTGAAATTGCTTGAAGCGAGTAGAGCGCCGTCGGCTTCAGTAACGGACTTCTCCACATCCTCCTTGCGAGAAGCCCAGCCTGTAGAGCCGCAAACGACCGGCACGCTACGCTTCGCGGCACGCATCACATTATCCGGAGCAGTGGCGGGAGTTGTGAACTCAATTGCCACATCGGCCGAAGCGAAAACGTCGCTGTCGATTTCGGTGGAATTGTCAATGTCGATAATCGACACAATTTCGTGACCTCTTGTCCTGGCGATGCGCTCAATGGCATGGCCCATTTTTCCGTATCCTATAAGGGCAATTTTCATAATCTGACAAATTGAATTAGTATTCATAAGAAATATCAAAGTCAGAGGGGAATGAATGGCATATATCGAAATTTCCCTCAGTCCGTGAAATTGATTTTTCCATATTTTGCAAAGATAGGAATTTTTTTTGTACCTTGCGAAGATGAAATGTAAACTATCAATTATAATATGAGAAAAATTGTAATTATTGACGGATATGTGGCCAATAGCGGCGACCTTTCATGGAACGGCTTGAAAGAGATTGGTGAATTGACGGTGTATGACCGCACTGCGCCGGAGGATGTGGTAGCGAGGTGTGACGGGGCGTGGGCAGTGCTCACCAACAAGGTGCTATTCACCGACGAGGTAATGAGCCGGCTTCCCGACTTGAAATATATCGGAATCCTTGCGACCGGGTATAACAACGTTGACATTGAAGCGGCCCGGCGATTGGGAATCACGGTGACAAATGTGCCGTCGTATTCCACAGAATCGGTGGCTCAGCTTGTGTTTGCACATCTATTGAATATAGTGAACAATGTTAGCTGGTATGCAGAAACCGTGAGATGTGGCAAGTGGACTAATTGCAAGGATTTCAGTTACCGCCTGAGAATCTTTGACGAACTTGCCGGAATGACGATGGGCATAATGGGGTTTGGGAATATCGGGACACGAGTAGCACAGATAGCACATGCCTTTGGTATGAACGTAATAACCAATTCCCAGCGAGAGCTTCCGAGCTATGTGGAACGCGTAGAACTTGACACGTTATTCATGGAATCGGATGTACTTTCACTTAACACAGCCCTCACACCGGCCACCAAAGGTATTATCAACAGGGAAAATCTCAGCAAGATGAAACGAACCGCGATATTGATTAACACCTCACGCGGGCAGCTCGTGGACGAGGATGCATTGGCTGAAGCCTTGGATGGAAGGATAATTTTTAGTGCCGGAATCGATGTGCTATGTCAGGAACCGCCGCGTGACGGATCACCGTTGATTGAATGTCGAAACACATATATCACTCCACATATTGCATGGGAATCAACCCAAGCAAGAGAGCGACTCGTGGCAATCGCCGTCAACAATGTGAAGGCTTTCTCACAAGCCGCTCCGATAAATGTGGTTTCGTAAAGGAAAGTCGGGTCCACAGTATGACTGATGTTCACCCTTATGTAGAAATCCTTATTTCAAAGCCTTCTCAAGTGCACAGAGAGCTTGCATTAGAGAGGTACGAGTCGTGCCGATATTCAGGCGCATAAACCCGGAGCCCTCCTCGCCAAACATAGCACCATCGTTGAGCGCAAGGCGGGCTTTGTTGACGAACAAGTCTATTAAATCATCGTGAGTCAGACCAAGGCCGCGACAGTCAAGCCACACCAGGAAGGAAGCCTGGGGATGGATAGCTTTAATGCCCGGCAAACGGTCGTCACAAAATTTCACCACAGCTTCAATATTTCCTTCCAAATATTCAATCAGCTCATCGAGCCAAGCATCGCCATGATTGTATGCCGCTTTGGTGGCTATCATGGGCATGTAGGTAGGGTCAGAAAATTCATTGACAGCCATCCACTCAAAGAATGGGGCACGTAGGGCTTCATTGCATATCACTATCCACGAACTTGCGAGGCCGGGTATGTTAAAAGTTTTTGACGGGGCGCCGAGTGCTATACCAACCTCTTTGGCATCGTCACTGACATCGAGGAAGGGGATGTGTTTTTTGCCATAGAGCATGAGGTCGGCGTGTATCTCATCGGAGATAACGATTACGCCATATTTCTTGGCCAACACGGCAACCTTTTTTAAATCCTCCACACTCCACTGAATTCCTATCGGATTGTGGGGGTTGCAAAGGATCATCAGCGTGGGAGATTCCGTGGCAAACTTACGTTCGAGATCCTCGAAATCCATCTCGTATTTGCCGTCAGTTTCCTTCAATGGATTGGTGACACATATACGCCTGTTTCCGATAGTTAAATTGCGAAATGGATGATAAACAGGTGTTTGTATCAAAATCTTATCTCCAACATTGGTGAAGTAGTTGATAATGAACGCAATACCCCTCACAATACCGTTAACATAGGTAATCTCTTGACGAGTCACCTGCCAATTGTGGCGACGATCAAGCCAAGAGATTATGGAATTCCAGAAACTGTCGGGAACATTTGCATATCCACAGACGGGATGATCGACACGTCGCTTCATAGCCTCAGTTATTTCCGGAAGAACGGCAAAATCCATGTCAGCCACCCAGTGTGGGTAAAGGTCATCACGACCGAAGAAATCTTTCAGGCTATCACACTTGATTGCACCGCTGCCTTTTCGGTCTATCACCTTGTCAAAATCGTATACTTTATTTTTCATGATGAATAGGAATTTTTTTTGGAGGGAATTTGGGGATTCGGCGACCCCGATCGAGGGGAGGACGCTCCATGGAACTCCGCCACTTTACGGATGGGCGGATTCGGAAAATCATCCGAATGAAGGTGATGCAAATTTAGTAAAGAAAATTTACTTTTTGGGGATTCGGGATAACAAATCCTTGAGGAGCGTAGCAGCCAGAGAGAGGTCGCCTTTTTCGTTGGCTTCTTCGAGGATGCTTTTTACCTCGATGAGGACCAGTCCGATTGAGCCGAAAGTGGTGAGGAATGGGAAAACCGGAAGCAGTTTGATACCTTGTGATGTCATGACGAGAGAGGCTGTGACATACATGGCGTCGATAATGGTCAGAGCGAAAAGGGCGAGGTAGTAGCGTGACAATTTGTCGACAGTACGGCGGAGTCCCCAAGAAGTGCATTTTGAACCGGAGAGAATTGATTTACGGACACCGATGAATAGGTCGGCAAGGACAGCGATTAACACGCCTGCATATTCCACGCACAAGAGCAGGATAAGGGGCAAAAGTGAGATGAGGTTGAGTTGCATTTTCATATTATATTAGATTATTGGGGGTAATTTAGTCAGCCGAATTACCGGAAAAGTTATATTCGCAAAGGTAAGGAATAGTATTGGACTTATCGGTGCGATAAAATCAAAAGTACACGTGGAGATTATTCGGGGGCATCTTCGTGAAGGGCGGCGTAGATTATGGAGGCTTTGGATGGTCCTACGATTTCGGCTATGGTGTCAAGGTCGGCTTCGCTCAGACGTTTCACGCTCTTGAAATGCGAAAGAAGAGCGGTGCGGGTTTTTTCTCCCACACCTTTTATGGAATCGAGTTCCGAGACCGCTTGTCCTTTGCTTCGGCGATTGCGATGATGAGTAATGCCAAATCGGTGGGCCTCGTCGCGGAGATGTTGTACCACTCGTAAAGTCTCACTGTTTTTGTCGATGTAAAGAGGTATGCTATCGCCGGGAAAATATATTTCTTCAAGACGTTTTGCGATACCAACCACAGCAATCACACCACGCAGACCCATCTCATCGAGAGCTTCCACAGCGGCCGATAATTGACCTTTTCCGCCGTCGACCACAATCAGTTGCGGCAACTCCTGACCCTCATTCACAAGGCGAGTGTAACGTCGGGTCAGTACTTCCTTCATCGAAGCGAAATCATCGGGACCAACAACTGTCTTGATATTGAAATGCCGATAATCCTTTTTACTCGGTTTGGCATCTTTGAACACCACGCACGACGCCACCGGGTTGGTGCCTTGGATATTTGAATTATCGAAACATTCGATATGCGTGGGGAGTTCACTGAGGTGGAAATCCGATTGTATACGCTGTAGGATACGTTCAGTCCTGGTCTCAGGATTACGCTTCTCCATAGTCTTTATCTTGTCCACCCTATGCTGCCGGGCGTTCTTTTGCGACACTTCAAGAAGCTTTGCCTTATCGCCACGTTGTGGGATAGTGAATTTTACATCCGGCATCTCCACATCCGGCATCTCAGCCACAATGACTTCATCGTATTTCACACCGAGAGTTTCGGTAATTTCGGTCATGGCATAAGCCAAGAGCTGAGCTTGGGTCTCATCGAGTCTGCGCTTAAATTCAAGAGTCACCGACTTAACCACAGCGCCGCGGCGCACGTGCATATAGTTAATGTAGACATCACTGTCCTCATCATCGATACCAAACACATCGATATCCTCAATAGTCTGCGATACAATCACGCTCTTCGACTGGTAACGCTTAATAAGGTCATATTCCTCCTTTAGAGCTTGAGCCTCTTCAAATCGGAGGTCCATCGAGAGTTTTTCCATCTCATCCTTCAAATACGTCAGCAACTCGCCGGTTTCACCACGCAAAATAGTTCTAACACGATCGATATCCTTAGCATATTCCTCAGCAGAAATGGCACCTACGCAGCAACCTTTGCAACGTTTGAGATGATAGTCGAGGCATAGTCGACCCTTACCTTTATTGATATATTCGGGAGTGATGGGATAACGGCAGGAACGGATGCAGTAAAGGCGTTTGATTAGTTCGAGGGTGGCACGGGCAGAACCGGCATCAGTGTACGGGCCGTAATACTTTGACCCGTCCTTGATGCGTTGACGCGTCATGAAAACGCGTGGATAAAGTTCGTTTGTCACCACTATCCAGGGATAGGACTTGTCATCCTTCAGGAGCACATTGTATCTTGGTTGGTACTCCTTAATCATCGAAGCCTCGAGGTTAAGGGCATCTTGCTCCGTGGGGACGACAATATATTTCATATCTACGATAGCCCTCACGAGGAGGTTGGTGCGCAGGCTATCATGGGTGCGGTTGAAATATGATGACACACGTCTTTTGAGGTTTTTCGCTTTTCCGACATAAATCACCGTACCCTCGGCGTCGAAGTACATATAGACACCGGGGGTATCGGGAAGTATCGAAATCTTCTCCCTTAACGCTTCAGATTTCTTGTGCATTGCCATATATTGAAAAACTTAGTGGTGGATGTGTCATTTGTATCGAACCCCACGGGATACGCCTAAGCTGAATTAGTAGCTTATTAGGGCAGAAACTTCTGCGTCGGCCGGGAGGTTGGCGCGGCCGTTGAGTGAGGTGAGTTCGATGATGAAGTTGATATAGATTTTCTTCGGGTTCATAGACTTCACAAGATTGTAGGCGGCCGCCATAGTACCACCGGTGGCGAGAACATCGTCATGAAGTACCACAACATCATCGGGACCGATAGCATCGCGGTGAATCTCGATAGTATCCTTACCATACTCCTTATCGTAAGAAGCCTTTATTGTATCAGCGGGGAGTTTTCCGGGTTTGCGCACCGGAACGAAACCAGCACCGAGTTCGAAAGCCAAAATCGAACCTCCTATAAAACCTCTAGACTCGATACCTACCACTTTAGTAATACCTTTGTCGCGATAAAGTTGAGAAAGGTCCCAACCAATGATATGTAGCCCGCGAGGATCCTTGAAGAGAGTTGTGAGATCCTTAAAGATGACACCCTTCTGAGGGAAGTCAATCACATCACGAATGTGAGATTTTAAATATTCCATGATATTTTTGGTTTATGTATAGTTTATAAATGCCTGATTAAAAATTTCAACTAAAATATCTAATTGAGATATCTGAAACGGCGATTTGTTCCACGTGGAACAATTTTCACCGCCCGAGCAACAGAAGAAGAATGTTAATATCAGCCGGGGAAATACCGGGTATTCTTGAAGCCTGAGCCACCGTCTCCGGGTCGATTTTTATTAGTTTTTGGCGAGCTTCTGTGGATATTGAATTAACCTTCGAGTAATCCAACTTTCCGCGAAGCTTCACATTTTCGAGCCGGCGGATTTTATCGGCGATAAGTTGCTCGCGCTGGATGTAGCCCTGATACTTCATAAGAATTTCTGCTGCCTCAATGATTTCATCACGTCGCTGATGTTCGATGTTT
The DNA here is from genome assembly GCA_023664955.1 of Duncaniella sp. Lineage (GTDB taxonomy): Bacteria > Bacteroidota > Bacteroidia > Bacteroidales > Muribaculaceae > Duncaniella. The sequence continues at coordinate 704,005 of JAMPEV010000001.1, forward strand.
TCTGTGATGAAATCATCAAGAGGTTTGATTCCCTTAGCGAGTAACTGGATATTTAGCTGAGGACGAAGCACGAGGTCATATAATTTCACGCCCTGTTTCAACGGCTGTTCGCCGTGCTCCTCAAGGAACGGATTAATGAGAACTGCCTTCACTGAAAACTCCCTGCAAAATTCCATCAGAGCATCACGTTGACGAAGCTTTGAAAGCATCTGTTCATAGCGGAAATCAGATGCCAGGCCGATTTCATGCCCCTTAGGAGTGAGACGCATGTCAGCGTCATCCTGACGGAGGAGAATACGGTACTCAGCCCGTGAAGTAAACATCCTGTAAGGCTCATCCACGCCCTTAGTAACCAGGTCGTCAATCAACACACCTATGTAGGCTTCGTCACGAGAAAGGGTGAAAGGCTCCTTTCCGGCTACCTTCAGAGCTGCGTTGATACCAGCTACCAATCCCTGCCCGGCAGCCTCCTCATAACCGGTGGTTCCGTTAACCTGTCCGGCGAAATAGAGCGACTCAACCAGCTTAGTTTCGAGAGTGTGGTAAAGCTGGGTGGGATCGAAAAAGTCGTATTCAATCGCATAACCGGGACGGAATATATGCACATTTTTGAGTGCAGGGATAGTTTCCAAGGCCCGAATCTGGATGTCTATGGGGAGTGAAGAGGAGAAACCGTTGACATAGTATTCCGTCGTAACTTCCCCTTCCGGTTCGAGGAAAAGTTGATGTTCACTTTTGTCGGCAAATGTTACAATCTTCGTCTCTATACTTGGACAATAGCGAGGTCCGATGCTCTTGATCTGTCCATTGTAGAGGGGAGATTGAGGTAGACCTTGCCGGAGTATTTCATGTGTTTTCTCACTTGTATAGACAGTGTGACAGGGGCGTTGACGCAGCCTGCGGCGGACACTGTGGAGATAAGAGAACTTATGGAAATCATCATCCCCCTCCTGGATAGTGGTGAGCGACCAGTCTACAGAACGGCCGTCGATTCTCACCGGCGTGCCTGTTTTCATCCTACCAGTAACGAATCCCATCTCCTTCAACTGTTCAGTGATGCCGTGGGAAGCCGGTTCAGAAACGCGCCCGCCCTGCTGCCTGACAGGCCCGATGTGCATAAGACCGTTCAGGAAGGTACCGGCGGTAAGGACTACAGACTTAGCCTTAAAGTTCACACCAAGATTCGTGGTTACACCGGTAACTTTACCACCTTCAATCAAAAGATGATTGACAGAGTCCTGCCAAATGTAAAGATTTTCCGTATTTTCGAGAACCTCGCGCCACAGACGAGAGAACATCATGCGGTCACTTTGTGAACGCGGACTCCACATTGCCGGACCCTTAGAGCGGTTGAGCATTCGGAATTGGATAGCCGACTCATCAGTGACGATACCCATCATGCCACCCAAAGCGTCGATTTCACGCACGATTTGTCCCTTGGCAATACCGCCGACTGCGGGATTGCAACTCATCTGCGCGATTTTGTTCATGTCAATGGTGATAAGAAGAGTTTTCGTTCCGAGTTTAGCGGAGGCATGTGCAGCCTCACAACCGGCGTGACCAGCTCCGATCACTATCACATCATATTCAAAATTCATATATCTAACGTAGGTTATATAAGAACTGACTATTATTAGTCCTTATTGTTTTGTAGTTCCTGCAAAATGGCAAGAGCATCATTTTCATTTGTTTCCATGATTTCCCTTTCACCCGGACCTTTGTCATTAATACCGCAAAGATGAAGCACACCGTGGATAATCACGCGATGTAGCTCCTGAATGAAGGTTGCACCGACGAGATCTGCATTGGTTTCAACTGTGTCAAGTGATATAAACATATCGCCTGACACCATGCGTCCGCGCGAGTAATCGAAGGTGATTATATCGGTATAATAATCATGGTTGAGAAACTGCCGGTTTACCTCGATGATTTTCTCGTCATCGCAAAATATATATACCAACGGTCCCATCACGCGAGAGTGGGCGGTCACAACCTTTGCTATCCATTCATTTAGCAGAGCAGTGTCAATGGACGGCATATCAGTGCCAGTGTCGGTCAACCATTCGATTTTCATCATATTGTTAGTATTTTATATTATGACGGTACATTAATGCAGGAGTTGGGAGTAAATATGTGCAACTAAATTATTAGTCACGCATACAGCTTTCATTTATAGATAACCAAACTAAATTACTACAAAATTACTCATTTTTTCACTCTAACTCAAAAACTTTTTGGAAACGCGTTAGAATGTATGGAAATAGAATTTTTTTAAAGACAAAGTAAGATTTGAAATATAGAGGTTAGATTCCTGTTTATTAAGTTCTTAGATAAATTTTAACCCTCTTAGATTTAAAAATTTAAAACAAATCGAATTCTTATACATGAAAATTGAAGACAAAATCACCTTCTCCCCTCCCCTACCCCATGATATTACAACAACGTTTCTCCTTCTAGGCTGTGATAGTGAGAGGTTGTGTAATTCACATACCACGAAGCCCTGAAGGGGCAATATTGTGACATTCATATTTTAACTGCATTGAAGGAGATACGGCTACTAAAATCCGTAAAGCCTATGTGAATAGTACATCATAATGTAGGGGTGAACGACACGATGCGTTCACCCCTACATTATGATGTAAACTTCTTAAGATTCAGTAAAAGTATAAAAACTCGACTCTACTACAGATACAGGTATTATACCTCTCTAAATAATCTACTATTTCTTGTAAAGTATCGGGTTAGTATCGGGGTCATTGTACATCTTCATTTGGCGATAAACCTTCATGTACTTTTTACCGGCAGCGATATCATCGAGGAGCTGATCAATAGCAGTTATCAAGTCCTCACGTTGCTGTAAAAGGACATCGAGTTTAGTCTGACATTTAGCTATATGCTCAGGGGATGCATCGGTTCGGCACACCTCCTGCTCCATGTGAAAAATCTTCAAGGCAAGTATTGACAGACGGTCAAGGGCCCAAGCCGGTGATTCAGTGTTGATTGTTGCATCGGTAAACACCTTAACATCCTTATATTTATCACGGAAATAAGAGTCAATCTCCTCCACCATGTCAGTGCGGTCCTGATTTGACTTGTCGATACGACGCTTGAGTGCCAAAGCAGCCACAGGGTCAATATTCGGATCACGAATGATATCTTCGAGGTGCCATTGCACAGCGTCAATCCAATTTTTAGCGAAGAGAGTGGCTTCAATCGAATTGACAGGATAAGGGTTCAAAACCTCTGCATCCACATCGTCAGTGACATGATAGGTATTTGTGGTATCTTGAAAAATTTTATAAGCTTCCTTTGCGAAATTCATGGTTCGTAAATATTATAATGTTAAAATGCAAAATTGGGAATTTTTTTTGTGTTAGCCAAATTCTAAGAAATAATAACATAAAAAATACATTTATAAATACAAAAAACCATAACTTTGTAATAATGTTTAAAGGATATAAACCAGATTGGTATGCAGACAGTACTATTTCATTCCACCATATTCGGGCCGATACACTCACGCCGTCTCGGTGTGTCGTTAGGGGTTAATCTAACTCCCGACGACGGTAAGATATGCACGTTCGACTGCCTTTATTGCGAGGCGGGATTCAATGCGCAAGGACCCGGAACAACCGGATTTCCGTCACGTGAACGTGTGGCACGACTTCTCGAATCCCGTCTAAAAAACATGAAAGAAGCTAATCAGCCACTCGATGTTATAACCTTCTCAGGCAACGGCGAACCAACTCTTCACCCCCACTTCAAAGGAGTGATTGAAGATACAATCCGCATCCGTGACAAGTATTATCCTGAAGCAAAAGTGAGCGTACTATCTAATTCCACACGTCTTGAGAATCCCGACGTGGCGGCAGCACTACGCATGGTTGATAACAATATCCTCAAACTTGATTCCGCAATTACTACTACCATGCGTGCTATCGACCGCCCCACCCGACCATCGTTTACATCTGAACAAGCAATAGATGACATTTCACGATTCGGAAAGCAGTGCATCATCCAGACAATGTTTTTACGTGGAAAACATGACGGCGTAGAGATAGACAACACCACCCCAACAGAGGTTGACGCTCTCATAGAGGCATACAAAAAAATCGGACCATGCGAAGTGATGATATACTCAATAGATAGAAAAACTCCCGCCGAAAATCTCGAAAAAGTCTCGAAAGTGGAGCTTCAAGCCATCGCTGAAAATATAGTCAAAGAAACCGGGATTCAAGTCCAAGTGGCGTGAGAATATACATACACATAAATGACTTTGTGAACTTAAAATTTCACAAAAATACATATTTCTTAAATTCTAAAAATTCACCTATTACATAATAAATGGAAATACTTACCCCTCCGGCATTACAACCCGGTGATCGAGTGGCAATACTTTCACCAGCCGGTATTATCAAACCGCAGCTTGTCTATACCACTCTCCCGGTACTCGTGGACCAAGGATGGGTTGCATACGTAGGCGAAAACACATTCGCCCGACATGGCACATACGCCGGCACGGATGAGCAACGTTATAACGACCTTGAAGCAGCACTCACCGACCCCGATACTCGTGCCATCATATGTTCACGCGGCGGCTACGGAGCTGTGCATTTGCTCGAAAAACTTAATCGGTTACCTCTACGCGACGACCCGAAATGGATAGTCGGTTATAGCGACATATCGGCCCTCCATGCACTAATGACGTCACACGACATAAAATCAATCCATGCTCCTATGACCAAACATATAGCCGAGAGCCACGGCAAAGACGAAGACTCACAACGACTATTCGCACTACTAAGTGGTGAGACCCCCGATGTCATCGTGAATCCTCACCCCAAAAACCGACAAGGCACAGCCACCGGGACACTTTTAGGAGGAAACCTGGCTGTGATTTCCGGGCTGATCAGTACACCCTTTGACGTATTCCGTCCCGGTTCAATTCTATTCATCGAGGATGTTTCAGAACCTATTTATAAGATAGAACGTATACTCTATACCTTGAAATTAAACGGAATATTGAGCCAATTGGCAGGTTTGATAGTGGGTAAATTCACCAACTACGTTCCTGACCGTGACAACTCCACTATGGAGGATATGATATATAAAATGGTGGAGGAATATGACTACCCCGTGGCATTCGATTTCCCAATCGGCCATGTGGACCATAACATCCCGATGCTATGTAGCTCCACTTCAACCCTCAAAGTGACACCGCAATCAGTAACGCTCACCATAGAATCCTAACATCTTCATTTCATCTTTACATCAACTCAAATAATCACATCACCATGAAAATCAAATATCTACTTTCAATTTCCATCCTAATTGCCACGGCTTTTCAAGTTTTGCCAATGAGCAATATTATAAATGTCGACGCATCATATTCAGACAAAGAAATTGCTGCTGACTCAACGCGATTCACATCACTTCGCGACGCACTTATTAAAGCAGAGGAATGGCAAAGGATTTATGAGTACACTGACTCATCCCCTCTCACAATCAACATAGCACCATCAGTCTACTGGATTGACGATCCCGATGACCCGGCAATAAGAAACCCGAAAAACGGAAGTAAAACACCATTCGGGATGGAATTGAAGCTCAGTCATATACGCTTGATAGGACTCAGCAAAAAACCTGAAAATGTGGTGATAGCCTGCAACAGAGGACAAACACAAGGCGCCAACGGCAACTTCACAATGTTTCATATCACCGGCGAGGATATCCAAGTTGAAAACCTCACCTTGGGCAATTATTGTAACGTTGACCTGATATATCCACTCAATCCTGCTCTGAACCGCAAGCGTCGTGAAAACGCCATTGTGCAGGCACAGCTTGCTATTGTTGAGGGAGACCGTGTGGTGGCACGCAATTGCCGTTTCATAAGCCGATTGAATCTATGTCCATTTTCAGGTGCGCGTAGGGCGCTGTTTGAGGATTGCTATTTCGAGAGTACCGACGATGCACTTTGCGGAACTGGCGTGTACCATCGATGCCGTTTCACATTCTTCAGCGGCAAACCATTTTACAGCACTTCACAGGAGGGTGCAAAGTTTCTCGACTGCGACATTCATGCCTTAACCGCCGGGAAACAATACTTAGTAAAAGTCGGTAGTCCGGTTGCTATGATAGACTGTCGCTGGACCTCCGACGATCCCAATCTGTATATAGGATGGACCCAGGACCCTACCGGTGACTTGCGCAGTTACCAATATAATGTGACCCTCAATGGAGCACCACTCTATATTGACTCAGAGCGACCACAATACACCGTCGATATCACCGGCACGCCCCTACTCGAAGCTTATAAATGCGGCGAAACATATAACATCTTCAATCTCGTACGAGGTAATGATGGATGGAATCCCACCGGACAGGACACCACATCTCTCCAACTCTTGCCCACAATGTTGTCACTTAATCAACGTAAAGCTGAAATCGAAACAGGAAAAGACACAGTAACACTCCAACCTAATATTCAGGGAGTAAAATGGCATATTGATGATGCTGATAAAGAATATGTGGCGATCTCCACACTTTCAAATGGGAATTGCGAAGTAACAGGACTTAATGAAAGTGAGGACGTTAGAACTGTCAATGTTAAAGCTACCACGGAATCAGGACTCGAAACAGCTTGCGTGGTAACAGTACGTCCACCCACACTCTATGCTCCGGAATTCACAAAAGCTCCGGAAATAATTTGTACAGGTGATACCCTCCAACTCGATTATCAACTCAACCTTGGGAATCGTCCCGACCACTCCCTTATCACATGGTACAGAGCCACACGAGCTAACGGCTCAGACGCAGTGCCTGTAGCTGTGTCGCGTCTCAATAATCCGGAGAAGAAATATGCATTGTCAGCAGCTGACAATGGATATTATATTCTTGCAGAAATATCGCCGCGTCACAACCGCTCATTAACCGGGGAAACGCTTAAAACAATCACCGACTCTCCAATCAACGTTAACTCAAAACTAAAAATTCTAACCACTGATTTTGTCAATTTTCCCACATCACCCCAAAAAGAAATTCGGCATGGCTTCTGGACAGTCGATGCCTTCAAACCTGCCGACACAGCTGAATTCGAATGGGAAGCAGATGCAGAAAACGGATGGTACTACGGCGAAGGGATGGATGGGGCAGCCGGTCTTACCGGGTTGATTCAGACCTCAAAAGGTGCACGACTGCTTTATCAACCCCTAAAGGGCTCATACGGCGACATGTCACTTAGTATGGATGTTGACCCATGCAAGACCGCAGGACAGGGATTTGGAAGTGCCACAGGGCAGTATTTGGACATTTATATAAAATTTGACCCGACAACATTGACCGGATATGCGCTTCGCATAATCCGCACACCAAAAACCGACAAGGCTGTATGCTTCATGTTAATGCAGTATGAAAATGGCATTGCGACACCCATCACAGAGTCGGTAACTGCCACATGTTACCGACGTGGCTGTAAGATTAACCTCAATGTTTATGGCAATCAGCTAACTGCGTCAGTCACTAATACCGGCTATAATGATGATGTGAATCTGACAGCAGAAATCACACCAAACGAGTACGGCGGCGTAGGAGTGCAGCACACCGGTTCCACCGGGGCAAGCTCCACATTGCTGAGGCGTTTGACAGTAGACTGGAAATAAATACATATTTTGGCGTAAGTCCGTCTAACTGATGAAAAAACTTCATATTTAACACATTTTAATATTAAAGGTGGTGAACTAAAGGTTTATCACCTTTGTTTTATAAACAAGGATGATAATTTTGCTTGGATCAAACCAATTCGACAAATAAATTCATCTGAAGAATAAATTACAACACAATAAAAACATAACACAATATGCAAAACTATTTCTCACCCTCCCACATTATCAATATCTGCCACACTATCAAACAGTCAATCACTAAGCACACATACGTGGGTGATTGGTATATCGGTAATCCTAAGTCTCAGGCCGTTACATCAGCCTCGTTAGCGACTATCAGTGAGTTGTACTACTAAAGGACTGGACATTCCTAACAAAGTTGGACAATCTATAATAATCAAGGCAATTACTTTCGGGATAGCCGAAAGTAATTGCCTTGATTACTTTATATCTTAGAGGGTATAAATCTTATAAGTATGAAAAGATTTATAAAACTTATATAATCCGATTAGACAGTGAGAATTTCTTTTTCCTTTGCAGCGAAGAGTTCATCTATTTTTTTCAGATATTTGTCGTGGAGCTTCTGAACATCGTTTTCAGCATCCTTTGACACATCCTCGCTCATTCCCTGTTTTACAGCCTTTTTGAGACCTTCGATAGCATCACGACGAGCATTACGAACTGATACCTTGGCTGTTTCAGCTTCAGCTTTAGACTGCTTCACGAGTGCGCGGCGGCGCTCCTCAGTGAGCGGCGGAATGGAGATACGGATAATCTCACCGTTATTTTCGGGAGTGATACCAAGCTCAGAGTTGATTATGGCTTTTTCAATCTCCTTGAACATCGGTTTTTCCCATGGAGTGATGGTGATTGTACGGGCATCAGGCACGGAAATATTAGCCACCTGAGAGATTGGCATATTAGCCCCATAATAGCTTACACGGATAGTATCAAGTATTTTCGGATTGGCTTTACCCGCACGGATATGTGCAAGTGCGTCATCAAGATACGCAACAGCCATTTCCATCTTTTCTTCTGCCGGTTTAAGGTAGTCAGAGGATTCCATAGTTCAATTAATTTGATTATTATTATTTTAGGATTAGTATACCAAAGTGCCAATAGGCTCGCCGTCGATAACCTTTGCAAGATTGCCCACAGTGTCCATGTCAAACACTATGATAGGCAGATGATTCTCTTTACACAATGCTGTGGCAGTGAGATCCATTACCTTTAATCCGCGGTTATAGACTTCATCGTAGGTAATTTCGGTGAATTTAGTAGCAGTGGGATCCTTTTCAGGATCGGCAGTATATATGCCATCTACACGAGTGCCTTTAAGCATTACGTCAGCACCCACCTCGATACCGCGCAGCGCACTTCCTGTATCAGTGGTGAAGAACGGGTTACCCGTACCACCGGCAATTATGGACACTTCCCCACGCTCCATTGCCTCGATGGCACGAGTGTTGGAATAATGTTCGCCAATCGGAAACATATTAATAGCTGTAAACACCCTTGCAGGCTGTCCAACGGCCTCCAAAGCCGAAGAGAGAGCGAGTGAGTTAATCACGGTGGCGAGCATACCCATCTGGTCACCCTTGACACGGTTAAAGCCCTTAGCGGCTCCCGAGAGACCTCGGAAAATATTACCTCCGCCAATCACAATTGCCACTTCTACGCCCTTGCCCACAATCTCAGCAATCTGGCGCGCATAATCATTTAACCGTTCGGTGTCGATACCGTAACCCTGCTTACCCATCAGCGACTCACCACTGAGTTTCAGCAATACTCTCTTATATTTCGTACTCATAAATTTTGCTTATTTATTAAAAAAGCAAAGGTAATGATAAAAATCCAAAAACCATTGAAAACAGATAGAAAAGGTGAGATAATATCAATTTTTCCGTAAAATATAGAAATCATTATTCGAGTTTAATTACTAATTTTGTTGGTATAATATGTGTATTCATCTTAACATCAAAAATAGCTCAATTAGTAACAATGTATTTTCAAAGTCAATACAATACGGTTACACTATTTTTTCTTTAAATTATTTATTATTAAATTTGCAAATAGAACTTGAAATGAATTATCACATTTAAATTTCTGTTCATTACTTCTCCTAATCTTACAACCTTAATTCACGTGAGTATCGATTCTTCTGCATATTCAATATTAGTGGTTGATGGCGATGACAATATCCAATCACTCCTTAAGATCAACCTTCAGACCGAAGGCTACAAGGTAGTGGTGTGCCATTCTGCAGAAGAAGCCCTCGTAGACAATAACCTGCAAAATTACCGGCTTATAATCACTGAAGTTGACCTTCCCGGTGACATCGATGGCTGGGAATTGGTGGAACAGCTTAAAGACAGCCGTCTCACCACTGCTATCCCGGTGATGTTCTGCACAATCCACGACAACGAAAACGATATAATCAAGGGCCTTAACTTAGGTGCTGATGATTACATCGCAAAGCCATTCTCTCTGCGTGAAATGATGGCGCGAATCCGTTCGGTGCTTCGCCGTCACCGCAACATGGCCCCGCAAGCCACCTCCCACACAATAGAATACCGCACACTTATAGTGAATGTCGACTCTCATTCGCTCCTTATCGACGGAGAAGCCGTGTCACTCACACCCACTGAATTTGCAATTCTCATCTCGCTGCTTCGGTCGCGCAATAAACTATTGTCGCGCGAGGATATTTTCAAAGCAGCGTGGCCCGGTGAAGAGATGAACAATCCGCGCATGGTGGATGTGAACATTTCACGCCTCCGCAAGAAATTGCAGGAATACGGTACGAACATAGTCAACCGTTCGGGTCTCGGCTATGGTTTCATGGATAAGGAATAAGAACAAAAATTGCAGCATAATTTTCCAAATAATCACCCATGTTAGCAATCCCACTACCAACCTCATCAATGCCATTCATGCTTGAAGCCGGATGCGATGAAGCCGGCAGGGGATGCTTGGCAGGACCCGTATGCGCAGCCGCTGTAATCCTACCCGACGGCTATACCCATCCACTCCTCAACGATTCCAAGAAGCTAACCGAAAATCAGCGCGAAGAACTGCGTCCCATAATTGAGCGTGATGCTGTGGCTTGGGCAGTGGCCATGGTTGGCAATCATGAAATTGACGACATTAACATCCTTAATGCTTCAATAGAAGCTATGCACGTAGCTCTAAGTTTATTAAATGTGACTCCGGGAAATATCATCGTGGATGGTAATCGCTTCAAACCATATAAAGATATTCCCTTTCAGACCATAGTGAAAGGTGACGGAAAATATGGTAATATTGCAGCTGCATCAATTCTTGCAAAAACTCACCGTGACGCATTCATGCGCGACGCAGCATTGCGATTTCCCGGCTATAACTGGGAGATAAACAAAGGTTACCCCACCAAGGACCATCGTGAGGCTATCGTAGCACTGGGTATAACACCTCTCCACCGTATCACATTCCGCGGTGTGAAGGAGTTCTTATAGATTATATATAGATAAAGTGATTATCTATTCAACATACCGGCCTTAGTGGTAACAAGTATGGCACCGTTGGCACCACGCGCGCCATATTGCGAAGCATCTTTTATTACCTCAACGTGGTCCACATCGTAGACACTTATCATGTCGAGAGATTCCACCTGAACACCATCTACCAAGTAGAGAGGTGCGTTTGAGAGCATGAACGAACGCTGACCGCGGATAGTAACCTCCGGCTCGCCGTAAACATTATTGACATTCAGCCCCGGAACTAAACCGGCCAAAGCGCGTATCACACTGCGCTGGCCTGTGGCACGAAGACGGTCACCGCTTATACCATTACTTACTCCGGTAAATTCGCGACGCTTCACATAGCCGTAACCCAAATTGACAAGCTCGTCATCCTGGGAATACTCAGCCACATCAAAATTATCGGTGAGAAGTATCTTCACGCTTTTGCGACCATCCACAGGGATGCGTACTTCCTCCTTATTTTTAAAGACGAGCGTAAGAGTGTCGTTAGGATTCACATTAGTGAGCCCAAACCTCCCCTTTTTGTCGGTAGTCGCATATTTCTTGGGATCTTTGACATATACCTTCACCTTCTTCACCGGCTTCATTGCAATGTCAAGAATAAGACCGTTGAAAGGCTCGTCGGCCATGGACCCGAAAGTTATGAATAGTAATGTTAATAAAAAAGTGAAGATGCACTTCATAAACCTAATAGTTGATTGAATTTATACTATTGCTTATTTATTAATTCTTGTAAATATTATATGTCTTATAAGTTTTATAAGTCTTATAATATTTATAACTTTTATAATTCTTATATATATTATCTCTTTTGTGAGAGTGCTTTGGCGGCGGAATAGGCGAGGAGCTCGGAGCGATAGTGTGCGGCAGCTATTTCGCGTCCCACATTTCCCTCAAATATTCCTCCCTCCTTTATATAAGTTTCCCAAAATGCTTTAAAGCCGTGCATATAGGGCGACAATAGCCCTATCTTCTTGTCACTTAACGAAAGCACACGTGCTTTCATGGCGGCATGGCGGCGGCTCACCTCGTCATATTGTTCTTTGGAGTCACAACGGTAATGCAGTATATCTCCATCGATCAGCTCAGGGCGCACTGAGTCACGGAATATCACTTTCTCAGCCACATCACGCAGATTCCAATTGGCATATCGCTTGTCGAAGAGGCGAATTTGCAAGTCGGGATACCATCCGCAATGTCTCACCGGCACTCCGCAATAGAAATTCAATCTCGACAAATTATATACACGATGCTTAAAACCTTCCTCCTTTAATTGTCTTACAGACTCCTGAAGGGCGGGTGAAAGCACTTCATCTGCATCAATCGAAAGCACATATTGATGCGAGGTGAGAGAAGTTGCATATTGCCTTTGTGCACCGAAGCCGTCAAAGAGACGCAGTGTCACCTTGCAGCCATATTCCTTACATATCTCTACCGTGCGGTCAGTAGAATATGAATCCACCACGATAATCTCATCGGCCACATCACGCAGCGATTCCAGACAAGCGCCGATGCGTTTCTCCTCATTATAAGCTATTATGGTGGCTGAGATATTTACCATGGCATTTCATGTAACTACGCAAAATTAACACTTAAATTTCACTTATCGCAAATATTTATCATTAATTTTATCAACCGATGTTAATAAATTTACATTTTGCAAGTTATCATCTGTTAAAAAGATAATATTCGTTCATTTCACCACCAAATTGCCATATAAATCCATACATTTAACTATTATTAACAGCATACACTGTGTCATATGGGCATTTTTTCATAATTTTGCATCGTGAATAACGTCAGAGGATTTACATTAGCTACTATCAATTAAAGTTTAAAAGTCAACAAAAGTTAGGTTAAAACATGGGGTGGACTGTGAAGTTCCCCCATTTTTTTATTTTGCCTATTTTACATGTATTTTTATCCTCACTGAAGAATTACACTTTTGTGTTATGTCAGTTAAAATTCAATGGATTATCCCTACAACTCACACGTCTTTTCCCAATTCAGCATTTTCCCAAGAAAATTTAGGCACATAAACTACTATGTTGTAGGGACGTACCATGGTACCTCCTATCCAAACCGAAGTCGCCGAATCATAATAAAAACTAAACAAAATGCCAACTCACGAAAAAATACTGACACTTATTAACATTGTTGAAAACTGTGTTGATAAATGTCAGTAACATTTCAATTGATTTTCAAAGATTGGTATTGCATTTCTCATTCCGAGCCTTGTATATAAATTATCCTTCGGTCGCCAAATTAGTTATTAATTATGTTTGATTGGGTTGTTGTGATGGTTTTAAACATTTTATGGTTGTTTATGTGGCGAAAAGTTTTTAACTTTGCACTTTATTAACATAATGTTAATAACTACATCAAATATCAGATTTAAAGCATTTTAGTGTGTTGATAACCTTAACAATAATGTTAACAGTGCATCAATAACCCAATAAAGCAAGTAAACATTCAAAAAGTTACTACACGTTTTAACATCTGATATTATTCTTATTATATTATCTTTTTTTTTAAAATTTCTCAAAACATAAAAATAGATGAATGTTGATAAAGGGTATGTGGAAGCTCCCATCGACAAAAGTTTAAATCTGAAGGAGGAAATCAAACGACTCAAAGAGGAGAAGAATGCTGTGATTCTCGCGCACTACTACACGGTGGGCGACATCCAGGACCTTGCGGATTTCGTGGGTGATTCCTTGGCTTTGGCTCAAATTGCCGAAAAGCTCGACAATCCTATCATCGTGATGTGCGGCGTGCATTTCATGGGTGAGACTGTCAAGATTCTTTGTCCTGACAAGAAAGTGCTTGTTCCTGACCTGAATGCCGGATGTTCGCTTGCCGACAGTTGTCCCGCTCCCGACCTGAAAGTGTTTAAGGAGAAATATCCTGATCACATCGTGGTGTCGTATGTCAACACATCAGCAGCCGTGAAGGCTCTCACCGACATTGTGGTGACATCGGGCAATGCTATGAAGATTATCAAAGCTCTCCCCGCCGACCAGAAAATCATATTTGGTCCTGACCGCAATCTTGGTAATTATATCAACAGTGAGACCGGCCGACAGATGGTGCTGTGGGATGGAGCTTGCCACGTGCATGAACAGTTCTCACTTGAGAAGATTCTTGAATTGAAAAAACAGAATCCCGAAGCAAAAATACTTGTACATCCGGAATGCCCGGCTCCTGTGCGACTCGTAGCTGATAAGGTTGGGTCAACAGCCGTATTGCTCAATTGGGCTGCAGAATCTCCTTATAAAGAATTTATAGTAGCCACGGAAAGCGGCATACTGCATGAAATGCGTCGCCGTTGTCCCGAGAAAACATTCATCCCCGCCCCTCCCAACGATTCTACATGCGCATGTAACGACTGCTCGTTCATGAAACTCAACACCCTCGAGAAACTATATAACACCCTTCTGTACGAGTTACCCGAAGTGCATGTGGATGAGGAAATCATTGAGCCCGCCCGCCGTCCCATCACCCGGATGCTTGAGATGAGCAAATAATATCAACCATCAATCAACGCAAAGAAAAGTAATAAATATATATGGAATACAATCATAGAGAGATTGAAGCCCGTTGGCAAGAAAACTGGCGTGAAAATAAAGTGTATAAGGCACAGATTGACGCATCGCGTCCTAAATACTATGTGCTCGACATGTTCCCTTACCCATCGGGAGCCGGACTGCATGTAGGCCATCCGTTAGGATACATTGCTTCCGACATCTTCTCACGCTATAAACGTCTCCAAGGCTTCAATGTGCTTCATCCCATGGGCTACGATGCTTACGGTCTTCCGGCTGAGCAATATGCTATCCAGACAGGCCAGCACCCTGAGACAACTACCAATGTGAATATTGCACGTTATCGCAGCCAGCTCGATAAGATTGGTTTCTGCTATGACTGGGAACGCGAGGTGCGCACATGCGACCCTAAATTCTATAAGTGGACACAATGGGCTTTTATGAAGATGGTAGAAAGCTATTACGACACCGAAAAGGATAAGGCTATGCCTATTGCCGACCTTGTGGCTCACTTTGAAAAAGAGGGTACTAAAGGTATTCATGCAGCATGTTCCGAAGAACTTTCATTCACAGCTGATGAATGGAAAGCAATGGATGAGAAGCAGAAGAGCGACACCCTCATGAACTATCGCATTGCATATCTCGGCAATACGATGGTAAATTGGTGTCCCGAGCTTGGCACAGTGCTCGCCAACGATGAGGTGAGCGAGGGTGTGTCAATCCGCGGAGGTTTCCCGGTGGAGCAGAAGTTGATGTATCAATGGTGTCTGCGAGTATCAGCCTATGCACAGCGTTTGCTGGATGGTCTTGAAACTATCGATTGGACCGATTCTCTTAAGGAAACACAGCGCAACTGGATAGGGCGTTCCGAAGGTGCAGAAATGAAATTCCACATTGCAGGAAGCGATGTAGACCTCGAAATCTTCACCACACGTGCCGATACAGTATTTGGCGTTACTTTCATGGTACTTGCTCCTGAGAGCGATTATGTGAAGAAAGTAACTACTCCCGAGCAGGAAGCTGCTGTCAAAGAGTATCTTGACAGCATCAAGCATAAGACTGAACGCGAGCGAATGATTGACAAGAAAGTTAGCGGTGTATTCTCAGGTAGCTATGCTATCAATCCTCTCACAGGTAAAGAGATACCCGTATGGATAAGCGACTATGTGCTTGCCGGTTATGGTACAGGTGCCATCATGGCAGTTCCGGCTCACGATAGTCGTGACTATGCTTTCGCAAAGCATTTCAGTCTGCCCATAATACCCTTGATTGAGGGTTGTGACGTGTCGGAGCAGAGTTTTGATGCAAAGAGCGGAAAGATGACCAACAGTGCCTCCGAAGAGTTGAACCTCAACGGAATGGAGGTAAAAGATGCAATTGCAGCCACTAAGAAATTCATCGAGGAAAAGGGTATTGGTAAGGTTAAAGTTAACTACCGCCTGCGTGATGCCATCTTCAGCCGTCAGCGTTACTGGGGCGAGCCATTCCCTGTATATTATAAGAATGGCATCCCCACATTGATGGATGAATCTAAATTGCCGCTCCTTCTTCCAGAGGTAGATAAATACCTCCCCACTGAGACAGGCGAGCCTCCTCTGGGACGCGCCAAAAACTGGGTTACTGAGGAAAGTTATCCCATCGAGCTTAACACTATGCCTGGTTTTGCCGGTTCATCCGCATATTATCTCCGCTATATGGATCCCCACAACGAAAGTGCCCTCGTTTCAAAAGAGGCTGATGAATATTGGCGCAATGTAGACCTCTATATCGGAGGTACAGAGCATGCCACCGGTCACTTGATTTATTCTCGCTTTTGGAATAAATTCCTCTACGACCTTGGGTATGTGTGTGAGCCGGAACCATTCAAAAAGCTCATTAACCAGGGTATGATTCAGGGACGAAGCAATTTCGTGTACCGTATCAAGGATACAAATACATTTGTGTCACTTGGTTTGAAAAATCAATATGACACTACTCCCATCCATGTTGATGTGAACATAGTATCCAACGATGTTCTCGACCTCGATGCATTCCGTGCATGGCGTCCTGATTATAAGGATGCAGAGTTTATCCTTGAAGATGGCAAATATGTGTGTGGATGGGCAGTAGAGAAGATGTCGAAGTCTATGTTCAATGTGGTGAATCCCGATGATATTGTGGAACGCTATGGTGCTGATACTCTACGCCTTTATGAAATGTTCCTCGGTCCGCTCGAACAGAGCAAACCATGGGATACAAATGGTATTGACGGAGTCAATCGCTTCCTCAAAAAGCTATGGGGACTCTTCTACAAAGGTGACCAGTGTCTGGTAGATGATTCAAAGCCCTCACCAGAGGCTCTAAAAGCCATCCACAAGCTCATCAAGAAGGTGACAGGTGATATTGAGTCATTCAGCTACAATACCTCAGTAGCGGCGTTTATGATATGCGTAAACGAACTTAACACATGTAAGTGTCACTCTCGTGAAGTGTTGAGTGATTTGCTTATTGTCATAGCTCCGTTTGCACCACACATCGCCGAAGAATTGTGGCACTCTGCCCTCGGTTACACTACAACAATCAATGATGCCAAGTGGCCTGCTTGGAATGAGGAATACCTTAAAGAAAACAGTGTTAATTACGCTGTGTCATTCAATGGTAAGGCTCGTTTCAACATTCAGGTACCTGCAGATATGCCGAAAGATGAAGTTGAGGCACTCGCCATCAACCATGAATTATCAGCTAAATGGCTTGACGGCAAGACAATTAAAAAAGTAATTGTTGTCCCTAACAAGATTGTAAATATAGTAATAGGTTAAAAGATTACTTAACCCAAAATCAATAAAAATGTGATGCTCCAAATCATGGAGCATCACATTTTTGTTGATTTGTCTTCGAGGTTTAAGAGATAGGCTTTGGCCGGGATGCCTCCGGCATAGCCTGTGAGGGAGTTGTTGCTGCCAATTATGCGGTGGCAGGGGATGAAAATGGAAATTGCATTGGCTCCATTAGCGTTTGCAACGGCACGGACTGAATTTGGACAACCCATCTTCGCCGCTAACAATCCATAACTCATCGTAGAACCGTAGGGTATTCGCAATAACTCTTCCCATACTCTATTTTGGAAATCTGTGCCAATGGTGAGCAATGGAATATCAAATTGTGTTCTTTCTCCTTTAAAATACTCTTTAAGCTCTTTAATTGCCCTCTCAATAGTGGGTGAAGTACCCTCTTTAAAAAAGCCTTGTACTCCCCTTAAAATGCGATTATCGATACGTTTTCTTCTTTTATCTTCCGATATCCAATCACAAAGGCACAGACTATCACTGCACGAGCCGAGGAGAAGCTCGCCGCATGGTGATTTGTACACTTTAACAGTAATTATCCTATCATCCGGGAGAGTTGTTTGTGACATTTATCATTTGAAAGATGGTTTCCAACCATCCTCTCCGGATAACACATTTTCGATGGAGTAGGGAGTAGGATCGGTTAGCTGAATAGAATAAGCAGCGCGGGCTGAGGGATTAGCACCTTCGCCTGTGCTATTATATTCCGCATACTTAACGGTTTGCTCATTAGAAGGTTTGCCCCAATTATCCCAGCCTGAAGCTGTGATATGTTTGCCAAGGTTACAATTAATATAAACAGCTTGTGCATACGGGCGCCAAGGGCGTGAGAGTGCTACCTTCTCAACACCCTCGTCAGCCGTCAGAGTGCAATCGTGGAACACATATCCGTGGGCAGTGCCCTGAGGTGTGGCGGGAGCAGTGACATAACCATTGCCCTTGCTATGAATAAGGCAGCGATTGAACACAGCAGTAGCCTTGCCGAAAATAAAATCCACTGTCCCTTCAATGTAACAATCTTCATAATACTGGCGACTACCCTCGCCGTAAGTGTAAAGGGTATCCTGACATCCCAAGAAACGGCATTTGCGGAACGAAGCTTTATCACCGCTTACAAAACAAGCCACAGCCTGTCCCACCGGACCTGAACTATTCTCAAAAGTAATATTCTCAGCCATGAAATTTGGTGCATATATATATATAGATGATGAACCGGAAGTTGATTTTTCCTCACCGAAACGGTTGAGTTTCCGTGCATAATCATCATAGGTTAGCACAGTACCCTCCTCACCGATGAGTGAAAGATTGATTTTACATTCCGGAACAATAAGTTTTTCCTTATACACACCCTTCTTGATGAGGATGTTGGTACGGTTATTCTTACGGAAATCGGGCACGGCATTGATAGCTTCTTGCACGGTGGTGAAATCACCTGAGCCATCCTGGGCCACCACAAAGTCGTAGGTATGTTCAGCCGCATTTACACTCATGAAGCCCACAATGGCAAGAATAAGAGATAATGATTTTTTTAACATGGTAATAGTATGATTTATATTGTATTATTTATCTAAAAGGTCGGGACGGAGCAGGCGAGTGCGCTCTATAGCCTGCTCATGCTTCCATTCGTCAATCTTGGCTTTGTGACCCGATAGGAGAATATCGGGCACCTTCCAGCCGTTATATTCCGCCGGACGAGTATAAACCGGAGGAGCAAGCAAATTATCCTGATAAGAATCGCTGAGGGCACTCTGTTCATCACCGATAGCGCCGGGGATGAGGCGTATCACGGCGTCAGCTATCACCACGGCAGGTATTTCACCTCCGGTGAGCACATAATCACCTATTGATATTTCCTTGGTGATGAGATGTTCGCGAATACGGTAATCAACCCCCTTGTAATGGCCGCAAAGGATTATGAGATTATTGGCAAGCGAAAGTGTATTGGCCATAGGTTGGTCAAACTGTTCGCCGTCGGGTGAAGTGAATATAATCTCGTCATAATCGCGTTGCGATTTCAAATCGGTTATCGCACGGTCCACGGGTTCGATTTGCATCACCATTCCAGCCTCGCCCCCAAAGGGATAATCGTCAACTTTGCGATGCTTGTTTGTTGTGTAATCACGCAGATTATGCACCATGATTTCGCAAAGCCCCTTATCTTGAGCACGCTTGATAATGGAACAATTCAGGGGAGATTCAAGCATCTCCGGTAACACTGTCAGTATATCAATTCTCATTATGTTACTATATTTAAAGGTTGTAATTTAACAACTAATTACTTATCACTACTATATTTAGATGTTTAAATTTAGCAACTAATTAATTGTCAATTGATTTTCGTATTCTCCAACTTGTAGGATAGAGATTGTTTGAACGATTTCCGAGATTTTTTACGAAGCCTAATGGCATATCATCGTATGTCAATAAAACAAATCCTCGTTCAGTGCCTTCAGGAAGCACTATTGCATCGCCGTGAAGATAGTGAAGTGCATCATACTTATTAATCTCACATATGGTAAAACTATGAGTATTAATAACCTGCGACATTGCTAACGACTGGGAAGGCACTATATCTTTTCCTTTTATATTACCAAGCAAAATGCCCTCATGGATCACATCAACACGCTGCTTCAAAGCGTTAAGGATTGGCATATACTGTTTAGGAAATGCTGTGACACGGTCATTGTCACAGTATATTTCCATTTCCTCGCTGTTCTTCAACCATTCGGATAGATGGGGAGGTAATTTAAATGCGGGCTTCTTATTGTCAGATTTACGGACTTTATTTTTGAGTTTAGAAGGGGATGACTGACCATCTTTTCTTATTACTGACACAAAGAGTCCCTCGCCCCTTGTTCGTCCCGGAATGAAACGGTAGCAATGGTGAGGAGTATCGATTCCCGGGGTAATGCCCCACGAATTATCAACATGTATTTCAACACTTTCTCCTCCAAGTTCATTTATGATACGTCCCACCATCTCCTCGTTCTCCCTACGGTTGAATGTGCAAGTGCTGTATATCATATATCCTCCGGGTCGTAATGTTTCCCAAAGGTTTCCAACAATTTCCCATTGACGCACGGCACACTCTTCAATTAACTCCTCCGACCATTGTGCCACGGCTTCATCATCCTTTCGCATCATACCCTCGCCTGAGCAAGGAACATCTGCAATCACTATATCGAAGCTCTCGCATAGTTTTCCAAAGTCATGAGTGTCAGCTCTGGTTACCACAATGCCCGGAAATCCCCATTTAATTGCGTTTTCTCGTAATATTGACGCTCGTGAAGGCACATATTCATTTGCAACGACAAGCGAGCCTGCAGGGAGCGAGTCAATCACAGCAGTAGTTTTACCACCGGGTGCTGCGCATGCATCCAGAATTGTTAAGGGCTGTTTGTCAACAACCAAGTTCTTCACCACATACCCGTGGAACATTGACGATGCCTCCTGTACATAGTATCTCCCCTGATGGAAAGCAGGATCAAGGGTAAACCGGGGACGCTCTTTTAAATAGAATCCTGACTCACACCAGGGCACTTCCCCATCAGCCTCTTGAAAATGATTACTTGTATTTTTTGCTCTATTGAAACGCACTGACACCTCCGGACTCCCTTCACTCAGCGTGTCAGGGAGATTGGTGAGGCAGAGTCGGGTAAGCATTTCAACAAATTTTGCTGGTAATTCTCTATTCATTTCACGAGGTACTTTTCAAGGTTGCATCTAAAGTTACGGAATTATTTAGCAGGATTAACGTCGGTAATAACCGGCCAGCCATCTTTCCATTCCAGTTCACGTATGAATAATTTGCTCTTACCGTCCACGTTTTTATCGTAGGCATGAGCTATGAATAGCCATTTACCATTCATATCATAAACGCTGCAATGACCCACACCACTGAAATCCTTGCTTTCACCTACTAATACTTCGCCTCCTCCCTCGGTCATCGGTTTGCCGCTTTTATCGACATATGGTCCATTGACGTTACGACTACGTCCCACGGCAGTCTTATAATTGCTGTTGATTCCACGGCAGCAATAATCATAGCTTACATAGAGATAATACCACCCATTGTTATATGCTATAAATGGGGCTTCTATAGAATTATCGCCACTCTCACCGGGGGCTTTATGGCTTGCTATTGTAATAGGTTTCCCCATGGGAGTTTTCATATCTTTTTCAAGCTGCACGAGCTTTATGCCGTCCCAGAAAGAACCGAAAATCATCCATGGATTACCTTTCTCATCTATGATAACATTGGGGTCGATGGCGTTCCAATGATTTACGTTCGGCTGAGAGCGAATCACCATTCCGAGGTCTTCCCATTTATAGTCGGGACTTTTGGGATTGAGTGTCTTATTAGTTGTTACACCTATAGCAGATATATTCTTTCCGAAAGTTGAGCAGCTGTAGTACAAGTACCATCTATCTCCAATTTTTATAATATCCGGAGCCCATGTGTGACCTCTATAGGCAGGTACATACTCCTTTGGCCATGAGGGTATAGGGTCAAGAGGTGATTTCTCCTGTTTCCATTCTTTGAGGTCGGTGGAGGATAACATATTGATACCTATACCGGTGGTAAACATATAGTAGACACCATCCTCCACGGCCATAACCGGGTCATGGACATCGGGATAATCCTTGTCAAATACGAATCGTGGACGATGATGCTGAGATTGCTGCGCAACGGCACTTCCGGTCCCTTCCGAAACAAGAAAAATAGCAAGAAAAATAAGGGTGATTACTTTATGCATTGTGTATGATGGGTTTATAAATATTATAAATATTATAAAATTTATTTAGATGCTTTTAGCTTTCGGCCTTCGTATTTTTCGAATCCTTCAATCCACTCAGGAAGTATGGGTACTGAAGTGTTGGTCTTGACATCGAATCCTGACATTATTGTGACACAGTCACACTTCACTTGGCCGGTGGATGGTGAGAATACTCTCTGCTCAATTTTAAGGCTCTTCTCCCCTATCGACACCACTGCCGTTTCCACTTCAATATCTTCATCGAAAAAAGTAGGAGCACAGAAGTTGCAATTGACATTCACGATTACCGCTCCGATGTTACCCCAGTCAAGTTTCCCTAAAGCGGCCTCGAAATAGCGTGTCTTGGCAAGGTCCATGAAGGTGAAATAAACACTATTGTTGAGGTGTCCCAACAAGTCAATGTCATTAAACCGCATCTGAAGCGGCATGTGATGTCTAAACGACTTAATATGAGGAGCGCAATAGTCAGCCATAGTTTTATAAGTTAATGAAATTGTATCTCTTTGACAACATCCGTACCCACCTGACGGTTTATTGCAGCGATTAATTTTTCGCGGTTAAACGACAGTTCGTTTTTCAAAGGAGCGGAAGTAATGTAAACATGCATCACCCCTTTTTCCACATACCGGCGGTAGGTGTAACGATTAATAGCCGGTCCCACCACGTCAATCCATGCAGCCGAAGCCCGTTGCTCATTCAGCGTATCGGTAAGTCCGGCACGGTTCATGGCTTCGTCGATAATGTTTGCTATCTGTTTGGGATATGTCCGTTTCATGAATGTGTGGGTGTGAATATACCATTTTCAACGCTCCACATTCTGTAATCGCCTCCGGTGCGGCTCATTATTTCGTCAAGATGTGTGCGGTTGGTATCGGTTATGAAAATCTGCCCGAAGGAATCGCCGGTTACGAGTCCCATTATGCGTTCCACACGAGTGGCATCGAGTTTGTCAAATATATCGTCAAGAAGTAGGAGCGGGCGTATACCTGTTGATGAGTGCAAGAAATCATATTGTGCCAGTCTTAGGGCTATGGTAAAAGTCTTACACTGCCCTTGCGAACCGGTGCGACGCATTGGCATGCCGTCTAATTGCATATCAATATCATCGCGATGGATTCCCACCGAAGTATGTTTGACAATCTCGTCATGGCGGCGTGCCTCATCAATGAGCGTTGAAAGAGTGATACCGGGACGGTTTAATTGGCTTTGGTAAGTCAGGCTCACATGCTCGCCGTTGCTCCCGGCTATAGCCGCATAATAATGGTCAAAGATTGATGAAAGTTTATTGATCCATTCCGCTCTGACATTGTGGATATAGCTTCCACTCATTTCAAGCATAATCTCCACCGCCCCATAAAGGTTAGGGTCTACGCTACCTTCACGAAGCAACCGGTTGCGCTGTTCCAAGGCGCGAGTATATCGTATGAGATTGTCGAGATACACAGGATCACTTTGGGATATTACCACATCCATCCAGTGACGGCGTTCTTCGCCGCTCTCACGTATCAAGTCAATATCTTGCGGCGCCACCATCACAAGCGGGAAGTTCCCGATATGGGAACTCAGACGGTCATATTCCTTCCCCCCGCGCTTTAGTGTCTTGCGCTTTGAAGCGGAGAGTCCCATTATAAGCTCCTCGTCAATCCCTTTGCGGATATATTCGCCGCGCACGATGGCAAATTCCTCTCCGCGGCGTATCAGCATCCTGTCGTTGATGCGTGAGAAACTCTTGCAAAAGCTTAGGAAATAGATGGCATCCAAGAGATTACTTTTGCCCATGCCATTGTTCCCGAGGAAGCAATTTACCTTCCCCGAGAACATTAGCCTGGCTTCAGCTATATTCTTGAAATTAGTGAGCGATAGCAGCTTTAATTGCATGGCAGATAGCCTATAGTGTTATTTTATCCCTACAAGTTCGCGGATACGGTTGGGGATGTCAGTATTGTCGTTGAATGTGGCGAATTTCTCAGCTCCTGCTCCGATTGCATATACCGGTACAAGACCTCCTGAGTGTCCGTTAGTAGTCCATCCGAGACCTGTGAAGTCGTCGAGGGTACGGAACACGAGGGTGGTAAATTCGTCAAAATTGTTGTATAATGTCTTCTGGTCCACGCCCTCTCTTTTCTTGAAGCATTTTTCGAAGGCGTCCTTGAGTTTGGCTGTCTGAGCTTCGTTGAGTGGTACATTTTTCCAGAATCCGAGTTTTTCGGTAAGATATTCTTTCATATCTTCCCACTCATAGATGCGGCGTGACTTCATGATGGCACGGCAATAATCGGAGAACACATCCTTTGACACTTTTTGATAATCATAGTAGTGAAGGTGCATATCGTAACCCACAGCATTGTTTCCGAGCCCCATACCGCCTGTTTCATGGTCGGCAGTGATTATGATGAGGGTTTCTTCGGGATGAGCAAGGTAGAAGTCGTAACCTATTTTAATAGCATCCTGGAAATTAAGCACCTCTTTGATGATTGTGCCACCGTCGTTTCCATGACCTGCATGGTCGATATTACCACCTTCTACCATCATAAAGAATTTATCATGACCGTTCTTTTCGAGATGGTTGAGACAGGCTTCAGTCATGAGAGGGAGCGTCAGCACACCGGGAATAGAATCTATGGTATAGCCTATATCGTTAAGGGTCAATGAGTCGGTGTTAAGTAGAACCACACGGCGTGATTCTACCTCCTTAAGAGCCTCTACACCGCGTACCACTGCCACATTATTCTCCACAAAGGCTGCCATAAGGTCAGTGGAATTACCATTCTTATCTTTAGCACCGCGCCAGTTGGCACCGCCGATGAAGTCATATCCGCAGCTTGCGGCATCCTTACCTATTTCGTAGTACATTGAGCGTCGGGGTACATTACTGTAGAATGCGCCCGGAGTGGCATCGTCAGGTGCAACGGAGGTGACGATTCCCACGCCATAACCCATTTCAAATAGTTGCTTGGCCACTGAGGTTACAGCCACTGTGTCAGGACTCATGCCGAGCATACCGTTTTTGGTTTTGTAACCGGTGGAGAGAGCTGTTCCGGCTGCTGCTGAGTCGGTTACAGGTGACGATGCAGAGAAGGTGGTACAAGTTGAAACTACCGGAAATTGCATCATTAACAATGGTTTATCGTTGCCGAGCACCATGCGGTTGTAACATTCTGCGCTCATTACCTGGCCCATTCCCATACCGTCGCCGATATAGTAGAAAATATACTTAGGCGTAGCGGCAAATGCAACACATGCCACCAGTAACGCAGCTAATAATGTGAAGACTCTGTTTTTCATTTCTTAATGGTATTTTAAGTTATATTTCTAATTTATTGAATTTAAGCATATCATCCATGAGTTGCCGCGAATTGGAGAGACGTGGCACTTTGCGTTGTCCCCCCAATTTTCCGGTAGCGGCGAGCCAAGCGTCAAACACTCCTCTGAGTCCTTCTATCACTGTCAGTTGGTCGAGAAATATTCCGTGGCTTCTTTTCGCTTCATAGTCACTGTTTTCCTGCTGCAGAGCTTTGTCGAGGCAAGTGGCAAATTCCTCAATCGAATCCGGTCTTTTCACAAATTCAATCAGCCACTCATGTCGTCCGCGGTGATTATCGGCTGCATAGACCGGGGCTGCCGTGTAATTAGCTATCTCGCAGTTGAGTTCGTGACACACTTTTGCAAGGGCTGCTTCGGCATTTTGCACCATCAGTTCCTCGCCGAATGCGTTGATAAAGTTCTTAGTGCGGCCTGCGATAGTAATTTTAAGCGGGTCTACTGACTCAATTTTCACTGTATCGCCTATAGGAAATCGCCACAAGCCATTGCATGAGGTGATTATGAGGGCATATACCCTGCCCTGCTCCACTTTCCATGCCGGGAGTATTTCGGGGCATTCGTCATCGACCTGCTCGATGGGGATAAATTCGTAGAACGTGCCGCAGTCGAGGAGCAGGAGCATGGCCGGGTCGTCGATTACATTCTGCACAGCAAAGAATCCTTCAGAAGCGTTATACGTCTCCAAGTAGCGCATCTTCTTATCGGTAATCTTGGCATATTGCTCTCTGTAAGGAGCCATTGAGATACCACCATGGAAGAACACCTCCAAGTTGGGCCACACTTCGTGAATTGATGAAGCCCCTACCCTCTTTAGCACTTCTTTTAGCACTGTCAGAAACCATGAAGGAACCCCCGATATATTCGTGATGTCCTCATGTATGGATGCTTCCACGAGAGCCGGAAGCTTTTCAAGCCAATCCTGCATAAGGGCTATCTCCTTTGAGGGTACACGTACAAGGTTAGCAATCTGATTGATATTTTGGATGAGGTTAGCCGATAAGTCCCCTACCCTAACCCCCTTCGGAAGTGTCAATTCATTTGCGAAGCTGCCACCAAGAATAAAGCTTTTTCCGGAAAAAATGCGGCTGTCGGGATAGAGATTGAGATAATGGGCCACAACGTCACCCCCACCCCTGTAATGGCATCGGCTGAACGATTCGGCCGTTATTGGTATATATTTGCTCTTACCGTCGGATGTGCCTGACGATTGTGCGAAATTCCTTGTCACTCCCCTCCAAAGCAAATCTTTTTCACCGTAAATCATCCTCATTATCCATGGACGAAGCTCTTTGTAAGGTACAGGTGCGGGGATTGCGGAGCGGAAATCATCATAACTGCGAGCATTGGCAAGACCATGTTTCCTACCCCACTGTGTGTCACGTCCCACTGCGAGAAGCATGTTAAGCTCTCGCAACTGCACCTCCTTGATGTGGTGGCACCAGCTTTCCGATATCTTTACCCTGCGCAAGAGCAATGGTATGACTATGGGGGTGAAATTAATCATTTGGAATTTTTTGGTATGCTCTATTCGATGATTATAAGTCGATGGGGAAAGTATTATTCGACCTTAGCCTAAAGCTCTTCGGGATGCTTGCGATAATACTCTTCGAGTAGGGTTTTAATGTTGAAATAGTATCCGCCTCTTTTCTTACCTTCCTTATCGGAAACGGTGATATACTCGTAGTAAGGGTCATAGAATAGATGGTCGGTCACAGTGAGGTCCATCATGTTGAGTAACACATATTCATGTTGGGGCTCTATGACATACCATGCGTTTTCCTCATCCTCTCCGGTACCGGTTGATGCAATTGCCATGAGGAGATGGTTGAGCTTATACTGCCAGATGTTGGCAAGATTGGTCTTACCCTTTTCGCGGAGCGCATTTATGAGCATCACCATTTCTCCAAGGTTGAATGGATTATCGGCAAGTGCCTTTTGCGTGTCAGCTATCACAGAATCACATTCTTGACGTGTTAGCTTAGTAGACTTGTCAAGAACGTTGTACTGTATGTTTTGTTGTGATGAGCGGTAGGGATTATAATCCTCTTGGAACATGTATCCAAGGTAGAGATAGCGATACTTGTCAAGTTGCATTAGAGTGTCGTTGCGATGAAACTCTTTCATGAGCCTCGGGTAATAGTATGGCGAACTCTTATCGAGAGTTTCCTTTTTTATCAACTCAAGGTCAGGCTTTTCACGCTTGAAATCTAGGGAGCTTTGCGCTATGACCGCTATATTACTGACTATCAGTGATATTATGAGGATAAGAAATTTGTGCATTTTGATGTGAATTAACATTAAAGAATGTATCCGTAGGTTTTAAGGATGTTCCGGAATTGATCCTGAGCATCAGATTCCAGCAACAGAATATAATCCTCGGCTCTACGGGTGATTTTTCGTAATTCCGGGTCAGAGGCTATTATTTCGTGAAGTCGCAAATCCGTCTTGTCTACGTCAAGAATTATGTAGCTTTTGTGACTCAACTCTATTTTGCCCACATTTCCGAGAATCTCTTTGAAGAAATCCTCCCAAATGGGAATCTTTTTCTTTGTGACAAAGTTACGAAAATTACTGATTTTATTTTCTATTTGTTCCTGATTATAACATTTTTTCAAGAATGACTCAGCTGTCACCACATATCGTTTATTACCGATTGGTTTAGCGATTTCCTTTGCTATGATTTCGTAGGGATTGGATGCAACCAGTGAACGTATCAGAAGTTTATCCTTACTCACTTCAAATAAATCAGAGGCATTATCGACACCCTTTGATTCATAACTGCTTATGATGTCAAATGCATAGCGTCCGAGATTGGTCAATCGCAGATACTTTATACCGTTATAAGGACTTGGGTTATTTTTGCCTGTTACATGATAAGCTATTTCTATTAGTCCAAGCGAGGCAAACATGAATAGTATTCCCTGGATGAAAGGACGCCCCATCTGCTCGAGGATGTTTTGGGGTTTTATTGTCCTGTTACTTCGCATATTGTCAATAATGTAGTTCTCCATACTTGACGGTTTTACGAAGGTGCACAGCATTTCATTCCCTTCATGCGCCCGGAGTCTCTCTTCAAACGATTCGTAACTCATCCACCGGTTGTCAAATCTAAGGGTTGATATGACATTTTTTGATTCGCGTATCAGTTGAGATGAATATGAAGCCTGCGTGATGCTACTATACATCTTTGAAAGCATCGGGAGTATGAGATGTGTAAGATACAAGGAATAGAACATCACGCGAGGAATAATATCCTTAACTATCTCTGCAGCTGTCATTTTAGTGGCCGTTGAAGCATCTCGCTGGATGAAGTTTGTCCCATATAGAGCGAAGAGTGTGAGGAGCATCCTGTTTCTCAGGTATAGTTCTTCATTTTCAGTTGTTTCTTTTTCAGTGAAGAATTCGCTGAGTGTTATTGTCGATACAACGTTTTTTATTGTTTCAAGAGTCACTTTATTCTTTCCTAATGGTAGGAGTCCGCTTAGATACAAACTTCTGAGGACAGGAATTACAACCATCATTTCTGTCTCGCCGTTAAACATTTTAAGCCTCTCATCATGCGGAAGTTCGTCGATTAATCCCTCTAATAGCAAGTTCTCCTCGCGGAAATAATCCAGCATCAGCAGTCGGCTCTTTGGCGAAAGATAGAAATAGTTCTCTTTCTTGTTCCAACCGGAATATATACCATTAGTGAACCATGCCAAATCGTCATGAAATTTCACATTAGTGTTGTATCCGTAATAATATGACCGCCCGGAAGCTGTATAAGCTTTTTCACCGATTATTTTTTCAAATTGATCTTCACTTATATAATAATTGCGTTCTACGGTTTTCCACAGTTTTTTCTGTGCGTCGGAAAGAGAATTGAAGTACACTGAACGATTTACGGAATTAGCCATTAAATGAGCTAAAAACTCCACATATTCCGACTTTTTAGAACCTGTTTTGAGTTGCTTTAGAATCTCGTTCATATTAACATCTTTCCCATCCCAATCCTGCATGAGGGTATATTTCTCGAACAATGGTGAGAATGTCTTAGTGATTTTTATCAATTGCTCCTTAGTGAAGGTGTTGAGATGTTCATCCCATTTCTGGTAGTCTTCTTTGGTGGGAATGGCGAGCGGATATATGTTGTCGGGTTCTGACATTTTAATTTAGCAGTTTAAAGTATCTAATATTCAGTGGCTTCTAATCGTTATTTATGCATTCTCTTATCCGAGTATATAATTGATATCCTCTTGTGAGAGTTGTTTGGATGAAGTGCCGTCGGTGCCGATTAGTCCCTCAAACAGTTGGGCTTTCTGTTTCTGTAGTTGGAGGATTTTCTCTTCGATGGTTTTGCGTGTGATGATGGAGTAGGATTGGACTTTTGCTTTTTGTCCGAAGCGGTGCAGGCGGTTTATGGCTTGCTCTTCGGCTGCTTTGTTCCACCATGGTTCGAAGATGAACACTGTATCGGCCACTGTGAGGTTTAGACCCACGCCGCCTGTTTTCAATGTCATAAGCAGCACTTTACACTCCGGATCACCATTGAATTGCTTTATGACGGACTCACGGTTGCCGGTCGCTCCGGTCATGATTTGGTAGCCGATTCCATTCTCGGTAAGCCGTTCACCCACGAGCTCGATTCCGGCTATGTAGTTGAAGAACACCACGCATTTGTGACCGTTGGCGGCGGCTTGGATTATTTCATCTATGAGGATATCGAGTTTGGGCGATGTTATTTTTCCGTCGCTTATACTTTCTGGCACGGAGGCTATTCGACGCAATTCAGTAAGAGCTTGAAACATGACAAATTGTGATTTCTGAATACCTTCTGTGGCTATCGCAGTGTTCACTCGGTCAAGATAGTAGCGGCGTCGCTGTTCATAGAAATCGGCATGTGGGTCGTCCATTTCCACAAATAGTGTCTGGTCCATACGGTCGGGCAGTTCGGTTAGCACATCGTTTTTCAGACGGCGCAGCATGAAGGGGTTTATACGTCTTCTCAACGAGAGGGTTGCTTCCTTGTCTTCATCTTTCTGAATTGGGACTGTGTATCGACGGTTGAACTCGTCAATGTCTCCGAGCATACCCGGATTAAGGAAGTGGAAGAGTGAGAAAAGTTCGCTTAGGTTATTTTCAATGGGTGTACCGCTCAGGGCGAGCTTATGGTCAGCTTTGAGCATGAAGGCAGCACGAGTTACTTGAGCTGCTAAATTCTTGATATTCTGACTCTCATCGAGTATCACATAATGGAAATGCTTCTTGCGGAGCTCCTCAATGTCGTTTCTCAGCATGGCATAGGTAGAGAGGATGATTTGATGTTTCATCGCTTCGTCAAGGCTACGGTTAGCTCCGTAATATTGATATACGGATAGGGTGGGGCAGAACCGCTCAAGTTCCTGCTGCCAGTTGAACAGAAGCGTGCGAGGCATAACAATGAGCGAGGGCTTCTTCTCCTCAGGGTAGATTTCTGATAGCACCGCAATGGTCTGTACGGTCTTACCAAGTCCCATGTCATCAGCAAGACAACCTCCCATCTTATTGTCATACAGGTATTTCATCCATTTCACACCTTCTTCTTGATATTTTCGCAGATGGGCATTCAGATGAGGCGTGTATAAGCTCTGTTTACTTAGTTCATTATAGCCCTCGAAGAATTTACGCTGCTTGGTGAAGTGTGACGGATCTATTTTGTTAATAAGCAAGTCCTCGATGTCGGGAATATCGAAGTAGGAAAGTTGCACATTCTTTCCAGCGTTCTTTTTATCACCGAATATTCGATGTAGGCGTCGCATGTAGCTTTCATCGATAATGGCGCGATTCCCGTCGCTGAGGGTCACATATTTATTTTGTCTGTATTGCTCGAAGAGGTCGCGGAGTGTTATTTCATCGTTGTCGAGCTGCACTGTGGCATCTCCTTCGAGGTAGTCGATTCCGGAGTTTAAACTCATTCTGAGTTTGGGTTTTACCGGTTTAACCTTGTATTCTTTCAGTTTTTCAGCTCCTAAGATTATATATTCGTTAAGCAGTTGTGGGAATGCCTTTATGAGAAATGGGGATGCTTCTTCGTTTTGAAGAATGAAGTAATCGTCATCGTTAAACACTTGCTTAGCCTGGCGAGCGCCGATGGCGTTTTTTATCAAATTGCTAAAGGCATCGATATCATCCTTGATGTTGCGGCGTCGCACATGCTTGACTATGATTTTCTTATCCGGGCTGATATGCACCACTGCCGATAGGTCAAATCTTTTTAGGAATTCCTCGTCAATGCCGTGGAGCGACTGTGAGATTCGGACATGGAGTGCCAAGTCGCTGTCGATTTTCTCGAATATCACCACCGGGAGTGTGTCGATGATGTCGGGACTATGGACAGTGGTGTAATTATTATATTCGACCTTTATGTTATCAAAATATGAAAAAACTACTGACAGATAACGTTCCATCATCCCTTCGGTGAGGGGAGAGATGAAATAGGTGTATTGCTTGTAATTTTCACCTATGTCATCGATAGGGTATATGGTATCGTCAACCAATATATAATTTTCTGTTATAAATGTGAATTTATCGACTGTTTCGCCGGTTGGTAATATAATTTTCCACGTGGGAATAATAGCGTGGTATTCGGGCTTTTCAGTAATTGATATACACACTGTGGCCTTAGCATCGCTTGATTTGAGTTGTTGTCCGGTCGCTGACACTAAGTTATGGCAATGTGACAATGGATAGAGAAGATAGGGATACTCGTCGAGTTTTATTCCCGGATTCTTCTCTCCCCAGGATATGTTGAATAATTGATGGCTTTCGATTGATTCCATAGCCCGGAGTAGATTGGCTATGTCGCCGGTGAAGTAGCGTGAATTAGGCTTCGCAGGGTTCAATTCCTTATCAACGGTAAGTAGTTCGACTCCGGTGTCAGTAGTCTTGATTAGGAAATCGAATTCCTTATCGTCCTTTGTATTAGCAGTGGCTCTGCGCGAAGAGGGGCGGCTTTTTATTTTGGGTAGAAAATTCGGCTCCATTTTGGTAATGCGAGGTTGTTATATGCGGGACTAATAATTTGTCCTGAAACCACAAAAATAACTAAAACTGCTTAAATTGACAAGCAAATGTCATTATCGCCTTTAATAATAAATGTTAACGATTAATATCTCCATCTTCGGAAAAAGA
Source organism: Duncaniella sp. (assembly GCA_023664955.1). Classification (GTDB taxonomy): domain Bacteria; phylum Bacteroidota; class Bacteroidia; order Bacteroidales; family Muribaculaceae; genus Duncaniella. The sequence continues at coordinate 736,811 of JAMPEV010000001.1, forward strand.
CGTATAAAAAAAAGCACCGGACCTCCATGGTCCGGTGCTTCTATGCGTTTCCGCATTACTTATTCAAGCAAAATGTGATAATGGAGAGGGAGGCAGCGTCAGCTCTACGCTTGAGAGCTGCGTGGCAATGGTTCTGTAAGTGAACGAAAAGCTACAATCAGGGGCAGGTTTTCGTTAGCTTATCATTATCTGTAGAACTTGTTGATATTATTCTTAATCTTCTGGTTGCCGAGAAGGATGCGGTCAAGCGTGTTGAGCATTCGGGCTGCGCCGCGCTGCTGGTCGAAGCGGATGGCACTTTCCTCTGCGTTGTAGGGACGGCCTTCGTTATCGATTTCAGTTACCTGAAGCACTACTACGGCATTGTTTGCTTGCATCGGACCTACGAGTTCGTTAACCTGCGCGTTAGCTATTGCACCCATCACTGCACTTTCGTTGATACCAAGGCCGGGGATGGCGTACTGGCCGAAGTTAACGGTGGTGGTATCGACTGTCGCACCCATTACCTGAGCGTAACCTGCCACGTCCTTTGCTTTGCCCTGATAATCTGCTAAAAGTTTTTCGGCTTTCTTATTGTTGCGTGCGCGGGTGGTGAGCATTGACATTACCTGTGAGTTGCGTACCGGTGTGTAACCGTCTTCGTAGATATCATCGAGGGCTACCACGATGAACTTGCCACTCTGAATATCGCCGAATATTGGTGATACTTCACCTTTCTTTGCATCCATTGCCCAAGCTACAGCTGAGTGTGAGTCAGTGAGGTTGCCTACGATGGGGGTAGATGCTGATACGATGGCGGGGAAGGTGGTGTAACCTGCTGCTTGCGCGCTATCAGCAAATTGTTTTGCTGTCTTATTAGTTGTGATATACTGCTGGAGGTCGGCTTCAAGACCGTTGATTGTGGCGTTGGAGGGTTCAGTAGTAAATGTTACGTTGGCAAGCTCGTAAACTGTCACAGGAGCTGTGCGCTCGTTGAGACGGAAGATGCGGCCGCCTTGTGAGATTGTGTCGGGTGTGAAATAAACGCCGGTTGATTTGCCCTCGAAGATTTCCTTGACGGGGGCGAAGTTGGCATCGATGAGTGATGCGCTCATATCCTGCTGTGACTGTGCCACGAGAGGTGAAGCTGCGATTGAGTCAAATGCCACACCGCTGTTGAGGACTGCCACCAGGGAGTCAACTTGTGCCTTTGTGCCTTGAATTGCGAGGTAATCAAATTTAATCTGGTCCACTTCCTGGCTCTTGTTGAGCAGTTTTGCGATTGTGTAGTCATTGCCTGACTTTGACACGAGTGTTGCCTGACCTACTGACATTGTGTCGAGGGCTGCTTTGAGGCGCGGCTGGTTATCGACGGTAGCCTGTGCTACTTTGGCGCGTTCAACCACGAATTCGGGCATATCGGCCAGGCCTTGGGTTTCGGGCTGGGCGTTGAGTGCCATGATGGCATCTTCAACTTTCTTCTGGCCTGCGAGCATGTCGGATTCCGAGGGCACGATGTTGACGGCGATATAGTTGATGAGTCGCTGGGGCTCGTCGATTGCGTAGCGGTTTTTCTCGTCATTATAGAGTGATTTGATATCGCTATCGCTCACTTCATATTCTGAATCGGGGAGTGATGAGAAATCCTTCTTTGCGTAAAGCACATGGGCTGTGGCAGCATTTTCATCGTAAATGGCCTTAGTGTCAAGGTCATTGGCCACCATTGTGCCTGCGAAGAGGTTTTGGAACTTCTGCTGGAGAAGCATCTGCTCAACTGACTTTTCGAGGCTCACCCAGTACTGCTGGAGCTGGATTGCCTGCTCCTGGGGCATACCGTATTTGGTGGGGTTGTAAGCCATGTCGTGGGCTGTTGCCGCATCGGGCACTCCGAGCTGCTGCTGTACCATCTGGTCTACATACTGAGAATTTTTGCCTACCATCATGTCGGTGAGCTCTTCGTCAGTCACCACGATGCCGAGCTCGTTGATTTCCTGCTGGAAAAGCTTTTCGGCAATCATAGAATTGAGTACCTGCTGCTGGAGCACGGCGTTGTCGATGCGGCTGCCGTTTGTCTGGGCTTGCTGGGCTGCCTCCTGGACGCGGCGCTGGAATTCCTGCACGTCTACTTTCTGATTGCCTACTTTTGCGATGGTTGTGCCTGTGCCGAAGAATGTACGGCCTGATGTAAAGAAGTCACCGATTATGAAAGCCAGCAATGCGGCTCCAACGATGATGAGCAAGAGCACTGACTTGCTACGGATTTTTTCTAATGTTGCCATTCTATGTTTAGATGATTTTTTTTGATTTTTTTCGTTTAAGGTTAATTTTGAGCAATGTAATCCGGATTGATAAGCTTCGAAGATTATTTTCATCTTATTTTTCCAAGATTTCTAAGCAAACTCTCGAAAATTTCACCAATTTTCCTCTTTTAGTTCACTAAATTTTGCTCAATTACGCAATTAACGCACAAAGGTACAATAAATTTCCTTTAATTCAAAATACCTTATATCTAATCTTTAAATATTTATACGTTCTTTAATGAAAATTCCATGTTTTTAGATACACCCATAGGCTTTTATCACCCACCAAATCAAATTTAGAGCATGCATACCACTAACTTTGTCGAAATAAGTATTGCAAGGGTCGATTCTATATAACATCACCCCATTCCTCGCAGTCTCTGGGCTTTGCAAGGAATGGGGTGATGGATTTTAGGAAATAAAAGTTATACTATGACTTTCGTTGAATCTCAACCATTATCGAATTAGTGTCGTTGCCGTCATGCCCTTCTATTAAAAGATAGGATAGGAAAAATGTTCCCTTTGAGTCTTCGGGCATTTTATCAAAAACTATTTTGACGGTTCCGGGCTCATATACTGTTGCCACGTAGCGACTTGTGTATTCCTTGTATTCTTTCAGCTCCGCAGCCCCGTCCTTCAAAACGAGTGAGTTGTAGTTATTGCATTTCAACGTGGCTTCGCAGCTATTGCCGTCTACCACCATTTGAATCTGATAGTGGGAACTCGGATCTATGGCAGTTGTGGTATTACCAGTCGACTCAACCGAAACACTCCATAACATCACCGGTGCATCATCATCCTCATCACTTGAAGAACAGGAACTTAATGCAAGCCCCGTAATGAGTAAGAATAAATATAATTTCAAGTAATCCATAAAGTTACATAGATTAAGGATTAGGATTTGGGTCGGTTGTATATTGTCATTGGAAATGAAAAACATACGTACCATTTGAGCAGATTAGATATATTCTAATTCAGGTATATAAATGTTTTTGCCATCCCTTTTCAAAAGAATGTTAGGTGTCCTGACGTATTTGATTCCGGTTTGCTCAGCATCTTTGATGTAGATATTGTTCACCCAAACTTTTATGGTAATCTCAGTGTCCAGATCCATACATTCAGCATCGAAGTAAACATATTTTTTGTCCGTGTTAAACAAGAAATCATGAGAAGCAGTTATGGTGACATATTCATCCACACTTTTAATGCCGTAAACTTTAATGGGCTCGTCAGTGTTTGATATAACTCTCACCCTAATCGAATTACTTTCAGTTTCATCGCTACAAGAAACCAATGAAATCATCACAAGAACAGTTAGAATTAGGAATTTGAACAAATTTTTCTTTTCCATATTAATTCATATTTCATTTTATATATGATTAATGATTGTGAATTTCTATATTGATGTGAATTTATGTGTGCTTATAGTGGATTAAGCCAACCCTCATAAGTGTTATGGCTTGTTACAATTTCAATTCTCAAGGCCGAAGAAGGGAATTCCAAGTAAAAAACAAAAGAAGAAGAGGTCGAAAAAGACTGACTAAATTCTTTAAAGCCTGTTATGTCGTATATGTTCAAAATTGCAATACCCTCTGTCGATTCAAAATTAATTTTTAAATAGCCTTTATTGTAGTAGCAAGCCACATTGTTTAGACGTGAGGGCATGTGGTGACGATAATGGTCATTTCTCTCCTTTATTACATCAAGGTCTATTTGAATTGTATCATCTGAATCATCTTCGCATTCGTTTGGGAACTCTGCCAAAATTGATATCGGCATAATCCAAAGCATGAGTAAAGCTATTATTTTTTTCATGTGATTGATTGTATGATTGATTTAAATTTATGGTGCAAAATTACATATTATAAACCTCTTGATTGTGTATGAAGATGAAAATAAATCCACACAGGGTGATACGCATTCATCTGTTAAATAGATTATTAGGAGGTGTTTAAATAATCGCTTTTCACACGGTAACTAATCCATTGATAGATAGGGTGTTACTGTTTGTGGGTGTGATTTATTAGAATGACATCTGAATATCAGATGGATACAGTTACATGTAGACCTAAAAATGAGACATCCTATGTTATTGATTCTCGATTAAAGAAATTATTGATTTACCAATGGGGGTACCAGTCTTCCGAATACGGTCAATGAGTCGTCGACGTTTCATGTATGTTGAATTGGGCTTTATTCCAGTGAACATAGAAAGTGCTCGTGAATTAAAACCAGCAATGGAAAGGATAATAAAATTTATATCATCCTCTGAAAATTCAGGAAGTTCCCGGCGCATCTTGGAAATTAGTCCCTGATGGAATGTATTTACAATACGTTCGATTTCTTTGAGGCTTGATTTGTCAGAGAGTTTTTCAATTTCTTTTTTAATATTATTGAATGTAGCTTTCTTTGAGATATCAGAGCCGTCATTATCATAGAACTGATTTATGAACAGATTCAAATGCCTTATCCTATCGCCAAATATATCGTTAGAAAGTTGAGTTAATATGTTTTGTCGCTCAATGGAGTCTTTTAATTTCTTAGTAAGTTCTTCGTTTGAATTTTTGCTCCTCTCAAAAGTCAATTTGATGTCTGTGAGTTTTGTCTTGCTTTGCTCCATTTCGTTTCTCAATAGAATGATTTGAGACATTTTCAACTCTATTTCGCTGTTGCGAATTTTGATTTTATAATCGTGCCATAATAAAAGTACGGTTATAATAGATAAAGCTAAGATAGATATGGTGAAGATGAGGTAATCTCGTTGAGCTGTTCTATGCTTTGACATAGTCATTTCATCCTCATAGTAGTCCCTTTGTGCCACTACAGACGATTGTTGGATGAGTTCTCGTTCTATTTTGTTTTGGATAGATAGCACCTTTTTTAAAGACAAGAAGGCATTTATTGTATCGTTAAGCTTTTCATAGTATCTTGCTGAGGCAATGAAGCTTGAAAGCGAGTCAGAATTTGTCTTTGATGTACGAAAAGCTGAATCTAACATCATTTTTGCCTCAGAGAGTTGATTCAAGTCAATCCTGATATTTGAAAGAACTGAGTAGTTTGAACTACTTAATGGTACTATATTAGAGTATTTTAATAATGTGTCAGCGTAGTTGTTCGCTTCCAAAGGCTGATTTGACTTATAATAAGAATAAGATAAAATTTCTGCACAATAAGATATTATGTCGGGTGATGGATGCTTGGATAATATACTATCCGTGAATATGGTTGCGTTTTCATGATTACGCATATTGCTATAATTTAATGCAATGTCACCTAAACTGTAAAAGTAGGCATTCTCTATCCCTGACTCTTTGTATTTTAGAGCTGCAATTTTATAATTTTTTATTGCATCCTCATGGAAATAAGTGGCGGAAAAAATCCGAGCTACTTGTTCGGCAGTTCGTGCTTGCCAGTATGTATCATTCAATGATATAGCCATTTCTTTTGCTCGCAATGCCGCCCTCATGGCAAGACGGTAGTTTGTTGCGTTATAATTTATTATCGACTTGTAGAATAATGACTTCATAAGATATGGTGATTTTCCTCCCCCATCGAAATAATCAACGGCGGTGGAAATCAATGAGTCGTTGGTCTCGTCAATATAATTCTTATGCCTTGCTTGAGTCAGAAGCAACGAATAAAGAGCCTTTTCCCTATTAGTACGAGGTTGCAGTGAAAGGTCGGATAGTAGTATAAGAGCTGAATCAGGAGCATTATCCATTATATTTTCAGCGTGACTAAGAATCTTATCAACTCTGTCATTACCCATCCATCGGCAACCATAAATTATAGAAAACAAGGGAAAGACAAGAAATACATTCAAGCATAATACGGAAATTCTTTTTCCCTTCATGTTGCAAAATTACAAAAAAAATAGAATTTCAAAATAATTGACTCTATGGCACTTGTTCCATAAAGAATCCTCCTTACCATCTTACCTTAGACTATCTCACCGCGCCTTTTCTATTTTCCGGAACACTTTGTGCTGAACGTATATGGCGGCGGTGATGACGGCTATGCCGGTGACACACCACGTGATGGGATAGATGGTGAGGAGCATTTGAAAGGTGTTGTCAATTTTGGGAAAGACGTAGCACCATCCCAGACGCAACACGCATGTGCCGAAGATGGTGAGGAGCATCGGGGTGACCGAGTAACCCAGACCTCGCATATAACTTCCGGATATTTCGTAGGAGCTGGCGAGGAATTGAAACACTAATGCGGTGTGGAATCTGACTTGCCCGTAATGTATCACCTCTGGATCGGTGGTGAATAGCCGTAGGCATGACTCACTGTTAAAGGCGATTAGGCTATTGGCTATGCCGCATATTAACATACTGTATGCCATGCAGATTAGTAACACCCTTTTGCATCGGTCGGGTAAATGAGCACCATAATTTTGTCCTGTGAATGCGATGGTGGCCTGGCTGAATGCCGCTACGATATAGTAGCAGTAGGCTTCGTATGTGAGGGCGGTGGCAGAGCCGGCTATGGCATCAGCCCCGAATTTATTGATTGAGGCTTGGATAAAGATGTTGGATATGGAGAACACCATTCCCTGAAGACCGGCAGGCACACCGATTTGGAGCATTTTCTTGAAGTCACTACGAGAAAGGGTCCATGATTTCAAGGATAGAGTGACGGGGTCAGGTTCCCGGACGAGAAACCACACCATTATGGCAGCATTCAAACCATTGGCTATCACTGTGGCCCATGCCACGCCGTCAACTCCCATGCCGAATTGTGCTACGAATAGCCAATCAAGCACAAAATTGCAGAGGGTGGCAGCAAGGAGTGCATAGAATGGTCGCTGCGTGTCACCTATGCTTCGCATAACCGCCGAACCGAAATTGTAGATCATCATGAACGGCATCCCGCAGAAGTAGATGCGGAGATACTGCGTGGCGAGTTCGAGTACGTCAGCCGGGGCCTCCATTGCCTCTAAGATGGGGCGTGCCAATGATGTGCCGAGGGCGAGAAGCAGGAATCCGGATAGTAGGGCAATAATCATTACCGTCGATACGGAACGGCGAACGGCATTAAAGTGCTTCTGACCGATGTAGGTGGCTATCACCACGTTGGCACCCACGGCAATACCGAGGAACAAATTTACAAGAATGCTGATTATCGGCCCATTGCTACCCACTGCCGCGATTGCGTGGCTCGTGGAGTACCGCCCGATAATGGCAACGTCGACTGCGTTGAATGATTGTTGGAGTATGCCACTGGCAATCAGAGGTATGGCGAACACTAAAATTTTACCTGCAAGTGGTCCGTGGAGCATGTCCACCTGCTTTGAAGCCCTCGTGCGAATTTCCATCTTGCTATTTGTTAAATTGATGGCAAAGTTATACATTTCTGCCCGAATCTTCAAATCGGATTTTTTGTGGAATTTTGGTGAGGATGATATTTTAATTACCTTTGCGGATGAAACTTGGTTTTACCTATTATATTTAACTCACTTACTTATCATGAAACGTTTCAACTTGTTACTTAGCGTGGGATTTATATGGTCGGTCTCGGCGTTGTATGGAGCGAAGACGCATGCCGAGACTGTATCGATTGTACCGCAATCGAGTGTCAACGCCGAAAGTGACTGGCACACTATTACTAACGATCGATTTTGGGATACTACGGAAGGAACTCCAATTTACAGTCAGGGGGGTGGTATTTTTAAGTTTATCGATCCTGTGACCAACTCTCCGAAATATTATTGGTATGGCGTTTACTATAAAGAAGCAGAAACGTACCGCAATAATCCTTCGGTGACATTGGAACATAATCACTTTCAAGGCGTCACCTGCTATACCTCCGATGACCTTGTTAACTGGACTCCCGAAAATATTGTCCTTACCAAGGATGAAGTGTTGAAACATTCGCGCCCCACCTGGCTGGGGCGTATGGGTGTGGCTTATCTCGCTGACGCTAAGGTGTATGCAATGTTTATCCAGCATGGAGCGAAAGTACTTGTGGCCATATGCGACTCTCCCGCCGGGGATTACAAATGGAGCCACGAGATTGACATGACTCCAATTATAGGTACTTCCAACACTGGCGACCAGACCGTGTTCACTGACCAGGATACCGGGAAATCATATCTCATATACTCCTATGGCCGTGGACGTGCGCGGCAATATGTCTCGGAAATCGGTATGGTGGACGGTGTTCCGGGTCTTTTGAATTGTCATGAGGTATGTAAGGGTGAAAGCCGTGAAGGTAACTGCATGTTCAAGTACAGTGGTAAATATTATATGGTGGCGTCAAACATCTATGGATGGGATTGTTCCTATACTTATTATGTGATGGCCGATGATATTTATGGTCCGTATACCCCCACAAATGATATGCAGATTATGGGTGGCAGTGAAAAGGATTATTCACACATTTCTCAGACCGGTTTTTTCTATACTCTCGAAGGCTCGCAGGACACCACAGTGATATTCTGCGGAGATCGCTGGGCTGATTTTGCCGGTAACGGTTTGGGCTACAACCAGTGGATGCCTGTGTCGTTCAATGGTGATATTCCTTATCTTAACTCACTGTCATCTTGGGAACTAAATGCTAAAACAGGTGAGTGGCGTGTTGCCCCCGATAATAATTATGTGAAGAATGGAAGTTTTGAGGCAGATCGCCGCACTGTCCCTCTCGCTGTGAAGCCCCGTCAGGATGCTTTGACAGGTTGGGTCACAGAGGTGATTGAGGGAAATAAAGTGATGATTGAAGGTCCTGATTCTCCGCAGCTCAACTATTTTAACACTGAGGAGGATCGCCGCAGCGTGATAGGCGAAAAGAGTCTGAACATAGCTGACAAGGTGCCTTTTGTTAGGAGGGTATGGCAAAAGATTGAATCAGACGATTTCGTTAGGGTTCCTGATGGAACTTACATAATGTCGCTGGCAGTTAAGTACACGAAGGGTTTTAAGGAATTGTATATGTATGCCGAGTCAGGAGGAAGGACCTATAAATGCTCACTCAACTCTGCCACTGAATCAGCCGGTTGGGAAAATATCTCGATGCCTGATGTCCGGGTGAAAAATGGCGAAGTGACAGTGGGGTTCTACGCAGTCGGTGATGCCGACGCATCCTGCCAAATCGATGATGTGACTCTCATCAGGGAATAAGTCGTTTTTTTATCGTTACTAAATCGGTGGCAATTCCACGGACCGGTTTATATGAATAACACCACCGGGAGAGCGTCAACAAGCTCTCCCGGTGGTGTTATTTATATTTACTTAGTAACTTTTCGAATATAACTTACTTGGGATAATGCAATGGATTAGTCCTCCTTCATGTTGTGGAACACATTCTGGACATCTTCATCGTCCTCAAGCTTTTCGAGGAGTTTTTCGATAGCTGCACGCTGTTCTTCGGTAACTTCCTTAAGGTCGTTGGGTATGCGCTCGAATTCAGAAGAGATGATTTCAAAACCATTGTCTTCGAGATACTTCTGAATATTGGCATATTCCTCGAATGCGCCGTAGAGTACTATCTGCTCGTTGCCATCCTCATCTTCGTCGTGGCCGAGTTCGTCAACACCGTAGTCGATGAGTTCGAGTTCGAGATCGTCAAGGCTCACACCATCCTTGGGCTGGATTTTAAACACGCTTTTGTGGTCGAAAAGGAATGTGAGTGAACCCTGAGTGCCGAGATTCCCACCATGTTTTGTGAAATAAGAGCGCACATTGGCTACAGTGCGTGTGTTGTTGTCAGTCGCAGCTTCAACGAAGATAGCGATTCCGTGAGGTCCGTATCCTTCGTAAGTAATTTCCTTGTAATCGCCTGCGTCCTTGTCGGTTGCCTTCTTAATAGCGCGTTCTACGGTGTCCTTAGGCATATTGGCGGCCTTTGCATTCTGCATAAGGGCGCGGAGACGAGGGTTGGTAGAGGGGTCAGGACCGCCTGCCTTGGCAGCGATAGTGATTTCCTTACCAATGCGGGTAAATGTGCGTGACATGTTACCCCAACGTTTGAGTTTTCTTGCTTTGCGATATTCAAAAGCTCTTCCCATGGTGAATTATATTGAGAATATTTTGGTTATTAATTATTTACAAATAGAAATGACTCAGAGCCGGCTTGCACCGGTTCTGAGATATTGGGAATCTTAGCGCAATTCAGCGTTAAGTTTTTTCTTGAGATTGGTGATTACTTTGTTCATCACGGCTTCAATCTGCTTATCCTGAAGGGTCTTCTCGTCATCCTGGAGGGTGAGTGCTATGGCGTAGGATTTCTTACCTTCGGGTAGATTCTTACCTTCGTATACGTCAAAGAGGGTTACATCCTTGAGGAGACGGCGTTCACTTTCACGTACTACGGCTTCGACTTCGGCCATTGCCACACTCTTGTCGAGGAGCAGGGCGAGGTCGCGTTTCACGGGCATAGTCTTTGCGAGGGCGTGGTAGGTTACTTTTTTCTTTGTGGCGAGGGTGACGAGGGCGTTCCAGTCAAATTCGGCATAGTACACATCCTGCTTTATGTCAAACTTGCTCAGAAGTTTCTTTGACACTATGCCGATGGAGCCCAGATACTTGCGAGAGCGAGTAACCACATCGAGGCTTGCGGCATAAAGCTCACCGCTCCCCTTGGTAAGGGTCACTTCATTCTGCGAGATGCCAAGACGGGCGAGAATGTTGGCCACCACGGCCTTAAGGTCGTAGATGGTGGCGGGCTGTTCTGGGCGAGCCCAGTTGCCGGGTCGGAATGCGCCGGTCATCCACAATGCAAGGCGTGAATGTTCTTTGAATGGAGCGAGGGGAGCTTCAGCTGTACATTCGGCATCGGTTTTGAAGATGTACACATTGCCGAATTCAAACATTGATACATCGCCGGTCTTGCGGTTGATGTTGTGGCTCAATGATTCCAAGCCGCCGAATATCAGTGTCTGGCGCATCACGTTTAGGTCATTGCTCAACGGATTGAGCAGATGTACACAGTGAGTGGCGGGATATTGCTCAAGGTCGGTATAATATGCTTCAGCGGTGAGCGAGTTATTGAGAATTTCGTTGAATCCTTCACCAATTAGTTGCTCGCTAATGAGGTTGCGGAGGTTATTATCCTCATCCTCAAATGATTTATATGAGATCGAAGACTGGACGGTGTCACCGATTTCCACATTGTTATAGCCGTATATTCGGAGCACATCCTCCACCACGTCGCATGGGCGTGTCACATCCACACGGTAGGTGGGGACTTTCATCACCACTTTATCTTCGTCGATGTTCACGATTCCCATTTCAAGCGATTTGAGGATGGAAATGACAGTGTCGGCAGGAATATCCTTGCCAACAAGGTCGTTAAGGTATTTGAATCCGAGTGTCACTTCGGCGGGAAGTATCTTTTCGGGATAGTTGTCGCAGAGCGGACCGCATATTTCGCCGCCAGCAAGTTCTTTAACCATGAGTGCTGCTAACTTTAGCACATACAAGGTATTGTTGGGGTCAACTCCGCGCTCGAAACGGAACGAGGAATCGGTGTTGAGTCCGTGGCGACGGGCTGTCTTGCGCACGGAGGTGGGGTTGAAATATGCGCTTTCGAGGAACACTGAGGTAGTGGCTTCGGTCACTCCGGAATCAAGTCCGCCGAACACACCGGCGATGCACATCGGCACTTCGGTGTTGCAAATCATCAAGTCACGAGCATCTAATGTGTGCTCCACACCGTCGAGTGTGACGAATTTTTCTCCTTCGGTGGCGTTTTTCACCACGATTTTGCCACCGGTGATTTTGTCGACATCAAAGCAATGTAGCGGCTGTCCCATCGCATGGAGGAGATAGTTGGTTATATCGACAATATTGTTGATGGGACGAAGTCCGATGGTGGAGAGCGCGTCTTTAAGCCATTGGGGTGACTCTTTGACGGTTACGTTCTTAACGGTGACACCTGTGTAGCGAGGACATGCTTCAATGTTTTCTACCTCGACTGTCACACCGCCTTCGGGCTTTTCAATTGTGAAGGCTTCCACTTCGGGACAATGAAGTGTGGATGGGGTTGAGTGCTGTGCCATCCAAGCGGCAAGGTCGCGGGCTACGCCATAGTGTGACGCTGCGTCTATGCGGTTGGGTGTAAGGTCTACTTCGAGAAGATAGTCGGAAGAAAGTCCGAAGTATTCAGCGGCAGGGGTGCCGGGCTTAACCTCTTCGTCAATTACGATGATACCATCGTGTGAAGTACCGGTTCCAATTTCATCCTCAGCACATATCATACCATATGATTCCTCGCCGCGGATTTTTGACTTTTTAATCTGGAAAGACTCGTCGCCGCTGTAAAGGGTTGTGCCCACGGTAGCGACTACCACGGTCTGACCTGCAGCCACATTAGGTGCGCCGCAGACTATTTGAGTCGGATTGCCATCACCGAGGTCCACAGTGGTGACGTGAAGGTGGTCACTGTTAGGGTGATTGACACAGGTAAGCACCTTACCGATAACAATTCCACGCAATCCGCCGCGTATCGATTCAACTTCCTCCACTGAGCCGGTTTCAAGACCTATGGAGGTCAAAGCGGCTGCCAATTGGTCAGGAGTCAGGTCGAAATCGAGATATTTTTTAAGCCAGTTATATGAGATATTCATGAGAATGATTGATTTTTATTCTAATTCAAGCTATTTCAGCTTGCAAAATTACAAATAATCATCAAAAAATGCAATTATTAAGTGAGTCGGAAAAATAAGTGTGTGCCTAAATATTGCACTTTTCCACCGAAAAAATGACAAAATGTAGAGTTTACAACTTTGGGAGGTTAGTTTGAATGGTTTTCCACAGGTAAGAATTATTGTCGAATAAGATGTTGGTGGATGGATGAGCCGGGGGAGTAGGGACGGGGAATGAGTGTGCCAACTGCGCCGCGGGCGGTGAGGGTGGAGTGGGTATTTAGTACATCGGAAGGGTTAGGAGCTGGTACATGAGGGTCTGTGCCATACGTCGGTGACCATCATCGTTGGGATGCAGGCGGTCGGTATCCGCATTGTGGAAATATTTACTATATTCGTCCATCAGGGGGTATAGGCCGCTCAATTGGCCGAGGTCTATTACCGGTAATGCCCATACTTGCCCGGCTTCTCTTATGGCTTCGACATAGGCATCGAGATATTCGCCGCATCGGTTGGCATAATCTTCTGGTATCTGCCAATTCGTGTCGCTATGGTAGAATCCCGAGCGATGGATAGGGGTGAGGAGTACGATTTGTTTATCGGGATAAGTTCTTTTCAGTGAGTCGAGGGCGATGTTAATGCGCCCTTTGAAAGTGCTCGGGTCCATTGAGGGGATGCGGCGCATACGATTTTCCGGACGCTTGGCGTAGCGGTGCCCATAGTCCACAGTTGCCATCTCCTCGTCATACCAATGACCTATGGGCACGGCATTGTTATAGTCGTTTGTGCCCATGAATATCATGATAGCATCGAGATCATCGCCATGCTCTTCGAGTAGTTTGCCGGTCTGTCGTGGGACATCATCCCATTGCCTGCCGCTCACGGCATATACGTAAGGTGTAATGCCGAGCCACTGCTCAAGGAATCCCCAGTATTTAGTCTTGCTGGCATTGTTGCGAGGGTCGGTGACCGAATCACCAAGGTACGCCACTTTTTTGCCAGACCAGGGGTGTTGGACTACCATCGTAGCTGCGCAGATTGAAAAGGCAGCCACTACACTCAGACACATAGCAAAAATTCGATTTCTCATGTTTTCTTAAAGGATTTGAAGTTACAACGATTTGTCCCAGCCTTATTGAACTCATTTAAACTTTTGTGATTTGTGAATTTTTTTAAGGAATACCACT
>JAMPEV010000001.1:750961-900571 GCA_023664955.1 Duncaniella sp.
CCTTCGGGGATGACGGGAGTATCATCATTGCCGGGATCGAATACGAGGTGTCCAACTGACTTGAAGCTGTTAATAGTAAGCTTATACCAATGATTACGTACTACACCATAGTAACCTTCATCAGCAGTCGTTTTCTGATTGCCATCTTTGTTCAATGTATGGTGTTCGATAGGTATGTAATAGAAAGCATCCGAATTACCATCGGAACCATATGCGACATTATCTTTATCGATAACCGAGTTCAAAGCCGATCCGAAAGCTGTATTAAAATCGGTGTAAGCTACATATTCCTCAGTGTTATCATCTTTCACTGTTTTCTTATATACAGTCGTCTTATTTTCTGTATTCACACTGACAGCGATTTGCCCAAGTTTATGATTCTCAGTCTTGTCTGGGGAAATTGTAATGAAGCTATTGTCGATTTGCTTGTATGTTTCCGGTGTGACACCCTCTGCAGACGTTTTAACCCAGAAGTTAAGATTGTTATTAGCCTGTAGATTATTGAGAAGAAGGTTCTTATATGAGTCGGCGGTGTAAAGAACGCCCATATATTGCACAAGCTTACCGGCTGACTTCATACTTTCTTTTTCTCCATCCTTCTCTAACTTATAGATTTGTGTATGAAGCACAACATGGGTAACAAGGGGAGTTTTAACTGCAACTTGTTTATTATTCTTATCATAAAGATTACCTCCATCAACTTTTTGGAAAATATTATCGGGCGAGTTGGTGTTCTCGTAACAGTAATCATAATTTTTTTCAGAATTATTATCCTTTGGGACATCAAAAGCAAGTTTGCTACCTGCAACATCTTTTGCAGGTATGTAATAGAGCGGTGAGTCATCTGTCCTTTTAACTTCATTAATACCATAAACAGCTGATTTAGCCCAGAATGAACGCCAATCGGATGATTTATTCCATCCGGTCCATAATGGAGTAGATGTATTATCTTTCCAAGTATCGTCAAGAATCTTGCTCATGCGGCTTTCTTTTGCTGTCGCATTAAGACTCCATCCTATAACTCTAACATATAAATTATCTTGCGATTGAAGTCCACCGTTGCCGGTTGTGTTATCACCACCACCAAGAGTCTGAGATAATTTATAGTAACTTACACCGTTATCATCTGACCAAACTGAGTTTTTTACACTTAAAGTAACTTCAACCTTAGCTTTAAGACGCTCAACATGAATTTCAACGGGATCTGCAACACCTGCTGCGGTATAGCTTGTTTTGAAGTCATCGGGATTAAGCTTAGTGGTAAAATATTTAGCATCATGACGTAAGTCAGTACTATTATTTACTTTCACGTCACCAAAGAATGAAGATGTAGTCATTACAAAGCCATTGTTAGCATCTGTAAAAGCTGTTAATTTCTCAGCAGTTTCCTGCAAAGTTGAGCCTGGATCGAAGCCTTTGGGTTTATTAAGTACAGTAATCAAATATTCTGGGTAGTTCTTATCCTTTACACCATTAAGTACAAGTATTTGCTTACATATATATTCGAAATTAGGGGTATTCCCATCTTTATCATTCTTTTCTGGTGTGACTGTTGCAGTAGCACTAAAGGCGTATGCTCCATTTTTCTGGAAGAAATAGAAGTCAGCTGAATTTACCGTATGCTCATCTTCTGTTTTCCAACTGGGCTCATATCCCCCGTCAGTTGCGCGAGAACCAGCATCTTTTGGGGCAGCAATAGCAACGGACATGTATGACACGTCGTTACCGGGTGTTTCGGGGTTCTCAGGGGCATCGATCGGCTCATTCGATGAACAAGCTGCGAAAACTATGGCTGAGAATCCAAATAAGATTTTTGCGAATGTTTTCATGTTTTCTGAAAAAGTTATTTTGATTTATTTTATTTGATTGGTTTTGAGGAGGGGAGGGACTGGCTGTAGGGACGCACCATGGTGCGTCCTGTAGAAACTTGGCCGTGCCGGAGCCGGATTATTCCTCGGCGGATTCCGGGAGGACGCACCATGGTGCGTCCCTACGACCGGGGATTTTTCATCCGATCCGGATTTTGTTAATTGAGACCTTCGAGCTGCTCAATCGCGGCGGGGGCGTCGGAGACTTTCAGGCGCGCGGCTTGATGAAGGAGCTGGAGGGCTCGTTCACGGTCGCCGGTGAGTGCAGCAAGGAGTCCGGAGGCGTAGATTGCCTCGGGGGTGTCGCCGGCCTTTTTAAGGTAGGCGGCGGCGGCAGTATAGTCCTTACGCTGCATCGCGGCATTGGCGGCATTGAGATTGGCCACCTCGCTGTCGGGGTACATTCTCACGGCAGTTTCAAATAGTTCATTGTAGTCGGGAGAACCCGGTTCGTAAGTCTGGGCTGCCATAAAGAATTCATTGAGACTCAGCTTCTGAGGCTGGGTTTTCACAAGTCGTTTAATCTCCTCTACGTCAGTGAAACTACGGATTTCGAAATCGATTTTGTAGTCGGAATGACGGAGGGCGGGATACACATCGGCAAGAATCCACGCATACTGCTGAGGATAGGTGGTTTTGATTTTCTTGTCACGCGCATCGGGGTCGAGAGAACTGTTTGCAATCTCAATGATGGCATCACGGTTAGGGATATCGCTATGCTCGAGAGCCTTCACGAGACCTTCCCAGTCCTCAGGTTCGTAGGATGTCCGGATTATGCGGGCAGGGAAATTGTAGAGACCCTGCACATAGTCGCGGAGAGCTTCCGTGCGCCCTTTAGCAAGCCGCTCATTATTGGCGTAAGAGCCTTCAGGCGAAGCGAAACCCTTGATAGAGAGGGTACGCACGGTAATATCGTTATCTGTTGCCACGCTGTCGATTGTGGCACGTATCTTTGCAAGTTCCACGGTGTTACGGCGGTAGTCAGGCATGATTACCGTGCTATTGACCCTGAAATCGATGAACGCCTGCCCGGTCACCGAACGGCTCTTAACCGTTTCAGCCACAGGGCGCACGTACTGGAACACCGGGATAAACTCCTTAGGTTCTTCAGGGAGCTTGAAGAGGGCGAGTTCGCGTGCACCTTCACCTTCGATATTGGCACAGCAGCCGTAATCGGTGCGTTGGAGCGAGAGAGTAGCGCCATCCATCCAATCTTCCCAAGGTATCACCTCGGAATATGCGAGTGAAGCAGGAGCTTCCTTAGCCTTAAACACTTTTGCGGCAGCCGGTTCGGCGGCATTCTTTCCTTCGCGCTCGTGGTAAATCTCACGCTTGCGGCCATATACAGCCACATCGGAAAGTTCGAGCTGGTGGTCGCCATTGGTGAGCGTAGGTGTAAGGAATACAGCGGTATTGCTCTTTACAGGCACTGAAGAGAGAGGTATATCCATCGCCACGTGTAGGAAATTCCCTTCGCGGGTCACGGATGCGTCCTTAACCTCAGGCACCGAAACGGGTACAAGGGCATTGGCCGCCGTGGTTATCGCAGCGAGCAGGAGTGTGAGTGTCAATGCTTTTTTCATATCGTTTGTTTGGGTTATTGAGGTTAGGTTTAGAATATGTAAACTATATTAATTGCGGCTTTTGTAATGCCCCAGTAGTTGTGTGGGCGATTGTCCTCGATTTTCTTACCGCAATTTGCGCATTTGAATCGGTCATAGCGGGTGAAGGCGTATCCTACTCCGAGCTCGGCTTCGAGGTTCCATGAGGGGGAGAGCATCCAGGCGTAACCATATCCGATACCTGCGCCGGCATACCAGCCCTGGTAGCGAGTGTCCTTGAGCTTGCGGGCGTCAGTGCCGAGGAAATGGAATTTTCCGTCGAAACCACCTATATTATATTGTCCACCCATAACGTGAGCCGCCAAGAAGTGACCACCCATCCTCTGGCAGAACCAATAGCGGGCTTCGGGCATCAAATACCAATGTTTCCAGCGGCGGCCATGGGAAAGATTCCAGCCGTTGAACTCAGCGGTGGCATCAAGCGACCATTTGGGGGCGAGTCCCACCTCTGCACCAAGGTTTACGTTGAGCAGAGCGTCGGCTGCGACATTGGTTTTGATAGCTACTTCCTGGGCAGAAACTCGCTGGGCCATAGAGGCGGTGAGAAACAGCACTGCGCAGATAAATAATTTGCGTAACATTTTATAGAGTGTAAGTTAAGGTATAGTGTCAGAGTTTATATTCGGCTAAAGTTTTATAGTTACTACAGAATAGGCTCTACACGCCCTAAAATTATAATAAAACTGAGATTCATTTTTTGGATTGCAAAATTACTAAATCAGCATATAAAATCAAATGATTTACCCCCCCCCCCATTAACATTATTTAATATTTTTAAATATCAATCAACTAAAATGTAATTAACTAACCCTCAAAGATGTATGAAGAGGGAATCGAAAGCTCCACGACCCGGACGTCAGTGGGCGCTTTGGCGGGAAGGAAGCGCCTTATTCCTCGGCCGGTCCCGGGAGGACGCACTGTGGTGCATCCCTACGACTGGGATTTTTTCATCCGTATCGTGATACGACGACCCCGTTCCGGAGGGGGGGGGGGAAACGCACCAAGGTGCGTCCGTACAGGTCTCTCAAAAAGGTCACTTAAAAAGGCTATTCAAAATTGAAATTTGATGCAATTTAGGTCGGAAATTTGGGGATTGTAAAGATTTTGAGTAACTTTGCGCCAAATTTTACTCTTCAAACAGCAATTTGTCAGTAGCCATGAAATATAAGTCATACCAAGGTATGAAGTTTAGGCCTTACATCGAAAGCGAGCGCATACAGGCCCGCGTGAAGGAGATAGGCCAACAAATAACCCGTGATTACGAGGGGAAGACCCCTCTGTTTATCTGTGTGCTTAACGGAGCCACTCCCTTTGCGATGGACCTGTTTCGCGCCACCGACATTGATGCCGAGGTGACATTCATCCGCCTGAAAAGCTATGAAGGCACCGGCTCCACCGGCAAAGTGAAGAAAATCATGGGTCTTGGCGAAGACATCAAAGGTCGCGACGTGGTGCTGGTGGAGGACATTATCGACACCGGTAACACCATGGCGAAACTCATCGACGACCTCCGGGAGATGGAACCGGCAAGCATAAAAATCGCCACTCTTCTCTTCAAGCCCGAAGCACTTCAAGCCGATGTGCATGCTGATTACGTGGGTTTTGAGATTCCCAAGAAGTTCATTATCGGCTATGGTCTCGACATTGACGGTCTCGCCCGCAACCTCAACGACATCTACATCCTTGATGAGGAGAATTGAGAATTTCTCCGAAAACTCTGATGGTTCTGAGAACTATGACGGCTCTGAAAACGTTAAGTAATCGTAAAAATATAAGTTGGTATAAATTTTATATTACTAAAACCTTTGAGGACCCTGAATTAGATATAAGTACGTTTTACATAGGTAAAAAGAATGTTCAATCTCGTAATTTTCGGTGCCCCCGGTAGCGGAAAGGGCACCCAGAGCCAAAAGCTCATTGACCGATATGGTCTAACCCATATCTCAACCGGCGAAGTTCTCCGCGCGGAAATCAAAGCCGGCACTGAATTAGGGAAAGTAGCAGACAGCTACATCTCTAAGGGGCAACTTATTCCCGACGACCTTATGGTTGACATACTCGCAGCTGAAGTGGACCGCTTGCGCCCAAATGCTCAGGGATTTATATTTGACGGATTTCCACGCACTATCCCGCAGGCAGAGGCACTCAAGAAGATGCTCGAAGAACGCGGCGAAGAGGTCCACTCCGTAATCGGACTTGAAGTTGACGACGAAGAACTCATGGAACGACTTATCAAGCGCGGACAGATTTCCGGCCGTGCCGACGACAATGCCGAGACAATCGGCAACCGTCTGAAGGTTTACCATTCCACCACCGCTCCCCTCCGCGATTATTACCAGAAAGAGGGGAAATATCAGAAAATCGAAGGCTCAGGACATGTCGATGAAATTTTCTCTAAAATTTCCGGAGCTATCGACAAGCATCCTAATGCCCCCAAGGCAAGCAAGTAACCAAAACTTCGTTACGAAACGGATGGCCACTCCAAATTGACCACCCGATTAGGACGAGTAATCAAAACTGATGGCTGACAACGAACCGAAATTTGCCCCGGTGGAGGGGTTGAGCTATGCTCAAAGTGTGACAGAGCTGGAATCAATCCTCCGGATGATGCAGAGCGACAATTGCGACATTGACCACTTGGCCACTTACACACGCCGAGCTTCCGAGCTTCTGCGTGCCTGCCGCTCGCGACTCACCACCACAGAGGAGGAGCTTAAAGCAATCCTTGAGCAATTGAGAATTGAGGATTGAGAAGATTTATAAAACTTATATGGCTTATAAGTTTATATGACTTATATGACTTATATGACTTATAAGATCCATAACGAATCTTATCGGCTTAATATCCAATATAGTAACTATAATTTTAATTAACCAATAAATGAAGAAAATTCTTCCATTTGCAGCAGTAGCAATGACTCTTACTATCTCTGCTGTGTCATGTAAGAAGGACGCTGCTGACCATTTGGCAAGCATCAATCCTGACTACATCGACACAACTATCGCTCCGGGAACTGACTTCTACACCCACATCAACAAGGGGTGGATGGAAGCTCATCCCCTCACAGCTGAATATGCCCGTTACGGCCAGTTCAACATCCTCAACGACTCCTCTGAACACCGCGTGCGCAGCCTCGTTGAGAATCTCGGCGCCACCAATCCCGAACCCGGAACCGTGGCTCAGAAAGTTTGGACCGTTTACTCACAGGCCATGGACACAGCGCGCCGCAATGCAGAAGGCGCTAAGCCCATCCTCGCCGACCTCAAGAAAATCGAAGATACTCCCCACGAAGGTATGGAAGATCTGTTCATGTGGATGCAGACAAGCTATTCCAACCCGTTTGTCAGCACTGGCCCTATGGAGGACATGATGAACTCAAACGTTTATGCAATGTACCTCTCAGGTGGAGGCATGGGCCTTGGCGATCGTGACTACTACCTTCTCAACGATGAACGCAACACCACTGTACGCGAAGCCTACAAGAAACTTATCGCCGACCAGATGAAAAACGCTGGCTACTCTGAAGAAGATGCACAGCGTATTGTCAAGAACGTGATGAAGATTGAGACATCAATGGCTGAGGAGGCCCTCACCCGCGAGGAAAGCCGCGACATCACCCGCATGTACAATCCCCGCACCATCGCCCAGATTAAGGCTGATTATCCCAACGTGAACTGGGACCGCATCTTCATCGAGACTATGGGCATCGAGACGCCCGACACTATTATTGTCACCGACCCCAAGTCAGTGGCTCGCGGCAACCAGCTCATGGGCACTCTCACCGACCGTGAAATCAAGGACTTCTACCTTTGGAAATATGTGGCACAGGCCGCTTCAACTCTTAGCGACGACTTCACCAACTCTTCATTTGAATTCAACAAAGTGATGAGCGGCGTTCAGGAGCTTCGTCCCCTTTGGAAACGCGCTCTCGGTGCAACCGAAGGCGCGCTTGGCGAGGCTGTTGGTCAACTTTATGTTGAGAAATACTTCCCCCAGTCATCCAAGGACTACATGATTGGCCTTGTAGAGAACCTCCGCACCGCCCTCGGTAAACATATCGACAACCTCGATTGGATGAGCGACACCACCAAGGCACGCGCACGCGAGAAACTCGCAGCCTTCACCGTGAAGATCGGCTATCCCGACAAATGGAAAGATTACAGCACAATGGAAATCAATCCCGAGCTCAGCTACTACGAGAATATGCACAACGTGGGTATGTGGCACCAGAAGGAACAGTATGCCAAGTGGGGCAAGCCCGTTGACCGCACAGAATGGGGTATGACACCTCAGACCGTAAATGCCTACTACAATCCTTTGGCCAACGAAATCGTGTTCCCCGCCGCTATTCTCCAGGCTCCCTTCTTCGACCCCAACGCATCAGATGCTGAAAACTACGGCGGTATCGGCGTGGTTATCGGCCATGAGATGACTCACGGTTTTGACGACCAGGGCCGCAACTTTGACGCCAACGGCAACATGACCGACTGGTGGACACCGGAAGATGCAGCCAAGTTCAAGGCTAAGACAGAAGGTCTCATCGCTCAGTTTGACTCCGTAGAAGTGCTCCCCGGCGTTCACGCCAACGGTCGTTACACCCTCGGCGAGAATATCGCTGACCAAGGTGGACTCCGCGTGGCTATGACAGCATTCCTCGACTCACAGGAGAAGAAAGGCGTAGACGTTAAGTCGCCCGAAGCCAAGATTGACGGCTACGACCCAATTCAGGTATTCTATATGAACTACGCAAACCTCTGGGCCAATAATATCCGCGACGAAGAGATTCGTTCACTCACCACCGGTGACGTCCACTCACTCGGCAAAAACCGCGTGAACGTGACCCTCCGCAACATCGCCCCCTTCTTTGAAGCATTCGGCATAACCGAAGGTCAGCCGATGTACCGCCCCGAAAGCGAGCGAGTGGTAATCTGGTAATGAGTTAATTTAACATATTTCCCTCGTATTTCCCCGACGAACGGTATATCTGAAAGGGTATTTCATAAAGTATCTTAAAAGCTCAAACCAACTCTCATAGTTGAGTGTTAGAATAGCATAAAGGAAAAAATTTAAGTTTAACTATTCTAAAAAAACAGACTCAACTATGGCACTATTGAAGAGCGAAGAGGCAAAAGAGATTCAGGTATTAAAGGATTTGGAAAAACAATTGGAGCGTAAGGAAAAACGCGAGCGTTGCTGCCACATCCTTATCTGCGCATTGGCACTCTTCTCAGTGGGAGCTTTCATAGCCGGACACTGCACGAAAAGATAGTAATTCCCCGACGGGGTGTCGCGGACATAGAAAGAATTTGTCATTCACAAGCATTGTTTCCTCAACGTTTGTGAATGACACATTTTTTTTATACCTTTGCCAAATATCCATTAACCCGATTTATGCTCTTTATATTAAGCCTTAGCAGAAATCTGTGCAGCATCCCATAAAAAGCATAAATCCGTTCATCATCATCACGTTTCCCAAAAGGTAAATTATGAATTCCAAGCCGTCACTTTTATTAGCCATCACTATGCTCACAGGGGGACTAACTTCTCTTGCCCAGTCGGAAGTGCGACTTCTCCCGAAAGAAATACGTCTTTTCAACATCCCCACACGCGCGGAAATCTATAATTATGTCCCGGTTGACTCACTTATCTTGCCCACGGACACCCTCTTAAATGACACCATCACCATTATCGACGGATTCCGAGTGTGGCCTGAATACGAGGATCCGCTCCCGGTAATCGAAGAGGTATATATAGAAGAGAAACCCATCCCGTTCAACTATTTCCGCCCCGTAGTGTTCGACAAGCTCCATATCCTTGACTCCCTCAACATCGACAGCTACCGGCCCAGCTACGACCCGTCGGGATCCAATGCCTTCAAATGGCTTGACGATGACGCATTCCAATATGCCCTGATTCGCAAGGCTCGCCAATATTTCGTGCTCAACAGCCCCGGCGAAGTAGTGTACGTAGAATCTAAGCTCCCTGAGCCACCACGCAAATTCACAGCCACAGTCGATCCGGAAACCGCCAAAATAGTCATCGCCGAAGCCCCCAAGGCCACCGATGCCCCAAAAGACAAAATCGAAGTGGAATATGAGCGCAAGCACTGGCTTAAGACGTTCAACGGCTCGCTCCAGTTCTCACAGGCATACGTGTCACCCAACTGGTATCAAGGCGGCAACAACAACTTGAACATGCTTGCCAACATCTACTATAATGTCAAGCTCAATCCCGCATTCCACCCCAACCTCCTCTTCGAGACCACATTCCAGTACAAGCTCGGTGTCAATAACGCCCCCGACGACAAGGTACATGATTACAACATATCCGACGACCTGTTCCAGTACAATATGCTCTTCGGTTATAAAGCGAGCAAACGTTGGTACTATTCAACCAATGTCACATTCAAAACTCAGCTCCTCAACAATTACCCGCCAAACTCCAATGAACTCAAAGCATCGTTCCTTTCACCCGGAGAGCTCAATGTCGGTGTCGGTATGACTTACAACTACGTAAACCCCAAAAAGACGTTCAAATTTGACGCATCAATCTCCCCCGTGTCACTTAACATGAAGACATGTATCAACAAGGATATGGACGAGACAAAATTCGGCATCAAAGAAGGCCGAAACCTGGTAACTGAGGTCGGTTCCAACGCAGAAGGCAAACTCACATGGGACATCTGCGACAACATCAACCTCCGCTCACGCCTATTCGTATTCTCTGATTACAGCTACATCCAGTCAGACTGGGAGAACACCATTTCATTCGCCATTAACCGCTTCCTCTCAACACAGATTTACGTACACATGCGTTACGATTCATCCACCCCGGCCGTCACCGACCGAGAGACAAAGTGGCACAAGTTCCAGCTCAAGGAAATCCTCTCATTCGGATTCGCCTATAACTTCAGCACGAAGAAGAGCTGAGAAAGAGAACCTAACCCGCGAACCCGATGTGGCGGATGGAATTAGCGACCCTTCGTTACTTAACATCAAGAGAATATCTAACTTATCCATCTTCATAACATTGAAAACATCTCTCCATTCCATAATCTCCACCATCCGCACCCATTTGCAAGTGTGGATAGTAATTGCAGCGGCAGTCCTACCTGTTGAATGGGCTGCTGCAGCTGTTACCGGAAGTACACTCTTAGACGACATCCCTAAAAAATCGGAAGTTATAAACGGTTACGAACTTGCCGACGTCAAGCAACGACTTGCCAATCTGCCGCTTCACATCGTAGAAGGGATATGGGAATTTGCCTCAGAGGGCACTCTCATGGCCATCGAAAGAGCTGATTACTCACCTCGTAATCCGGGTTCAGCAGCCACGCTTTACCGCATGGTAGTGGTGAAAGGCGCAGACATGACCTTGCGACCCGGCACAGTAATGGGATACCTTTCCACCACGTCGAAACGAGGAGTATATGATGCGAGGATATTCACCTCCCGCAACGATGACGGCACAGAACTATCGTCGCCAAAACGCTACACCATCTCACTTACCGATGAAGACTCACGTCTCACCATTAAAGAGTATGGCAAAAAATTAATATTCAATTGGTGGCGTCTGCTCCCGTATATGTACCGCTTCGTGCTGTCCAGGCGAGAAAATCGTCCTCCCGACATGGAAGGATGCGTGCGATTATTCCCAGAACCTGCTATCCCCTTAGAGCCGAGATACCTATGAAAACGCCCTCTGGAAAAAATTTCGGCAATCTGGCCATACGTTCACTATTTGTTTGCATGGCACTGATTTTTATCAGCTTAAACAGTTGGAGCGATGACACTCGCCGTGGCAAACTGAAACCCAAGCCAAAAGTCACCTCCGCTGATACCATCACAATCGCATCCCCTTTCGACACCATAGTCGCACCTTCGGCGGAATTAGTGACTCTGTCAGGTTATGACAAACCGCTCCGCGCTACCGCGGAGACAATGTTTGTCACCAATCGCCTACAGGCCGGCATCGTCAGTCTTTCGCTCAACATCTCCTACTACGACATGGAAGGTCATCAGCTTCACCAGCGTGACGTGGAGGTGAGAAATAGCATACCAGCTGGAGCGACGCGACAAATAAAGATAAAATCTTGGGACTCACAGAAATCATTTTACTATCATCTTGGGCAGCGTCCACGCGTCGATGCTGTCACGCCTTACAAAGTCAATTGTGCCGTGAACAGTTGCGTGGTCGATAACGTTAAACAATAGGTTGTAAATAAATGTGAAAATTTATTCATCATTGATAAAAACATAATAACAAAAGAAAATGACAGAATATTTAGCCGAATATCATCTATTAGGACTTACAATAGGGATATGCACATTTCTTATAATAGGCATCTTTCATCCATTAGTTATCAAAAGTGAATACCACTTCGGCACAGGGTGCTGGTGGTGGTTTCTCATAGCCGGAATCGGCGGTGTGATAGCCTCACTCTATGTTGCCGATGTACTATGGTCATCACTACTCGGTGTATTCTCATTCTCATCATTTTGGTCAATCGGAGAAATATTTGAGCAACGCCGCCGCGTGGAGCGTGGCTGGTTTCCAAAAAAGCCATCACGGGAGATGCAAGTTTCACCTGAAGAATAAGATGGTTCATCACACTTTCAATTCATAACATATCGCGTTCCACAGAGGAAAAACCGACCATAAAATCAGTAATAGAGAATAAAATTAGTGTTAATATATGTTTAATAGTTTGGGATTCTCAGCGGTTAGGGCTACCTTTGTGACGTTTTTAATCCCCGGGTAAGAATACCGTGGAGGTATCACTTGTCCGTAGAAAATTTTTCATCATATGAATAAACTAATCATCTCCGCCTTCGCATTGGTCCTTTCAGTAGGCACAGCAATGGCTGAAGGCTACCAAGTCAATTCATTATCGGCTAAGCAATTAGGCATGGGGCACACAGGTGTGGCTCTAAAGCTTGGCGCCGAAAGTATGTTTTTCAACCCCGCCGGAATGGCCTACATGGACAAAACACTTGACCTCTCAGGCGCATTTACCGCAATAATCCCTACAGCAACAGCCACCCTACCCGATGGCAAGAAATATGAGACAGACTGCGACCCCGCCACTCCTATTGGCGCCCATGCGGCATTCTCAATCTACGATAATCTCAAAGCCGGTGTGTCGTTCTACACACCTTACGGTTCGTCAATCAACTGGACCGACAATTGGCCCGGGGCCGTGCTCAATCAAAATGTTAAATTAAAGGTATTCACCATACAGCCCACTTTGTCATGGGCTATTACGCCTAAATTCTCTATTGGTGTCGGCGCGATGGTAACTTGGGCCACCGTGGATCTTAACAAGGGACTTGTTTCCGCAGCGACCGCCGACAAGGCAATCGGAGTGTTCAAATCACTTGGTCTCCTCCCATCAGGCTTAGATTTCCAGCCTTACGGAGACACCACTCCGGCATCAGTCAACCTTAACGGTAAAACAGGGATCAAAGTGGGACTCAACATCGGTGCAATGTACAATATCACTGACCAGCTCACCGCCGGTGCATCACTCCGCACACAGATGGGCATGCGTGTGAAAGCCGGTGACGCATCTGTAAGATATGCCAACGCACTCGCACAGCAGGTGCTTGGTGGTACTCTCGACCTTCTCAACGAAGCCAATTTCACCGCCGAAATGCCTGCACCATGGGTGATGAGCCTTGGATTGTCATACAAACCCATCAAAGCTCTCACACTTGCCTTTGACGCTCGTCTTACTGGTTGGCACGCTTACAAACAACTCGACATCGAATTCCTCAGCGAGCAGCTTACCCCCTACAATCAGAACATAGAGAAGAAATACAAAAACTCTTGGTGTTACTCACTGGGAGCGCAATACGCAGTAACCGACCGTTTTGACGCACGCCTCGGATTAATGATCGATACCACGCCTGTCAACAAAGATTATTACAACCCCGAAACCCCCGGTATGACCAAAGTTGAACCCACAGTCGGACTCTCATTCCGTCCCATCCCCTCACTCTCTATCGACCTGGCATTCATGTATGTAGCAGGACTCGGCGTTGATAACGCCAAGTGCGATTATCCCGACCTGCTGGGCGCACAAATGTACCAGCAACTCGGTGCAACCTCCGCCCAAGCCCTTGGTTTCCAAACCACCGGCACATTCACAGCTGACTACAAACTTCATGCCTTCGTCCCCTCAATCGGTATCAGCTACTCATTCTAACATACTTTGTTTAAAGATATCTCTGCCCCTTGCATCATCTAGCTGATGACGCAGGGGTATTTCGTATCTGAAAGGTTGGGAAATCCACCACGAGTGCGGTGGATTTTGTGCAAAATTTCAATTAATTAAAATTTTTCTATGATTTGCAAAATTCATCCATTATTTTTATTGTTTGCTTTCGTTTTACCTCATGTTCTGAGAATATGATTTTTAACGAACCATACAAAGAAAATGCATCCACAATCGTGGAGTCGAAAGAACTTATCGCAATTAGGAACCATATTATGGTTCTTATGGTCTTTAAGGACTTTAAAGCGTCAAATTATTCTAAACTTCTTATCTCCTTCCCATGAAAAAATTTGCCAGTTGTCAATTGCCAATTGTCATTTGTTTTCTATCTTTGCGGTATGACAGTCGGAGAATTCGCAGAATTGGTGAAAAGCAAGCTGCCCTACAAGCCTAATGACCAACAGGAGCAGCTTATCGCTGCATTGTCGCGTTTTTGCTCGTCGTCCACGCCCAGCGATTCTGTATTCATTGTCAATGGATATGCCGGCACCGGGAAAACATCTCTGACAGGAGCCTTAGTAAAGGCTCTCGAAGAAGTGGGTCGTCCCGTAGTGCTCCTTGCTCCCACCGGACGTGCCGCAAAAGTGTTCAGTGCCCACTCCGGTCACCCGGCCAGCACAATTCATCGCAAGATTTACCGCGGGCCTACCGGCGATTTGACAGCCGGCTGCGCAATGATGCAGCGCAACAGCCTCGAAAACGCAGTTTTCATCGTTGACGAAGCATCGATGATCGGCGACAATGAAACCACCGAAGGGATGACAGTGGGCAGCGGCCTTTTGGAGGACCTTTTGGAATACGTTTTTACCGGTGACAACTGCCGTCTTATATTCCTCGGCGATGTGGCCCAGCTACCGCCCGTAGGAAGCACCGAAAGCCCCGCAATGTATCCTAAACGATTCAAGGAATTGGGGCTACACGTGTCACGCGCAGTACTCACCGACACCGTCAGGCAAGCTCATAATTCGGGAATACTACGGAACGCCACCTGGCTTCGCCGCGCCATGCTGATGGACCCACTGCCCTCCCCGCAGCTGATTACCAGCGGCTTCAACGATGTCCACCGTCTTACCGGCGACGATGTGCTCGATACCATTTCGCGCTGCTATCGTGATGACGGTCCCGGGGAAACTATCATCATCACTCGCTCCAATCGCCGTGCCACTGCCTTCAACCTCGGCATCCGCTCGCAAATCCTTGAGAGTGAAGAGGAACTCTGTAAAGGCGAACGACTCTTAGTGGCCAAGAACAATTACGTGTGGTCGGCAAAGATTAAAGAATTGGATTTCATCGCCAATGGGGATGTGGCTGTAGTTAAAGAGATTCACGGCACTGAGTATAAATATGACTTCCGATTTGCAAACGTTACGCTCAACCTCCCGGACAAGGATGTGGAGGTGGAATGCAAGATTTTCCTTGACACGCTAACCGATGAGAGCGCATCGCTTTCGCGCGAGAACATGCAGAGGCTCGCAGAAGCCTGCATGATGGACCCGGATGAATTTGCCCCGGAAGTACCTTACGGAACCCGCCTCCGGAAGCTCCGTAACAACCCCTACTTCAACGCCCTGCAAGTGAAATACGCCTATGCCGTAACCTGCCATAAAGCCCAGGGAGCGCAGTGGCGCAACGTGATAATTGACTTAGGAGGTATACCCCCTGAATCGCAAGGAATCGACTTCTACCGCTGGCTTTACACTGCCACCTCACGTGCCACACGCCACCTCTACTACCTCAATCCCCCGGAGGACGACTAATCCCCATCCACCACCCCACCTACCCCTCCCAAGAATCAATAACCTAACACACGAATCCGATAATGAACTTAACATTTGGAGAAGTGAAAAATATTGAACTTTTTATTAGACTAAAATATCTTACATCTGTTCAAAATCCAGCTCTTTCAGAACAGCAAGACTTCGGGCGATTTACGGATTCATTGATCTATAAGCATGGTAATCCGCAGTTATCAAACGCATTGAACCACAAGGTCACAGCAATGGCTAACTTCATGCGTGATTTCACTATCAGCTGTGAGTATAACTACATGCATAACGCCATTTTTGATATCGCGGGCTTGGGTAACGGAATGCGACCTGATGGAATGGACGGATACTATGTGGCATATCAGTATCAAAACGGCAAATCTTCATCTGTGAAAGCCAACATTACGTATACTAAATCATTCAATTTTGGATTGACTGTGTCGGCAACCGGATCGATAAGCCGGGAAAAAGCGACAAATGTGAGATAGTTTGAAAAAAATGTGTAACTTTGTAGCTGAATGTAACCTGATTTTTGGGAAATCAGCATATAAATCATAACCGACTAATGGACAATTCATCATCAGCGACGCCGAAAGATAGTGTGCAAAAATGGACCGAGATAGAGCATCTCCCCGAATGGGATGAGGAGTTCTATCATGTCTACACCGCCAAAAAGTATGGCAAATGGCTCATGCTCAAAACCCTGCGCCCTGAACTCAAGGACGTGCCTGAGTATGAGGAGATGATAGCAAAGGAATTTGAAGTGCGCTACAACCTCGCCCATCCTCACATCATTATGATAAATGACTTCGAGGAGGTACCCGGTCTTGGAATGTGCATTATCACCGATGACGTTTACGGCGATTCCTTAGCCAAGCTCATAAAAGAAGGAAAAGTCACTGAAGAGCATATCGAAAAGCTTAAACACCAACTCGTCGATGCTCTCGACTATATCCAGACCAACCATCTCGTGCACTATCCTATTACCCCGTCAAGAATAATTTTCACTGAAAACGTGGGAAATCTCAAACTAATCGACGTGGGCTTCGACCAGAAAAGCCATCTCACCCCCGCCGATGCATCACAGGACATTTATGACTACGGCAAAGTGCTGAAAGAGGCTCTCAACGCAGTGGAGACACCTCACCCATCGCTGCGCCACGTGGCCGAGAGATGTATGAATCCCAATGCGGAGAAACGTTTCAGTGACATCGCAGCCCTACGCCTTGCACTGGCCGAGCGCCACTCCAACGCAATCTACATTGCCATAATAGCTTTCCTCGTCATAATGATGGGAATACTCCTCTGGCTCAATTCCTCCTATCGCCCTCTCCCTGCATGACATATCCCATTGATGCGAAACCTGTAAGATAATTCATATACGATGTCTGTGACCGTTAAAGCAATTCCGGCGACCGAAAAGGCCGTGACCCAATATGTGAAATTTGGCATTGACCTTTATGAGGGCAATCCCTATTTTGTGCCCCCGATGGTGTTTGACGAGGTCCACACCTTGATGCCCAAGAAAAATCCCGCCTTTGACTACTGCCGCGCTCAATGCTTCATGGCATATCGCGACGGCAAGCCCGCAGGACGTATCACTGCCATAATCAACGACCAAATAAACCAGAAATGCAATAAGAAAGAGGCTCGCTTCGGATTTGTGGATTTCATTGACGACGAGGAAGTTGTAGACGCGCTCTTCGCAGCAGCCGAAGGATGGGCCAAGGAGCAAGGAATGACTGAAATAATCGGTCCGATGGGATTCTCCGACATGGACCGAGAAGGGATGCTCGTGGAGGGATTTAACGAGATGGGTACAATGGCAACCATCTATAATTATGACTATTACCCTCGCCATCTTGACCGCTTGGGCTACAAGAAAGATACCGACTGGGTGGAATATCGCGTCACCGTGCCCGAAAAAGTGCCCGAAAAAATGACACGCATCGCCGAAATCGTGCTGAAAAAGTATGAACTCAGGATTCTGAAATACACCTCCGCTAAGAAAATCAAGAACGACTACGGCAAAGCACTGTTCGAACTCATAAACGAAGCCTACGCCGACCTCTACGGCTACTCTTCACTCAGCGAGCGCCAGATTGACTACTATATCGACATGTATCTCAGCATATTGCGGCTCGAATACGTGAGCGTAGTAGTAGATAAGAACGACCGGCTGGTGGGTGTCGGAATCACGCTCCCGTCCCTCGCAAAAGCCCTCCAGAAATCGAAAGGTAAAATCTTTCCGCTCGGATGGTGGAGAATCCTGCGTGCAATGAAGGGATATAACGATGTCGTCGACCTTCTGCTGATAGCAGTACGCCCTGAATATCAGTCAAAAGGCGTGAACTCGCTATTCTTCTACGACCTCCTCAACCTGTATATCAAAAATGGCGTTAAGTTTGCTGAAACCAACCTTGAGCTGGAGAGTAACAGCAACGTTCAATCGCAGTGGGAATATTTTGACAAACGCCAACACCGCCGCCGCCGTGCGTTCCGCAAAGAACTATAAACCGGCATATAGCAACCAACCGTCACGACCATTGAAAATTCTTCTTGTCGGCGATGCCAGTAATTGCCATAACGCCCTGGCAGGCGGTCTTCGTAAGCTTGGCCATGAAGTAGTAGTGGCATCTGACGGCACTGACTGGATGAATACTGACCGTCAGATTGATTTGCGACGCAGGTGGGACAACAAGCTTGGCGGTGCAGAACTGTGGCTCAGGATTAAGCGATTGCTCCCACGAATGGCAGGATTTGACATCATTTCTATTGCCACACAAGGATTTATACGACTTCGCCCCGAACGCCAGCGATGGATTTACGACTATCTTCGCGCCAACAACAACAAAATCCTATACACCGCGCTTGGCACCGATTCCAACTATGTAAAGTGGGCTCTCAGCAGTGATTGCCCACTGAGATATACAGAATATAAATTCAATGGCTCACCCACCCCATTCATGCAACGTGAGGCGGGGAAGATTCGTGAATGGCTTTCACCAGCCATGACAAATTTTTGCGACCATATTTTCAACACCGTTGATGGGGCTGTGTCAGTACTTTATGAATACGACCTTGCACTGCGAAGCCGCCTTAGTGCCGACAAAGTGACATATATCGGTATTCCGATTGATGTAGACTCATTAGGACATTTTGAATCACAGTCACCGCCGGAGAAGGTACGCTTTTTCCTCGGGCGTCACATAAAGCGAACACTCGAAAAGGGGAGTGAGATTCTTGAAGCAGCTGCTCGTGAAGTGATAGCTCGTTTCCCACATAGAGCTGAACTAATGATAGTTGAAAACCGCCCATACAAAGAGTATCTTGAACTTCTCAAATCAGCCCACGTTCTGCTCGACCAGCTATACAGTTACACCCCTGCCACAAGCGCACTTCTCGCCATGGCTTACGGCAAATGCGTAATCTCCGGTGCCGAACCTGAGTATTACGAATTTATAAACGACCAAGACAATCATCCTATAATCAACGGATTGCCCGATTACGAACAACTCGTCCGTCAACTCACCACACTCATACTACAACCTGAAGGAATTCTCACCCGCAGCCACTCCTCCCGGGAATTCGTCATCAAACATAACTCCTCCATCATCGTTGCCAGACGTTTCCTCACCGCCTGTAGATGAACACACTACCCACTCAAAACCAACTCGAATCAGGCAACTGACCCATTAACCCGTAGGGACGTTCCATGTAACGTCCTCCCCGATCGGGGACGCCAAATCACAATAAAACCCCTCCAGTAACCTCGTGTGAAATGCACGGACGCGCCCCCGGCGCATCTCCCTCATCCCCTACCCTACTTTCTCGGCAAAACCATCCACTATAATATCTTGATGTGAGATTAATAGTGCTTATTAGAAATATGGTGACATTTAACACAACTTAATATTCATAATTTGTTTTTTCAGTTATTGTTATTTACATATGCTGAGTATCTCTTTAATATTTCTCATTCATGAGCTAAATCAAATAAATATTTGCTTCATTTGAAAAAGGAAAACTCAGGAAGTGTCTCACCTGTATCTACGAGTACATATGCATTGAAGAATACCCCATGAATTACATAACTCTTCTCCTCATTATGCTTACTGATACTATCATAGAATTCATTAGCTTCCTTAGAAGAAATGTTAACGGCCAAGATATAAAAATATTTTTGGAGTCTTCTCCTCAATATCCAAATCTCTTGTCTGTGATGCAAACGTTGCATTATGTGGGCTTGGATTGCCATGCCGGAAAATGTGATTGGGTTTATCTTTCAAAAACAAAGTCTCCATTCCTTCTTCACTTCGTGTCGCATAGAAAAGAAAAATTAGTTCCATAAAAATGGGACGCAAATGAAAGCAAATTAAAATGTCTTGATTAGATTCGCAATCATTGGTATACAATGAGCCAAAATAAGTCATCAGTTATTTATGGTTATTTATATATATTTTTATAAATTTGTAATCGGATAAATATATCGTAAAAATCGGTTCAATAAATATGAAACAAAAGATTTTCTCACCACTGATAATTGTGGTGCTCGTAATGGGCATGTTAATGTCTTCATGCTCAAAAAAAGGAGAACTTTTAGACACCATCCCTGCCAATATCAACGCCGTGGCTTTGATGGATGTAAAGGAAATCCTGAAAGATGCCGGGTGTACTTTCTCCGAAGAGGGAATGTTACTGCCACAGTCGCTGAAGGGGACTAAAGCCGAGGATGGCGGTCTGCAGACGCTCGGCAAGCTCTGTGGGACAAATGCCTGCGATATGTCAAATGTCGCTGTAGTGGTTTGTGGCAAGCAGGATATCGTATGCACATTCCTAATCAACGACAACGACAAGTTCAAGGAACTGACAAGTTCTCTCGGCTGGAAGGATGGTGAAAACGGCTATGAAGAGGGTCGAATCTCCGGCACTCCGGTGATCTCCGACGGACATCAGGCTTGGATAATGATAGGCGGCAACCCCTATGAATTGTTGAAATCACTTCTTGATGACGCCGAGAAAGAGCCAATCACCAAACTTCCAGGAATTAAAGCTGCTCTTGAAAGCGACAATCTTCTTAATTTCGCCCTCTCGTCAATGAGTTTTGGAAGTACTGACAATAACGTCGCCCAGCAGGAAAATGTGTGGAACGTACTGTCAGCCAACATCGTAGACAATAAAATTGTTGCCTCCGCACAATCGATAAAGGGTGATGGCGAGCAAGTTAAGGTAAAAGGTATGCAGCCTATTAACCCAGCAGTCCTCTCCTACGTGCCGGGAAATTTCAACTTCGCATTGGCAGGAGGATTAACTACTGAATTCGACTGGAAATCAGTGATGGGAGCTCTCTCACCTCTGTTTGCCAGCAACTTCCAAATGCAGGGCGCGATGGCAATGCTCACCCCGTTCCTGCAGTCGCTCGACGGCACTGTGCTACTCGCTGCAGGTCCGGCTAATGATGAGGCTTACGAGGATATGACACCTTTCAACTGGCAATTCATGCTTATGGCACATATGCCCCAGGCCCGCATCAACCAGGTTATGACCATGATAAAGTCAATGATGTTCCAGAATGGCATCTCACCTATTTCCGAAAAGGATGGAGTGATGGTGATTCCTCAGTATGGCATGCAATTCTACATAGGCAACGTGGACGGATACCTTGCAATCGCGAATATCCCTTTCGATAACACCCGCCAAAATTCCCTTGCTCCAATAATGGTAAACAAGGAAGCTGCCCTGTGCGTCGAACTACCCTCCCTCAACAATCTTATCCCATACGGACCTGAATATGGCATCAAATTGACTGCCGATATGCAGGGTTCAGAGGGTAAGGCAGAACTTTTGCTCCCCGGCGCAACACATCCCATCCTTGAGACAATACTCGCATCCATCTATGGTGAATAAGATAACGCTTCGCAGGGTTCTCCCACAGGTGTTTAGAGGAAGCGAAAATGAATCGCCCATCAAAGGGTCGGAAATATGGCTGAATGAGGAAATTACATTCGCACGACCGTATAATTACATAATCGAAGCTGAAAGCGGTACCGGCAAGTCGTCGCTCTGCTCTTTCATATACGGCACCCGCACCGATTTTGATGGCGAAATTCTTTTCGATGGCGAGACGATCAAGGATTTCAGTCTTGAGAAATGGTGTGAATTCCGTTGTCATGCGTTAGCTTATCTTCCACAGGAAATGCGCCTGTTCCCGGAACTTACTGCTATGGAGAATATCCTGATTAAAAACCGTCTAACTAACCACAAGTCAGAGTCGCAAATCAGAGAGATGCTCACTCGCCTGGAACTCGATTGGAAAGCCGACAGTCCGGCAGGGCTCCTTTCAGTTGGGCAGCAACAACGTGTGGCGATAATTCGCGCCCTATGCCAGCCTTTTGACTTCCTCCTGATTGACGAGCCGGTAAGCCACCTCGATGCAAGAAACAACCTAACCGTTGCGACCCTCATAGAAGAAGAGGCGCAAATGGCCGGTGCTGCGGTGATAGCCACTTCGGTAGGCAATAAAATCACACTCGAAGAGTACGAATTGCTAAGACTTTGATATCAGGATTGTCGCCAAACAAGGTGAAACTTCATTTAATAATCTGCAATGTAAAGAGATAACGAGAATGAATAAAAATATAGTGTGGAGGCTTTTACGTCACAACATAAGCGCAGGCCAGCTTGTGGGATATGCACTGGCAAATCTCGCAGGGCTTGCTATTGTGCTGACAGCCATACAGTTTTACCGCGATGTCACCACCGTGTGGGATGATGAGGATTCATTCATCTCCAATGATTACCTGATTATCTCCAAGAAAGTCTCCGGCTTAGGCTCATTCTTTTCCTCCGACGACAATGCAACCCGCTTTTCACCCGCTGAAATTCAAGATATTGAAAATCAACCATGGGCAAAGAAAGTTGGCGAGTTCACATCGGCGGCTTTCAATGTATATGCCAAGGTGGACCTCGGGGGAAATGCCATGCAGTCAGCACTATTCCTTGAGTCAATTCCGGATGACTATTTTGATGTGTCACCAGTAGGCTGGGATTATAATATAGGTTCCAACCAACCCGTGCCAATCATCCTTTCAAAAGATTACCTAACGCTTTATAACTTCGGATTCGCCACATCCCGTGGTATGCCGCAAATATCGGAGGAGATGATTGGGATGATTCCGCTACAGCTATCCATCAGCGGCAATGGCAAGCAGCAATGGGTAAATGCCCGCATTGCCGGTTTCTCATCGCGCCTAAACACCATCGCTGTGCCCGAGGAGTTTATGACATGGGCCAACAACGAATTTGCCGACCAGCAAATTGAGAATCCCTCACGACTCATCATAATGCTAAACGGAGCCGGCGATCCGGCTGTGAAGAGCTATCTTGAAGATCACAATTACGAAAGTGCCGGTGACAAGGCTGACAACGGTAAAGCAGCTTATTTCCTGTCCATTGTCATAACTATCGTTATCGCCGTTGGTGCCATTATAAGCATTTTGGCATTTTTCATTCTTATACTGAGCATCTACCTGCTGTTGCAAAAAAATCGTGAGAAGCTCCACGACCTCATGCAGCTGGGATATACACCCGGACAAGTGTCACGCTACTACAAGCTAATGGTCGCAGCGGTTAATTTCGTAGTGTTCATCTTAGCAGTCGTAGTGGTGATGTCCGCATCAGCATGTTGGAACCAACCTCTCTCGGCACTCGGAATCGAGGGTTCATCGATATGGCCTACCATCGCCATCGGTCTTATTATCATCATAATTATCACAATACTCAATCTGCTCATTATTTCCCGCAAAGTGCGCGGTGCTTTCCGGAAATAAAGTGCGGGCTGCAATCTTTCTCAACCATGAAAAAAATTATCGCTACATTAATAGTTTTCGCTGCTTCTGCGAGTGCGTTAACACAAGTTGTCAGCTCACGTTCTATATCACCGGAGTACCCTTTTCAAGACATAACCAAGAGTGACAACGAGCGTATCGATAATCTCATATCGATGCTCACGCTTGAGGAGAAAATAGCACTCCTCTCCACCAATCTCGGCGTACCAAGATTAGGGATACCAAACTGCGGTCAGGTGGAAGGATTACACGGCCTTTCGCTTAGCGGACCCGGGAAGGAGAAACCCGATACTATTCCTACAACGATCTTCCCCCAGGCCTATGGTCTTGGTCAAACATGGGACACAGATCTCATTCGTCGCATCGCCTCCCACGTGGCTGACGAGGCGCGATATTACTCACATCGTCCCGATGCCCGCTACCAAATGCTCGTGATGCGCGCACCGAATGCCGATCTTGGTCGAGACCCTCGTTGGGGACGCACAGAGGAGTGTTTCGGTGAAGATCCACATCTCACAGCTGCGATGACCGTGGCAAAAATCAAGGGTCTGCAAGGGGATAATCCCCGCTATTGGAAGACGGCGGCTTTGATGAAACATTTCCTTGCCAATAGCAATGAATTCGGTCGCGACAGCACATCTTCCAATTTCGACAGCCGGTTGTTCCGCGAATATTACTCTTATCCATTCTACAAAGGGATAACCGAAGGTGGTTCAAGAGCCTATATGGCAGCTTACAATAGTTGGAACGGCATTCCAATGTCGATTCACCCATGTCTCGACTCAATCACTCGCCAAGAGTGGGGAAATGATGGGATAATATGCACTGACGGTGGCGCATTCGGTCTTCTCATTACTGCTCATAAGCGATATACCGACCGTGCTGAAGGTGCAGCAGCCGTAGTCAAAGCCGGCATAGGTCAATTTCTTGACCGATATAAGGATGAAGTGAACGAGGCTCTCGAAAAGGGATGGCTAACAGAGAAAGAGATTGAATACGCTATCCGTGGCAATCTTAAAGTTGCCCTGAAGCTCGGCCTCCTCGATAGTGAAAACAGTGAAAATCCGTATGCATATATCGGTCGTGACACAACCGAAATTGCCCCGTTTCTCACCCCTTACGCCTCCGTGTTGGCTCGTGAGGCCACCGGTAAGTCGATTGTCCTTTTAAAGAACGAACCGGCGAAGTCTGGCAACAAGCTACTCCCTGCCGACCCATTTAATCTTAAGAAAATAGCCCTCATCGGACCATATGCAAATAAAATTGTACAAGATTGGTATAGCGGATTACCTCCTTACGAAGTCACCATCCTTGATGGTATTCGTAACGCACTGAAGGCTACAGACGTAGAGGTGGTATATGCGGAGGACAACCGCATGGGGCACGCCGTTGAGATCGCCAAGGATGCCGACTTGGCAATGGTATGCGTTGGAAATCATCCTTACGGCACAATGCGCAACTGGTTTTTCTGTCCCGTTCCCTCCGACGGCCGGGAGGCCGTAGACCGCCGTTCGCTCCAGCTCCCCGACGAAGACCTCGTGCGCGAGATTTACGCCGCAAATCCAAATACGGTTCTACTTCTCGTGAGCAATTTCCCATACACCATCAATTGGAGTGCAGAGAATATCCCGGCCATTTTGCATGTCACACATTGCTCACAGGAGCAGGGCAACGGGGTGGCCGATGTGATGCTTGGCAAAGTTAATCCAGCCGGTCGCACCACCCAGACCTGGGTTGCTGACATCCTCGATCTACCTCCGATGATGGATTATGACATAACCAAAGGACGCACATACATGTATTTCGACAAAACTCCCCTCTTCCCATTCGGACATGGACTTAGCTACACCAATTTCCAATATTCCGATCTTCAAGCCAATGTGAATGAAGAGAAGCTCCACGTGAAATTTGATGTCAAGAACACCGGCGACCGCGATGGCGATGAAGTGCCACAGCTATATGTAGCGATTCCGGAAGAGAATCTTCCCTATCGCCTTAAAGCCTTTGACCGCATAAATGTCAAGAGTGGCGAGAAGCGTACAGTAGAATTTGACATCCCCCTTTCCGAACTCGGCTCATGGAAGGAAGGGACTCACGACTTCACTCCGTCACCAAAATCCACCCTCCGCCTCGCTGTGGGTCCATCATCAGCCAATCTTTCGCTTATGAAGGATATTGCTATTGAGGTAGAGGGGCTGTCGGGGCAAAGATAATGTCGGTGGGGGGCATTAATTTGAGCGGTTTACTTAATAAAAGGGATTTTTGGGGCTGTCATGCCCCAGTTCCCACGGTCGAGAGAGCGGTATGACAGTGCTTCCTGGAGATGATGCGTGAGTATAGGGGCTCGTGAGGCCCCTTCCGCGCTTAGTGCCGGGTTGAGACCATTCTCCAAGTCGGCAATCGTACGGGCTACCTTAAGAATTCGACTATATGCACGTGCACTCATGTCGAGCCTCTCCATCGCCTCCCGGAGCATCTCGAGTCCCTCCTTGTCAATCAGGGCATGTGTCGATAATAGCCGCGAATTCATCTGGGCATTGCAATGGATATTTCTCTCTCCGGCAAATCGTATCGCTTGGATGTCGCGCGCTCGGATAACTCTTTGCTTCATCATCTCGCTCCGCTCACTTTCCTTTGTAGAGGAAATTTCGTCAAACGGCACCGGAAATATCTCCACTTGCAAGTCAATACGGTCAAGCAGCGGGCCGGAAATGCGGTTGAGATATTTCTGAACAGCCCCGGGCGGGCAAATACACTCCTTAGTGGGATGATTGTAATATCCGCACGGACACGGATTCATACTCGCCACGAGCATAAAGCCTGTGGGATAATCAATTGAGTACTTCGCACGAGAGATTGTGATATGCCTGTCCTCCAAAGGTTGGCGCATTACCTCCAAAACTTGGCGCGAAAATTCCGGGAACTCATCCAGAAAAAGCACCCCATTGTGAGCGAGGGATATTTCGCCCGGTACCGGATTTGTACCTCCCCCCACAAGTGCCACCGGCGAGATGGTGTGGTGAGGTGCCCGGTAGGGACGAGATGACATTAGCCGCGAACCGCTCTTTAACTTACCGGCCACTGAATGTATTTTAGTGGTTTCGAGCGCCTCAGCCAACGTCAGAGGTGGCAATATTGTTGGCAAACGTTTTGCCATCATAGATTTACCAGCTCCCGGAGGCCCCACCATGAGAATATTATGACCGCCGGCACATGCCACTTCAAAAGCCCTTTTAACAGTCTCCTGTCCCCTTACCTCCGAAAAATCACAGTCAAAAATAGCTGAAGCCCTTGCAAATTCCTCACGTGTGTTGACCACCATGGGTTGCAAGTCCACCTTTCCCGTTATAAAATCAAGTACCTGTTTAAGGTCGGTGACTCCATAAACGTCAAGATTATTTACCACGGCAGCCTCCGAAACATTAGCGTGGGGGACAATCATCCCCTTAAACCCTAACTCCCTGGCCTTTATCGCCATGGGTAAAGCCCCGCGGATTGGCAATACGCTACCGTCAAGCGACAATTCACCCATAATCATATAACTATCTAAGGGTATCTTACTTTCAATCTGCTCCGCAGCTGCGAGTACCGCCACTGCAATTGGAAGGTCATAGGCGGCACCCTCTTTTTTCACGTCGGCCGGAGAGAGATTTATGATAACCCTTCTTCTTGGCCAACTAAAGCCACACTGCCTCATGGCGGTGAGTACGCGATGGTGGCTCTCCTTTACCGCCGTGTCAGCCATACCGACAAGTGCGAACGACATTCCCTTGTCAGCCACAACTTCAATGGTAACTAAAATAGCGTCAATGCCCTGCACGGCTGCTCCGTAAGTCTTTACTAACATGTTATTTTATAAATAATTGAATGAGTGGGAGTGAGTTCCCCCATTTATGGGGCGTTTTTATAAGATTATCCGGTATAAAAATTCACGAAATGTGCAATTCAGCCATCTGAGCCGGAATGGAACTCTCTATTACTTATTAAGCAAAGAGTGTACTTCTCGGGTAGTGAGACCTCTCCTTTCAGCGTAATCTGCTATTTGGTCATCGCCAATATCTCCGATTATGAAGTACCGGCTTGAAGGATGGGAGATATATAGTCCGCTTATTGATGATGATGGATGCATGGCGCCATTCTCAGTAAGTGTAATGCCAATCGTCCTCATATCTATCAGCTTATCTAATAGCTGATTGACCTTTTGATCAGGAAGTGAGGGATACCCGATTGCCGGTCGAATGCCCTTATACTTAGCAGCAAACATTTCTTCCACAGTAAGCGATTCATCCTTTGCGTATCCCCATAAATTTGTGCGTACAAGATGATGAAGATACTCCGAAGTCGCCTCCGCAAGTCGATGGGCAATTGTCTGAGTAAGAAGTGATTTATATGAATCTTGCTCCTCGTCATATTTTTTTATTAACATTCCCAAATCAACCGATAACGCAAAAGCTCCAACATAGTCGGCATCGGGAGAGATGAAGTCAACCAGTGATTTGTATTTATCTGTCTCTTTCTTCAACTGTTGACGAAGAAGTGGAATGATTACAGAATCAATTTCCAGATTATCGCCCGAAACCTTCGCCTCGCTAAACCGGACTATAGCCCGGATAAAAGTTAAGCCGTCTTTCCGACATTCCGGCTTAACGACAGTAGAGGACTCGTCCTCTTTTTCCAGTGACATTAAGCCACTGAGAACCGACTGAGCATCACGGAATAGCCTAATTCCCTCCTCACCGCCGGGATGACTGTCAAGCCACTCCCTTTCACATGCCGGACAATGATGGATATGCGTTAAGGATGCAAATTCAGCCGGCATTTTCCATACTGTGAAAAATTGCCGCCAATTGATATAGTGTATAACCTCCTTAATCTTTATTCGCAGCTCCCTCCTCCCTAAGTAAGAAGGCACTACAGGGATATAATTGCTGAAATCAACTTCAAATTTCTTCGCCCTCGACTCATGCAATGCCACAATCTCGCTCTCTTTTGAGAACTCCCGTTCGCGTATATCGTCATACTCGCGTCCAAGTTCTTCGACAAAATCCTTGCGTGTGTCAGGATTGAGTAATCGAGCTGCAATCAAGGGGTTTTGAGATGCATCCTTGACATGTATTACGGGGTGCGAGTAATGTGGCGCAATTTTCAATGCCGTGTGGATTCGCGAAGTGGTGGCACCTCCGACCATAATAGGTATGTCAAGTCCGGCTTTCTGCATCTCGTCAGTAACATGCACCATCTCATCA
The DNA here is from genome assembly GCA_023664955.1 of Duncaniella sp. Classification (GTDB taxonomy): domain Bacteria; phylum Bacteroidota; class Bacteroidia; order Bacteroidales; family Muribaculaceae; genus Duncaniella. The sequence continues at coordinate 779,588 of JAMPEV010000001.1, forward strand.
AGTGAAGGGGTGATGAGTCCTGACAGACATACTATATCGGGCTTTTCACGCATCGCAGTCCTGACAATTTCCTCCGCAGGAACCATTACACCAAGGTCGATTACTTCGTAATTATTGCAAGCAAGCACAATCGACACTATATTCTTTCCGATATCATGCACGTCACCTTTCACGGTGGCAAACAACACTTTACCTGCTTTACCGGTAGAAGAATCGCTATGCGACAGCTCGATGGCTGGTTGGAGAATGGAGACAGCCTGCTTCATAGTACGCGCCGTCTTAACCACCTGGGGCAGAAACATTTTTCCTTCACTAAACAGCTGGCCTACACGGTTCATACCCTCCATCAACGGACCATCGATGATTTTTACCGGGTCAGAGTACTCCGACAATGCCTCCGTTAAATCCTCATCAAGATAATCAGAAACACCTTTTATGAGTGCATGGGTCAATCGCTCGCCCACCGGCTTTTGTCGCCAACCATCCATTTTATGCGTCTTTTCCGACTTCCCACCATCCTCCGAAGCTTTTCTTTCCACCTCAGCCTGGGCATAGGCTATCAGCTCGTCAGCTGCCTCAGGACGTCGGTAAAGGACCACATCTTCGAGCAATGCCCGAAGTTGCGGGTCTATTTCCTCGTAAGTCACCGATGTCGACGGGTTTACGATTCCCATATCCATGCCATTGGAAATAGCATGGTAAAGGAACACTGCATGCATCGCTTCGCGGAGATAATTATTACCTCTAAATGAGAACGAGAGGTTGCTGACTCCTCCACTCACTTTTGCTCCCGGAAGGTTCTCTTTTATCCATTTCACGGCACGGATGAAGTCGAGACCATAACGGTTATGCTCCTCCATACCTGTGGCTATGGCAAGTATATTAGGATCAAATATGATATTCTGAGGATCAAATTCAGCCTCCTTTGTAAGCAACTTGTATGCTCTTTCACTAACTTCGATTTTGCGTTCATAAGTATCGGCCTGACCATCCTCGTCAAATGCCATAACGACTACGGCCGCACCAAGTTGGCGTAGCCTGCGAGCATGTTCGAGGAATTTATCTTCCCCCTCCTTTAGAGAGATGGAATTGACAATGGACTTACCTTGCACGCATTTAATTCCGGCCTCTATCACATCCCAATTGGATGAGTCAATCATCACCGGCACACGGCATATATCAGGTTCCGCGGCTATCAGATTCAGGAACGTTGTCATCTCTTGCGAGGCATCAAGCATTCCGTCATCCATATTTATATCAATGATTTGCGCACCATCCTCAACCTGTTTTCGGGCAATTGCAAGGGCTTCGTCATGCTTTCTTTCTTTAATCAAACGCAGGAATTTGCGTGAACCTGCCACGTTACAACGTTCCCCCACATTCACAAAGTTGTTACGGGGCTTTATCTCCAAGAGTTCGAGCCCGGAAAGCCACAATCCGTCATGGCGCAGAGAAGGAATGTGCGGTTTCTTGTCTTTGACTACATCAGGGTATTTTGCGATATGTGCCGGGGTTGTGCCGCAGCACCCTCCGATGATATTTACAAGTCCTTCATCCACAAACTGAGTCATCAACGAGGCCATTTTTTCAGGCGTTTCGTCATAGGTACCCATGGCGTTGGGCAGCCCGGCGTTAGGATGAGCTGAAATCGGATAGGGAGCTACACTTGCAAGCTCGGCAAGGAAGCGCTTCATTTGCGATGCGCCGAATGAACAGTTAAGCCCTATGGTAGCTATATTTGCATGCTCCACTGAGGCAAGGAAAGCCTTGAGAGTTTGTCCCGAGAATGTTCTACCGTCGTTACCCGACAACGTAAGCGACAACATAATCGGACGTTGTTCCTTTAGTTGCTCCATTACTGTAGCGGCAGCGTCGAGGGCGGCCTTAACGTTAAGACTGTCGAAGATTGTCTCGAATAGAAGAAGGTCAACGCCACCTTCTATCAGTGCGACAACCTGCTGGTAATATGCATTGTAAAGGTCGTCATAATTGACAGCCCGGAAACCCGGATCGCTGACATCGGGACTCATTGAGGCAGTTTTATTGGTGGGACCCATCGAACCGGCCACCCAGATTTTGCGTCCCGGTTTTTCTTCCATAGCCTTGTCAGCAACCCTCCGCATCAACTCCGCCCCGGCTCTATTAATCTCGCTGACATACTCTCGCATATCATAGTCAGCCATAGAAATAGAATTGGAGTTGAAGGTGTTGGTTGACACTATGTCAGCTCCGGCATCGATATACTGCCTGCATATATCGGCAATCACATCCGGCTTTGTAAGGTTGAGAAGATCATTATTTCCTCGAAGGTCGCAGTGCCAATCAGCAAACCGCTCTCCGCGGAAATCCGCTTCAGTGAGTTTTAGTCGCTGAAGCATAGTGCCCATCGCCCCATCGAGAATTAATATACGTTTCCTAAGCTGCTCCTGAAAGCTTTCCATATCACTGTGTATCTCAAAATATTAGCAAAGGTAACTTATTCCGGCAACATCTACAAATCCAGCCACAAATAAATTTTGGATTTTTTAAGTAGAGCCACTATAGTAGAGTTGCTATAGCTTACTTGCTGCTTCTCGGTCGGATTTTAGTTGGGCTTGGAGCTTGGATGTGGAACTGAATTTTTTCTCCGGACGGAGGTATTTTATGAATTCCACTACGATTTCTTCATCATACAGGTAGCCAACATAATCAAGTATATGGGCTTCGATTGAAAGACGTCCGGGAACGGTTTCATCAGCTACCGTGGGGCGGAAGCCGATATTAACAATCGCTTTGCGACGGATGCCGTCGGGGGTGATTACATAGGCCGCATACGCTCCGCTCTTGGGGATGAGTGAGGCGGAGTCGACCGGCACCATGTTGGCGGTTGGGAAGCCTATCGTACGCCCCAGCCTATTCCCGTCAATCACCATACCACGCAGACTATACGGACGGCCAAGTGCCTCGTGAGCCTTATCAGGCTCACCTTTCAATAGATAATTACGTATGATTGAGGAGCTAATCGGCGAACATTTACCGGCATATTCCGGTGCACTAATCATATCAACGCCCACCTCCTTGCCAATGGCACGGTACTGTTCAAAACTCTCTATCCGGTCATGACCAATATGATTATTGAAGCCCACCACTAACGCATCGATTCCATACTTCCTATGGAGCATTGTGAGAAACTCGCGGGCTGACATATAGCGAATCTTATCATTGAAAGTCAGCATAATAATATCATCCGCTCCAGCCGATTCCAGACCCTTCATACGTTCCTCGAGAGTGGTGAGAAGCCCCGGTGTCTCCAAAGGACGCACCAACGACATAGGATGACGCGAGAAAGTCACCACCGAAGGCACCAACCCGCGGGCTTTGGCTTCCGCGCCAAGATAGTCTATCAGAAACTTGTGACCAAGATGCACGCCATCATACATACCCACCGCGGCTATGCGGCGACGTTCGTTGTTGCTCTTCGTGATGATATTCATATCGTGTATTTTTTCCTGTTAAGAGTATGTCTAATTAATCACTAAACAAACTTATTATTGCTGATGTTCGCCTGCTCGTTGCGGCTTGTCTCCACATGTGGTGACCCTACATTTCCTTATTCAATTCAGATTTGCTATGCGCTCTTATAGCGGCTCAACAAGTCCACAAACTCATCACCCGGTTTTACTAACACCGCTTGAAAGCCGTATTGCCGGGCAGCGTCTACATTTGATTGTGAGTCGTCAAAAAACAGAGTCTCTTCAGGCTGAATCCTACATTTCTCAACTGCATAATCGAAAATTCCTCGTGCCGGCTTGCAGCATTTTGCCTCGTAGGAGGTCACTATGCCATCGAAATAGCCGGAAATTTCCAATCCTTCCTTGCGAAATTCATCAGCAATCCTGCTATTCATCATAATCGGATTTGTGTTGGATAGCAGATATACCGGGTAACGCTTGCGCAACTCACGCAGCGCACGCAACCGCCCCACGGGTATTCCGACAAGGAACTGATTGAATGCGGCATCAATCTCCTCATCGCTGACCGGATGGGAAAACAGCTTGCGCACTTGCTCACGAAACTCATCCGCATCAATTTCACCAGCCTCGAGAGCTAAGAAAGCACCTTTCTGTCCGTAAAGGCCCAGGAACTCATCAGCATCCTTCATGCCAAGGTTCTCAAATGCCTTCACACACCTTCCGCGGTCGAGATCCATTATCACACCGCCCAAATCAAAAAGCAAATTCTTTATCATTAATCGTTGATTTCGTCTTTTTAATCACTACTTCGGATGCAAAGGTAAGTAAAAATTGCGTGAACACACAATTTTTATTAACTTTGCAGTCCATAAGAGAGTGTTTAAATCAAATCATCACTTTTTCAGCGTGGAAACAAAATACATTTTCGTGACAGGAGGCGTAGTATCATCCCTTGGTAAGGGTATAATCTCATCCTCCCTCGCTTGCCTCTTGAAGGCTCGCGGTTACAAGGTTACAATCCAGAAGTTTGACCCCTATTTCAATATCGACCCGGGTACTCTTAACCCCTACGAGCACGGTGAGTGTTACGTGACTGTAGATGGTCATGAAGCCGACCTTGACTTAGGTCATTACGAACGTTTCACCAACATTCAGACCACCCGCGCCAACAATGTGACAAGCGGTCGCATATACCAAAGCGTTATCGACAAGGAACGCCGTGGCGATTACCTCGGCAAAACCGTGCAGATTATTCCTCACGTCACCGACGAAATCAAGCGTTGCGTGAAGCTCCTCGGCAACACCGGAAATTTCGACTTCGTAATCACTGAAATAGGCGGCACCGTGGGCGACATAGAGTCCCAGCCTTTCCTCGAAGCCGTGCGCCAGCTCCGATGGGAACTTGACGACAATTGTGTGTGTGTTCACCTCACTTATGTGCCTTACATCCACGCCGCCAAGGAATTGAAAACCAAGCCTACCCAGCACTCTGTGAAACAGTTGCAGCAGCTCGGTATCCAGCCTGACATTCTCGTGCTCAGAACTGAGCACGACATCCCGGCAGGAATGAGGAAGAAAATCGCACAATTCTGCAATGTGTCGCCCGAAGCCGTGGTGCAGAGCGTTGATGCCCCCTCTATATATGATGTGCCCATCATGATGCACGAGCAGCATCTCGACGAGATTGTGCTCCGCAAGGTTAACATCGTACCTCAGGGACAGCCCGACATGATGCCATGGAAGGAATTCCTCACTAAGATGCACTCAGCGTCCGCGCCCGTGAAAATCGGACTCGTGGGGAAATACGTGGAGCTTCAAGATGCCTACAAGTCTATAAACGAAGCCCTTTTCCAAGCCGCCACCTACAGTAACCACCTACTCAACCTCAAGTATATCCACTCTGAAAGAGTGACTCCCGACAATGTCGACGAGCAGCTCCGTGACCTTGACGGTGTGATTATTGCACCAGGCTTCGGACAGCGCGGCATTGAGGGAAAATTTGTGGCAATTGAATGGTGTCGCAAGCATGACATCCCCACTTTCGGAATATGCCTCGGTATGCAATGTATGGTCATCGAATTCGCTCGCAATGTCCTGGGTCTTAAGGATGCCAATTCCACTGAGATGATGCCCAATACCCCCGACAATGTCATCGACCTGATGGAGGAGCAGAAGTCAATCCACAATATGGGTGGCACCATGCGTCTCGGCGCCTACGACTGCCACCTCAAAGAGGGCTCCAAAGTGGCAAAGGCCTACGGGAAGACAGATGTGAAAGAGCGTCACCGCCACCGTTTCGAGTTCAATAATGAATACCGTGAACGCTTCGAGAAGGCCGGTATGATGTGTGTGGGCGAAAACCCATCCACTCATTTGGTTGAAGTAGTTGAGCTGCCTGACCATCGTTGGTTCATCGGCACCCAGTATCATCCTGAGTACTCTTCTACCGTACTCTCACCCTCACCACTCTTCATGGACTTCATCAAAGCCGCAATTGAATATAAGGATAGTAAGAAATAACTAACTAAATTGCAGCTATATAGAATTCTCAATAAACTGTAATTTACCCTACTCATCTTCAGAATTTAAAAACTGTATAGAAAATAATGGACAAAAATTCACTAACAGGCTTGTTGCTAATGGGGCTTGTGATTTTCGGGTTCATGTATCTCAACCGCCCATCGGCCGAGGAACTCGAACGTCAACGCCAGGAGCGCGAGCAGATGGAGGCGCAGGAGCGGCAGAAGTCGGCCGAGCCGGCGCTTATGACGCTCGACTCCATCACCCCCGCCGAAATCAACAGCATTGAGGCCACCGTGCGCCAGCTCGGCGTTAAAGACACCGTAACCGGTGTGACAACTCTCGCTATTGACAAGTCAGTCATCACCCTTTCCGCCGATGGAAAACTCGATGGCTCTGTAGAAGCTAACGGACAAGATGTACCTGTGGCTGCAATTGTCAGCAACGACCTTAGCTCGCTGAAAGGGAGCGTGGCGGACGCTGCGGTGAAGAATCTTCGCGAAGGCCTGGCAACAGCAGCTCGTTATAAGGGATTGACACGCCATCTCTCAGGCGACAGCACCACCGTGAAACTTGAGAATAAATACCTTTCACTTGAACTGTCAAACAAGGGTGGTGTAATTTCTCGCGCCACACTGCTCGACTACGATAGCTACGATTCAACAAAGGTCACCCTTCTTGACCCTGCCACCGACAGCTACGGATTCACTCTCACATCAGCTACCCAGCGATTTGACACACGCGAATTTTACTTCACTCCTATAATCGAGAATGACAGCACTGTGTTTATGGGCCTCGACATGGGCGATGGAGCCAAGTGGGGAATCCGATACACCCTCCCTGAGGATAGCTATCTCGTTAACATCGACGTGGTGCAATCAGGCATGGAGGTCATCATCCCTTCATCTGTAGCGAGCATGGACCTGAACTGGCATCAAAAGATGCGCCGCTACGAGTCAGGGCGCGTATTTGAGGAACGCAACTCAGCGTTATATTATATGTATGTGGATGGCGATGTGGATAATCTCAGCGAAAGCTCCGACAAAAGCGAAGAGATTAATCAGCGCCTGAAATGGGTGGCTTGCAAAAATCAGTTCTTCTCAGCCGTACTGATGGCTCGCACTAATTTCTCATCCGCAAATCTTGAAAGCAAGGTGCTCGACTCCCCGGATTTCATCAAGGCGATGAACCTGGACATGACAATGGAGTACTCCGCCGCCCTTGCCAACCCGGCTTCATTCGTGATGTACCTCGGTCCCAACTCTTATCCTTTGATGAGCGAGGTGGAGAAGAATATTTTCCCGGAAGAAAACATGAACCTCAACAAGCTGATTCCGCTCGGATGGCCGATCTTCCGCTGGATTAACACATTGATTATCATACCGCTTTTCACATTCTTGGGAAGCTTCATCAGCAATTACGGCATAATCATCCTGATTCTTACCATTTTCATTAAGCTGATTCTCTTCCCGTTCACTTACAAAAGCTACATGTCGCAGGCGCGTATGCGATTACTTGCGCCTGAAATCAAAGCTATTAACGACAAGTATCCCGGCAACGAGAATGCGATGAAGCGCCAGCAGGAGACCATGGCCCTATATTCGCGAGCCGGCGCCAACCCTATGTCGGGCTGTCTGCCGTTGCTGCTTCAGATGCCTGTGCTCGTAGCGATGTTCTGGTTCTTCCCCTCAGCCATCGAACTTAGAGGCGAGTCATTCCTTTGGGCTAAGGACCTTGCAGCTCCCGATGCTATAATATCATGGAACGCAAATATACCATTCATTTCAAGCACTTTCGGCAATCATGTGAGCCTTTTCTGCTTGTTAATGACCGTCACTAACATCATCTATACACGCATCAATATGCAGAATCAGCCATCATCTTCGGCAATGCCGGGAATGAAATGGATGATGTATCTGATGCCGGTGATGTTCCTGTTCATTTTCAACAATTATGCCTCCGGCTTGAGCTACTACTATTTCCTTTCGCTCCTTATCACTATCGTGCAGACTTATGCAGTACGCAAGTTTGTCTCCGAGGACAAGATGCGTGCTAAAATGGCTGAAAACGCTAAGAAACCCAAGAAAAAATCAGGTTTCATGGCACGCCTTGAAGAAGCACAGCGCCGCCAGCAAGCCATGCTGAGAGAACAGCAGAAGCAAAAGGGAAAGAAAAGATAATTAGATCTAAGCGATTTTCCCAATATCACAGCGGTCACATCCCTAAATAAGGATGTGACCGCTGTGATTCAACACCATCCACCACCTGAGCGACAATGACATAGACAGACAAAAGATATGTTTTTCACACACATTAGATGAACCTCCGTTGATTGCCAATCGTTTTATAACTAAATCCATCAAATTGGACGGTTGACAATTATGAAGATTTTCACAATAAGAAAGATAGCAATTGCCGCAGTGGCTGCAGCGTCATCGCTTGCTATGACATCATGCTCAGGCTGGTGGATTGGCAGCAATGGATGGGGGCTCACCCAACAAGGTCCTGGTGGAATCAACATAGGGGTAAGCGGTGGTTGGGGAGCTTTAAATCCCGGCCCATCCACACCGCCTCCCCCACAAAATCCCGGCCCGGGTCCGGGCGGTCCGGGCGGTCCGGAAATCCCTCCACCCTATTAATTTCGAAATTCAACACCCGAAACAAGTCAAAGCAACAAGCTGCAACTCAATGCAACTTATAATAATAGGTCACACTGCCATTCGAATGAACTGCAGTGTGACCATTTTTGGATAGTTTTGTTGTTAAAGAGGAGGTTGGAGAATGCTTCAACAGCGAGTTAGATTAGTGAAAAATGAATTGTCTCAGCAAATGAGTTTTATGTAAATAAGTGGGATAAAAGTTAGGATTTAAAAATAAGATGAATAGATTGTAGTTAGGTGAGAGTCAATATTATGTCACACACAGATTAACTGTATTGAAGATATTGTCTAGGTTGAGAGAAGATGTTGGAATCATAGATTAGGATGGTAACTTGGAGAGGTATGGTTCAAAGAAATTTCGTTGGAGAGCCTTAGAAATTCGGAAAAGCAACTCAGTGTCAATGCTCCGGCGATTAAATATCTTATAAATATTGGTGCGGTTGCACCCGATTTCATTCGAGAGCCACACGACGGACTTTTGCTGAGTTCTCAGCTCATCCTCTATGAGTTTTCCAATATTAATAGTCGCCATGTTTATATTTGTTAGAGGTTAGGATGTTAACTTCTGAAACGAGTAGAAGTTGCCGCGGGAGGGAGGGAGTGACCATAGGTTTTGTAGTGCCGGGGGTGAATCAGTTTTGCTAAAACAGTGGCGGCTTTACAAAAAATAGGGCTGAACCCTTTTAATTCGTTCCCAGTCTGTGGCACCGCCAAGCGCCTTTTCCACGGAACAAGTATAAAATGAGTCCAGCCCGTATTTCGAGCATATAACTATTCAATATCGTTGTTCCCCGTGGACTGAATGAAGGTGGCGGTTTCCAGACAGAGGGGACATCTGCATGGCTGTCAATATCTCCGGCTATCACGACAGCCGATTGATAGCCGATGCAAAGTTAAGAAGCATTTATGAATTAGCAAAACATTTCCTCAAAAAAGACAGTTATCTTGTCATTATATTTATTAAAAAATATTAATCGGGCTGATAACGAAAACTTTTTTATATAATATTCGGTTAATTATTTCGATAGCGGATTGGGAGGTCTGTCCCTACTGTTTTAGCTCATTTTTAAGATTATTATTTAAAAATAATTAATACGGAAAAATTTCTTTAATCTTATACTTTAATACGGAAAAAAGTCACTAACTTTGCAATCGAATAAGTGGATATTTCCGCTTGGCTGTGACTATGATTCAGTCACTCCTGAAAGGTACATAAGATTGTAATATATTCAATAAACTTCATATCAAACTCCTAAATAACAATGAGTACAATTGATTTATCCAAGTATGGCATCACCGGAGCTAAGGTGATCCACAACCCCAGCTACGACCAGCTTTTCATTGACGAAACTAACCCTAACCTCACAGGCTATGAAAAGGGTCAGGTTACAGAGCTTGGCGCAGTGAATGTGATGACAGGTATATACACCGGCCGTTCTCCCAAGGACAAATTCTTTGTAAAGGATGACACCAGCGCTAACTCTATCTGGTGGACAACTGACGAATACAAGAACGACAACAAGCCCATCACTCCCGAGACTTGGAAGGCTCTTAAGGCTATCGCTGATAAGGAACTCTCTGACAAGACTCTCTACGTGGTTGACGCTTTCTGCGGCGCTAACCCTGACACCCGTCTTGCTGTTCGCTTCGTGATGGAAGTGGCTTGGCAGGCTCACTTCGTGACCAACATGTTCATCCGTCCTACTGAAGAGGAACTCAAGAACTTCACTCCTGACTTCGTTGTACTCAACGCTTCTAAGGCTAAGGTTGAGAACTGGAAAGAACTCGGCATCAACTCAGAAACTTGTGTCGCTTTCAACCTCACCGAACGTATGCAGCTCATCATCAACACTTGGTATGGTGGCGAGATGAAGAAGGGTATGTTCTCAATCATGAACTACTATAACCCTCTCCGCGGCATCGCTTCTATGCACTGCTCTGCCAACACCGACAAGCAGGGTGAAAACACCGCTATCTTCTTCGGTCTTTCCGGTACCGGTAAGACCACTCTTTCTACCGACCCGAAACGTCTCCTCATCGGTGACGACGAGCACGGTTGGGACGACAATGGAGTGTTCAACTACGAAGGCGGATGCTACGCTAAGGTCATCAACCTCGACAAGGACAGCGAACCTGATATCTACAATGCTATCACTCGCGATGCTCTTCTTGAGAACGTTACTGTTGACGCTAACGGTAAGATTGACTTCACCGACAAGAGCGTAACCGAGAACACTCGCGTAAGCTACCCGATTAACCATATTAAGAACATCATCGTTCCTTCTAAGGGCCCGGCTGCTAAGAACGTTATCTTCCTTTCAGCTGACGCGTTCGGCGTGCTTCCTCCCGTTTCTATCCTTACTCCGGAGCAGACTAAGTACTACTTCCTTTCAGGATTCACCAGCAAGCTCGCAGGTACTGAACGCGGTATTACTGAACCGACTCCCACATTCTCAGCTTGCTTCGGCGCAGCATTCCTTTCACTCCATCCCACCAAGTACGCTGAAGAACTTGTTAAGCGTATGGAGCAGAGTGGCGCAAAGGCTTACCTCGTTAACACTGGTTGGAACGGTACCGGCAAGCGTATCTCCATCCGTGACACTCGCGGTATCATCGACGCTATCCTTGACGGCGCAATCCTCAATGCTCCCACAAAGCAGCTTCCTATATTTGACTTCACCATTCCTACAGAACTTCCGGGCGTAGATCCTAAGATCCTTGATCCTCGCGACACTTACGCTAACCCTGAAGAATGGACAGTTAAGGCTGACAAGCTCGCTGAAATGTTCATCAACAACTTCAAGAAGTTTGAAGGCCACGCTGCAGGTAAAGCCCTTGTAGTTGCCGGTCCTCACATCGAGAAGTAAAAAACCGACCTTCAGTCGATACCTCCCGTGATTTAACCTGCGGGAGGTATCGGGCAAAATAAAAAAATGACGGGACGCCAAGCTAATGGCATCCCGTTATTTTTTTAATGCAGTAAAGCCGTTGAAACGACACAAGCATATAAATTCTAAGATATTAAACGACTTATAAAGTCTTTTAAGTCATAGCTATCTGAGTTCTCTTAGCTATATGAAAATTTATCATTTGCCTCAATATGCAAGTGTCACATTGTCAATCCAAAGCTGGCTTCCCAGGGAGGTGGATGTCCGCGGATCTGCGAGAGTAATTATTGACGTTGTTTCCTCCGCAATAGTACCTATATTATCCGAAGAAGCGAACATTATCTTTATGCGGGTAGCTTTTACACCGTAATAAGCATATTCCAACGGCAGATTGAACGCCGTATATCCGGTGGCAAGAGGCAGTATACGACGTGCCGAGGCTATTACCACCTCCTTTCCTCCCTGTTCCCCGATAACCTCAACTGTGACTAGACCACGGTCATTCCAGTTGTTCTCCGAAGGCTGATATTTATAAAAACCATTCAGTGACACAGGTCGAGAATTCCACGAGATACCTTCCTTATATGCTTCCTTCCCCGTTTTCGCATCGAAACTATATTCCCCAAGGAACAACTTCCCGGCGGCACGATATGCGATTTTTGGCACGTTTAAAGAATAAGGGAGATATGGCTCTCCAGTCTGGCAATAGTCAGGAATCAGTTCCCCGTCCGGATCAAACGCCACGCTGCGAAGCGCCACCGCAAAGTCGCCGCTATGCACATCTTCCACTGTGAACACTGATGGTTGCATATACCACGTATTATAGTTGGACGATGAACGGCAGAATGTCTTTGCATTAGTATTTGCCCACCCTTTTGGCACGAGCTGGGCGTAGGATGTGTGATTCTGCCAATTGAATATTTCCACCATAGTCTGGGAGTAACGTCCTCCGCTGGGTAAATCCTTATAATTTACCCCATCGTTACGATCCTCGAAATCTCCGTTGGTGAGTTGAGGAGTACCTTCAGTATGCACCGTAACTGTCGATGTGAAATCATCTTCCGTAGGATTAGCCATCATCGTGGCTCGGAATTTGTAGTTGGTGGAAGGGGTCAACCCTATTATTGACAGTAATCCTTTGTCAGGATAGCGTGTGAGCACAGAGCCTTTGACATCGTTGGCGTAGATAATCACATTATCGGTGATGATACCGAGCATCGCTTCATCCTTCGGGTCAATTTTCACAATACAGAAATTTGCGTACGGGTCAACCTGAATGTTGAACTGGGGCATCACTCTCTCAATTGTTATATTTGCCCTGACTTCGTCACAATAGATCACACGTACATTCACCGGCCCGCTCCCGTCGGGGAGAGGGAATGTGACGAGATATTTCGACCCATCGACCGATGTTACGTCTGAGAGCTTTGCGCTATCCCATTTACTCTCCTCCTTCTCAATTTCAATCTCAACATGGCTTGCAAACCCGGGCGCAGTCGATAGAATTTCAATCATCCCTTTGTTGACACCCACAATCGATTTATGGACAGTAACTATTTCAATTTCCACGGGGGATGTTAACACATTTAACACCACCGGTTCACTGACCTTACCATTGGCATCCTCTGCAAGGACTGTGAAAGTAGAAATAGCATTCTCCGCGGTCAGATACACTAAATGCGACAACATATTAGTAAAATCGATTTTAAGCTCTCCCGCTCCCTCCTCAAAAGTCAGTCCGTTTTCTGACAACAATTTTGACTCAGAGTCCGATAAATGCATCAAATCCACTTGGCCGGGGAATCCAATCTCTTGAAGTGACGCGGAATTTAATGAAAGATATAAGTGGTCAAGTTGGGCAGTATATTTTACCAAAGCAGATATCTCTGTATCAGGAGTGTCGCCTTCCGGTAATCTGATAGTTGAACTATCGCTCCACCCTATTGTCATCACTTCCGGTGCTTTCTGTGCGATGAATTCATCGGTAATTTCCACCTCTGTGGTCTCTGTTTCAAAGAGGGTTGTGACGATGGGTGTTCCCTTATCATCGCTCACAGAAATTCCGAAGCTATAAAGAGTCGACTCTTTTGATTCTGCCACTCTTGCGGCCAGGTATCTCACATTCCTACCATCGTTTAGCGTCACATCAAGATATAATCGCAAGTCGCCGGGACTTACGTAGAGAAAACGAGTCTCTCCGGTCGGATAATGGAAATAATGACCTGACTCACTTGAAATCAACGCATTGACCGACGCAATTGATTTATGTGACACTTCATGATAGGTTACAGTGACAACTGAGCTTATCAACGGTATCTCCACATCGACATTTACAGTTTCATTGCTCCTTACCACTACATTTGAATTTCCCTTATAATACGGAGAATCAAAACCTTCCTCAAGTTTCGAACCCGCAGTCATGCAAATATTATACGAGCCGACTATATATTCATCCTGCTGCGGGAAATCGTCAAATGAATCCCAGGCATGGGAATAGCCGCCATTTTCATAAGTCATTATGACTCTGGCATCGCCCGGTGTCTTAGCTCTCGCACCTTCTATTGTGCCACCCGAAGGTGATTTCAAGTCTGTGATAAATATCCCCCTCAGGGTCAACTGTCCGAATCCGGTCGACTCTGTGGAATCATAATCACTACACCCTGTGATAGTGAACATAAATGCGATGACTGAAAGGCAAATTATAAACTTCGATAGTGACATTGGTAAAGTTTGAACACGTAAGGAAAATTTCTAGTAAAACACTCACTATTCGTTAACCGAGCAGTGGGGAAATAATAGTGATGACAGCAAGAAGAACCAATTGGAAAATCTTTAGACATCCCAACTTTGACCTTCTCAAAGCGTTACATGCTTCGATGAAATCGGAGTATTGAGGAATATCTCTGCGAGTTCCGTGAACTTCACAGGATTTTCAGTGGTGAGATATGTGCATATGCCATTTTTGGTACATTTAGCATCCATCTCCGGATGACGGTGCAGGTAATCCTTCAGACTCTTTGCCACAAGCTCACCCTGTGTCACAATAGTAGCCCTTCCGGCAACCTGTTTCTCAATTTTCTTGAGCAATAGCGGATAGTGAGTGCAGCCAAGCACTATGGTGTCAATTTCAGGTTCTTGGCTAAAGAGCTCTTCGACATATTTCTCAACAAAGTAGTCAGCACCGGGGCCATCAAACTCCTTATTTTCCACCAATGGCACCCACATAGGGCATTCCACACTCACGGTGCGATACTGGGGGAAAAACTTGGCTATTTCTATGTCGTAAGTGCCAGAACTGATTGTTCCGGGTGTCCCGAGAACTCCGATATTACCATTTTTTGTTATCTTTCCGAGTGCCTCGACTGTCGGTATTACTACGCCGAGCACCCTGCGGTCAGGGTCAAGCCCGGGAAGATCTCTCTGCTGAATGGTTCGAAGAGCTTTTGCTGAGGCCGTGTTACATGCGAGCACCACAAGATGGCATCCTCGTTCAAACAATGATTTCACAGCTTGAAGCGTAAACTCATAAACCACGTCAAACGAACGTGTGCCATAAGGGGCACGGGCATTATCTCCGAGATACATATAATCGTATTCGGGAAGTACCTTACGTACTTCGCGGAGGATAGTCAACCCTCCGTAACCTGAATCAAATACGCCTATTGGGCCTGGTGATGATGGAAGCATATATCGTTAGAATCTAAATTTCTTAATTGAATATCTCCGACTGTAAGGTTATAACACCTTTCAGCCGGAGATAGTTTACGTTAAAACGTGAAGGGAAGAGTCAAGTATCAGCAAGCCACGACTGTGAGCAGATAGTCGTATACATAACTTACGATACCAAGGCAAATAATGCCGGCAACGCACACCCACATCCCCACGCGCTCGCTGATTGCTGAGCGGAAAGTGGCAATGGGATTTTCGCTGTCATTGATAAACATCGCCTTCACTACGAGAAGATAATAGTAGAGGGATATGATAGTATTTATTAACGCGATCAACACGAGTACGTAAAGTGCGGCTGAGTTTGTTCCGTTCAACGCGCTTGTGAATACAAAGAACTTACTGAAGAATCCTGCGAACGGTGGGATACCCGCAAGTGAGAACATCGCAAGCATCATGGTGAATGAGAGGCGGGGATTGGTCTTATAAAGTCCGTTGTAATCTGTCATGTCAACTTTGCCTGTCGCATTTTCAATTGCCCCGATTACGCCGAAGGCTGCGAGGTTGGAGAACACGTAGACAAGCACATAGAACATCAATGCCGATACACCCATCACATTATCACCAATCACGGCAAGCATGATATATCCCGCCTGAGAAATTGAAGAGAATGCAAGGAATCGTTTCATGTTCATCTGGCGGATGGCGAAGAGGTTACCGATAGTGATAGTAAGGATAATCAATGCATAGAGCATCCATTCCCAGGCCTGCGAGTAAACTGAGCCAAACACTTGGGTCAACACCACAAGGAACGCAAACGCTGCCGAGCCTTTAGAAATTACTGAAAGATATGAGGTAACCGGGGTAGGGGCTCCCTGATATACATCAGCTGTCCAGAGATGGAAGGGGACGAGTGAAATCTTGAACCCGAATCCTGCCATCACAAATGCGAGGGCAATTATCATCATAACTCCGAAGTTGGCGCGTACCATCACTGCGATACCATCGTAATAAAGAGTGCCACATAGTCCGTAGACAAATGACAGGCCCATCAGGAGTATCGCGGATGAGAACACTGCTGTGAGTACATACTTGATGGCCGCCTCATGACTTTCATAATGGTTCTTGTTGAATGCCACGAGGGCGCAGAGTGGAAGTGACGCTGTCTCAAGTCCGATAATGAACATCAAGAAGTGGCGGCTTGATATCATGAAATACATACCAAGGAGCGTCAACAGTATCAATTCATAGAACTCCCCGCGGCGCACTGCTGTGAACTCTGAATCTGCCCATTTCATCGCCTGAATCAGCACTATCAGTGTGCCGACGTTAAGAATATTTTTAATGGCTACAATGGTAGGAGAGGTGAAGTACATCCCGGCAAATGCCTCAGTAGTGGGAGCACAACTTTGAAAGAATCCTGCCACGGTGACAAGGAGCATCAATATCACCGCAAGCCCTGAAACGTTCTTAGCGGCTTTGGGCGTAGCAAAAGTATCGAAAAGGAAGACTAATAGGAACACGATTAACAATCCTATTTCCTGCTTCAGTGCTAAAAATTGTGAGTAATCCATTGCTATTAATCTTTTATTAGTTCAAACCTAAAACTTTAAATATTTCGGGATTGAAAGTGTACTTGATAAGATCGGCGAAGAAGTTGGGGAAGAAACCAATTGCAGCAACGCAGACAATCAGGGTTGCTGTTGAGAGGCGTTCCCACCACTTTGCATCGGTGAGCGACATATGGTGCTGGTCATACACCGGTCCGTAAAGGAGCTTTCCTACCACACGAAGGATATAGACGGCGGTTGTAACTATTGAGCTACATGCCACAATCACAAATACGCGGTGGAACATATCGGTGTGTTGGAATGATCCCACGAAGATCGTCATTTCAGCCACGAAACCTGACAAGCCCGGCAGACCAAGCGAGGCCATACCTGCAATCACATAGCATACTGAAAGATACGGAAGAATCTGCATCATACCGCCCATCTGACGGATGTCGCGGGTGTGAGTACGTCCGTAAATCATACCGATGAGTGCGAAGAAGAGGGCTGTCATCAGACCGTGAGAAAGCATCTGCATGATTGCGCCGGTCATCGCTGTGGTGTTGAGCATGAGGATAGCGAAAAGCACCAAGCCGCAGTGTGACACTGACGAGTAGGCGTTGATGTACTTAAGGTCATTCTGCACACATGCGCTGAATGCACCGTAAACTACCGAGATACCGGTAAGGATGATGAATATCCATGCGAGCTCGTTAGCTGCCTGAGGCATGAGGTAGATTGCAACACGGAAGCATCCGTAACCTCCAAGCTTCATGAGCACACCGGCGTGAAGCATTGACACTGCTGTCGGGGCCGATGCGTGACCGTCAGGTGACCATGTGTGGAAGGGGAACATCGCACCAAGCACGCCAAAGCCCACAAAGGTCATTGGGAAGAGGAATTTCTGCCATCCGATTGTGATTGACTCGTTCTGAACGATTTCGAGAATGTTCCATGTGAGCTGACCTTCGGGCCCTGAATGATAGTAAATACCAATCAAACCAAGCATCAGGAATGCCGAACCGCCCATTAACATGAGCGTAAGTTTCATTGCTGAATAGTTCTTGTTGCCTGAACCCCACACGCCGATGAGAAGATACATCGGGATAAGTGCGACCTCATAGAACATGAACATGGTGAAAAGGTCAATAGAAATGAAGAATCCGTATACACCGGTTGATAGCAACACCAGCCAAAGGAAGAATTCCTTGGGCTGAGGTATCTCCCATGATGCGAAGCTACCGGTTATAAGGATAAAACCTGTGAGGATAAGCATGGCGATTGAGATACCATCCACACCCACAGCGAGGTGAATGTTAAGCGGACGGAACCATGACCATGAGTCAACAAAGAGCATCGGAGCATCGGCACCAGCCGCACGCATTCCCAGATACTCTATCAACACGTAGATTGACAGGGTGGTGAGAGCCACGGAGCCTGTCACAGCCACGGCACGTATCTGCTTGATATTCTGACAGAGGAAGAGCCCCAGTAACATTACGACGGGGATCACCACAAAGTAGATTAATATATTTGAAAACATATCGTTACTATATTTACTACATTAACTTATTCAGAGAACACATACGGCAGTGATTATACCAAGTACAATTGCACCAAATAGATACCACCAGATATACATCTGAACCTTGCCGCTCTGGAAGCCCTTGATGGCCACAGATGCCTGGTTGGTGATGTATGCGAGACCATTCATAGTTCCATCGATGATATGGCGGTCAAACCATGCGATAGGTTTGCAGATACCATCGAAAATGATGCGGCGGGTGATAAAGAGATAGAGCTCATCCCAGTAGAAACGGTGATGTGCTGCTTCCCAAAGCCAACGCACCTTGTCGGCCATAGCTTTCGGATTCTCATTCTTATTGATGTAAAGATGACGTGCGAAAAGTATCGCAAGTAACGCTATTAAAACGCTGCCGCCTGCCACTGTCCAGTTGAGGTGTATAATATACTCTGAGCCGTCGAAGGTCACAAGCTTTCCGAAGGGGATGAATCCGGCCACAGTGGACACAGCTGCAAGGAACACCAATGGAAATGCCATTGCGAAGCCCGGGTCGTGGGGGAGTGCGCCATGATGCCCATGTGCTTCGAGGTCTTTTACTCGCTGCTCATAGTCGGGATTGTCCCACCAGAACACTAAGTAGTACATTCGGAACATATAGAATGCCGTCATTGCTGCTACCATCATCATCCATGCACCCCAGAACCAGTGGTTCTCAAAGCATGCCACGAGGATTTCATCCTTGGACCAAAATCCGGCGAAAGGTGGTATACCCGCAATGGCGAGACAGCCGATAAGGAAGGTAATGTGAGTGATTGGCATATATTTACGAAGTCCGCCCATAGCTGTGTAGTTGTTAGAATGTACAGCGTGAATCAACGAACCTGCGCCGAGGAACAAGAGTGCCTTGAACATCGCATGGGTGAACAAGTGGAACATCGACGCCATGTAGCCGAGACCATGATGAATTGCTTCATTGTTATACGCAGCCACACCGAGCGAAACCATCATAAATGCAATCTGCGATATGGTGGAGAATGCAAGGATACGCTTGATGTCAATCTGAGTACATGCCACGATGGCCGCATAGAAAGCTGTCACCGCACCTACTACAGTGATGAATATCATCGCCGCGTTTTCAAGCATATAGAGCGGGAAGAGACGTGCCACCAAATACACACCGGCCACCACCATTGTAGCGGCATGAATCAGGGCTGACACAGGGGTCGGACCTTCCATTGCATCGGGAAGCCATATGTGAAGGGGTAGCATCGCTGACTTACCCATACCCCCGGTGAAGATAAGCACCAATGCCCATGTGAGAACTGAAGCGCCCATGAAAGTTGCACCTCCAAAACACTCAAACACACCCTGGGGATTCTGTGTCATAGGCAGGAAGTCAAGCTGCTTGGTGTAGAACGACAGAATCAAGATACCGATTAGGAAGCCGAGGTCGGCGAATCGGGTTACGATAAACGCTTTCTTACATGCTGAAACAGCCGATGGCAAAGTGTAGAAGAATCCGATTAGCAGGAATGACGACGCTCCCACAAGCTCCCAGAAGATATACATCTGGAAAATATTGGTCGCAACTACAAGTCCGAGCATCGAGAAACTGAACAATGAGAGGAATGCGTAGTAACGCTGGAATCCCTTCTCACCGTGCATATATCCGAGTGAGTAGACGTGGACCATGAACGAAATTGTCGGGATGACAATAAGCATCATGGCTGAAATCGGATCCAAAAGGAAGCCTATCTTGATTGACAAGAATTCTGTGAATTGAAGCCATGTCTGGTTAAACACCACATACTGAAGACGGTCGGTACCGTCGACAAATAGTGGGTTGCCGGAGAAATAATAGGTAAACGCCGTGTAATAGGATAAAACCAACACGGTTCCCATGCCGAGCGTACCAAGTGTACCGGCGAGTTTGTGACTCATCTTGACTCCCGCAAGTCCAAGGAATATGAACATGAACAGCGGGATAGCCAATATAAGAATAGGTATTGTAATATCCATAGCGTATTAATATTTCATTTTAGTTGCGTCGCGCACATCAATATTTTTGCTCACACGGTAAAGGTTGATAATAATGGCAATTGCAAGCGCTGTTTCAGCGGCCGCGATTGCAATCCCAAACAATGTGAACATCCATCCCTCCATTGAGCCGGGATAGAGATAGCGATTAAACACGACAAAATTAATATCTACCGCATTGAGCATGAGTTCGAGGGAGATAAGCATAGCGATCATGTTGCGGCGTGTCAGAAATCCGTATACTCCGCAGCAAAACATCACGAGTGCCGGGACGAGATACCAAATCAATGTTATATCCATGTCGAATTAGCGTTTACGGGCGACTACGACGCCACCGATTATACATGCGAGTAATAACACACTGATAGCCTCGAACGGGAGAAGATACTGCTGGTAACCTGAGCCAAGCATTGCTGTGCCAATCTCCTTCATTTCAGGATTGGACATTACAGGCAATGAGGTAAACAGGTCGGCACAACGTGAGAAGAGTGCCCAACCGCAAGCGGCTGCGACACCCAATGCTCCTATCGCACCTAAGAGTTTCTTCCTTGAAGCCAGCTGTTCACTGTTGTCACCTGGGCGTGTGGTCAATAGGATTGAGAACACGAATAGCACGACAATACCTCCGGCATACACCGCTATCTGCACAGTACCTAAGAACTCATAATCGAGCTTGAAATAGAGGGCCGCTGTGGCAAAAAGGGTGAAGAGCAGATATGTTGCCGCACGCAAGATTTTGCGGGTGGTGACAGTCAGGATTGAGAAGACGACAATCGCCAGGGCGATTATCCAGTAACAAATGATACTTCCTACTGATTCCATATACTGTGATCGTGATTAATTATCTGTTTTAGGAGCATTGGTGGCCGTGGCGGCTGCCTTGGCGGCTTTTAGCTTTGCAGCTTTTTCGAGTGCAGCGCGGATTTTTGCCTCCTTCTCTGGGTCGCCGGCTGCGGCTGCAAGTGCCTTCTTTGCTTTTTCGTCAAGCTCCACCGTTTCCTGCCGGGCTGAGGAGGACGCTGGGACTGATGCCGCTGAGGGAGCAGCACCTTCAGCTGCCTTCTTAGCGGCCGCAGCTGCCTTGGCGGCCGCAACCTTTGCCTCTTTTTCCGCCTGTAGCTTGGCTATTTGTTCGGGAGTGGGTTTCGGCTCCTCTTTCTCAGGGAGATAATTGAGCTGTTTCACAAGCTTTCCCCGGGTGAACACTGCCTGTTCAAAGTCATTTGAAAAATCAAGTGCGTCGGTGGGGCAATTGGTCACACATAGCTGACAGAATGTACAACTTCCCAAGTCGTAGATATACTTGTCGAGCTTCTTTTTTTTCTTACCGTCCCATGTCTCGACCATCTTAGTGTCGAGCTTGATAGTGCCGTTAGGACACACGCGCTCACACGTTCCGCAAGCGATACATTTATGGTTGCCCTGATCATCATATTTCAGACGGAGCACCGCGCGGAAACGGTCGGCAACCGGCAGATTATCACGGTTGTCGGGATACTGTTCGGTGATTTTGGGGGTGACAAAT
Source organism: Duncaniella sp. (assembly GCA_023664955.1). GTDB lineage: Bacteria > Bacteroidota > Bacteroidia > Bacteroidales > Muribaculaceae > Duncaniella. Next base: position 801,411 of record JAMPEV010000001.1, read on the forward strand.
TCTTTACCGGTCACCTGCATGCCTTTTATTAGGCTTGCGATTCCGGAGCCGAGATTAGAGAAATATTCTTTTACACTTCCCATTTTTTGGTTGGATATAAATTACATATTAGTCACGCACCTGACCTCCGATGATATCGAGGAGCTCAGTGGTGATGCTTTGTTGACGAAGTTTATTGTATTCGAGGCGCAATTGTTCAAGAAGTTTCTGTGCATTGTCGTTAGCACTCTGCATTGCCATCACGCGGGCGGCCTGCTCTGAGGCACGGTTCTCGGTGAACACTTCCTGCATCACAGCAAGCAGGAACATCGGTAGCACTGAAACGAAAATGGTGCGCGCATCGGGCTCGAAGATGCACGGACGGCACACAGCCTTTACGTCTTCGGCGTTGAATGATTCAGGCACCACGGGGAGGAATTGCTCTGAGTGTATGCGCTGGCGGCTCACACTTTGGAAATTCATGTAAAGCAATTCCACCTTGTCAAGCTCGCCATTGAGGTAGCGCTTCTCTATTTCACTAGTAAAAAGCTTTACCTTTTCGGCATTTGACTTTGAGTCCACACCCGGAATGGTGACCATCGAAATCGTGGCGTCAGTCACTTTCCCTACCGCCTTGGACATTTTCTTTCCGACTGCGAAAATCGTGATTTTCACACCGGAGCCATACTTCTCGCGATAGTTGCGGAGCTTGACTAAAAGCTCCTTGAAGATATTGATATTATACGCTCCGCAAAGGCCGTCATCGGAACCTAACACCACAATACCTATGGCTGAGACGTCGCGGGCTTCCGTCAGCGGTGACGAAAATTCGGCATCGGCAGTTAGGAGATTGCCTATGATGGTTTCGATCTGGCTGCGGAACGGAAGCAGACGACGGAGGTCACCCTCGGCACGGTGCATCTTAGCCGAGGATATCATCTTCATCGCGCCGGTTATCTTCTCGCTGGAAGCCACAGACCCGATTCGTCCTTTTAGTTCGCGTAGTGTAGCCATTGATTTTTATTTATAGGATGCCGAAATTTCAGCTGCTGCTGAGGTGAGTTTTGATGCCGTGTCGTCATCGAGCTTCCCGGCGCGGATTGCATCCATCGCTTCGGGATATTTGCTGTTGACGAGCTGGAGGAATCGCTTCTCGAATTCTGCGACCTTGTCAAGGGGCACATTTTCGAGTAGACCTTTTGTACCGCAGAATATCACGGCAACTTCATCCTCTACCTTCATTGGTGAGTATTGGGGTTGGATGAGGAGACGTTCATTCTTGCGTCCTTTGTCAATCACACGGGCGGTCACGGGGTCGATATCACCACCGAATTTGGTGAATGATTCAAGTTCGCGGAACTGTGCCTGATCAATTTTCAGTGTTCCGGCCACCTTCTTCATTGACTTAATCTGTGCGTTACCACCCACACGTGACACTGAGATACCCACGTTGATAGCGGGACGGATACCACGGTTGAAGAGCGCGGTTTCAAGGAATATCTGACCGTCGGTGATTGAAATAACGTTGGTAGGAATGTAAGCTGACACGTCTCCGGCCTGAGTTTCTATAATCGGCAGTGCGGTAAGCGAACCGCCACCTTTCACTTTACCCTTCAACGATTCCGGGAGATCGTTCATATTCTCTGCCACCTGCTGGTTGTCAATGATTTTAGCGGCACGTTCGAGCAGACGGCTATGGAGATAGAAGATATCGCCCGGATAGGCTTCACGTCCCGAAGGACGCTTTAGGATAAGTGAGATTTCGCGGTAGGCAACGGCCTGCTTTGACAAGTCATCGTAGATGATGAGTGCGTCACGGCCGGTGTCGCGGATGAACTCGCCGATTGCCACGCCTGCAAACGGTGCGTAATAACGCATTGACGCTGAGTCGGCAGCGGTAGCGGCTACAACCACTGTGTAGTCAAGCGCGCCATGCTGGCGGAGAGTCTCTACTGTTGCTGCAACTGATGAGGCTTTTTGTCCGATAGCCACATAGATACAGTAAACAGGCTTCCCATCCTCGAAATTCTTACGCTGGTTGATGATTGTGTCGATTGCGATTGCAGTCTTACCAATCTGACGGTCACCAATGATAAGCTCACGCTGGCCGCGGCCTATGGGCACCATGGAGTCTATAGCCTTCAATCCGGTCTGGAGGGGCTGCTTCACGGGCTGACGGAAGATAACGCCCGGAGCTTTGCGCTCGAGCGGCATCGGGAGAAGCTCTCCGTCTATGGGACCACGTCCGTCAATGGGTTGACCAAGGACATTTATCACACGGCCGAAAACACCATCGCCCACATGGATTGAGGCTATCTCGCCTGTGCGCTTCACTGACATGTTTTCAGTCACTTTGTCAACATTGTTAAGGAGGATGACACCTACGTTGCTTTCTTCAAGGTTGAGTGCCACACCTTTAACTCCGTTTTCAAATTCTACGAGCTCGTTGGCACACACGTTGTCGAGTCCGTACACATGCGCCACACCATCGCCTACTTCAAGCACTGTGCCGGTCTCTTCAAACGACACCTTGGAGTTGACATTTTCGAGCTGTTGTTTTAATACCTGAGAAATCTCGCTTGGGTTTATCATTGGTAATGTGAAATTATTTGCTTAAAAGTTTCAAACGCAATTGCTTCAATTCATTGGCAATCGAAGCGTCAAGTTTTTCATTATTGATATTTACTACGAAACCTCCTATGAGGTCGGGATCGACACTGTGGTTATACTCCATTGTGCCTCCGTTGAGATGACGCTCGATGAGCTTTTTGAGTCTCTCCTCCTCTGCGGGTCCGAATGGTGCAGCCGATGTGACATTGACGAGATAAATCTTATGTTCCCTGCGGTATATTTTCATATATGCGAGGGCAATGTCGCGAGCAGCCGCCAAGCGGTTGTTTTCGACAAGCAGCTGCAGGAATTGTGCGTATACTTTGTCTTCGGCATCAGCACCGGCTGCGATGGTGAGTAGCTTCACCTTATCGGCAGCGGCCACAAAGGGGTTAGCCATGACTTGCTGAAGTGACGGCTCCGCCACGAATGATTCGTGGAGCTTGTGCATCATGTCATAGATGTGCTTGTCATCTTTATTTTCGCCTGCGTACTCGAAGAGTGCCTTGGCGTAGCGGCTTGGGATGAGACCTTCGTTCATTGCGTACTTTAGAGCCTTTTGAGGGTGTTAATTTTGTTTCTCAATTTCGTCGAGCAGTGAGCTCACGAGCTTTTCCTGGGCTTTTTCGTCCCTCATCTCGTTGCGCACCACCTTTTGGGCGATGTCGAGGGCGAAGGTTGACACCTCGTTGCGGAATTGCTGCTGTGCTTCCTTTCGTTCCTGTTCGATTGACACCTTAGCGGCATCCATCACCTTCTTTGCTTCGGCCTGGGCTGCTGTGCGGGCTTCTTCGATAATCTGTGTCTTCATCTTATCGGCCTCACGTAGCATCTCGGCCTGCTGGCGACGGGCTTCCGCTATCTGTTTATCCGCCTCTTCACGGGCATGGTCAAGCTGTTCTTTGGCATTTTGAGCATACTCCACACCTTTGTCGATGAGGTCGGCTCGGTCGGACACTCCTTTCAGAATCGCTGGCCAGCCCCACTTCCACAGGATGAAGAAGAGGATGGCAAACGATACGAACATCCAAAATATCAGACCGAAATCAGGCGTGAATAGTTCCATAATATTCTAATTATTGGAATTGCCCCGGATTAGCCTACGAACATTGCGAGGATACAAACGATAACTGCGAAGAGTGCCACACCTTCGATGAGGGCGGCAATTACGATCATGTTACTACGGATATCGCCTGTTGACTCGGGCTGACGCGCGATGGCTTCCATGGCTGAACCACCAATCTTACCGATACCGATACCGGCACCAATTGCTGCGATTGCTGCACCGATACATACACCGATGCCGAGAGTTCCTTCGATAGCTGCTAAAATCATTGCTAACATAACTTTGAGATTTAAAATGGTTATTTTATAAGTTTTAGTTTTTTGTATTAGTTTGTGTTGCCGCCACACCCGGGGCTGCATGGCCGGCAGAGGTTTCTTCATGTTTCTCGTGATGTCCTTCTTCCTGACCCAAGGCTATGAAGAGGGTCGAGAGCATCGTGAACACATAAGCTTGGATAAAGCTCACAAGAACATCAATGCAAAGCATGAACACTGAGAATATAACTGATACCACGGCGGTAGCTCCGGTGACAGCCGGCCCCATAGCCGCAAATATGAAGATAAGCAGCGTGAGCACTATCACTATCATGTGTCCTCCCATCATATTGGCAAATAGACGCACTGTCAATGCCGCCGGCTTTGTGAAGATTCCGAATATCTCGATAATCGGCATGATGGGCAATGGCCATTTCAACCACCAGGGTACATCCGGATTAAAGATTTCTTTCCAGTAATGTTTTGTGGCACAGATATTGGTAATCAAGAATGTAAGGATTGCAAGCACGAGCGTCACTGCGATATTACCGGTAAGATTGGCTCCACCGGGAAATATCACTATCAATCCCAAGAGGTTCATCACAAGGATAAGGAAGAACACTGTGAGCAGGTAGGGAGCGAATCGTGGGGCCTTGTCCTTAAGGGTCGGCTTGATAACGCCGTCGTAGATGAACATGATGACGAACTCTACTGCTCCTGTCATCTTGCGCGGCCCTTTCATGCCCTGAGTCTTGTGCCAGCGAGCCACATTGAGTATAGCCCAAAGCACTAGAATCACCGAGATGAACAGCGCGCACACATTCTTTGTTATGGAGATGTCAACCACCGGCTTTACTTCCTCGCCGTTGACGATTTCCACCACCTTACCCTTGTAGGGGCTATCCTTTCCGGCAATCTTGAAGTCAACATTGCCGTCATGGTACACTTGTCCGTCTGTGACACGTGACGAAGAGAAAATGTGCAGTCCGTCACTGCCCCACACGACAACGGGAAGAGGGATGCGCTTGTGATGATTGAAAGGCACTTCCCACCCGTAACCGTCACCAAGGTGCTCAAATATGATGCCCTGTGCATCGATACCCTCCTCTTTACCTGAGTCATCATGGCCGGAAGCCATGCACCCTAAGGGAAGCAGCATCGCGATAAGCGCAAAGGCTATTGTAGCAAAGAGATTTCTTTTCATCGTAACGGTTATTAATATATGCAGATTGACACTATATTATTATCAACATCGACTATGCCGCCGGTTATTTCGGCTTGCTGCTCTCCCTCAGAGGTGGTGTAACGCACGGTTCCCGGGGTGAGGGTCGAAATCAGTGACGCATGTCCCGGGAGCACCGTGAAAGCGCCCATACTTCCGGGGAGGTGAACCACGCTCACTTCTCCTTGAAATACTATATCCTCAGCCGATATGATTTTGAGTGTCATCTTGATTCAATTGAATTTATTTTACTCCAACAAGGGATTACCTGTCAATTTATTTAACCTCAACTAAGGCATCCCGCTGATTATTTCTACTTATGCAAGAAAATGCCTCCCGCTTATTTTACTTCTGCAAGAAGTTTCTTGCCCTTTTCGATAGCTTCGTCGATTGTGCCGACATTGAGGAATGCCTGTTCGGGGTATTCGTCCATCTCACCTGAAAGAATCATCTTGAAGCCGCGGATTGTCTCGCTCAATGGCACCATCACGCCTGGTAAACCGGTGAACTGCTCTGCCACGTGGAATGGCTGCGAGAGGAAGCGCTGTGCTCGACGTGCGCGTGCCACCACGAGTTTGTCTTCGTCTGAAAGTTCATCCACACCAAGAATGGCGATGATGTCCTGAAGTTCGTTGTACTTCTGGAGGAGCTGCTTGACTGCCTGTGCCGTGTTATAGTGGTCCTCCCCTATGATGTTGGGATCAAGAATTCGAGATGTTGATTCAAGCGGATCTACTGCGGGGTAGATACCAAGCTCTGATATCTTACGGCTCAACACCGTGGTTGCGTCAAGGAAGCTGAAGGTTGTGGCAGGTGCAGGGTCTGTCAAGTCATCGGCCGGCACGTAGATTGCCTGGACTGATGTGATTGAGCCATTCTTAGTTGACGTGATACGCTCTTGAAGCATACCCATTTCTGACGCCAACGTAGGCTGGTAACCTACGGCCGATGGCATACGGCCAAGAAGCGCTGACACCTCTGAACCGGCTTGTGTGAAACGGAAGATGTTGTCGATGAAGAGGAGGATATCCTTACCTCCACCATCCTGGTCACGGAATTGCTCTGCAACTGTAAGACCTGAGAGGGCAACGCGAAGACGTGCTCCCGGCGGCTCATTCATCTGACCGAACACCAGGGTAGCTTGCGACTCAGAAACCTGGCCCATATCCACGTCGGCAAGATTCCACTCGCCTTTCTCCATGCCTTCTTCAAATTTCTTGCCATACTTTATGACACCGCTCTCAATCATTTCACGGAGAAGGTCATTACCTTCACGGGTACGCTCACCCACACCGGTGAACACTGAGAAACCGTTGTGACCCTTTGCTATATTGTTGATAAGCTCCATGATTAGCACGGTCTTACCCACACCGGCGCCACCGAACAAACCGATTTTACCACCCTTGCTATATGGCTCAAGGAGGTCAATCACCTTAATACCGGTGAAAAGGATTTCAGTACCGATGGTGAGGTCCTCAAATTTCGGGGCCGGCTGGTGGATGGGGCGCATGTCCTCACGCTTGAGGTCAGGCAGACGGTCAATGGCGTTACCTATCACATTTAGCAGTCGTCCCTTTACCTGCTCGCCGGTTGGAACAGCGATTGGACGCTCAAGGTTGTCGACACGCATACCACGCTGGAGACCGTCTGTGCTCTCCATTGCCACACAGCGCACGGTGTCCTCACCAATGTGCTGTTCCACCTCCAGAATCAGTTCTGACCCGTCGGGGCGGGTAACCTTGAGGGCTGTGTAGATAGGAGGAATCAGGTTGTCCTCATCCTCAAATATCACGTCGACCACCGGGCCGATTACCTGGGCGATTTTGCCAAATTTTTCACTCATCGCGTATTGATTTTTAGGCATCAGGGGGACTTGATTTCCCTATTTGACCACGAATCGATTGATAGCGGATTTCTAAGTCTCCTGAGTATTTTGATTATTTTATTATCGGGATTAATTTTAGAGATACAACCTGAAAGTTACCACCAACACCATCAACACCAGGTTGAAAAGATTAATCGGAAGGAGATATTTCCATTCAAGTGAGAGCAACTGGTCGATACGGAGACGGGGGAATGTCCACTTGAACCAGATTATGATAAATGACAAGCCTATTGCCTTGGCGAAGAACCAGATTACCGACGGAATATAGTCCATAATGTGGTTAAACGCATCCCAGCCCGGAATGTGGAGCGGCATCCAGCCTCCGAAGAAGAGAAGCGCAGCAACGCCCGACACTATAAAGAGGTTGAGGTACTCAGCAAGGTAGAAGAAACCGAAATGGATACCGGAATACTCTGTGTGGTAGCCGGCGGTTAGCTCACTTTCTGCTTCAGGAAGGTCAAACGGGCCACGGTTAGTCTCAGCAGTACCTGCAATCATGAATATCACAAATGCTATAATCGCCGGAATATGACCCGAGAAGATGAACCACAAGTGATTCTGAGCTTCAACAATCCCTCCGACCGACATTGTGCCGGCCATGCACACCATGGTGACTACACACAATCCCATCGATAATTCATAGCTGACCATTTGGGCACCTGAACGTAATGCGCCTATAAGGGTAAACTTATTGTTTGACGACCATCCGGCCAAAAGGATTCCTAACACACCGATTGACGAAACTGCCAATAGGAAGAAAATGCCGACATTGAAGTCAATAACCTGCAGGCCATTACCCCACGGTAGCACCGCAAAGGCAAGCATCGAAGCGATAATGACAAGGTAAGGTGCAAGCCCGAAAAGGAATTTGTCGATATGGTTGAGTGAAATAAGCTCCTTTATAAGGATCTTGAACATATCGGCAATACTCTGCATCAAGCCCCATGGTCCCACACGGTTAGGACCGAGACGACACTGGAAATATGCACAAATCTTGCGTTCGAAGAGAATGTAGAACAGAGCCAGCACTGCATATAGCAACATCAACCCCACTCCTATGAGGAGACATTCAAGGGTGACGGCGAGCCACTCAGGCATGAAGCCGGTGAAGAGTGAGTGAAGCCAGGCGGTTCCTACTGATAAGTCTTGCATAACGTCTTTATAATTACTGTATTTCTCTTATTTATTCTGTTGATAGGAGGGGGAGGATTCTCTGTTTTCCGGTTTTTGCGGTTATTAGCGGTCAATATCGGGCACAATATAGTCAAGCGAACCTCCGATGGTGATAAGGTCAGCAATCTTCTGCCCTTCAGTGATATGGTCGACTACTGCTGCCGCTGGCAGACACGGTGCTACTATCTTCAAGCGGTAAGGCATTGTACCACCATCGCTCTCAAGATAGATACCGAAAGTACCACGGCAACCCTCTACGGTCTTAAACCAATGACCCACAGGAAGCTTAAGCACCTTTGGCACCTTGACGCAATATTCTCCTTCTGGGATATTGTTGATGAGTTGCTCTATGATATGCGCACTCTGCTTCATCTCCTCGATACGTACTTTGAAGCGGGCCATTGAGTCGCCTTCGGTGCGAACCACTTCTTGAAAATCAAGTTCTGAGTAAATGCTATAGGGATTCACCTTGCGCACGTCACAAGCCCAGCCCGAACCGCGTCCGTTAGGGCCGGTGACCGACCATGAGATAGCATCCTTGAGCGAAAGTACTCCGACGTTCTCCATACGGTTCTTTGCTATCACATTGCCTGTGAAAATCTTATTGTATTCAGCGATATTCTTTGGAATAACATCAAGGAGGGCTTGAACATCCTTCACGAAGTCAGGATGTAGATCCTGCATCACGCCGCCTATGCAATCATAGTTGAACGTCATACGGGCCCCGCAGGTGCGTTCCATGATGTCGAGAATCTGCTCACGCACACGCAGGGTGTAGAACAACATTGTTGTGGCACCAAGGTCCATGCAATATGTTCCGATGAACAGACAGTGCGAAGCAATACGTGACAGCTCGTCCATGAGCACACGGATTACCTGCGCACGACGTGAAATCTGAATCCCGGCGGCTTCCTCAATCGCCATGCAGAGGCAGTGGTGGTAAGGGTGGGCCGAGAAATAATCAAGACGATCCATGAAATGGAGTGTCTGCGCATAAGTGTCCTTTTCGCAGATTTTCTCAACGCCGCGGTGGATATATCCCAAATATATATCAATTTTCTTGATAATTTCACCGTCTACAGCGGTACGGAAACGAAGGACGCCGTGGGTTGCAGGGTGCTGCGGACCGATATTTACCACGAAATCATCCTTTCCGAAGATGCGACGTTCCTTCTTAACCACTTTGCCGTCAGGCTCTTCAATCCACTCGTCGGTAAAGTCTGTCTGACGTTCATTTTCTATTGATACGGGATTGACATTAGGATCATCATTATAATCCTTGCGCAATGGATAGCCTACCCAGTCAATATTTAGGAACAGGCGGCGCATATCCGGATTATTGATGAAAATGATTCCGAAGAAATCATACACCTCACGTTCAAACACTGTGGCAATTGCCCAAAGGTCGTGGATAGAATGTATCATCGGCTGCTGGCGCTCGCCTGTTGCCATAACCTTCACTGAGATATGGGTGTTGTGCTTTGTGGAATCGAGGTAATAGATACACCCCATCCCCTTTTCCTGCCAGTCCATGCCGACGATGGTGACGAGAAAATCATACGCAAGTTCTTCGTCATCGCGCAATGTTTTCGCGAGGTCATGCCACTGAGCGCCGGGGATGTTCACCCTCATGATGCTATCCTCTTCAAATGTGGCATCGGGAAACAGCTTGGAAATCTTTTCCTGGATGTTGGACATTACTTATATAATAATGTGGTTATTTATCAACTTTTTTTGAACTGAATCAAGTTTCCCGGTCAGTTTATTCTACCGGATGCGCCTTGAGGAACTCAGCCTGCTTCTCCTGGCGGTTAACGCCGCCGAAGAACTTCTCAACCTTAATCTTGCGTGAGAGCTGCATAATTCCGTAAATCATCGCTTCGGGACGGGGAGGACAGCCCGGGATGAAAACATCAACAGGCACAATATCCTCGATACCCATTGCCACGTGATAGCTCTTCTTGAACGGACCGCCGGAAATCGCACAGCTTCCGCATGCTATCACATATTTAGGCTCTGCAAGCTGGTCGTATAGACGGCGGAACACGGGCACCATGCGGTGAACGATGGTGCCTGCCACCATCATGAAGTCGGCCTGGCGTGGCGAGGCGCGTGCTACTTCCCAGCCAAAGCGCGCCATATCGTAACGGGCCGCGCCGAGCGACACAAACTCGATGCCGCAGCAACTGGTGGCGAAGGTGAGTGGCCAGAGTGAGTTAGACCGCCCCCAGTTGATTAGTTTGTCAAGAGAACCAACGATCACGTTCGTTCCGTTGTCCTGTAGTTCCTTGACGAGTTTTTCTATATACTCATTGTCCTTCCATGCCTCATAGGGCATACCCTGAGCAGTTACTTCCATTCAAGCGCTCCTTTCCGCCAGGCGTATACAAGGCCCAGCACTATGATTCCAAAAAATATTGCAATGGCGGTCAAACCCGATGCCCCCAACTCATGAACTCTTACCGCCCATGGATAGAGGAACACTGTTTCGACGTCAAACATCAGGAAGAGGATGGCAAAAAGATAATATCCCACCTTAAACTGAGCCATTGACTCGCCTCGGGTTGGGATACCACATTCATAAGCCTCGCCTTTCTGAGGATTAAAGGAGCGCGGGGAGATAAGCCCGGCTAACCAAAGTGCAACTGCAACCAGTGCGACACCCGTCAAGAGCGCCACCACTGCTAAGGTCGCATTTTGAATTGCTAATGCTATCATATTTGTTAATTCAATTTTTCCAAAGCTAATCACCTACACATCAGTGTATTACTTCCAATGCAAGCATTATTAAAAATTTCGGTCATGATTCGCAGTGCAAATATACGTAATTTTTTCTAAATCAAAACTAAAAATTTTTATGCTTTTCGACATCTCTTTGATTTTTTGTACAACTTTTTAGAGTGTGTCATTTTTTATCTAATTTTGCATTCCGTAACAACGACGTAAACTAATCCAATGGAAAAGGAATTTTTACACGATAATTTCGACCGCGACCACCTGTGGCATCCTTATACATCCACCATCAATCCCCTCCCAACCTATAAAGTGGAGTCGGCCGATGGGGTGCGGATCCGGCTCGCCGACGGCACGGAGCTGATTGACGGCATGTCGTCATGGTGGGCCGCAATCCATGGCTATAATAATACGGAAATCAATGCCGCGGCTTATGCCCAAATTTCCAAAATGAGCCACGTGATGTTTGGCGGCCTTACCCACGAGCCCGCAATCGAACTTGGGAAGTTGCTTCTCGCCATGGCTCCCCCCTCAATGAATAATATTTTCTTTGCCGATTCCGGCTCTGTGGCTGTAGAAGTAGCAATGAAAATGGCCGTCCAAGCATCTGTTTCCCGTTCGGGCGATCACCGCAAGACAAATTTTGCAACAATTCTAAACGGTTATCACGGCGACACTTGGAATGCCATGAGCGTGTGCGATCCCGTCACCGGTATGCATGGAGCTTTCGGCACTGCCCTCCCGGTGAGATTTTTCGCACCAGCCCCAAAGGTTAAGTTTCACCAAAAATGGAATCCTGAGGACATCAAGCCTCTAGAAAAAATCATATGCGAACACAAAGACGAGCTTGCCGCCCTCATTCTCGAACCGATTGTGCAGGGTGCAGGTGGTATGCGTTTTTACCATCCGCAATATCTACGTGAAGCACGCCGCCTTTGCGACGAAAACGGCATTTATCTGATTTTTGACGAAATAGCATCGGGCTTCTGGCGCACAGGAAAGAAATTCGCCTGGGAACACGCCGGAGTCGAACCCGACATAATGTGTATTGGCAAAGGTCTGACAGCAGGATACCTCACCATGAGCGCTGTTCTCACCACCAAAGAAGTAGCCGACACCATCTCCAAGGGGGAGGCAGGAGTGATGATGCATGGTCCCACATTCATGGGCAATCCCCTCGCTTGCACAATTGCCATAGCCTCAATAAAACTGCTTGAAAGCCAGGATATGGCTTCACGCATTGCCCACATTGAAAGTGAAATCAAGCGACACATCGCTCCGGCTGCTCTGCTTCCGCAAGTAAAGGAGGTGAGAGTCCTTGGCACTATCGGCGTGATTGAAATGAAAGAGCCTGTAAATGTGGGTGAATTTCAAAAGAAGTGTGTGGCTCGTGGCATCTGGGTGCGTCCTTTCGGCAGGAATGTATACGTGATGCCACCTTATATCATTAACGACGAAGATCTTAAAACGCTCATCCTACAGATGATTGAATGTTTAAAATGAGCAGTTTCGCAGAAATAACCCACGCTCTCCGCTCTTCCGGGAATTTTAGGAGTATTCCAAGCGGTGATAACGCTCAGGCCGGCCTTATCGATTTATCATCAAACGATTATCTCGGACTTGCCTCCTTGCATGAGCTTCAGGAGAAATTCTTCGCTGACCGTCAGAATCGACAAATCCCCATGACCTCCTCAGCAGCTCGGCTTCTTGCGGGCGTGCAACGCGAATACCTGGATTTGGAGCATTTTCTCAAGGACCTTTACAATCGGCCCGCCCTGCTGTTTAACAGCGGTTATCATGCCAACACCGGACTCATTTCCGCTCTTGCCCAAGCGGGAAAATCGCTAATCGTGGCCGACAAACTGATTCATGCAAGCATCATCGATGGCATAACTCTCTCAAAGTCCGACTTTTCACGTTTCCGCCACAATGACTTCAACCATCTTGAACGAATTCTTGCAAAGGATGCCTCGAAGTATGAAAGGGTGATAATTGTCGTGGAAAGCTTATATAGCATGGATGGCGACAGGGCTGACATAGAATCACTTATCGATATCAAAAAGCGGTATCCCAACTCATTGCTGTACGTTGACGAAGCCCACGCCTTCGGTGTGGAAGGTCCACGGGGTCTCGGTATATGTCAGGGATCAGCGAATTTCGACATGGTTGACGTTGTTGTTGGAACTTTCGGCAAGGCCTGTGCTTCAATGGGAGCATTTGCTGCTGTGTCACAAGAAATTAAGGAATATATAATCAACCGCGCCCGCAGTTTTATATTCTCAACCGCCATCCCCCCCTTGACAGCGGCATGGACCCGCTACATGATTGAAACTTTCATCCCTATGGATAATCGCCGGAATCATCTGCGCCAATTAGGCTACAAGCTAAAGTCGATTCTACAACCATTGTCACCCCGATTCCCTATCACCGCAAGCCATATCCAGCCCCTTGTAATAGGTGATGCTCTGCGCACCGTTGATATTTCCAATAAGCTTAGAGAGGAAGGATTCAAAGTGCTACCAATCCGCACCCCCACCGTGCCACCCGGCACTGAACGTCTCCGCATTAGTCTTAATGCTTCTCTTTCGCTCGACGATATTGACCGTTTCGGTGTAGCGTTAAAAGTGTGCATTTAGGCGTATCCATGTCCAACCCATCTTATGAACCGTCCATGAAAGCTCATCTGACATCAACCGACACATCATCATATTCACCTCGGCTCATCCTACTGTTTACGGGGTGGAGCATGGATTTCCGCCCCTTCGAGCAACTACGGCCTAAGGGTTATGACCTTTGCGTGGTGTGGGATTATCGAGACTCCCGAATTTCGCTACCGGACAGAGAATCCTCTTTTGAAGAAATGCTCGGCAATTACATTGAGATTGCCGTAGTTGCATGGTCATTTGGGGTACCTGCAGCTTCTAATTTCATCAGTGAGCATCAGCATCTTCCCATAACAGCCAAAATTGCCATTAATGGCACTCAACATCCTATCGATGATGAACTTGGGATTCCTGAACAGATTCTCGACGGCACTTTAGAAGGATTATCCGAAAAAACACTTGGAAAATTCCACCTCCGGATGGCAGGCAACGGTGTTGCTTATAAGAAATTTGCTGAAAGATTACCTGAGAGAGAGATTGACGAGCTGAGAGAGGAGCTTCGCACAATCAGCTCAGTTGTCTATCCTATCATAACTTGGGACAAAGCCATTATCCTTGATAGCGACCGGATTATACCCCCGGCCAACCAGTCAAAAGCATGGTCAGGCGAGGCTTTTGAGGTCATCCATCGCCCTGGTGCACACCTTCCGGATTTCAAAACTTTATTTGCTCAGACTCTCAACGACAAGTCGCTCGTGAAGCAAAGATTCAGCAATGCGTCAAAGACTTACGATAAATCAGCCGTAATCCAACGTAAGATTGCCGATTGTCTGGTATCCCTTTGGAAGCCCGACTCGACTTATTGCTATGATACGCTTGAAATCGGCTGCGGCACAGGTTATTCCACCCGTCTCATCAACAATGCCGCCCGACATAAATCATTACGGCTATGGGACTTGACCATCTCAGACGGGTTCTACCGCGAATTTTCATCCTCACATTCGGTAATAAAATCCTGCGATGCTGAGATTGAAATCCGTTCGCTTGCACCCTCATCGCTCAATGTTATTTTCTCGGCTTCGACTGTCCAATGGTTCAATTCATTACCGGAATTCCTCAGGCAAGTTCACCGTGTGCTGCGCAATGGAGGAAAAGCTTTTATCTCAACTTTTGGACCGGAGACGATGCATGAAATTAACGTCACTCTCGGAAAGCAATCCCCCTACCCTACCCTCGCCTCACTTCAACGCATGGCACCCTATGGATTGGTAGTCAGTGAAATTTTTGAGGACACCTTCACCATTACATTCACATCACCCTTAGAAGCCCTTCGACACATCCAACAAACAGGGGTTAACGCACTTAGCTCCCACACCTCGCCATCGGATGTCCGCTCCCTCCTTCGCAATTATCCGCTTGACAGTAAAGGCAATGCATCTATTACTTATCAACCAATATACATAGTGTTAGAAAAATCATAACCACCATGGGAAAAGCATATTTTATATCAGGTATTGACACAGATGCCGGTAAAAGCTACGTCACCGGCTATATCGCAGCAAAGCTCCGTGATAACGGGTATAACTCTATCACCCAGAAATTTATTCAGACCGGCAACGAAGGTTTTTCAGAGGACATTGAACTCCATCGAAGCATTATGGGTATTCCACCACTCCCCGAAGACCTTGACCACACCACGGCACCGGTGATTTTCTCCTACCCTGCCTCCGCTCAATTAGCAGCCCGAATCGATGGGAGAGAAATAGACCTAAATCTCATCGACGCAGCCACCGACAAGCTGAAAAGCTTCTATGATGTGGTGTTGATTGAAGGAGCAGGAGGATTGATGGTACCTATTACCGATGATTTCCTTACTATCGACTATGTTTCATCACGCAATCTGCCACTTCTCTTAGTCACCAACGGCGTACTGGGTTCAATCAACCACACAATCCTATCCCTTGAAGCCATCAAAGCAAGGGGGATAAAACTCGAAGCAGTACTGTATAACGAGTATTTTGACGAAGACAAAATAATAGCCGACGACACCCGAGCCTTCATAGGACGATACGTGTCCCGACACTTCCCCGGCACCACAATCTACGACATTCCATCAATCCCCCAAGAATATTAGGATATGATGCCAGAACATAACTGCTCAGTGGGTCAGCCAGAAGAAATGGATTTGGCGACCCCAATCGGGGTGTACGCTCCACGGAGCGTCCATAAATGTCAGTGGTGTGTAATTTTGTTCATTCTGTCAATGTTCGCTTGCCGTGCGGGGATTATAACCTAAATGACTATACTTCAGGTTATTTTTGAAGTGCGGAGCACGGCGTACCGCTAAAGTGATCGAGGATGGAGCTCTTTTGATGTTTCGGCTACCCCTGTTTGGGAGGACGCTCCATGGAGCGTCCCTACGACTGGGAGGGTAATGATGAGGACGGGGAGGTCGATTGAGGTGCTGCCGTATTTGCAGGAGTGTTCGGGGTGGATTTTGAGTGTTCGCCGGATTCTTAGCCCGAAGACGGTGAAGAGTCTCAGGTATCGGCGGCGTGTCCTGGGTGCTTTGATGTGGACAACGAGGAAACCGTAGGGTGGAAGCATGGGTAGGAGGGCATTCCAGAGCTGAAAGAATTGTTCCGGGTAAAGGTTGCAGGGGGAATAGATTCCGGCATCCTGCATATTGAGAAGCAGAGTGTAGGCAATGGAGTGGCCTCGGATACTGTTGGGGTTACGGAAAGATTTGTATTTTATAAGCTTGGATTTCAAGGGGGCTTCGAGAGGTTTGCGAGAGTAGACGGCAGCGGTTCCACCTTGGGGACCTGTCAGGAGTCGGTATTTTACGTAGTCGTGTAGTAGTTGGGTTGAGTCGAAGCCTGGTGGGTCGATGACTAGGATTGGTTTTGCGGGTCGCTGCGTGGCTATTTGGGAGATGATACGCTTTTCGGGGGTGGTGAGCCGGCGGTTTAGGTATCGTTCGAAGCCAAGAATCCCGACGAAGGGTATGTGGATTTTCTTGGGAGGTGATTTTGTGATTAGTTTTTTCATGGCTTCGAGGAGAATTAAAGGTTGGAATTTATTGTGATTTGGCGACCCCTCTCGTTAGGACGCTCCATGGAGCGTCCTAACGAGAGGGGGATTTTGGATTCAAAGATAGTCATTTAGATATCTCATAAAGTGCGATGATGTCAAAAAAGGAGATTTGTTGCGATTTGGTCAAAGAGGATTACCAGAAGGTTATTCATTGGTTAAGAGGAAAGGGATGTAAAATCAGGTTAAAAGTAGCTTTTCGAGGGGCTGGAAGAGAGTTTTTTGCCAATTTATGCTATCAGTTCCAACAATAATCATTATATTTGTGGGAATTTAATAAATCTGCCCATGGCAGCAACATTAATTCAGGGCTATAAATAATGGACATCAACTCATTTAGCATATCAATATCAAAGGACCAGCTGCTGGAATTACCGACGGTTGAGTTCCCCGGTGCAATAACTGTGGTTGAGACCTTGCCCGATGCTACTAAAGCACTCGACATCCTGAGTTCTCAGCATGCCGTGGGCTTTGACACCGAGACAAAGCCAAATTTCCGTAAAGGGCATTCAAACACCGTCTCCCTTATACAGATATCCACTCTTGACCACTCCTATTTATTTCGGCTTAACAAGTTAGGATTTTGCGAACCTTTGAAGGATTTTCTGGAATCAGAGGCGGTTGTCAAGGTTGGGCTTTCGCTTAAAGATGACTTCCACATGCTTCACAAAGTGGCGGAATTTAACCCTCAAAACTTTGTGGATCTGCAGAATGTCGTTAAATCATTCCACATCGCAGACTCAAGCCTCCAAAAAATATATGGCATTCTGTTCAACGGTCGAATTTCCAAAAGCCAACGACTGAGCAACTGGGAGGCCAGCACCCTATCGGCCGGTCAGATGGTCTATGCGTCAATCGACGCCTGGGCATGTCTAAAAATCTACAACTACTTGACATCCGGATCGTTCGAGCCACAAGAGTCATCATATATTGTGACCACTTCCGACGAGAACACCGATTCATCAGAAACATAACATTCACCTAACTATTATCCAATCCTCTCACCACCATGAAAATTCAAAGCTCCACCATTATTCCGGCACTCCTTCTCATTTATTTAGGAATAATGAGCTACATTGGTTATCCCGAATTCCAGCAGGGGCATTACCTCTACTACTTCGGAGTAATCGGTGTCACACTTTTCCTCATCGCCATACTTCATCTATTCCTGAAAAAGCGTGAACGAATCAGACAACAAAATGCAAATACGCACTCCACGAGAGATAACTGAAGCTGCCGCGACCGCGGGAGCCGGCAAGGCGCGTCTAACAGCCAACGACACCCCACGCCTATTAGTGTCGGCAATCTTAGCCGGCGCGTACATTGCCCTCGGCGGCATTCTTTCAATGATTGTGGGATTCGGATTCCCGGGCATCACAGAAGCTAACCCCTCGCTACAAAAGCTGCTTAGCGGCTGCATGTTCCCCATCGGGCTCATCCTCGTGGTTGTACTCGGGGCCGAACTTTTCACAGGTAACAACGCGCTCCTAATCCCATCGTATGCCCGCAAAGAACACTCCACAAGCATTATCCTAAAGAATTGGACGCTTGTATACTTCGGCAACTTCGCGGGAGCGATCCTATTCACATACTTCTTAGTATATTTATGCGGATTGACCGCAGCTGAGCCCTACCACTCCGCGGCCATAAAAGTAGCCTGTGGGAAGGTCGCAATGCCATGGATTGTGGTGCTTATTAAGGGGATCGGAGCTAACTGGTGCGTATGTCTCGCAGTGTGGCTCGCCCTCTCCGGAAAGACATTCTTTGAAAAGGCATTAGGCTGCTGGATTCCTGTTATGGCTTTCGTCGCACTTGGTTACGAACATTCGATAGCCAATATGTTCTTCATACCCCTCGGGATGATGGAAGGGGCTGATATATCAGTTGGTACCGCAATCATAGCCAATCTCATTCCCGCAACAATCGGCAACATAATAGGCGGCGCACTCTTCGTCGGCGCCGTCAACGCCTACATCCATTTCAAAGGGGACAAGTAAATCTCACCGTCCGGTGATTGAAGAATCTTGATAACAATCAGGAGTGAGGGCCTATCAAGTGCGCGGTAGCAGTGGATAGGAGCCGGGAAGGGAGAATGTCTTTTTCAAGTGAGTCACCCACCGTAAGTATCGAAGATGCGGGAAGCTGGAGAGCATCAATGCCAAGCCGGAATATTTCATGATTGGGCTTCCGGATACCAACTACCGCACTTTCTATCACAGCCTTAAAGAATCCTCTTATTCCGAAATCCTCCAACACCGTGTTGAGATTACCGTAGAAATTTGACACCAAGACAATAGGATATTGTTCGGAAATTTTCTTTATCATCTCACCGGATTCCCTAACACACCGACGGGCTTCCTCGTAAAGCGATGCAGCAATGTGATTACCGGTTTCCCCTGTCAATTTTTCTCTAAAATCCTTGATGTCAAACTCTGCACTAAGAGCTTCAAATTCAATAGCGATTTTTTTGCGTAGAAGATCGTGGAAAGTGTCTGTTGGCAGGATGTGGGAGCGTTTTGCCAAATCTCTTTCCCCTGTCACATAGGCATTCCAAAACATAGGGTAAGGAATGTCCAGTCCCGCCCGTTTATATCCTCGTAAAATCACATCACTCCAGTGTTCGCCCTTCGTGTCAAGTGTACCTCCGTAATCAAACATGAATCCACGAATTCCATACTTCTCAAAATCAATCTCAAGTAATTGCGACAGTGAGTGGATTTCAACCTGAAGCTGTGTCATATAGGGGTAGCAGATAAAAACAGGGTTTATAATTTACCCTCTTTGAGCAAGAGAGTGAAACGTCGGCAAATTCGCTCGTGGCGAACTATCATGTAGATTAACAGAATGTTAAATAGCGTCAATTCACATACGAAATAAAGCCACGGCTGCCCTATAAATAGAGAGATGAAAAGCCATATTGTACGCCAATTGAATGACAGAATATTGGTATACTTCATCAAAGGGAGCGACGCCAGCCGAAATGCTTCACGAAAATCAGCCGGAATCCTCCCGGAAGGGAATCGAGACTGAAGTTCACGGCGAAGTTCTTGCATTGCAGGAGCTGTTGACTCCTGCTGTCGTGTGTATTTCAGGTAAAAATTCATTGTGAGACGCTTCCAGAAATTCTCCTTCCAAGTCAAACCGCTTTCATCCAACTGACGCTTGAGCTCAGCCGCCGACTCGAGTTCGCTACTATCTTCACCCTTAAGGAAATAGAGATGAAATTGCCGGTAATAATCGGCCATTGCGGCTTGCTTTGCGTGACAAAATCCAGTGATGACAGCGATTACCCATATTAACCACGGATGCTCTGAAAAATACGGTTCAAAACTGTTCTCACGAAAACAAATGGCAATGTAAATGGTGGCAAACCAAAAATCACCGCTCAGACCGTCGAGAATTCGACCGATGCGCGAATATTGCTTTGTCATTCTTGCAAGCTGTCCGTCGGCACTGTCAAACGAATTAGCCCACACAAGTAGCAACATTCCGATTAAATTTATCCATAGCACCGGAAAATAGAAAAGCACACCGGCTGCGATTCCCAAGAAAATCGACGCAATCGTGATAGCATTTGGGGAAATACCAAGTCGCTCGGCAATGCATGCCCACATAAATCCTATGGGACGATAGAATGCCAGGTCAATGTGCTCTTCGGTATCCATCGACTTGAGCGAATTGCGATATTCTTCTTTCCAGCTTCTCAATCCGGTTATTATAAGGCTAGGTGTTGATTAATAATCTCGTGAAATATATCCTATATAATTTTTAATGAAGCGGTAGAATGACGGTATCCGCATGAGTATGCACTCGAAGAGGAATATACCCAATAGTGTGCAGCCGATCCCCATCAACACATCAATAATGTAGTGATGAGATGTGTATACCGCTGTGAACCAAATGCCAAGGCAAATCACGGCAAATAAAACCCGAAGCCATAATGAACAGTTAGCTTTCAGTGAATAGATGAATGCTATAAGCATATAGGCAGCATGAAGCGAAGGAAGAGCGGCAAACACATTGGAATTCCTCGAATATAACCCGTCAAATATACCCAAACCGGTCATCTCGTCAAAACGCCCGAGCCCAGCTACCTGCCCCGTGGTCCCCACAATGAAGTCAAAACCGTGGGATGCCACATACCACGGCGGAGCTGCCGGGTGGATATAGTAATAAGTGAAACCAAGCAGATTGACAAAAAGGAACACCAAAGCAAAGTGCAGATACACGCTATATTGCCTGCGGAAAAACAGCCAAATGCCGAATAAAACCGGCACAGGCACCCAGCACAGGTAAAATACCCCGGCCATGAAATCCATCACAGTGCAATTGTGGAGCGCAAAAAACTCGTTAGGGGTCATGACACCGGCCGATGTCGCGATTCCGAACAGATTCTTTTCCGACTCATACAGCCCCTGGATATCGACCGGATTCACCATATAATTTGGCATAATGTTCATCCAGTCATATGAGATGCCGAAAATCACAAATGGCAGGAGAGCTACCACAAAACGTCTTGTTGACGCATTGACAAAGAGCAAAAAAGCCAAAAGACAGGAGATATAGAAATGTTCGGGACGAAGCCCCACGAACATCGCAGTGACCGCAATCCAAATTACGAGCGACGCGCATATCACCGCAGCCTCCCGGCGTCCGGGGAATCTAATAAGCGACATGATTTCAGAGTGTTTAAGGTGCTTGATTGAAGGGTTGGAGAGATTAACACACTTACTTGCGAGAAAGCAAGCGACGGCAGTGAGCAATACGGGCAAAAGCTGTGATATTGGCAAATACCGCAATCACGGCCATGGCAGCAATCAGGATATAAAGCGGGTCAAAATCATTGTTGGCAAGGTTAGACCCCACAATTCCGGTGATTAGTGCGCCAACACTTGTAACCACCACACGTTCAGGACGCTGCATAAATCCGACCTTACATTCCAGGCCTAATCCCTCGGCACGGGCGCGGACATAGCTTACCATGATTGATCCGACGAGAGCAACGAAAGTGATCAACGCCCCCATTACGTAGCCACACTGAATAAGGTAGTAGCTAATACCTCCCAAAGTGAAGAGTTCGCAATAACGGTCGAGCACGGAGTCGTACATCGCACCAAATGTTGATACCATATTGCCTAAACGTGCCACTTGGCCGTCGAGCATATCAAAAAGCGAGAAAAGTATTATCACCGCACCGCCCAATGTCAACAGGGGATAGTTCAGATTGCCCGGGGTGGCAGTGTAGCCCGCATATACAAAAATCACGGCTGCGGCAATGTTGCCGAGCAGTCCGATGGTTGTAACCATGTTGGGAGTAACGCCAATACGGATTAACAGGCGCACAAAGGGGTTTATCACAAAGTAGATGCCTTGCTGAAGCTTGTCACGTAGACGTTTAAACATACTGTTTTTTTGAATGGATGTTATTGTTAATTCATTATTTGACATGATAATAAGTATATATTACATTTAAAGTTATAGTTTGTCAGGAATCCGCTTGGGGATTCTTACAATAGAGTCAATTAATCGCTTGGCGTAAGGGTCAAACCAAGTCTGACGGTATACGAAATTGCGCTGTAACACGAAGTTCCATCCCCATGACACGAGTAGCGAGGCCACCAATCGGGAAGCGGCAAAGATGCCGTCGGCGCTAAATCCAATGTTGAGGAGCCATTTCCAATGGGAGAGCAGGGTGGCAAGCCCGGTGGTTCCGTACATGTTAAGGAGTAACGACCCGCTCCACACGAGGAAATATTTCACACCCACGGCACGGACACTTTGGCCTTTGGCATGGAAAGTAAACCTGTAGTTTATGCAGCAATTTACCACCCCACCGGCTATTGCTCCTATCGCCACTGACAGATTTGAACGGTAGAACGGATCCAAATTGGTGAGAATCACCATATAAAACAGAAAGCTCATGCCAAGGTCAGTCCAAGATGCCACTTGCGATGACACCGCCGACCGCAGAAATGTGGAAATCAGACCTCCACCATGGAGAAATTTATCTTTTAAATCATTGAATTTCTGATTCATGGCATGAGGTGGGGAATATATAGTGAGAGGTAAAGGACAAATGCGCTGTAAATACCGGCGAGAATGTCATCGGCCATCACGCCCACACCGCCCGGTAGGTCCTCCATCTTCCTAACTCCAAGCGGCTTTAAGATGTCAAAGAATCGAAACAATGCAAGGGAGATAAGGGCAAAAATCCAAAAAGATGTAGTGTGCATCGGATCGGGCTCCGAGGCGAATACACACAAGGGGAGCATTGCAATCCACTGTCCGACAGTCTCGTCCATCACAACTTTCGAGGGGTCAGGCCCCCAGAATCTTTCTGCCACGTTGGCCGACCAAATTCCGAGAAAAGTGAAAACCACAATCAGAGCCAGATTAATAAGCAAGGCATTGGCAGGACTGTGAGTCAGTAGAAGGGGAATCCACAGGATAAGTCCCACGATAGCGCCCATGGTACCGGGTCCCCAAGGGAAAAAACCTGCTCCGAAGCTGGTGGAGATAAATTTCGGTAGAAATGGGAATTTAGTTTCCATATGCATCACTTGTTACCACGTTTATGTTTTTTTATGTCGTTCAAAATGGCTCTGGCAATCACGGCCGACGCCTCCACTCTACAAGGGGCAAAGCTTGGCCAGTCGTTGAAGTCGATGATAGTGATTTCGCCATCGGGAGAGAGGATGCAATCACCTCCGTAAATCTTGATATCGAGAGCCTCGGCCGCTTTGTTGCACAAAGATTTGAAATGCTCAAGGTCGAAGCTCGGATGCTGAGGGAGCTCCTCCACAGTGTCGTTGCCATCCTTGGAATATGTTTTGTCGAAATGGAAGAACCAATAGAAATAAGGAGTACCGTACACACCGTAGAATTTGATGAGGTCGCCTTCGAGATGACGATTGATGACGGCTCTCTTGATTCCGCGCATGAAGTATTCCTGGAGCACCTCTTGAGCCTCTTCAGGGTGACGGACATATGTCACGTCCTCCTTGTGCATAGCGTATAGGTCACCGCGCTTTATCCATGCGCGCTCCATCCCGGCTTTTTTCATCAGAGGGATGATAACTTCGTTGGTATTTACTATCAAGCTCTCGGGATAAGGGATATTATTGCCGATTAGGATACGTGTCAGTCGCTCTCGGATACAGTTTTCCACGCCGTAGCCGGAGTTAATCACCAGGGCACCATCGTCCTCCTTTTTCTGAAGAATCGGGAAAGAGCGGTGGTCGCGGCACATACTGATTATGATGTCCTCCTTTACCTGCCCGGCAATGAGCTGCTCCTCACTGTATATCTTCACCTCGCAACCTCGTTTACGGAGCTGCTCGGCAGTGAGGTTAAGGATTGCGGCGTCGTTCCCGATGTGGTTAGGGGAATAGGCGCCGGCTCTCATTATTCCGGCTATTTTTATATCAGCCATATTGTCTTTGTTTTATGGTCCGAAGGTTATATTTGTTATCTTAGTTTGCTATATTGAAGAGACGATTAAGTCGCAAATCACGCTACTTTATGATGATGTGATTAAATCGACGGCATTCCCGATGTCGGAGATGTGATCGACATCCACGATTTTCTTGAACGGGAACGCCTTCAGCCTGAAATTCTGGGCTATCAGGGCACGTTGGAAATCTCGCATCCTCGTGGCACCGGCCTGCATGCACCGGTCAAGGATCCGAAGGGAATCCCGGCTTAGAAGATATATCCCTCCCGACACGTACTTGACATCTTCAACATAGGTGTCGGAGAAGCCTGTAATCCAATTGGCCTTTTCGGTGGTGACGTACAAGGGTTTTTCGTCATCGATGAAAGAAGTCACAGCCATATATCCATCAGCAGATTCATCAGATTCGAATGCGTGGATATATTCATGGAACTCCTCCTCGCCAAACACAGTATCGACCGTCGATAGGCAAAATCTATCCCCCTTTATGGTGTCACTGAGCCGGGAGAAGCTGTGCATTGAGCCGGGAGTTGTCATAGAGATAACCTCCAATGGGATGGTGAGATTCATGGATTTCACCGTATCCTTTACCTCCGGCATATCCTCGTTGACTATCACGCTGATTGAAGTGGCTCCAGCCGAGGTAAATATATGAATCAAGCGTTCAATCATAGTAGAGCCGTTGAGACGCACGAGCGGCTTGGGGACGCTGATCCCCTCTTGCTGCAAACGTGAGCCTTGACCGGCTGCTATGATGGCGTAGTGCATATATTTTTTTGTTAGACCCGGTTAATGGATTTTAGCGTAATACTGTGTCAGAGTTCGTCCTGAGGTTCTTCTTTGGGTTCGACGGGAAGTTTGTCGCTACCCTTATCGAAGTTTTGTTTGCGAAGGGGATGGCGTGTAGCCTCGCGTTCGTGTATACGGTTGCGATATATATCGATAGCGGTGTAAATCGCTTGACGGAGAGACTGCTCATCGGCAATACCCTGACCTGCAATATCGTAGGCGGTACCATGGTCGGGTGATGTGCGCACGATGGGAAGTCCGGCAGTGAAGTTGACACCATTTTCACCAGCAAGCAGCTTGAAGGGGATTAGACCTTGGTCGTGGTACATTGCGAGGATGCCGTCAAACTTGGTATAAGCGCCACTCCCGAAGAAACCGTCGGCGGGGTAAGGACCGAAAGCGAGAATATGTCGCTTGTTAGCTTCAGCTATGGCAGGCGATATAATCTCCTTATCCTCAGTACCAATCACGCCGTTGTCGCCGGCATGTGGATTGAGTGCGAGCACTGCGATGCGCGGACTGTGGACGCCGAAATCAGCCACAAGCGAGCGGTTGAAAGTTGTCAGACGTTCCAAAATTACGTCAGTGGTGATTTTAGGTGACACTTCGGCTATTGAATCGTGGATTGTGACGAGAGCCACACGCAGGCGTTCGCTGCACATTATCATCATGGCTTTCTTACCATCGCCAAGTTCTGCCTCAAGAAACTCGGTGTGACCCGGGAAGTTAAAGTCATCGCCATGGATAGTATCCTTGTTGATGGGAGCGGTAACGATAACATCGATTTCGCCGGAGCGAAGATCGGCGGCGGCGCATTTCAGAGCCTCAAGAGCAGCGGATCCGGCGGTTGCGGTAGCCTGTCCCGGTTCAATTTTTGTATCCTCCGGCACCACATTCACAATGTTGACTTGCTCATCATTAGCCTCACCGGCATTGTCGATTTGGAAAAGCTTGAAATCCGAAATACCGAGATTCTTTCGGTAGAAGGCTGCGATTTTGGCCGAGCCATATACGATGGGGGTGCAAAGTTCAACAATTCGAGGATCCTCCAGCACCTTAAGCAGGATTTCATAGCCAATGCCGTTAATGTCGCCATGGGTGATACCCACTTTGATTTTTTTATAATGCTCCATTACAAATTCTTAAGAGAGAGTCTATTATACTCTATTAGTTAAATAAAATCGGAAGGTGCCAGATCGGAGAGACGGCACACATCTAACGGCTTATTCCATCCTGGAAAAGCCTGTTCTCGCAGGTAAATCACTCCGCCAAACGGTGTAATTCACCCGATTAATTTGTAAAATTACAAAAAAATCCCTTAGTAGCCCCAAGGAGACTCCTAACATGCGTCCTTTTAACTTATTTTAATATTAGCTAACTATCTTTTTGGATGGAATATGAAATTACCGTAAAGGACGGTTTGTAAGTTCTTTTTGATATTTTGGGCCCTGATTCGTCACGACAACATCGACCAACCAGGGCTCTATGATTGTGGTTAACCCCGGGTTCCGCTGCGCTTCAACCGGGGTTAACAATCACTACCCTCTCGGGAGCTGCCATTTCCGAGCTTTAGAGTGTGTCCAATACCTAAGATAACTCGAAGGCGCGACACTCCTGGTGACGGGCATTGGGGAGGGGGATGGTGCATATTAAAGATGAATAGCTTATTCGGCGCGTTCTCCGCGTTGGGATTTACGGATTGAATTTTCGATAAGGAAGGCCGCCAATAGGCCGAGGCCGCCGCCTAATAGAACGCATGCACCAATAATGTTATTTTGCATAGTCCACAACCCACTAGTGTTGCCAATGGACACAATCAAAGAGCTAATTAACAGACCAAGTCCAAGTCCTACTGCGAAAGCACCCCACTTAAGTGCGGTAAAACGGTTGTCAGTCTGAGGAGTTAAGCAATTGGCAATCTTGCTAAGGTCAAGGTTTTCTGCTGATTCGGAAGTGATTTTTTCGATGAGCATCATGCGTTCACGACGGCGCACGAAAAGTTCGATTACCTTGTAGATTGAGCCAAAGATAATGGCCACGATGAAAATTTGGGATAGAGCATTCATAATTTTTATATATTAAAAGATTTTTTTGTTTTGCTCGTTTAGACGTAGGGTAATTAGAGAGGTTACATTTATAGATAAAAAAATTCAGAAAATATTTTTATAGTTCGAGCAGGAAATATAAACACGCTTAGCGCACCTTTCTTGCATGTTGGTAAGATTTTCAGAAAAAATTTTACTAAATTTGTAACCTCGGGCATCGAAGCGGAGTCTAACGGGTGTGGAAAAGACAGATAAAGACATCATATATCAGATTCTCAATGGGGACGTTGAAAAGTTCCGGTTGATAATGGACCGGTATTCGCAGCGCATCTTCATCGTTGTGGTGAAAATTGTGAGCAGCGAAGACGACGCAGAGGAGATCACCCAGGATGTGTTTATGAAGGCGTTCCGCAATCTTGGGAAGTTTGACTTCAGGAGTTCACTCTCCACCTGGCTCTATCGCATAGCCTACAACGAAGCCATCAACCACACACGTAAGTCGTCACGGCAAGAAGTAGCGGTGGATGAAACGATGCTGAAGGCAGTGTCAGATTCACAGGTAGATAGTGTGCTCGACATGGAGAATCCGCTTTTGGGCGCATTGCCCCGTGCCATTGAGGCATTGACTGTGGAGGAACGAGCCTTAATTACCCTTCATTATTATGAAGGAATACCGCTCAAAGAAGTGGCCGAGATGCAGGGGATTGGCGAATCAGCCGCTAAAGTGAAACTGATGCGGACAAGGCGCAAACTGTACGTGTTAATTAAAGAAATTTCGCAAAAATATGAATGATAAATCACCGTTATACAGAGCTTTAGAGTCACGAGGCGAAGGTCGTAAGCTTCCGCTCGACTTCTCGTCGCAAATGATGACGGAGATTCGAGCGATAGATAAGCGACGCCGGCGCGCCGAAATAATTTGGTCAGTAATAGGCTATTTGATTGCCGTGGTAGCCGCTGGAGGCGCTTTGTTCTATTATTGTAGAGGAATCCTTGGTGATGTTGCGAAGGGCTTGATAGCCTCCGGCGCAGATTTTGCTGAAGGCACATCTTCTGACATATCGGTGTTTGACAATATTTTGCAAGTAGGCGTGGCGATGGATGGCTCGTATATGACCATAGCGACCATACTCTCTGCGGCCGCGGCCTTGTTGCTTGCACTTGACTACCTCATGCGCAGGAAATTTGCGGTGAAATATGACGAAAATCCAAGGGCATAAACAAAAAATTGTTAAAAATTAACACGCATTTTTTGCCAACAAGCGTTTTATTATTGTCTATGTGTGAAATAATGACTAACTTTGCGCATTAACTATGTGCGTTCATATACTAACCTTGAAGCGCACATCAGTTTAACACCTACAACCGATAGTGCCTAACGCACTGCATTTCAAACAGGTAAACCATAATGAAGGTAAAAATACATCACGAGGGTACAAACATCCTTATCATCCTGTTGCTGATATTGATTGTCATCAATCTATCGGCATGGATGTTTATACGACCAGCCGCGATACCTACGGTGTTTACCTCTATTTCAGCCGTGCTCTATCTGTTTGTGGTGAATTTCTTCCGCTCGCCCCGGCGCACTTTCCGCGGCGACCGTCAGGATGTAGTGGTATCATCGGTCGACGGCACAGTGGTAGCCTTAGAGGAAGTATTTGAGCCGGAGGTGCTTCGGCGCAAGGTCAGAATGCTTTCGGTGTTCATGTCTGTACTGAATGTACATGCCAACTGGTTTCCAATAGACGGTGAGGTGCTCATGGTACGCCACCATAAAGGTCGCTTCATGAGTGCTTATTTACCTAAAGCAAGCACCGACAATGAACGGTCGACAGTTCTGATTCGTGCCACCAACGGGCAGGAAGTACTTGTGAGACAGATAGCAGGAGCGGTGGCTCGACGCATCGTCACTTATGCCGAGCCGGGCGACCGGGCAAATATCGAGGACCATATGGGATTCATAAAATTCGGATCGCGCGTGGACATCTACCTGCCCCTTGACACTGAGATATTTGTGAAGATTGGCGACAAAACCACCGGTGGAGTCACA
The DNA here is from genome assembly GCA_023664955.1 of Duncaniella sp. GTDB lineage: Bacteria > Bacteroidota > Bacteroidia > Bacteroidales > Muribaculaceae > Duncaniella. The sequence goes on from JAMPEV010000001.1 coordinate 830,369, forward strand.
GTGGTGGGCCGTCTGAGAAAATAACTTCTAAAAAATACAATCTGAAATTGAAATCGGTTACATCATTCATACCTAACACAATCACATGTCTCAACCTGCTATCAGGATGTGTGGCAGTGGTGTGCGCATTTAATCTCGATGCCTTTTATTTAGGACTCTCAGCTCTCGATTGGGCATTCATATTCATCGGCGCAGCGGCAGTGTTTGACTTCTGCGACGGATTCTCAGCCCGTGCACTTCATGCCTACTCCCCTATGGGCAAAGAACTTGACTCACTAAGCGACCTCGTGAGCTTTGGACTCTCCCCCGCATTTCTCGTAATGAACACGATGCGGGCTCAGGAGGGGGCATCATGGATGGCCTGGACAGCACTTCTCATAGCCCTTGCCGGAGCATTGCGCCTGGCAAAATTCAATGTCGACACCCGCCAGACCACCTCTTTCATCGGACTTCCCATACCAGCCAATGCCATATTTTGGATCGGGTGCCTATCATGGCTCCGCCACCACGCTTACCCAAGCGATATTGTGGTGGTGACGCTGATAGTAATATTATCACTACTGATGGTCAGCGAGATAAAAATGTTCTCACTGAAATTCTCATCACTCGGATTCCGTGAGAATGTACGCCGTTACACAGTAATAGTTGCAGCCGTGCTTTTCGTGATAACCGAAGGACTCTCCGGACTCGCATGGACCATAATCCTTTATATACTAATCTCCTTACTCGGTAAAAAAACCGACCCCGACAATGTGGAGGAGTAAAACAACGCAAGAATAGAACACACTAATAATCAACAAGAAAGTAGATATGCTTACTCTCTTAGCTACCGTATTTATAATATATCTTCTGTGGATATTAATCAAACCACTGATTATATCCTACGCCCAGCGCAAATATACTGAGCGTATAAACGATATGTTCGGACAAGCCTTTGGAGGTGTCCCACCCACGGGCGAACGCCGTGACGGTCGTGATGACCACAGAGATTCGGGCTTTGGCGGATTCTATCGTCGCAGAAAACGCAAAATTTTCTCTAAATCGGATGGCGAATATATCGATTTCGTGGAGATCGAGGGTGCAACTGCCGAGCAGACTGCTTCTCAGCACCCAAGCCATACACATAATCCCCGCGAACCACAAATCTCAGATGCCGAGTGGGAAGATATAAAATGACCCTTGCTTGATATTCAAACAAGGGTCAATGTAAATTCGGCTTGGTAATATCAGAGATCGTTATCTTCCAAGAAACAAGTCAGCAGCCTCGTTTAGGAGGTCAATTTTAGTCCACTGCGACTCATAGTTTAGACCCTGGCGCTCACGGTCGCGCACCTTAAAACCGCAAGTGGGACTAATTGAAAGAGATTCCATTGGCACATATCGAGTAGCGACATGAATAGCATTTACTAAATCATTAATGCTCTCCATGTTAGGCAGGCTACCATCCACAAGACCGATAATTGCGCGTTTACCCGCCGGAAGCCATTTAAGCACATCGAGATGAGCCAAATTACTAACATCGAATGGGAGAAGGAATGCATCAGCGTTCACTTCTTCAAGCATTTTGCGGATATGCTCAAGCTCCTTCTCATCGCCCCAACGAGGGATATTAGTCTCATCAGCCGCTATGTTAAGGGTTATTTCGATATCCGCAGGACGACCATTAACGGTGCGATTGAGCAACGAGACGAGTTTTTCGGTAACTTTGTAGGGGTCATTGCCACTTAGGAAAAGAGTCTTCTCGAAGTATGGATCAGTGAGACGCCCCCACACAGAAGTGTCGAGCTGAATGTGGCGGCAACCGAGCTTATGGAATTCCTCGATAGTCATGCGGTAAGCTTCCACAATGTCATCCTCCAATGAATCGGGCGAAGAGTAAATTTTGGCAATATCACCATTACCACTAAGTAAAATTCGCATATAAAGTTCTCCGGGTGAAGGAATTGTCTGCCTTACCTCAGCACGTCCGGCGGTAATCTCCTGCATATGTGAAAACTTTGCAAAGAAAGGATGCTCCGGGTTAAATTCAATTCTACCATTGAATTTCAGGATATCATGGCGCACCGGATCGTCCTGATAAATGCGACCGGTGTCTATGCGGTCACGGCTTATGCCGTTTAGACCTTCCCAAAAGTCACAATCCCATTTTTTACGGCGTATTTCGCCATCAGTCACTATTTTCAGACCGGATTTAATCTCACGGTCAATCAGGCGGTCAATTACTTGATCCTCAATTGCCTTTACCTCATCGGCGTTCTTTGTGCCGAGTTTCAATTCTTTGCGTGCTTCTTCCAATTCCTCTGGGGGAAGAAAGCTGCCCACGATCTCTACGCGGGGTTTAGTCTGTGATGAAGTCATAATTTGATTTGTTTCAACATCCAGTCGTCGGGGTTACTTAATGACGATAAAAAAGCATCCTTATTTAAATCGTCATTTATCCCATTGTTTTTCTGCCGAGGAGTATGTGATAGCACAAAAGTATATAAAATGATTTGGGTGATGGATATTATCTGTGTTAAAATTTATTAACATAGGGTATCGTGGGGGCTATTACCAAGTATATTAACTATCTAACATCAAAAGTGTTGAACTTCATCGAGATTGCATCAAAAGTCAGGATGCGGTCAGTAAGAAGATCGCCTGTCATCAGTAACCATTTTACTGCTTCAGTGGCTTGAAGAGCGCCAATAACCCCTACAACGGTGTTCATGATTCCATCTATTGCACAAGGGCGCTCGTCAACCCCCTCCGACGCTTCGAAGATGTCACGATAAGTAGCCTTACCCGGCACATGCGTAAATAGTTGACCTGAAAATCGATATACCGCCCCATAGATGTATGGTTTGCCAATTTTCACACAAGTGTCGTTAATAAGCAGGCGTGCGCTGAGGTTATCAGTGCAATCGATTGTAATATCGTAATTACCAATTATTTCATCAGCGTTATCCACTGTCAGAAATGTCGGGTAAGCATTCACATTAATGTTAGGATTAATTGAGGTCATAGTATCGCGAGCCGACTCAACCTTCAAGCGACCGATGTCAGAAGTGTGATGGATTATTTGTCGCTGCAAATTACTGAGGCTCACCGTATCAGCATCCATTATTCCTATCGTACCAACCCCGGCTGCCGCGAGGTATAACGCCACCGGCGATCCTAGACCTCCAGCCCCTATTATCAGAACGCGTCCGTTCTTTAATCGAAGTTGACCTACGGTATCCACTTCACACAATGAAATATGTCCACGATACCGCTTCAATTCGTCGCTGCTGAAATATGCCATTCCGTTCTCCATATGAAATCTACCTATTTCAATAGCTATATACTGTAGCCGGATTCTTTAACCATTTGGTAATCTTCGTCAATCTGAGCTCCGATTGTGGTGAGAAGATCGCCCATTATCGCACCATTAATCCCAATTTTCAGTGCCTTGCGTTGTGTGTCCTTGCTCATTCTCGCCCGACCGCCGGCGAATCGAAGAGTTGCCTTCGGGTGTGCAAAGCGGAAGATTGCCACCGTGTTGAGGATTTCATTTTCAGTAAGCAGCGGTGAGTCCTCAAGTGGTGTGCCGGGAATCGGCTGTAATATATTAATAGGTATAGAGGCCGGTGAAATACGACGTAACGTCGCGGCAAATTCTGCGCGTTGTTTCATCGTTTCCCCCATTCCTATAATACCTCCGCTGCACACTTCCATCCCCACCTCACGTGCCATCTTGATTGTCTGTATTTTATCCTCGATGGTGTGAGTGGTGCAAAGTTCCGGAAAATAAGATGGTGCTGATTCAAGATTGCAATGATAGCGGCGCACTCCGGCCTCATATAGCATCTCAAGGTCTTCTCTATCAAGTAGCCCCATTGAGGCACAAAGCCCCATATCGGGATGCTTTACGGCAAGTTCGCGGTAATACGAGCAGAGCGTGGCAAGCGGTTTACCGGTAATTTTTCTTCCGCTTGTCACCATTGAAAATCGTCCTATGCCCTTGTCATTATTGAAATTAGCCAAATCAATGCAAGTGTCGTGATCCACGAGCGGATATTCGTCAATAATAGTGTGATGATGAGCTGACTGAGCACACCATTTGCAGTTTTCGGGACACCGGCCTGAGCGGGCGTTAATTATGGAGCAAGAGTCAAATTTACTGCTGCCAAACGTCTTTGTGATTTCAGATGCGGCATCCCAGAGTTCCCACTCCTGTTCGGGAGACACATCGCTTAGTGACAGGATTTCATCGTCAGCGAGTTTCCCTCCCTCTAATATTATTTTTTTGAAATTCTGAATGTCTAACATGGATGCAAAATTAGTGAATTTGTCATTAATGATTGACTATACAACCCCTATTTATTTTCACTACATTGATATTATCGCATTAAATCAAGCTTTTATAGTGCCTAACTTTGCCGCATATAAGCGTATGTCCAATAATTACAAATATTTTTTCATGAAAATGCTTCTTACTCAATCCCAGATGCTCACGCTATGGCGACAGCACCGTCTTCTGGAACCTATTCGCAACGATGCCTCAGTGACACACTATGACGGCATTGACCTTGAAGCCATTTTGCTCCCGGAGATGGAACTTTGGTATGATAAATTATTACGTGATGCACCTGTAGAATTGCTTGTCACTCACGATATTTCGGGGAAAATAGTACCTAAAGCCGATGAAGACGGGTCGCTCTCGGTCACATTGCCTGATAATGTAGTCAGGGTGATAAATGTCAAGATGTCGGACTGGAGAAAGGGAACTGCTCCGGTGATGCCTGACTCCATTGAGGCTCTACGTCAAGCCCATCCGTTCACTCGTGCCACAATCTATGACCCCATTGCAATTCTTGCCGACGGAATACTCCGATTATATCCCGCAAAAGTCTCAGACACATTGCTACAACTTGATTGCATAATGCGCAATGAGGGTGAGTATGAATTTATGAGACAAGCACTTGCCACAGTTCAACCGATAGATAACGATATTATTACACACCTCTCACTTACTTAAACTATGGACCACTTTAATGCAGCTTTGGAGGCGTGGAAAGCCCTCGCCTCCTTTCGTTCCACTCGTAATCGACTGAAAAACTATACCTACGGTAGACAGTGGGACGACATTACACAAACGCCCGATGGTAATATTACCACAGAAGGGGATGGTTTGCGCCTATATGGACGCCGACCTCAGACCAATAATCTCATTCGTCCACTCGTAAAAAGCGTGGTTGGTCGTTTTCGATATAACATTTCGCAAGAGGGGGATATTGACAACGATTATCTTCGCGGAGTTTATGAGCAGAACCAGCTTGACGAACTCGATAGCCGTGCCCTAGAGGAGTTCCTTATTTCCGGTGGTGTGATTCAGCGTGTGGGTTGGGAATCGTTGCCCGATAAGGAGGGTGTCGAGATATTGAATGTTAATCCTAACAATTTCTTTGTCAACCGTTTCTTAGATCCTCGCGGTCGAGACATTCGTCTTGTGGGAATGTTGCATGATATGCCTATCGAGCGGGTGAAACTTGCCTTGGGTGCCGGGAATCCGGCGAAATGCAAGAAGATTGAAGAGGTATATGCTCATTGTGCTGACATGCAATTTCTATCCATGTCGGTTATAGGAAAACCGGGGTTTGAAGTGTCATTCTTTGAGGCAGATGACCGTAGGCTGTGTCGATTAATCGAAGTGTGGAGTTATGACTTTTCGACTGACGCTGAAGGTATGCCGGATGCTCATTGGCATTGTCGCTACTTCGCCCCCGATGGCACCCTGCTCGATGATACTCGTTCGCCATTCATTCATTCATCCCACCCCTTTGTGGTAAAACTTTATCCTCTCACCGATGGGGAAGTACATTCATTTATTGAGGATGTAGTAGACCAGCAGAAGCATATCAATCAGTTAATTACCATGATTGATTCAATTCTTTCCTATAGCGCGAAGGGAGTTCTTCTATTTCCCACCGATGCCTTCGTTGACGGGATGGATATTCACAGCGCCGCCCGTCTATGGAATCATCCGGGAGGTGTGATTCCTGTGAATGCCAAGGCAAGGACGTTGCCTCAGGAGGTTCACACCACGGGAGGAACCGAAGGTGCTTCTAATCTTCTTGATATTGAGATGAAGTTGTTCAGGCAGATGTCGGGAGTTTCGACTGCCATGCAGGGACTTACGCCCGAGTCAACCTCATCAGCTTCTCTTTACGATAGCCAGGTTTATAATGCGGCTATCTCTCTTCTCGATATTTTCGATACGTTTAAATCTTTTCGCTCTTCTCGCGACAGATTGATTCTTTACACTTTGCGATAAATAATAAAATCCCGACACATGGGTTAACATTTATTCACACTGCTGTGCGGATTTATTACATGTGTAGTATGGTAATTTTGCCAATGTAAAATTACCACAACAACACACTAAATTCCATTTACTATTATGCTATCTCTTATCGAAACTCGTAACCGTCACTTTATGAACGCCTGTTCAGAAATCATTAAAAACACACACAGTCCGCTTAAACTCCGAGAAGTGGCACTACAGGCAGCAATGTCGCCGGCACCACACTATTACTGTACCTTCGAGTATGCCCTGCGCATGCTGCGAGTGCTTCGCCACAATCGCCTCAAACTCCGGAATGACCGTCGCCTGGCTCTATGGAAAGAGCTTCTCGGCAAAGTTGAAGGACTTATGGAACGTAGAGGCTACAAGTTGACGGATGCTTTGTCACATGTACTTTGCTCATGCAGTGCATCGCAATTCTTCATCTCTCCATCCACCGCTTATCGTTTGGCTTACGAAGTGGGATGTAGCGAACTCCACTGCCGCAAGCTCTCATGACCTGTAGTTTATCAGTCTGCTCACTTTTAATACCACAACTTCAATTCACCATGAACTATTCAATCTCCGTTACCTCGATAATCGAAACTATGCAAGCTGTAGCATCCCTTTACCTGCTTTCAAACGCCGGATGTAACAGCGCAATAGTAGCAAGCCTTTTCCCCGAGCGGCGCGAACTTCTCGAATCACTCGTCAAGGACGCTTTTGCAGAGACACTTATTGAAATGCTCCCCTATGTCGACGATTCTAACATTGACGATGCTGAATCGGATGAAATACTCCGATTTTCAATCGGGGCTTTCGACAAACTCCCACAAGGCGTTCACTCAATAATCCGCCGCAACATCGAGCAGTCGCTCGCCTATCGCATCATACATTTATGCCTCCTATCCTCTCAGGAAAAGTCTATCGGTACTATCACCATCGAGGAAATCGCCCGAAAATCCACTTGCTTCCTCGACTCAGCCCTAACTCTCATCCACACAGCCCAAACCCCTGCCCCATTCATCCGATAACACGATACCCCCCACTATTCTCTCATCTTTTTTCCGATTCTTCTCACTTTTCTTATGACTTTGAAATAATTTTGGCGATGATAATTGGCTATCCGTTGATTTTTTATACTTTTGTAAGTTCTTTTGAAAACTAACAACAAGATAATGGCTGATTTCCAATATATCCGCATAGCTTTCCGTGGAGAGGTCCAGGATGCCACCTGCACAATCTACTCTTACCCTAATCCCGCCCAACCCACAACACACGTTCCCTCTACCGACACGGAGGAAACACCCTCAGCACCCAATGTGAACAGTCAGCACACTCTCCCACGGGAGGAGACTGACTCCACGACCAGTGCTGATGTTCAACAGGCACCCAGATGGGAGGAGATTTTAGTTGAGCCGGTAGCGGCTATAAAAAGGTTTCTCAACGCCACTGACTGCTATATCATGCAGTCGCACCCCTCAGGTCACTATTTTTCGCTCATCACGCGCGACACCATGGACACTTCCCATGGATATGTGATGATTACAATGCAGCTCGACAATGGATGTTCCCTCACAGGCCGTCAGATTTTGAGCGTGTTCAATTCCCTCAAACGGTCATTTATCGAAGAGAATGCTCTATCGGACCAGGCTGTGGATACTGCCCTCCACCAAGCTTCCGTGCCAGTTAAGCCCGTGCGGCTTGAGTCGTGGACCTACCACGCTCCCCAGGAGGGTACTGAGTTAGCTGAGGCGGCCTACCGAACTTATATTTCCGTCCAGGAGCTTGAGACAATCTTCTCATTTCCATCACAGCCAGAGTATGCCCCTTACCGATGCGTCATCATCGTTTCGGCTGCAAGCACCTTGCGTCCGGGCGTGAAAATGCCACGAATCACATCCCGGGTGCGCAAACTTTACACTGTGGTGTGCCCTGAGGGGGTGGTAGCGTCTTCAACACAAGTGTTTGACGGCGACCGTCTTACCCTGACTTATTCCAAGACCGGGTTCAATAGCCACACAGAGACTGTTACCGCCGGCTCACCTTCGGCCTATATCAAAAATGACGGCTCTACCATTCAGGTCCGCACATCATCGCAGACCGGAATCAGGTTTATCCGCCGGGTGAAAATCAGAATACTCTCCACCAAGGGCAACGATGTCAATGGTTACACAATCTCAGTGAATGGGAATCCCATCAACACGATGGAGCCGTTCATCGAATTTACGGAGCGTGATCTGACACCCGGCGAAGAGGTGGAAATTCAAGTGGCTTCCAATAATTACCAGCCATTGAAACTCAAAAAACCGTCGGAGGAGATTTTGAGCACCGAAAGTCTCGACCTTATCCTCCGCCCAATAGAACAAGAGGTGACATTGCGCCTCAACTTTGGCGATGACCGAGTGTTTGAGGAGCAAATCTCTATCGAAAAGAACACGCCTGAATATAATCGTCTCCATTCCGGCAATTTCCACGGCTTCCGCGCCCACCGACAAGTCACTCAGGACGATAGTGAGGTGTACAATGTAGATGTCCGTATAACATCACGCCCGGTGGCGCCCAATTTTGAGTGCTGCGCGACCGGTGAAGAATCACCCGCAAGTCATGCGCCTGTTTTTGAGAAGGTGGACAATGTCAGCGAGGATGATTTGCCACGTGAACGCAAGGCTTCGTTGCGCAACGTCCCCCCCACCGTGTTTGAGAATGCCAGCGATGATGACGATAACAGCGGCATGGATGAGGGAATGTTCCCAAGCCCATGGTACCGCAAGTCATGGCTTTGGGTAATCATAGCGATAATACTGGTGGGCATAGTTACCTCCGTATACTATATGGATTTCGGAAACCCAGCTAAGCCCGCACCTGAGGCGCCCAACGCACTTAGCACCGACACTGTGACATCACAACCCCTGCCCGTTGTGACTGGAGAAGAACAGATTGATATCGACTATCTCAATTCTTATCCGGTGTGGGAGGTGGAGAAACTCCGCTCCTCCATGGCCAAAGAGCTTATTGCGGCCATCAATGCCGGCGACATAGATGCCGTGGTAAACAATCCCTATTTCAAGGTCAAAGGACGGTGTACTAACCGTGATGCTAACATGATTGCCGATATGATATGGCGAGCAAAAAATTCCCACAGCGAGAGTTCCAATAAGCGTCTTTTACGTTCGGCAGTGAAGAATGGCACAATTTCGGTTCATGAACTTGCCGATGATCTCGCCAAGCGACGTCCCGCAGAGAAAGAGAACACCGCACCTCGTCCATCATCAGCAAATTAGCATAACTTAGCCACTCATCGGGGAAACCTCAGTAGTTACCCAATTCATCCTTAAAATATTAAAAAAGATTAAAAAGAGCGATAACCTGCAGGTAATCGCTCTTTTTATTATGGACAGTTCACTATATTTGTAGTATGGAAAATTATATTGTCTCGGCTCGAAAGTACCGACCTTCCACCTTTGACAGCGTGGTGGGACAGAAGGCACTTACGGCTACCTTGAAAAACGCTATCGCCACCCAAAGGCTCGCCCACAGTTACCTGTTTTGCGGCTCCAGAGGTGTGGGAAAAACTTCATGCGCACGTATTTTTGCAAAGACTATTAACTGCGAGCATCCCACAGCCCAAGGGGAGGCTTGCAACGAATGTGACAGCTGCCGTGCTTTCAACGAGGGTAATTCTCTGAATATCATAGAACTCGATGCCGCATCCAACAACGGTGTCGATGACATCCGCCAACTCGTAGAGCAGGTACAGATTCCTCCGTCGCAAGGCCGATACAGAGTATTCATAGTGGATGAGGTCCACATGCTTTCGGCAGCCGCTTTCAATGCGTTCCTTAAGACGCTTGAGGAGCCACCGAGCTACGTGATATTCATTCTTGCCACCACTGAGAAACATAAAATTATCCCTACCATCCTGTCAAGGTGCCAGATATACGATTTCAACCGCATATCAATCCGCGACATGATTGAGCATCTCGCATACGTGGCGAAGCAGGAGGGAATAACAGCCGAAACCCCGGCCCTCAATATCATAGCACGTAAGGCTGACGGCGCAATGCGCGACGCACTTTCGATTTTCGACCAAGTTGCCGCTTCGTCGAGAGGTAACATAACATACAAAAGCGCAATTGAAAACCTCAACGTGCTCGATTATAACTACTATAATCGTCTTCTCGATTGCTTTCTCGAAGGCAAAGTGCTTGAAACGTGGATGATATACAAAGAGGTTCGCGACCGCGGTTTCGATTCCCATTTCTTCATCAACGGGCTTGCGGATTATATGCGCGACCTGATGGTGGCACGCGACCCTTCGACCATCGTGCTCCTCGAGGCCGACGATGAGGCCAGAGCCGCAATGGCTCAGACTGCGGTGAAATGTTCGCCCGACTTCATTTACAGGGCGATGAACCTGTGTAATGAGGCCGATTTGAACTACCGCACGGCATCCAACAAGCAATTCCTTATAGAGCTGACGCTCGCTAAAATATGCCAATCGCTAAGCCCCTCCCCCGACAATAGCGGCGAAGGAGAGGGGCGATTACAAAAAATTCAAGCCGCGCCCTCTACGATAACCTCCGGCATCGCAAGTGCCACCGGTGCTTCAGCTGCGCCACAATCGGCAAAACCGAGCGGTCCAACAGCCAATCCGGCACCCCATTCTGCGACACCTGTCACCTCTACTACGCACCATGTGTCATCCGGTCCGGCTCCCGTAGCTAAGCCGGCTCCTGCAGTACGGCCGTTGAGCAGCAGTAGACCATTGAAAAAGGTGTCGGCTTCAACGTTCTCAATCAATCAATCCACCGCGACCGAAGCAGCTGAGACACAAAGTAATTATGGTTCTCAGACAGCCGTGAAGCGATTGAATGCATACACGCAGGAGCAATTAAATGCCGCATGGCAACAGTATATCAACACGCATCCCACAGAGCATATCCTCATCAATACCATGCGTGCTTCATTCCCGGCAAAAGTTACCGGCCACGCCTACAAAGTGATGGTGGAAAATGAGATGCAGCTCAACACCATGACGCAGTCCACCCAATCAATCCTGAAGTATCTCCATGACACATTGGGGAATGACCTTATAGAAATAACTTACGAGGTTAACAAAGGTGAGGCATCACCCCACACATGGAACGAGCGGCAAGTACTTCACCACATGCTTGAAAATAACCCCGCACTCCGTGCATTTGTCGATGACCTCAAACTCACAATCAGTTGAAATAAACAGGCCTTAACATCGCTTATACATACCTTTGATAGGGTATTCTTTTATTATCCTCATCTCAAATGTAAGGACGTGGTACCGGTCCATACATCAGAATCGCTTCGACGGATCCCGATTGGGGAGGACGCTCCATGGAGTGACACTCTTCAGGGATCGTGATTTCGATGATGATTGGTGGAGCTTCACTACAGTTGGTCGGTTTCGTGGAGGCGGCGTGATGGGGGTGTGAGGGCGTATGATTCGGGGTTGTATTTTTTTCCGTAAGATAGGTAGAAGCCTTGGCGGAGAAGCTGGAGGGCGAGTTGAGGCTTGCCGCGGAAACCGTGTATTATCCATGGTTGGGTGGGTCGTAACTCCTTTTTCAGTTGTATTATTTCCTGAAATCTACGTACAATATGAAGTATCAGCGGTTTTGCAGTTTCCTCGCTTAATTCAATATGATATTTCAGCAGGTCAAGTTGCTTGCGAAGCGTAATTTCGACATCATCAGAGTGGCGCATAGTGTCAAGACCCGCCTCACCAATCGCTACTACATCAGGACGAGATGCGAGGGCACGAAGCATCAGAAGGTCGCGGAGAGTAAAGCGATTAACGTTCCATGGATGGACACCCACAGAATACCGATATCCTTTCCCCCAGGGCATCATTTTGCGTAGTCGGTTGTTGAATAAACCTGTGGGGTCAATATCCACGATGGCATTATGGCGCAGCCTGTGGGTATGCCAGTCAAACATGATGAAACCGATTAAGATTGTCCATCAGTCAAGAGGTGTTAGCAGTCCTGTTACGGAATCGATTATGAAACCTCTCACGGAGATGTCATGAGGAATGAGGGGGTGGTTCTTCACAAGGTCGACCGTCTCACGCACAGCAGCTTCTGTATCGTCAAACCCATGCAGCCAACTGTCAAGGTCGATACCACAGTGGCGCATCAGAGAGATGTGTTCCTCATCTATGCCACGATGTCGCATAAGTTCCAACATTTCAGCAGCATCCATTCCTTGCACACCACAACCGGTATGCCCTATAATCATCACCTCGTTGACCCCTAACTCGTAAATTGCCACAAGAAGCGACCTCACGGTTGAGTCAAAAGGGTTGGTAATAGTGCCACCGGCATTCTTAATCATCTTAACATCACCGTTTTTAATACCCAAAGCAGCGGGTAGAAGATGGGTGAGGCGCGTGTCCATGCAAGTGACAATGGCAATGCGCTTGTCGGGGTATTTGGATGTCTCGTATTGCTTATAAGCACCGCTTTCGACGAATTGGCGGTTGTGCTTTAGGATTTCATCTATCATAGCTTGAAAAATTTATGATATGAGTCCAGTGCGGCTCAGAAGAGTGTCTTAGTTATCGCGTCGGATAATGAAATCAAGAAGAGCAAGAAGTGCCTCGGTGGCCTCGGTAGCCGGGAAAGAGCTTAAAATTTCTGCTGCTTCATCACGGAGACGTAGCATCGTGTCGTCGGCATATTCAATGCCGCCGTTATCCTTGGCATATTCAATAAGCGAGCCAATTTCCGCCTCAGTAAGGAACTCCTTGTGTGACAGTTCGACCATCTCTTTCCTGATTTTTTTATCCTTCCCCTTTGTGAGGGCGTATAGAAGCGGGAGGGTGATTTTCCCCTCTCGGAGGTCGTTGCCGGTCGGTTTTCCGATTTTTTCATCGCTGAAATAGTCGAAAATGTCATCTCGGATCTGGAAACAAAGCCCGAACAGCTCGGCAAACCGTCTCATCTTTGTAAGCCGTTCGTCATCCACCCCCACGCAGTAGGCTCCTACCGACACGCATGACACGAACAGAGAAGCCGTCTTGTGAGAAATAATCTTGAAATAAGCCTCCTCGTCAAGCTTGTGGAAACGGGCGTTGTAAATCTGATCCATTTCGCCAAGAGAAAGGAGCTTACCAAGCGAAGCGATAGTGCCTATGACACGCAGATCGTCAGTGCTGATGGCAAGTTGCAGGGCGTTAGAGACGAAGAAATCCCCCACAAGTACTGCAATATGGTTGTCCCACACTGCATTTATGGTATCGTGGCCATGTCGAGTCTTCGACTCATCCACCACATCATCGTGAATCAGCGACGCATTGTGGAGCATCTCCACCGAAGCGGCAGCTTTAATGACAGAGTCGTTAATGTCGCCAAATAACTTTGCGGTAAGCATCACTAACATTGGTCGGAGCTGCTTCCCCTTGTGTTCGAGATACGACGATATAACACGGTTCATCAAATCGTTTGAAGAATCGAGGGAATCCTTGATGAGAGAGTTGAGCTTTTCAATCTCCGGCTGGATGGAGCGTCGTATATCAGAAATGGATGTCATAACAAAATGCAAAATTATAAAAATTCTTTGTAATATAACTGTTATCTATGTCCCATAATCGTCATAAAATTAAAAAATCCTAATAAAGTGACAGTTTTTTCGGCATTAATCCTTAACTTTATCGCCAATTTACAAAGAATTGACTTATGGAGAAACGACTGTTCCTGCTGGATGCCTACGCACTAATATATCGAGCCTACTATGCGTTGATACGCTCGCCGCGTGTTACAAGTTCCGGGTTCAACACATCGGCAATATTCGGATTTTGCAACACCCTTGACGAATTGCTTCGCAAGGAGAACCCCACCCACATAGCCGTGTGCTTCGATCCTCCCGGCGGCCACACATTCCGCCATGAGGAGTATGAGGCCTATAAAGCCCAGCGCGATAAGCAGCCGGAGGATATCACTAAGTCGATACCTTATATCCTGCGTATTCTCGAGGCCTACCGGATACCCACCATCGAAGTGGATGGGTATGAGGCAGATGACGTGATAGGCACTCTTTCGGTTATGGCCGAGAAAGAGGGTTATGACACTTACATGATGACTCCCGACAAGGATTACGGACAGTTGGTGACCGACCACGTGTTCATGTATCGCCCTGCCCTGAAGGGTAACGGTTTTGAAATTCGCACCCCAGAGATGGTGTGTGAGAAGTATAGCCTTAAGTCACCAAAACAGGTGATTGACCTGCTCGCACTAGAGGGCGACACATCCGATAATATCCCGGGATGCCCCGGCGTGGGCGAAAAGACTGCCGCCAAATTGATTCAAGAATATGGGTCAGTGGAGAATCTTCTTGACAATGTCAATAAGATGAAGGCAAGCAAAATGAAAGAAAACATCATCAGGAACGCCGAGCAGATTCGTTTGTCAAAACACCTCGCAACTATCAAAACTGATGTTCCCTTGGATATCAACCTCGATTCTTTAGAGCGTAAAACAATTGATGTTGAGAAGCTTGCAGGGATATACCGAGAATTGGAATTCCGTACCTTCCTGACCCGTTTAGGGCTGCCGATAAGCGCGCCAAAACCACTTAATGAAAAAAAGACGACTCCAAAACAAGCATCCCCGACTGACGATTCCGGAATGGGCTCGCTGTTTGACATGGTGAACGAAGATAATGACGCCCCGGTGCTTGTCCGTCCATGCGAAAATCAAGATTATAAAGTGGTAATGGCCCTTGACGAAGTGGCACGAGTGATTGAGAAAGCAGCAAATCAAGCTGCTGTGGGAGTGGCCCTTTACGCTGTGGGAGAAGAGGCTATGACCGCCAAATGGGAGGCGCTATGCCTTTCCTGGGAAGGGTGTGAGGCATATTATCTGCCGGTGCCCTCCGAAGTAAAAGAGCGTGAAGAGTTCAGGTCAATCATAACACCTCTATTTAATAATAATCGCTCTGTGATAGTGAGTCATGACGTAAAGAGGGCTTACCTATTACTAAAAAATGCCGGAATAGAATTTACATCGCCATATTTTGACACTTCAGTTGCGCATTATCTCATTGACCCGGAGATGAAACATGACATTCGCCAGGTTACGGCAAAGTATCTTGGAATAGAGCTTACCGGCATGGCCCCCGATGAGAAAATAGTGCATCCGAAAAAGCCGCTCACCGAGGAAGCGGCCGTGGCGCGGTATTGCGAGGAGGCTGAAATGGCAATGAGGCTGAGAGAACCACTCGCCGCAGGTGTGGCCGACCGAGAAATGGCCCAACTGCTTAAGGATGTAGAGTTCCCCCTTATCAAGGTGCTTGCCGAGATGGAGTACACCGGAGTGCGCATCGATCCGACCGTACTCAAAGAACTTTCCGACAAGCTAAAACAACGGCTTCGCAGTATGGAGGAGGAGGCCTACGCAATGGCCGGCGGCCCATTCAACATATCATCTCCGGCACAAGTGGGAATGGTATTGTTTGACCGCTTAGAGATTGACCCTAAAGCGAAAAAAACCACCAAAGGTTCATATTCCACCACTGAGCAGGTGCTCGAGAAATATGCCAATAAAGTGCCGATTGTGGGGCTGATACTTAAAATCCGCCGCCTGCGTAAACTTATCGCCACATATCTTGATGCCTTACCCGCACTGATAAATCCGGCCACCGGAAAAATACACACATCATATAATCAGACTGTTACCGCAACCGGACGAATCTCGTCAACAAACCCCAATCTACAAAATATTCCGATACGCACCGACGATGGGAAAGAGATACGTCGAGCGTTTATAGCCGATGATGGCGACATGATAATGAGCGCCGACTACTCGCAGATTGAGTTGAGGTTGATTGCCGATCTTAGCGGTGACAAGGATATGATTGAGGGATTCCTGTCGGGCGATGATATTCACCGCATCACAGCTTCAAAAATCTACGGACTTCCCCTCGAAGAGGTGACAGACGACCAGCGCCGCCATGCCAAGACAGCCAATTTCGGCATTATTTACGGAATTTCAGCATTTGGCTTGGCTGAGCGTTTAGGTATCGCACGCTCCGAGGCTAAGCAGTTGATTGACGGATACTTCGCAACATATCCCCATATTCGCCAATATCTTGAGGAAGCAGTGGAAGTGGCCCGTAAGCAAGGGTATGTAACCACAAAGATGGGACGTAGACGCTATCTGCCTGATATTGAATCGAGAAACGCAGTGGTGCGCGGATATGCCGAACGAAATGCAGTTAATGCACCCATTCAAGGCACAGCCGCCGATATCATAAAAGTAGCTATGGTGCGTATTTTCAATGAGATGGATCGCCGCGGAATGAGGTCGAAAATGATAATGCAGGTGCATGACGAATTGATATTTGATGTCAAGCCGGAGGAGAAAGAAGAACTCACCAGCCTCGTAATCAGCGAGATGGAAGCTGCTTATCACGGGGCAGTGCCTCTTGAGGTGTCGGCCGGCATAGCACCCAACTGGCTTGAAGCGCATTAAGCACTTAGGGAATTGAACTCCATCTATCTGCAGAGACGCAACTTGCCGCGACTTTCTCCGGATAACTACACCGGGGATTGCAATGTAAACACAAATCTATAAGTAGAAAGAAATGAGAGTAATTGATCACATTAGGAACAATGGAGGGAGAACCGCCTTCTCTTTTGAGATACTTCCGCCATTAAAGGGAAATAGTATCCAAAAAGTATATAATATCATTGATAAACTGAGGGAATTTGACCCCAAGTATATCAATATCACTTCCCATCGCAGCGAGACGATTTATAAAGAGATGCCTGACGGAAGTTACCAACGTCAAAAGATGCGCAAGCGTCCCGGTTCGGTGGCCATAGCGTCGGCCATTCAGAATAAATATGGTATAACAGCAGTGCCACATATTATATGTAAGGGATTCACCCGCGACGAGACCGAATACGCACTGATTGACCTAAACTTCCTCGGAGTACATGACTTGCTTTTGCTTCGCGGTGATGCTAAAGGGCCCGACAAATCCATGTATCCGGCAGTGGTCAATATGCACGCCACTGATCTCCAGCAGCAAGTGAATGACTTTAATAAAGGCATATACGCTGACGGAGAGCGGTTTGAAGCCAATGAAACGCCGTTCAGCTACGGGATGGCATGCTATCCGGAGAAACATGAGGAAGCACCGAATATGGAGTCGGATATACGTTATGCCAAGCAGAAGGTTGATGCCGGGGCTGACTATCTGGTGACACAAATGTTTTTCGATAATGAGAAATATTACCGCTTCGTGGAGCGTTGCCGGGCTGAGGGTATCACAGTGCCTATCATCCCGGGAATAAAGCCGGTGGTGTTCATGAGCCAGTTGACGGTGTTGCCGCGAGTGTTCCGGTCGGACATACCGGAGGAATTTGCTGCAGAATTGCGCAAATGTGTCACGGATGAGGAGGCAAAGGCAGTGGGAGTGGAATGGTGTATAAACCAGTGCCGCGATCTTATAGCCCATGGAGTGCCGAGCCTTCATTTTTACACATTAATGGCTTCTGAGTCGGTGAAACAAGTAGCAAAAGCGGTGTATTAAGATATAGATACATTTCATTATAACAGAGCCATTCTCGCATAGAAGTGTGTGGGAGTGGCTCAGTAACAACACGGTCTCGGAAGAAAAGGTGTGGTACGCCTTAAGAGCCACATACAATCGTGCTATGCTTGCTAAAGAATTGTTGGAGATTAATGGGGTGCGTACATTTGTGCCCATGCGATACGAGATGAAGGTGCGGGGTGTCCGTGACTGTCGAGTGGTCATTGAAATAAGGGGAGTGGTGTCGGTGGCCCTTGCCACTATTCATCCCTCACTGATTGAAACTATAGCGTAGCACGGGCAACTATGGTAGATATGCAACGATCGTTCAAGCGACTGATTGACATAGTTGTGTCAGTAATCTTCCTGATATTCGTATTTCCATTTGTATATATAATATTCGGCATCCTAATAAAGGCCTCATCGCATGGACCAGTGATCTATCGGCAGAAGCGGCACGGGCTTAATGGAAAGGTGTTCACATGCCTGAAATTCAGGTCAATGGTGGTAAATGACACTGCTGATACTGAAACCTGCACCAAGGATGATAAAAGGGTGACACGTATAGGCCGGATAATGAGACACACTTTCGTGGATGAGCTTCCGCAGTTCATAAATGTGCTACAAGGCGAGATGTCATTGATTGGCCCCAGACCTCACATGCTAAAACACACCGAAGAGTTCTCGGCGATAGTGGACTGCTACATGGATCGATTGACTGTGAGACCGGGAATTACCGGATTGGCTCAGGCTTTGGGCTATAACGGTCCGGTGGTCACAGACCGGGATATCCGTAACAGGGTAAGACTTGACATGTGGTATATCCGTAATTGGTCAGGAATGCTTGATGCGAAGATATTTGTACGCACGTTAGGTACATTTCTAAAATTCAAGAAAATTTCTATCATATAACTTTATGAAACAAAAGATTTTATTTTTGATTTTGGCGCTTATGACAATAGCACCTAAGATGGTAGCGCAAGAATCGACTCAAAAATGGATTAAAGTTGACCGGAATGATTTGGGTAATCTTCCGGCCGGTCTTGATACGCTTGCTTTCTGCGATGTTGAGCAAGTTGGGTATCAGCCTACTATGGATAAGTACAGGGTTGTGACCAACCGTTTCTTTGATAACTAGTGGATTTTTCTTGACGGGGGTGTCCACACTTTACAGGGCGACTTTAGCAACTATGGAAGCTTTGGTAAAACCCTATCGCCCAACTTCAGTATCGGTGTGGGTAAATGGTTTACCCCCGGCTTCGGTGTCAAGGGTTCATTCGGTATCGGCAACTCACGCGGCTGGTCGGAAGAGTGGACTCCTTATGCAAGTGAGCATGGCGATAAGGACAAGCCAATGCTTCGACCCAACGGTACTCCCTACTGGAGAATGTTCACAAAGTGGTGGGATGGAAATATCAACGCTGTGTTCAATCTTTCACGTCTAATCTACGGCTGGGAGGGATATGATGTGGACAAGCGAATGAACCAGTTCATCCTTACCATAGGTTTTGGATGGGTACACCATTATGACAAAGATCTTAAGGATTTCCCATACCCCTACGGTGGATCGAAGAATGAATGGTATGGCAACCTTGAATTGCAATACAGTCGCTTCTTTACACAATAAGGCAAAAGCTTGGTCGCTCGACGTGAAGTTGAAGGGTAAATTCTACAAAACACACTTCGAACTTAACACACTTCATGGTCGCCGATGGGATTATAATGCCGGACAGTGGCTGAGATACAACGAATACTCAACAATGGCACTATTCTTAATGTCACCGCCGAGGGTCTTGCCACAAGCCAGGACAACTTCGTGGGTGAGGATGCTGTGAATGTGGGGTTGACGCGCAACAAGACACTCTCATTCAACCGTGCGCTTTCATCCATCCTTTGGCTTAAGAATAGCAATAAGTTCAAGAACGTCCCCGCATCAGAGTTTGTAATCAACGAGCTTTCAGAGCCAATCGGACAGGTGAATGACAAGAGCACTCGCGACCTCAATGCTAAGCTTAAACGCTGTGCCATCGCCAGCCTTCGCACTATAATAAAGAGCGCACTAACGGTGTTCTCATTGCTTTTTCACAAACCTATATGTGTCGCGATCTACGGGGGGGCAATCTCGATGCACGTTATCTTAACCTGCTAAAATTAGTAGGCACACTGTCTGCGATTAATACTGAAAAACCACACCAAGATTTAAATCCTAACTATAACGAAGTGGATGAGCGGCTTACACACCTCTTCATTCATTTACTCGAATTGTTAAAGAAAGTCTATCATTATGACTCAAACTAAAGTTCCTGAAATATCAATAGTAGTTGCCGTATATAAAGCGGAGGCGTATATACGCCGATGTTTGGACTCCATTTTGGCGCAGACTTTCACCGACTATGAGGTGATAATGGTGGATGACGGTTCCCCGGATAGCTCCGGAGAGATATGTGAAGAATATGCGGGTCGTGACCCACGATTCAAAGTGATTCACAAGGAGAATGGCGGAGTCGGCTCGACCCGCCATGTGGGCATGGAGCACTCCCGTGGCCGCTACTCCAGCCACATCGACCCTGACGACTGGGTAGAGCCCACCTTCCTCGAACTCCTCCATAAAGCCGCCGAAGAGAACCATGCCGATATTGCGATATGCAATACGGTAAAAGAATATGGCGACCGACAGGAAATTTGCTATCCCATGGAAAGCAGAAATGACGTACTTTCATTGCTAAGAGAATATAAATACGCAGATTTCAATAGGATCTCTTTGGTTGATTTGGTTGATTTCGTGAAATTTTTGAAGGATTTCGGAGGATTATTTGGTGGTGTGAAAAAAAGTGGTTAACTTTGCGGTCGGAATTCCGAAAGTGGACCGTCGTTGAGGCGCCATAGTTTCTATGGAAAATCATTGGTGACTCTTATCCACAGCCCGGATAGCTTATAGATATCATCCGGGGGCTTGTCGGAGACTTGCCTGAGGGATTCCATAAAGAATCCGCAAAGGATTATCGGGGCGTAGCGCAGTCCGGTTAGCGCACCTGCTTTGGGAGCAGGGGGTCGAAGGTTCGAATCCTTTCACCCCGACAATTTAAAATCAACTCATTCGTAGGCTATTGGCTTAGGGATGGGTTGTTTTTTTGCAAATGGAAAGTTTAGGATTCTAAGAGGGAGCAGGGTTTTAAGAGGATTCGGGTTCTTAGCATCATCAGTGCTTTCAGCGTGCCCAGAGGGCTCAGTATAGTCGGTATTTTCAACTTTCTCAGTATTTTTCAGAAACCTTAGAGTTTTCAGAATTGTCAGAGGATCTTGCCAATTCTGGTGGTAGTGTGGTGGATTGTTGCTGCTTTCCGGGCATTCTTTCCGAGGTTTTGTTAAAAATCGGGGTAAAAATTTCATAGATTGGGGAATATGTATTAATTTTGCAGAAGATTACGAAATATGGCCGGGCGTGCCCGAGCTTTTGATAATAAAAACAGACTCACATTACAATGGCAAATAACAAGCCCCAAGACGAAACCCGCACCTCGATTGACGAGGTGAACGACACTCTCACCGGTCTCGGCGAGAAGGTGCAAAACAATCCTAAAACGTTGATATACTCATGTGTAGCTGTCGCAGTAGTTGTGATTGCTATCTTGGTTTATGTATATGCTATCCGCCAGCCGGGACAGGCTTCGGCCAATCAAGCTCTTGGTCAGGCCGACATGGAATTACTTATGGGCAATGATTCAATAGCCCTTGCGAAGTATCAGCAAGTGGCTGCCGACCATGGCTATGACGCCGGCAATCTTGCAAATCTCAACGCCGCAATTCTCCTTTACAAGGACAAGAAGTATGAAGAGGCTCTCAGCTACTTGAAAAATTTCTCATCATCAGAGTCAATCATCGGTGCGTCAGCAAAGTCGCTCGAAGGTGACTGCTACGTCAACCTCCAGAAATATCCCGAGGCTGTGGATTGCTTCAAGCAGGCAGTGAAAATCTCCGACAATAATCCTCACTACACACCCGCATTCTTGATGAAGGAGGCTACAGTGCTCCGCGAGATGAAGGACTATTCAGCCGAAGCCGCAGTGTATGAGCAGATTGTGAAGGAATATCCCAATTATGGCTCAGAAATCAACGTTGACATCCAGAAGTATCTCGAGCGTGCGAAGGACGCTGCTGGGAAGTAATATCTGACGCGGTCACAATAACGATATAGAGCGGCTGGGGGGTGATATGCCTTCCAGCCGCTTTTTAATTTACAATTAAATGGCGACCAATCGTAGGAACGACTGGTGATAAGCAGGATGGTGTAAAGAGATGCCCGGTGCGGATGGATTTCCCGTCGTAGGTCCCACGAGACGTTCCAACATTTATAATAATGAAATGTGTTTTGTGTCGATAATAGTGCCTGTGTACGGGGTGGAGCGGTATGTGGAGCGCTGCCTTAGGTCCGTCATGGTACAGGACACCGACATCGGGATTGAATGTTTGATTGTCAATGACGGGTCGAACGATGGAAGTGTGGATGTGATAAACGAGCTTCTGGCCGACTACGACGGCGCTGTGGAGTTCCGTATAATTCATCATAACGAGAACCTTGGTCTATCTGCGGCCCGAAATAGCGGTATAGCAGAGGCTAAAGGCGAATACCTGCTATTCCTCGATGCCGACGATGAGCTGACGTCCGACAGTCTGCGATTATTTGCAGAAGCCGTTAAGCGCCAGCCCAATGTGGATATGGTAGTCGGAGAATATGCGAATGCGAGGACACACCATGGTGTGTCCTCGCGGGAAGCGACTCTGCCATGCTCGGTAAATTCCATCGGGAAATGTTATAAGACCAAGCAACATCGGATTGTGGAGGACGCACCATGGTGTGTGCATACAAAGTTCACCATGATTAAATCGCTCCTTCTCCACGAAGACATCATCCCCGACACGGCACATAATAAATTAACACGCAGGAAATTAATCGAGAAGAATCACCTTATTTTTCACCCGGGAATCATCCACGAGGATAACCTATGGGAATGGCACTTGGCCAAAAATGTTAAATCCCTACTTCTTCTTCCCACCTCCACAATGATTTACCACTCAACTCCCGGCTCGTTAGCTAACACTCTCACCCTCCGACACCTCCAGTCGCTTTGTGTGATAATCGAAGAAAAAATTGATACCATTGACAGTATATGTCGTGAGGAACAACTTTGTAACATACTTCATACAGTCCACCAGATGGAATATCGTTCCCGGCAATTAGGCTGCCCGGAAATGAAAAGTCATATCAAAACATACATCGCCCAGCTACGGAAAGAGCCGCAAACACAACATTTTGCCCTATCCCTGAGCCTCTTACGCCTAAAAATGGCAACGACGTTGAGCCATGACAACTTCCTTTACCGGCTCCTTCACCGCCTGTCGCTTAGGCTCGTTCGATGATAAACGCATGATTTTTACGCAAAAGGAGTGAAACAGTAGCGTAAATTTTGTATTTTTGCATTCAGAAATAATATGTCACGGCATATGCCGGATCAGTTCGATCCAACCATCTAAAACGTATAGCAAATAAATTCTAAAAATATACAAATCAATTCATTATGGCAACAACATTGGTTAACACCGATTTCAATTTCCCCGGCCAGACAGCAGTGTATCATGGCAAAGTACGTGATGTCTATACAATCAACG
Organism: Duncaniella sp.; assembly: GCA_023664955.1. Lineage (GTDB taxonomy): Bacteria > Bacteroidota > Bacteroidia > Bacteroidales > Muribaculaceae > Duncaniella. Next base: position 853,911 of record JAMPEV010000001.1, read on the forward strand.
ATGACATCCTTGTGATGGTGGCCACTGACCGCATCTCAGCGTTTGATGTCATCCTCCCCAAAGGTATACCTTACAAAGGGCAGGCACTCAACCAGATAGCTGCAACCTTTCTCGATGCCACAGCCGACATTGTCCCCAACTGGAAACTTGCCGTTCCTGACCCGATGGTAACCGTGGGATATCGTTGCGAAGGTCTTCGCCTTGAGATGATTATCCGAGGCTACCTCGCCGGGAGTGCTTGGCGCGAGTACAAGAACGGTATGCGTGAGCTATGCGGAGTGAGGCTCCCCGAAGGAATGGTGGAAAACCAGGCGTTCCCTGAACCAATCATCACCCCGACCACCAAGGCCGATGCCGGCCACGATGAGAACATCTCACGTGAAGAGGCTATAGCCCAGGGAATTGTCACAGCTGAACAATTTGACACTATGGCCGCTTACACCCGCGCCCTCTTTAAGCGTGGCACTGAAATGGCTGCCGAAAAAGGATTGATTCTTGTTGATACCAAGTATGAATTTGGCTTGCGCGAGGGTAAAGTAATCCTTATCGACGAAATCCACACTCCCGACTCATCACGCTACTTCTATGCCGACGGATACGAAGAACGCCTTGCCAAGGGAGAACCCCAGCGCCAACTCTCAAAGGAATTCGTGCGCGAATGGCTCATGGCTCATGACTTCATGGGAAAAGCCGGTCAGAAAGTGCCTGAGATGACCGATGAATTCTGCGAAGAGGTTTCCGAACGCTATATTGAACTTTACGAGCACATCACCGGCAAGAAATTTGTGAAAGCCCCCGAGGCGCATCTCGAAGACCGTATTGCAAAGAACGTGCTCGACTGTCTCACCACCCTTAACCAATAATCATCTTCCACAACATAACCTCAAAGGAATGCAGGTAGAAAAAGTAAATCCCTACGGTGACTTACGGCGTAAAAGTGAGCAAGTGCGTGAGATGTTTGACTCCATCGCGCCTGCCTACGATTTCATGAACCGCGCCATGACGATGGGTATAGACAAACTGTGGCGTCGCTCTGCCGTTAAGCTGCTCAGGGATGTGGCTCACGACGACATCCTCGACATTGCCACCGGCACCGGCGACCTTGCCATCCTTCTCGCCCGCAAGCTCGATCCACTGTCAGTGACCGGGGTCGACCTTTCATCTAAAATGGTGGAAATAGGACGACGGAAAGCGAGCGAGGCCGGGCTTGACGACACTGTGACCCTCGGCGTGGGCGACTGTCTGCAATTGCCATTCCCCGATGACTCATTTGACTGCATCACATGTGCCTATGGGGTGAGAAATTTCCAAAATATTTCAGCCGGATACCGGGAGATGTACCGTGTGCTCCGCCCGGGAGGGATGGTAGTGATACTTGAACTCTCAACACCCACATCGCCGCTCGTGAAACCCATGTACAACCTATACACCCGGCATATCATCCCCGCCGTGGGGCGGATGGTGTCGAAGGATGTAAGGGCCTACAGCTATCTTCCTGAATCCATCGCCGCCGTGCCCCAAGGTCCGGCAATGACGGCAATCATGGAAGCCACAGGGTTACATGACACACGGCACATTCCTTTAACTTTCGGCACGTGCACTATCTACACCGGAAAGAAATAACAAAACTCAAGAACATGGAAAAGAAACCAAACGAAATACAAATCGAGCTCTCTCCCGAAGTAGCCAAAGGAATTTACTCCAATTTCGCCATGATAGCCCATGGTCCAAATGAATTCTTCGTCGACTTCATTACCATGGGTCCCAATATGCCCGGAGCCAAGGTACAGGCTCGCATCGTCATGACCCCCGAAAACGCCAAGAACCTCTTAGGCGCACTCTCGCAAAACATTCATGACTACGAAGCGACCTTCGGTGAAATTCGTCACAAACGACCCATCAACAATGGCAATAACGGAGGAAACGGCGGCGTGAATGGCGGCGAAATCCCCAACCCATTTATCATGGGCGGGAAAGCATGATGATTAAGCAAAAGAATATTAATATGTTACCAAATAATTTCACCATTTATAACACCCTCACACGCACCAAGCAGCTATTCGAGCCCTTGCACGAGGGTCGTGTGGGTATGTATGTGTGCGGTCCCACCGTGTACGGTGATGGACATCTCGGCCATGCACGTCCGGCCATCACTTTCGACATCCTGTTCCGTTACCTCCGCCATCTCGGTTACAAGGTGCGCTATGTGCGCAATATCACAGATGTGGGTCACCTTGAGCATGATGCCGATGATGGTGAGGATAAGATAGTTAAGAAAGCACGCCTTGAACAGCTCGAACCCATGGAAGTGGTGCAGCATTACCTCACTCGCTATCACAAGGCAATGGATGCGCTAAATGTCCTTCCCCCTTCGATTGAGCCACACGCTTCCGGCCACATCATCGAACAGATCGAGTACATCAAAAAAATTCTTGACAGCGGATATGCTTACGTATCAGAAGGTTCGGTATACTTCGATGTGCCCAAATATAACAGCGAGCATCCTTACGGCAAACTGTCGGGCCGCAATGTGGAAGAACTCCTCTCCACCACCCGCGCCCTCGATGGCCAGGACCAAAAGCGTAATCCTGCAGATTTCGCTCTTTGGAAAAAAGCTGCCCCGGAACATATCATGCATTGGCCCTCACCCTGGAGCGAAGGCTTCCCCGGATGGCATCTCGAATGTTCCACTATGGGCGAGAAATACCTTGGCGAATCGTTCGATATCCACGGCGGCGGTATGGACTTAATGTTCCCTCATCATGAATGTGAAATTGCCCAATCAGTGGCACATAACGGACATGACACCGTGCGCTATTGGATGCACAACAACATGATTACCATCAACGGCAAGAAGATGGGAAAATCGCTCGGCAATTTTATTACTCTCGACGAATTCTTCAATGGCTCTCATCCGCTCCTCACTCAGGCCTACAGCCCGATGACAATCCGCTTCTTCATTCTCCAGGCGCATTATCGCGGCACTGTCGACTTCTCAAATGAAGCATTACAAGCCTCTGAAAAGGCTCTTGCCAGAATGTTGGAAGGTTATCGCCGCCTGCAGGAACTGAAACCGTCGGAAAAGTCCACCATCGACGTTTCCGGTATTCGCCAAAAGTGCTATGATGCCATGGACGATGATATGAACACCCCGGTGGTGATCGCACATCTTTTCGATGCCCTCCGTCTCGTCAATCAGGTGAAAGACGGCAATGCCACTGCAACCCAAGCTGACATCGATGAACTGAAATCAGTATTTGACACCTTCTTAGTCGATATACTTGGAATCCGCACTGAAATGGGCGGCAGTGCCGACAATTCCGATGCCATGCGTCCCTTTGAAGGAGCTGTGGACCTTCTCCTTGAAATGCGCGCCAAGGCTAAATCTTCAAAGGATTGGGCGACTTCCGATCTTATACGTGACCGCCTTGCTGCCATGGGCTTTACCGTAAAGGATACAAAGGACGGCGTGGAATGGTCGCTCCAGTGATTCCTCAAAATTTAAAATCATCTCTAAACCAATAATTGCGCCTCTTTGCCACTATTGTTGTGGAAGGAGGCACAATTCTTATTTATCGATTGACACATAAATCAAACGAGAAGATGATTCACATCATCCTCTCGCTTAGATAATAAACCAATCATTATCACATTTCTTGCAATGGAAAAAGTAATTTTGCTATGTACTTATTAAACGCATGGCCATTCATATAGTTCACAAAAAATCAAAAAAAATTCCATTATTTTGCGAATTTTTTGTCAACTTCCTGAATTTTAGCTAACTTAGCAGAATGAAAAAATTTTCTATCCGACGAGTATTTAACACATATTAAATGCTTTGTGCGTAAAATATGCACAACTCCGATAGTAAATTTGCATTATAAAGATTAGAAAAATTAAATAACTACTATATATGGAAAAAAAGAAACCAGCATCCAAGGCCTCAATGAAGGACAATGATCCGGCAAAGGCCAAGCTCAATGCCCTCGCTCAGGCAATGGGAAATATAGAGAAAAATTTCGGACGTGGTGCCATTATGAAACTTGGCGATGAGAACGTGGAGGATGTCGACGTGATTCCCTCCGGCTCTATCGGTCTTAATTGCGCTCTCGGAGTAGGAGGCTATCCCCGAGGTCGCATCATCGAGATTTTCGGTCCGGAATCCTCCGGTAAGACCACTCTCGCTATCCATGCAATTGCTGAAGCTCAGAAGGCAGGTGGAATCGCTGCTATTATCGACGCTGAGCATGCATTTGACCGCTTCTATGCCGAAAAACTTGGTGTGGATGTCAACAATCTTTACATGGCTCAGCCCGACAATGGCGAACAGGCTCTCGAAATCGCAGAGCAACTTATCCGCTCTTCGGCAATCGACATCCTTGTCATTGACTCTGTGGCTGCTCTTACCCCAAAGAGTGAAATTGACGGTGATATGGGTGACAAGAATGTTGGCGTGCAAGCTCGACTTATGTCTCAAGCCATGCGTAAATTGACCGGCACAATCGCCCGCACCAACACCACATGTATCTTCATCAACCAGCTTCGTGAGAAAATCGGCGTGATGTTTGGTCCATCAGAAACCACTACCGGCGGTAACGCTCTTAAATTCTACGCATCCGTGCGTATCGATATTCGTCCCAGCACAGCTATTAAAGATGGCGATGAGGTGCTTGGCAAGCTCACCAAGGTAAAAGTGGTGAAAAACAAGGTTGCACCCCCATTCAAGCGCGCTGAATTCGACATCATGTTCGGTGAAGGCATCTCACGCAGTGGCGAGATCATCGACCTCGGTGTTGAGCTTGGCATCATCAACAAGAGCGGCTCATGGTTCTCATATAATGGCACTAAGATCGCCCAAGGTCGTGACGCTGCAAAGCGAGTGATGCTCGATAATCCGGAACTCGCAGATGAACTCGAAGAAAAAATCATGGAGGCACTTAATGAAAAGGCCGGCAAGAATGACCGCAAAGCCCCTGCTGCTAAAAAACCTGCTGCCACTTCATCCGAGCCCACAGCCGCCGACCTAAACGCGATAGACGACCCGGTGGGTGGCGACCTCTTCGATGACTCGGATCTCCCCGACGACTTCTCAATCGAAGAAGACATCTAACCACAATAATAACCCAATAAAAATCTCTCCCTGCGACAAATCTATACCATCAGTCGAAGGGAGAGATTTTGTTACAAATTAGTATAACTACGGTTTTTTTGTTACAAAATTGTAACAAGCGGAAACATCAAAGAATCAATCAATTAACACAAAATGTAAAATTTTTAAAATTAATCGAATTTATTTTGGCATTATTTTTCTCTACCTCCCATAAACCCATTACCTTTGAAGTGTTCATCAAAGTTAACCACTTAGATTCTCAAATCTAACGATTAGCAAACCGACGAAACAACACAAACAAATCAACATTAAAAACATCACTATTATGGGAGCCATAGAATTTCAAAAAAAGCTTATGAGTCTTCAAGGTAATCTCTTGAACTTCGCATTGATGCTCACTTCAAATCGCGACAACGCTTACGATCTTCTTCAAGATACAACCCTCAAGGCTCTCGACAACGAAGATAAGTATGCAGAAAACACTAACTTCAAAGGTTGGGTTTTTACTATTATGCGCAATATTTTCATCAACAATTACCGTCGATCTGCACGCAGTGCTACTGTGATTGACCAGACTGAAGACCTCTTCCACTTGAATCTCTCTCAGGACTCAGGTCTTGAGACTCCGGAAGGTGCTTACGGCGTTAATGAACTTACAGAAGCAATAAACTCATTCTCCGACGATTATCGTATCCCGTTCTCAATGCACGTGGCCGGATATAAGTATAATGAAATCGCTGAGAAAATGAACCTCCCGCTTGGTACTATTAAGAGCCGCATTTTCTTCGCCCGCAAGCGACTCCAAGCTCAGTTTGCTGACTATCGTTGATGAATATTCTCAATATATTTAATAAGGTATTGTTTTCAACTATATTTGCACCGTTTCAACTAAATTGCACCGTTTCAACTGGCTAAAAACAAAAGGCAACATACTTACATTGAAAAAACGAAAGGTTAAAGACCTACATTGAAAAAACGAGAGTTTCGTTCTACAATCTACTAAAAATGAATTATTTGTTACTTTCCAGGAACAACGACTAAGGTAAAAAAGATTAAAAATTAGGTAAAACTCAGGCACATAGAGCCTGTTAAAAGAAATTAGGTTATTGATTTAAGGTAAATTATTGAACGACACACACAAGCATCGCCCCACACATCGTCGTGGCGATGCTTTTTTATTTTAATTGGAGGCTAAATTCATCTCCTCTTGGCACTGGAGGCGAGAAGACGATGCCCTAACCGGCAATAGAGGCATTTACGCTGTTCGCAATAGTTGCGTCGTAATTGGATGAGGGCTTGTGAGGTAAAAGCATCGGTGCTTTTTATCCCGGCATTAGTAAAGAGGGTGACAATCGAATTGCTTTCCGAATGCAGCTGTTGAAGCCATTCCACAGCTTTGTTTATTAAACCTTCATCGCCGTGGGTGGAGCCGTAGGCCATCATCAATGGTGCTGCTACGTTTATCACAAGACCTGCTGCCGAGCTACGGCTTAGCGTATCGTAGGTGCGTTCAGTGCCGGGTGAGAATGTAAAATGATTAGCCCAGTACCCTGTGAGAGGCTGGGTAAATAGTCTGATAGCTTCATCGGGCATTCTTAGGTTGATGAGGCGTTGCACCAACCTGAAGTCACTGCACACTAACTGTGCTAAAAATGCTATACGGCGATGCGGAAAGTTGTGGGGACGCATACGTGCCATCTTCCAGCCCAATGCCTGCGGCGGACTTAGTGAGAATTTATGAGCTAAAAACTGGTATTCCTGCACCAGTCGAGCCACGTAGGGATCACTTAATGAAGCTCTCTCAAGGAATCCGCTCTGACCGAAAAAGAGCGACTCGATTGACAAGAGAGAGTCGCTATGCTTGCGCAGAAAGTGTAGCGGCAATGATTTGGCAAGTCGCTCCATCGGTTCGGAGTTGGTGCTGAAACCAAGGGCCCGTGCCAATATCACATAGCAAGTTTGCTCCCAATCCCCGGTATATTCTTGTAGTAACATCCTGAAATGGTCAGCCTTGGAATGTAGGCGTTCGTAAGCGAGCGATGTTATCCAATCAGTGAGATATAGGGGTGGTATATTAGGAATGTGCCTTGCACAAGGCAGGTCAATGTCGGCGCGGTCCACAAGCTGGTGATAACTACGGTGAAAATCCGCATTACAGTTCATCAGCATTTGGGGTATCAATTCACCGTTTGACCGTTTTATAGCCATGTCATCACGATCTACCACATGCAGTATCACAGAGTCGTAAGCCTTGTCATTCTGATGATTATGGCGGAACCAGTCGCTCGCTCTAACATGTATTTCCACATCCCCAACCCAAAGGTGATTCCCGATACGGATCTTTGCGTTGAAAAAGTCAGGACCGGCATCAGTGTTAAGCCGTCCGGGGTCGATCACGAAAATAGGACGACCGTCCACCGTGCTCATGTCAGAGTGGAGTATAAGGCGTTGCTGCCACACATATTGCATCAGGCGTTCCATCTTGTTGTTTTATAGAGAATTGAGAGGAAATATATAATTCTTATGAATCTTATGAAACTTATAAGTCTTATAAGTCCTATAAGTCACATAAATATTAAATCTGGCTAAAGTTCGTCGATTTCGCGATTGACAGCTATCATTTTGATAGCGGTTTGGGCTGCCTCCACACCCTTATGTCCTACTTTTCCACCCGCGCGGTCGAGGGCTTGCTGCTCGTTGTTGACGGTCAGTACGCAGAATATCACCGGGATATCGCAATCGGCATTCAGGCTGGTCACACCTTGTGTCACGCTCTGGCACACATAGTCGAAGTGTGGAGTATCGCCTTTAATCACACATCCCACCACGATTATAGCGTCAAAATTACCGGTTTCGATGAGTTTGGATGCGGCAAAGGTCAGTTCCACGGCTCCCGGAACTTTTACCACGCTAACATCATCTTCGTCAAATCCATTGTCATATAAAGTTTTTACCGCTCCGTCGGCGAGGGCGAAAGTGATGTGCTGGTTCCATTCTGCCACGGCGATGGCCACGCGGGCATTTTCAAGTTGGGGGAGCTTGCTTGTGGGTGAATATGTTGACATATTTAGATGAATATTTGATATATATATATGATTGGTAATTATCAGTTTAGTGTCATTTAGGAAATATTTTATGCCAAAGCCCCAAGATATCAAGCGAACGACTCTTGGCATTGACAAGTATGTCCACGATACGGCGGTGCGCCTCCAAAGCGCTGATTTTGGTTGCTTTGTGGAGCATGGTGTTGAGGAGGTGTATCCCCTTGTCGCGCATGGCAGCAACGTTAAGCATAGATTCACCGAGAGCGATGGAAAGATTAAGTTGTTGCAGGGTGAATTCCGGATCTATCTTAGTGAGATATTTCAAAGCGCGTGAATAGTACTGAATTGCCTCCCTATGTCGTCCCATCTGGGCGAGGGTATCGCCTTCGGAAGTTAAAGATTCCACAAGGCGTATTGCGGCATCCTCAACGCCGGAATTAATCAGTTGGAGGTAGGTAGAGGTTGCCACTTGATAATGGGCGAGTAATTCCGACTGCTTCACACGGTTACGATACACGGCAGTGGCAGCATTAAGGGCCATGACATGCGATGGTGCATACCGCTCAGGGTTGCTTTTGGCAAGTCGCTCGAACACTTTAAGTGATTTCTCAAGCTCCCTCTCTGCTTGTTTATACTCCTTCCGCTCATTATGGAGATAGGCAATATCGTAAAGCAGAGCTCCTAACACAGCCAAGAAAGGCTCGTCTTTGCGCTTGGGCTCCTGGGCAAGCAGGTTGAGAGTGGCGGCTGCTGTAGCCGATGCCTGTTCCATGTTCCCATTCTCAATGTACAGGGCGGTGAGAATCTGCATCAAAGCCGCATGTATGTTAAGCAGATGACCCTCCTCCTCGCCATTTCGCCCTATTAGTGCGTCTATTTCCTTTAGCATCTCTATGGCGTGGTCAATCTCGCCACGCTCCACCATATCTGTGGCGGTGGCGCGAAAGAAATCGTATGCGATGTTAAATTCAGCTTCTCCTATCGCATGTCGCACCTCTGCCATGGCACGTGTACGCTTGAAGAGATTTCGTAGCGATGTGGTGTCAGTGGTGGGCTGGGAGAATACTTTTTCGAGCGATATTGATTTCATTTCGATGTCGGTAAAGGGGATTTCCGGTTATAGAGTTGCAGCAAGTTCTGAATGGGCGGTCTCGTTGGCGGCCTCCATTATATCTTCAGGGTCGTGCTTGGTGTTGATCACTATATCTCTAACCGCACCGGCTAATGCACCGGCATACCATTGAAAATCAGTGTTTGTAGAGGGATGGCAATCCTTTGTCCAGGATTCTTTATCGTCAAAGAAACACATTTTTTTCTGCGGAGCGTCCAAGCATAGGAACCGCTTGCAATAGAAGTGGATATGATCGTTGAATGTGGCCTGAATATCATCGCCGGGGAATATGGCTTTGATGTCGGTTATGGTGGTGATGACGAGGTCGGAAATTTCGAGCGAGTCGAATATCGCCGGCATCACGCGAGTGATTCTCGGAACCTGATAGGATGCAAAGTATGGAAGATATATTATCAGGGCTTTACGAGCTCTGGCATATTTAAGAAGGTCAAACAGACGAGCATGGTTACGCTGGTCAAGTGCCATATATGAACCGAAAATCACCACATCACCCTCGTCGATGCGCGGCCACACCACGTTGACGGGCTCAGTAGGGAATTTTTCATGTCCCACCACTTTTTGCGAGTCTGCTACGTCGGAAATTCTGACAGGGCTGAGGCCTTCGGTGTAACGGTCTATGGATTTGGAATCCACGTTTGCCTTTTCGAGGTGCGACACGATGTAATCGCCCACAGTGTCAGCACCGGTTTCGCCGATGAAAAGGGTCGGCACCTCCATGCGTCCATCGAGCATGGCTGCGTTAACTGCCCAGTCGCCCACTTTGGTCTGTGCGGAGCAATCGGGTTGCAGTGTTATGTTCAGAGAAAGCTCTCCGATGTAAATTGCCTTATTCATAGTCAGTTTCATTACGTGATTTATGCCCAAGATACCCACCGTGGTGTCGCTTGGCATAGTCGCTTGTTGTGAAATTGATGCGATTCATCACGTTTACTACAAGCACATCGCCGATTACGGTCATAACAGTGGTGGAGGTGGTAGGGGTGAGCCCAAGCGGACACACCTCCTTTACGCCCCCCGTTAAAATTGTAACGTCTGTTATTCGAGTAAGTTCACTGTCGGGGTTACCGGTGATGACAATCATCGGAATTTCCGGATAAAGGTTTTTGGTAAGTGACACGAGCTCCACCACTTCGCGCGTGCGTCCTGAGTTGGATATCAGGAGCATCACATCGTTAGGCTGGAGCACGCCGAGGTCGCCATGCTGGGCCTCGCTTGGATGAAGGTTGATGGCCGGAGTACCTGTAGATGAAAATGTTGTGGCAATATTCATGGCAATCTGACCGGCTTTGCCCATCCCTGCAGTAACGAGCTTTCCACCGCGGCGGTGCACATGTTCGATGATAAGTTCCACCGCGCGGTCATATCCGTCAGAGTAAGGTATCGACATCAGGGCATTAGCCTCTGCCTCGACAATATTTTGCATTGACTCTCGTATGGTCATAATCCTTTGGCTTTTAGTTGTTGTAACTCACTACATTCCTTGATTACGTCTCTTTGTAAGAGGATATATAAAAGATTATAGGAGTTAAAACAGTTATTTATTTACAACCTACAAAGGTAATAAACAATTTAATAATTGGCAATTTTTTCATCACATCCCCCTCAAATTGCCCGGTGCCATGAATATCGCATACAAAATTATTTCATATCTAAGGCAATAACGTTGAAATATAAGTTCAATAGCTCTCAAATCTTGCTGATTAGGCGAGCGAGGAGGTAGGCGGCTGCCATGGTTAGGACGATGAGTGCGGAGCAGGGTACCTCGATAATGGTGGCGAGAAACAGTCCGGCGATGCAGCACACCAATGACACTGCGATTGATGAGAACATTATCGTCTTAAATCTCCGGCAGAAGGTTTCGGCCGTCATTTGTGGCAGCGATAGCATCGACATCAGGAGCATCACACCCACAAGCCGGATGGTAAGCACTATGCACACTGCCACGAGCACGGTCATTGTGGTGGAAATGAACGTTACCGGCAATTGATTGACCTTTGCAAAGTCGGAATCAAATGCGCATACCACTATCTTTCTGAAAAACAAGCTTATGAATATCAGCAGCACAACTGTGAATATGGCAAATGCCCATAAGTCGCCCCGGCTAATTGTCAATATGTTACCGAAAAGGAATGAGTTGAGTTCCGGCACATATCCAGGCGTGAGGAAGATGAAAAGCGTACCAACAGCCATCCCCAAAGCCCACACCACCGCAATTGCGGAGTCCTCTCTCACCTTATGGCGACTCGACATCCACTCTACTCCGAGCGATGACGCAATTGCAAACAGGGCTGCCCCTATCAGCGGATTCCAGCCGAGATAATACCCGAGTCCGAGTCCTCCGAAGCAAGCGTGGGTGACTCCTCCGGATATCGACACGAGTCGCCGTGTCACGATGTATGTGCCTATTATCGCCGAGGCAATGCTGATTAACACCACTCCGGCAAATGCGTTGCGAAAAAAGTCATATTCAAACAGTTCCATACTTCTCCTGACTATTATTATCCCTGTGACAGCATCACCCATTCGTCCCTGAGCTGTTCAGGCAGGGAAACATTGCGAAGCGTCAAGCTTGCTCCCCAGGGGTAAACATCCTCAGGCAGAAGAGTATATAGTACGTCACGAAATTCCTCAATCTCCTCCTCGGAGTAGCTTTGCGGTTCGCGTCCGGAGAAGCGGTCAAGTTCTTCATCGTCAAAATACAACGGTTGGCCCATCCCTGCAATCTTTTTCTCACACACCGCATGAATTCCGCAACAATCCTCGTCGCCATTCCTCTCCACGGTTGAGACTTCGGACGAAGTTATGGTGCCGGATTCATTCTCAGGCTTGTATGTGAGCCAAAGAATAAGCCCGGTAACCACGGTCACTGCCAATATTATTAGAGCCCCGGTCATTCCTATGTTTTATTCAGATAAGTTCACTTCCGCACCCTCCTCATAAGGCTTCAGGATGAATCCGGCGGCCTGAAGCTGCTCCCAAAATTCCGGATATGACTTGCTTACCACCTCGACATTGTTTATCACAATTCCTGGTAGGAAAATCGAGACCGGAGCAAGGCACATGGCCATGCGATGGTCATCATAGGTGTCAAACTTCGGTAACTCCATGAATGGAACACGCTTACCCTCCCAAGTCACCATGTCGGGAGACTCGATGTTGAGCATAATCCCTACTTTCATCAGCTCCTTTGTCACGGCAGCGACACGATCGGTCTCCTTGATGGCAAGTGTGGATAGCCCGGTGAAGCGGAACGGAGTCCCGAGCATGGTGCAAGTCACGATGATATACTGTGCAAGGTCAGGATTGTCCGTGAAATCTATGTTCAAACGCGCATCTGGATCGGGATTGGCACAGAGGTCAGTGCCGCCATTTTCACCTTCCCATTCGGTGTCAACGCCAATGTGGGAGAAGATATCAGCCAAGCGTCGGTCGCCCTGGCATGATTTCTCTATCAGATTGTCGATGGTAACTATTCCTGACGAGAGGGCCTCAATCTCATACCACGCAGCAGCCGCGCTCCAGTCCCCCTCAATGGGCGGCAAGTTAGAGGTGTATTTGCCGGAGGGTACTGTTACGGTATTTCCGTAAAATTCACTCTCCACACCGGCTTCTCTCATCATCTTGAGGGTCATTTTTATGTAGGGGCGTGACACAATCTCGCCTTCGAGAGTCAGTGTCAATCCCTCCTGCATGATAGGGGCAATCATCAGCAGTGCAGAGATATACTGCGAACTAACTGATGCGTCGAGGGTTAATTTTCCACCCGATAACTTAGTGCCGGTTATTTTCAATGGCGGAAATCCCACCTCGCCCACATATTCTATTTTTGCTCCAAGTTCACGCAGTGCCTCCACAAGAACTTTGATTGGACGTTTGCGCATACGTTCTGAGCCATCCAGCACCACTGCGCGCCCCTCGCGCGAAGCGTAATAGGCTGTTAAGAAACGCATTGTAGTACCTGCCGCGCCGATATTGATTTCCGATGAGTCAACGCTTTTCAAGGCATAAGTCATCGCATCTGTGTCATCGCATTTTGCCACTTCGGTAAGCTCCTTGGCACCTGGTGTTAAAGCATTGATAATCAGCGCACGATTACTCATGCTTTTTGAAAGAGGAAGATTTAACCTTGCCTCAAGAAAATCCTCCGGGGGAAATATTTGATAATTCATAATTTACAATATTTTTCAATTGACAATTGTCAATTTTTTCATCTTAATACTCCATTCCCCATTCTCAATTATCAATTGAAACAGCGATTGTCTTGCTTGTGCCTCGCCAGGGGAGGGTGCCGAAGTAACGCTTGCAAGTGATGGTGACGGGACATCCCGTGCCTTCGTATGATTGTATCACTCGTGCCAAGGAGTCGTTGGGTATGGAGAAATAGAAGTCGCGTGAATACACATGGGCTGTGTCAGTGAGCTGAGATTGGGAGATCATCTCACCCTCAAAGGTCTTAAATATTATACCTCGCTTCTCCACCTTTGTCACAAACCCCGTGGTGCGTGACTCTGTGGCGTAGGGGACGAAATATCGGATGTAGACCGTAACACCAAGAGCCACAAACAAGATGAAGAAAAACCATAGCCATCCGTGACGCTTGTGCTTCCTTTTTTCCACTTTTCCGTTATTCTTTTCAGCCTCCGGGAAGGTGAATTCGCCGGATGTCGGTTTATCTTCCGTAATTCCTACTGTCTGACTACCAGAACTATCGGATGACACCTGTGTCGAATCTCCTCCGTCAGTCTCCTCATTGAATTTATGCAGGAAATAGTCATTCCCTTTATCATCGAAATCCATAGTCATTTATTTACCTTACATTGTGAGCCCCTTTCGGTGCGCTTCACCAATGCAATCCATGTGAATGTGAATATACCGAGCAGAATCTGCATCATTGTCTGAGTCCCCATTACGAGGTTAGCGAATGAGTTGGCATACCCGGTGGTAAGCTCAGGCACTTTCCCCATGTAGAAGCTGAGACCGAATATCATAGCCCATTGCCATGGCCCAATTCCACCATTAGAGGGGACCGCCATTGAAATACTTGTGAACACATAGCACACCAACAGCGCCTGGAGTCCATACACGTCTAACACCTTAGAAGTCAGTGGAAATGAGCGGAAAGCGCAGTATAGCCCGGCGAAGTAGCTTCCCCAAAGCAGCACGGTTAGGAGTAGCCATTTCCCCTTTCCCGGCATTTTCCATATCGAGGAAAAGCCAGCCCAAAGACCATGCCATACATGGTTTACGAATTTCACAACCTTATTCTCAGGATAGCGGGTAAAAATCCAAAACGCTGCGATGAGGGTGGCCACTATAGCCCCCCATAGTATGGGTGAACAGAGGATTGAGGTTATAAAATCAAATTTATCGGGGTCCTGTGATAAATATTCACGCATCTGTGGACCGGATGCCACGAGAGTTGCAAGCATGAAAAGGGCCACAGCCACAGTATCGGATAAACGTTCTGCCACCATCGAGCCAAAGACTTCCGAAAATGACGAGTCGGTGCGTTCAGTAATATATCCAGTGCGCCATACTTCACCGAGACGTGGAAATACCAAATTTACGGAGTAAGTGCCAAAAATGCTCAGAATCAACTGCCAAACGGTAGGACAAACCCCTATTGCGCGAAGCTGGATGCGCCAACGCAAGGCACGCCATATCTGGGCTAACACCGTGAGACTTAGGTTCAATCCTATCCAGAAGAAGTCACATTCGTGACGGATTATGTCCCACATCTGTGACATATCGATGTCATGAAACAGTAGCCAGCACAGTCCCACCGTGATTACCAATGGGATTATGAAGCCTATAAGGCGCGAGGTCAGTCCTTTTTTTGGAGCTGCTGATGTGGTCGCTGATGTGGTCATATGAGTTCGTAGATTTAGGATTAGGTTTGTCTATCGTATGCGGTTACGGCGTTCGTCGATACCGTTATCGGTGCCGGTCGAGTAGCCGCCGTTGCGTGTGGCGGCGTTCATGAACGGGTCATCAAAGAATTCGTCCTCTTCATCATTTTCACCGTCTTCACCGTTGGCTCCGGGTTCACCCTTCTTCTTCTTGGGCTTATTCTTCTTAATCTCCAACGGTTTTTGCATATCGATGGGGAACTCGTATATATTCCAGTTCTGTTCGACGCCCCAATTCTTCTTCAAGTTAATCTTTTTGGGGTAGTAATATACTTCTTCAGGCTGAATGGAGTCGAGAAGCGAACCGGTGGTATACACTCCGTTGGAGTCGGCATCGATGTATAATCGGGCATAATAGGAGCCGGGGTTGAGGTATTCGTATGTCGCGGTATTACCCTTTGTGGGGACGGTGGCCACCACTCCGTCACTTCCGTTGAGGATTTCAAGAATTGCCGGACGATTGTCAAGCCCCTCTAACACGAATGAAAGCGAAGAGTAGTCCGACGCGCTCTTTGTGGTGAACTCATGAGTGAACTCGGCATTGGGTATGCCGTAGATGTCCACGATAGCACCGGAGTCAATTGTCAGTTTATATTTCACCCCTTCTTTCCAGTTATAATCAGCTCTGAAGTCCATAGGGTGTAGTGAGTCGGGACGATAGATATGCAGCGGGTCGACGGCCTTCCAGGCTGAGTCGATATTGGCTTCAAAATGCACTGCCGCGGTGTCGAATTTTGCCACCGGTGTGCTTGATTTAAACAATAGTGGCAGGTTGAGGTCCTGTGTTGAATTAGATGTGGCGCGGAAATCAAGGGTCTTCGGCTTTGGCACACGGCTCAGTGAGTCAACCCGGTAGGCTGAGTCGCCAAGCTCTTTACGCAGCTTCTCCTCCTTCTTTTGGTTCTCTTCCATCTCCTTTAAGCGTCGCTCTTCCTCGCGTTTACGACTCTTCTCACCTCGCATTATGAAGCGGAGTGTGTCGGTGGTGAGTGATAGTTGCTGTAGGGTATCTGTGCGCATATATTTTGCTTCGAGCAGGAGGGTGTCGAGCTCCATTAGCGAACTGTCGGTAATCCAGTAGGTTAATGTGTCAAGTGTCTCCACGGCGTCAAGTACACTCCAGTCCTTGATATTCTCACCTGCTCGGTGCGTGTTGATGAGTTTGAGGATGGGGAGGCTGTCGGCCTTTGTGCCGAATTGGAATTTAATCTGGTTGCGCTCAGGACGTTCGTATTTGTCAAGGTACTGCGACATATATCCTTCGTTGAACCAAGTGAGTAGCACATCATCAGGTATAAAGTGAGTTCCGGGATACCGGTAGATTGAATCACGGCCATCTTCAGTCTGGATAGTGTCGGTTACCGTGATTGGATGTGACGATGGAGTTAGCACTACGTCATAGAATGCCACATCCTCCGAGCGGTCCCAGTGGTAGTCTCGGTTATTGTCGTTGAGTGCGAATATGCGGTAAGGACCTGGCTTGAGGTTGCGGATTGTGAATTGACCGAGCTGGTTGGTTTTCGTGATGCGTTCAAAGGGTAGTGTAGTTATGGCGGTGTCGGAGAGGTTGGAATACACGCCAACGAGCATCCCTTGCGCCGGTTCGAGTGTGCGGGCTTCGAATACCATGCCTGAGATGCGCAGAGTGTCGATGCTATCACCGGTAGCGAAGTCAAGAGCAAATCCGTCGAGGATGTTTGACTCGTTGAGATCCTTGATAGCGTCGGCGAAGTCGATGGTGTAAGTAGTGTTTGGGATAAGAGAATCGCGAAGTTCCACAGTCACACGCTTTGCGTTCGAGGTAAACATTGGAGTGGTGCGCTGAGCGGGTGAAATCACAATCTTATTGGAAGCATCATCGAGGGCAATATTCTCGTCAAAGTCTATGTTAATCTTGGTGGTTTTGACGTTAAGTTCCCCGGGCATGGGATTGGAGCGGACGAAAACCGGGGGATCCTCGTCACGGGGACCACCTTCGGGACGCCCCATACTGGCACAAGCCACCATAAAGGCGGCCACCACCATTATAAATAGTAATCTCATTGTCGATGCGGATCGCATAAGCTGAATGATGTTTTATGACTTTATCATGCAAAAGTATGAAATTTTTGGGAAATGTCAAATATCATATCCTGACACAACTTTTTAACATTTATCTCCGTTATTTTGTTAAGTAATCTTCAAAAAATAACTTGGCTTCATTCCTGCCACATTAACAAACTCACATTTGACTATTATGAACGAAATAATTATAAATATAGTAGGCTATGCCGCAGCACTTTGCATGGTGTGCGGATACCTTCCACAAGCCATTCACACAATCCGTACCCGCGACACTGACGGCATCGCACTTCCCACGTTCCTGCTATTGGGGTTAGGGAGCGTGTTCTTTGTGATTCAAGGAATTATGCTTAGCAATATTCCCCTTGTGATCACCAACGCAATCACCACAATCTCTTCGGCCATCGTTTTTGCCATTAAAATCAACAATGACCGAAAGAAGAGGAGGGGTTGAAAGTGAGAATGGTTGTGGCACTCTTATTTATTTCTACGCCATATCACTTCCGGTGTACCGGTGAAGTGATTGATATAGCGTGCGAGGACGAAGAGGTAGTCACTCAGACGGTTGATATATGTTGTCACAAGATTGGAGACTACAGCACCGGTTGAGATGAGGGAGTATATTTCCCGCTCTGCACGGCGACACACGGTCCGTGCTACGTGGGCATGGGATGCTCCGATGCTACCTCCGGGGATAACAAACAGTTTCAAAGGAGGCACCATTGAGTCTATGGCATCGATGGCATGCTCGAGGTCGGCAATATCGTCGTCAGTAAGCATCGGCACAGCATCTTCCGAGCTATTAGCCAAGTAAGAACCGATATTAAAGAGCAGATTGCTGATTCTCGTCAATGATTCGTTGACAAAATTGTCGAGGTCAGTGGTGTGGGATTGCACAAGGCCGATATGTGAATTAAGTTCATCGACAGTACCATAGGCGCACACGCGAGGAGAATCCTTAGCCACGCGCACACCATTTACAAGCGAAGTAGTGCCTTTATCGCCGGTGCGAGTATAGAGGGGACTTTTTTTCATAACAGGTGAAAATTTTTCTAATTCGTATGATATTTGCAAAATTAGGGATTTTATTTGTAAATTTGCAACCATAATATGTAACAATTGGAGATTTCCAATATCAATTTGGCAGGATGTCAAAATTGTATAATTCCTAATTTCCAATTCGCCATTCTCAATTCTAAAAAATGTTTTCAGGAATAGTTGAAGAGGCCGCAGTGGTGGCCGATGTAGTCCGCAAAGATGGTAATGTGGACCTGAAGGTTATATGTTCGTTTGTCGATGAACTGAAGATTGACCAAAGCGTGGCCCACAATGGTGTGTGCCTTACTGTTGTGTCAATTCCGGGCGACGGTACTTATACCGTCACAGCCATTCAGGAGACTCTTGATCGCAGCAACCTTGGCGATTTGAAGCCCGGTGATTTAGTCAATCTTGAACGCTCAATGATGATGAATGGACGTCTGGACGGACATATAGTGCAGGGACACGTAGACACCACTGCCGTGTGTGAATCCGTCGAAGAAGTGGAAGGTAGCCGCTACTACAAGTTCACTTACGATGTGGCTCCTGAAATGGCAGCCAAAGGGTATGTGACTGTTGAGAAAGGCTCTGTGACAGTGAACGGGGTCAGCCTGACGGTATGTGACTCTGAGCGATACTCATTCCGTGTGGCCATCATCCCTTATACTTTCGAGCATACTAATTTCAAGAATATCGAAGTCGGCACAAGGGTGAACATCGAGTTTGACATCATTGGGAAGTATCTCGCCCGTTTAGCTGAATTCAAATGATTGAACATTATAATATAGTTGATTGTTAGAGTTTTGTGGGTCAAAGATAGAGAACTACAGTGCCATAACCTATATTTTAACTTTTTTAAATTAAAAAAATTAAAAGCGAAAAGGTAAAATAGTCTATCTTTGCACACTCCTAACCTTGCATAATCAATTACAAAATAAAAGTTATGGAAAATAAAGAATTAGACCGCATCAGCTATGCTCTTGGATTGAGCATGGGGAATAATTTCCGTGCGAGCGGAATTCAGCAAATCAACGTAGAAGACTTCGCCGACGGTGTCGCCGCTGTGTTCTATGGCAATCAGCCCAAGATGACATACGATGAGGCTAAGGCGGAAATTCAGAAATATTTCACTGCCCTCGAAGAGAAGCAACGCGCTGAGGCGGCTAAGATGGCCGATGTAAATGCTGAGGCCGGTAAGAAGTTCCTGGACGAGAATGGTAAGCGAGTGGAGGTTAAGACTACCGCTTCAGGCCTTCAGTATGAGGTTCTCACTGAGGGTACAGGTGAACAACCTACTGCTCAGGATCAGGTTGAAGTACACTACACCGGCAAGTTGATTGACGGGACAGTGTTCGATAGCTCTGTGGAGCGCGGCATGCCTGCCACATTCGGTGTTACACAGGTTATCCCCGGATGGGTGGAGGCTCTTCAGCTTATGAAGGCAGGCGCAAAATGGCGTCTTTTCATCCCGTCACAGCTCGCCTATGGACCCCAGGGTGCCGGAGGCGTGATTGGTCCGAACGCAACTTTGATTTTCGATGTTGAACTTCTTAAGGTAATCAAAAAGTAAGTAATCTTCAAAAAACAACCTGATATCGAGTTAATCGACTTTCCTCAAGAATCGATAACCCATTAACAAAAAAATATATGAAGAAAATTGTAATGCTTTGCGGCGCTGCCGCAATGATGATTACCGCATTCACTTCATGCGGTAATGCAGGAAGCTCGTCAGCCCAGGGCGGCTTCGGCGACTCTCTTTCTGTTGCTTTAGGCGAAGCTCAAGGCACAAGCCTTGTATCTGAATATCTTAACCTTCCCGAAGACCAGCAGAAGTTGTACAAGAAGGATGATATCCTCCGCGGTGTTAAGCAGGCTATCATGACTGACACTACCCAGCAGGGCTACATGACCGGTCTTTCTATCGGTCTGCAGATTGCAGGTCAGTTAATGCGCTACGAGCAGGCCGGTATCCACATCGACCGCAACAAGGTTTATCAGGCTTACGCCAAGGCTTTCAGCGTTGACTCTGTAAGTCAGGAAGCCCTCACCAAGGCTCAGATGGAATTCCAGACTCTCGCTCAGGAAGCTCAGCAGAAGATGATGGATTACTACAACCAGCAGCAGGAAGCAGCAAAGGCAGCTAAGGAAAATGCTCCTGAAGCTAAGGAAAATAAGGAAAAAGGCGAAGCATACATCAAGGCAGAGATGGCTAAGGACCCCTCAATCAAGATGACTGAATCAGGTCTTGCTTATAAGGTTATCAACGAAGGTAAGGGCGACGCTGTAGGTATGGATGGCCGTGCAAAGGTTAAATATACCGGTAAGCTCATCGATGGTACTGAATTCGATAGCAATAGCCAAGGTGTGTCTTTCTCACCCCGCCAGGTTGTTCCCGGTTTCGGCGAAGGTCTTGCTATGATGAAGGAAGGTGCTAAGTACATCCTTTATATTCCCGGTAACCTCGGTTACGGTGTGGATGGTACTCCCGACGGTAAGATTGGTCCTAACGCTACTTTGATATTTGAAGTTGAAACTTCTGATGTTGAGCCTTCTAAGCAATAACGCTTATTCAACATGACTTAGTTTTTGACTTAGTTTTTTGTTAAAACATACCCCGACGGAATTTTCCGACGGGGTTTTTAGTAATCTTCACACCGGATAATTTTCCAAATAATTTAAACCGGATTTTGTTACGGTTATTTACCGGCGGGCACAACTCGCATATGGGCCTCGGGATAACGTAGCACAAGGCATGACGCTTCGGTGAGCACAGTGGCTTCGGTGTTTCTCACGCCTTGACTGCGGAAACTGATTCGGTCGGCAGTGAAGGGCACATGTGAGTATTTGGTCAGATACTCGGGATCTATTATCATTCCGCTCCCTTCCATGCCGCAAAGGTCGAAAATCTCGGAATGTGCCACGTAGAGTGTGCCGAATTTCGACACAATCTTGTTGAAGTTCACTCCCCATATTGTCTCGCTATCGTTGGCTGAGATGCTGCGGGTATATTCGAGATTGCTGAGTGTCTCGATGAGGTTGGAACCCGCCACAAGCACTTTTCTCACTGATCCGGCACCCCCGGTAAAGGCTTTGCGCATCATCGAAATGAGACTTTTTGAGTCCATCGTTGCCGGATTGTAGGCAAATTCCCTATCAGTCTGGTGCCATATCCCTTTGGTGAAATAAATCTCATCGTTGGGATTGAGAGGAGAGGGCATGCGGTTCAACGAACCGAAGAGGAATGATTTCTCCATACCAAGGCGCATGTCAATGATGGCTACTTCCTCTTGGTCAGAGAATGACCATCCGACTTCTTTGTCGGCGAGGCGATGGTAGAGTGACTCCTCAATCTGCGCTTTGAAAATCTGACAGTAGTTGTAGGCTTTTTTGGGTAGTGCGGTATATTGTGAGGTCTGCACATCGAGCTCGCCGGCTGCTCGTCCCATTCTCACCACTTTGTCCCCCTTGGCGATTTCAGGAAGTTCGATTTCCTCTTCATCGGAAGACTGGGTACATTTTACTGTTAATGTCGAACCATTTATGTCGGTGATGAAACCGACCACGGGGAAACCGGCAAAGGGATCGGCGGTAAATTTATTGGCAGGAAACATGATAGTCTCTGACACAGAGAAGATTCTCACATCCTTAACCTCAACTTTGAAAACGTTGTCGGAGGAGAAGTCACTGCCGACCACGCTAACTACCTCGCTGTAGGACGGTTTAGTATCCACCGAATAGTAGTCAACCCTCATTGAGCCGGAATGACGCGCTCCGGCAAGGCGTGAGATTTGATCGATGGGGGTTGATGTCGGACGAATTTTTGTGATTCGTTCATCCACCTCACTGCGGAGTATCTCAGGCGCGATTGTGGAGGTTTGACGCACTGTCATTGGAGCGTTGGAGATGTGTTCTCCATGGTTTGTGGATGCGATGACGCTTGTTGAATTGTTCATGGTAATTCTAATTGTTTAATAAATGAAATTTGTGTGTGTTAATGGTTGTGTGTGAAGAGACGTCGTTGTCATTAAATGCTCCATACACTTCGACGGTTACGTAAGAGAACTTGAGAAGTGGGATCAGGTGCAATTGCAGCCGGACTCTCTGAATGTCGTGTGTTTTCATAGCGCAGAAGCTCGAATGGACGAAGTGGTGTTTTTGTCAGGTGATTAGATTTTGATGAGGTTTGGGGTGAATCAGCAGTTTGAACGGGATCAATAGACGTATCGGAATCAGCAGTTTGAACGGGATCAATAGACGTATCGGAATCAGCAGTTTGAACGGGATCAATGGGAAGATCGGAATCAGCGGCTTGAACGAAGTCAATTGGCTGAGAGGAGTTATTGACTTGAATAGAATCAGTGGCATTAGCGGAATCAGCAATAATGTTTTCGCTGTCTTGAATAAGCTCGCTGACCTCGGTGAGCCCTGAGATGTCAGAGAGATCGGTTATGTCATAATTATGTGTTTCTACACGGGGTTCGATTGTTTCCATGATTTTATCTTAAATGGGGTTATGAATGATTGACAATGCAAAATTACAATCACCAAAACCCCATAAAAGTGCGATAAAATCAAAAACGGCTTATAAATTTTAATAAGTCTTAGAAATCTTATAAGTCCTATAAATATTATAATTCTTATAAGTCCTATAATCTTATAGATTTTGTAATTCTCCCCCTTTCCCACTGAGCATTCCGCAAGCGGCTTCAATATCTTCGCCGCGCGACGTGCGGATAGTGGCGGTAATCCCCTTGTCGTTCAGTCGGTCACGGAATGCTTCCATCGTGCGTGTGTCGGCTGTGATATGGTCAAATCCAGGGATGGCATGAAAGCGAATCAGATTTACCCGGCAGTCCACCCCCTTGAGCATCACCGCCAATGCATCGGCATGGTGGAAGTCGTCGTTTACGCCTTTCCACATTATATACTCGGCCGATAGCCTGCGCTGGTGAGCAAAGTCGTAATTTTTAAGCTCGGCGATAACCTTTCGTAGTGGGAATGCCTTTTCAACCGGCATAAGTCCCTCTCGTTCAGATGTAAATGGTGAGTGTACACTTATTGCCACATGCACTTTTGTTTCGTTTAGCAGGCGGCGAAGTCCGTCCAATTTTCCGATTGATGACACTGTGATGCGCTTCGGACTCCATGCCAATCCCCACTTTGCCGTCAATATGTCAATGGCTTTGAGCACCTCATCGATATTATCCATCGGCTCGCCCATCCCCATAAAAACGATATTAGTGAGCTTCTCGCTCTCAGGAATCGACAGTATCTGATTTAGTATCCCGGCCGCTGTCAGGCTTCCATGGAATCCCTGCATCCCTGTCATACAAAAACGGCATCCCATTTTACATCCCGCCTGCGAAGACACACATAGTGTGGCACGCTCTTTATCAGGAATATACACAGCTTCCACATCTCTTCTGCCTTTCCCGTTTACGAGGAAATCAAAACCTTCGCCGCGTGTGGCAAATAGATACTTAACCGTACCGTCCGCAGAATGTGATGCCATCTTTGGCTCAACACGCCCTACTCTATAATTATCATTCAAATACTCTCGAGCCACCTTCGACAAATCTGTCATTTCGTCAATCGAAGACACACGCTTCTCATAAAGCCAGCGCGCCATCTGCTTTGCCGCAAACGGCCGCATACCCGCCTTCTCAGCCACGCTCCTCAATTCCTCAAGTGTCATCCCGATCAGCGGTCGGAGTATCTTACTTTCCTTGTCCATATCCTAACAAAACGGCTAAATATTACATTTTCTCACTGTTTCCTTGATTTTTAATGCAAGGTGATAGGCTAAATTGACCGGAACGGCATTCCCTATCATTTTATAACCATAGTTCAAGTCGGTATATATAAATTTATAATCATCAGGGAAACTTTGCACCCGGGCCGCTTCCCTGACGGTTAGTAGCCGATAAAGGTGTTCGCTTCCTTTCACAAACGCCTGAAGATTGCCATTAATCTTCTCCATTTTGGGTGCTTGGGGATGGAGTTGACATTGCCTGCCGCTTGCTTGTACAGTGAAACCTGGCTCATCCCAGCTCCTTACGCGATTCCTTGACATGAATATCGTTGAGAATGAGCCGATAAAGTATTCATGATTAGCCACAATACATTTATCTCCATTCGTTTTATTCTTTTCTAAAGCTGGAATTGCACTGTCTTTTAGATCCCAAATGGCATCTCGCAGTGTTTGTTTGTAAGCAACAGGTGCTGGATATTCAAATTCATTGATTCCCAAATCCTTCCTAAAACCTACGTAGAATACTCTATCGCGGTCTTCCGGAACGTCATAATCTTTTGCATTAAGCATCTTAAGGCTGACATAATATCCCGCTTCGTCAAACATTTTCAAGAACGATGACACTGCTTCTGAATTTCTTTTGGCAAGCATCCCCGAAACATTTTCGGCAACAAAAAACAAAGGTTGTTTGTCTCTGAGAATTCGAATATATTCATAAAACAGCTGTCCCCGAGGATCTTTAATACCCCTGAGCGCACCACCCTCACTCCAAGATTGGCAAGGCGGCCCTCCTATGATTCCGGTGATATTATCAGGAAATTCCGATGAATGAATTTTTCTGATATCTCCTTCGATAAGC
The DNA here is from genome assembly GCA_023664955.1 of Duncaniella sp. GTDB lineage: Bacteria > Bacteroidota > Bacteroidia > Bacteroidales > Muribaculaceae > Duncaniella. The sequence continues at coordinate 878,816 of JAMPEV010000001.1, forward strand.
TTTACATCAGGGAAATTAGCACGAAAAGTAGGGCAAATTTTTTTATCATACTCGTCCGCGACGACTGTATTGAATCCGGCATTATGGAATCCCTTGTCCAATCCTCCGGCTCCGGAAAATAAACTAATCAAATTCATTATTTCCATCTACAATTTAAGGTTATAACCGAGGAGGGCATGCCTAATCCAAAGGTCCATTTTTTATTATGAAGGCATGCCTGTGTCTCGTAATATGATTATATAACGAAACTAAGCAGGCATATTCGTATGCACGTCCTTGTGTATTGCTTTTATTTACCATTTTTTCTCTTTAGATGGCAAATGTACATCAAATTTTAGTAATTTCAAAATCACGGTTCCTACATAATCCCACGCTTAAATTTTCACACTCCTATTTTAATAAAATTATTGATATTGTGACGGATATTATTTATCTTTGTAGGCATAATAATTTCACTCATAACCAATCATTAAAATAGACTTACGTCATGAAAAATTTCTTCGCAGCAACCCTAATGGCCGGTATGTGTGCTTACACCATAGCGGCCGTAGCTGCTACGCCCGGTGATACAGACGCTTATATCTTCGCCTATTTTGAGGGCAGCGGCGACAGAGGTTCTCAGGAGCATCTTCGTTTCGCTCTAAGTGAGGATGGCTTCAACTGGAAAGCCCTCAATCACAATAGCCCGATAATCAATTCCGACACTATTTCACAGTCAGGCGGTATTCGTGACCCGCACATCCTCCGCTCTCCTGATGGCAAGAGTTTCGTGATGGTGGCCACCGACATGAACACGGCCCGTAATGGATGGGTGGAAAATCCCGGTATCGTGATGATGAGGAGCGATGACCTCATCAAGTGGACTCATTCCACCGTAAATCTCCGAAAAGACTTTCCAAAGCATTTCAGTGATGCTTACTGGGTGTGGGCTCCACAGACAATCTACGACCCCGACGCCAATAAGTATATGGTATATTTCACGCTCCGCCGCGATGATCCTGAAAAGGGGCTTATCACATATTATGCTTATGCAAATAAGGATTTCACCGGCTTTGAAAGTGAGCCGAAGGTGCTTTTCAAGGCTAAATACGGGTGTATCGACAATGACATCGTCAATGGGCCCGACGGCCTGTGGCATATGTTCTATAAGGGTAACACTAAGGATGAAAATGGCAAGGAAATTAAGAATGGTATCCAATACGCCACTGCTAAAAAGCTAAAAGGGCCTTGGAATGAGGCGCATATGTATGTCGATGCCTATGCCGGCAAGACTCCGGTGGAAGGCTCAGGAATCTTCAAGCTCAATGGTAAAGATGAATATGTGCTTATGTACGACCTCTATACTTCCGGTAAGTATGAATACCAGACCTCTACCGACCTGGTTAATTTCACAGAGACACCCCAAAGTTTTACTAAGGACTTCTTTCCCCGGCATGGCACAGTGATGCCTATCACCCGCAGTGAGTATGACCGTCTCCAGAAGCAGTGGGGCGACAATGCCGTGTATCATTTCAAGAATTCAGGCAATCCGCTCATTACCCATAAACACACCGCCGATCCGGCTCCGATGGTTGTGGGTGATACTCTATGGCTTTTCACCGGATATGATGAGCCGGGTAATAAGAGTGGCTATCACATGCCCAACTGGTGTGTCTTCTCCACTACTGATATGATTAACTGGACTGAGTATCCTGTCCCTATTTATGCTACCGATTTCAGTTGGAACCGGTCAAAGACTTCCTATGCCGGACACCCTGTCCAAGGTCCTGACGGTAAGTATTATTTCTTCTCTTCCACAAACGGACAGGGAATAGGCGTGGCTTGCGCTGACCGTCCCGAAGGGCCTTACAAGGATATCCTTGGCAAACCTCTTCTCACCAAGGCTGACTGCTACGGCTCCACCCATGGATGGGTGTGCATCGACCCGGCTGTATTTGTCGACGATGATGGACAATATTACCTCTTCTGGGGTAACAGATACTGCTACTATGCAAAACTCAAACCGAGCATGACTGAAATTGACGGAGATATTAAAAAACTTGACCTGAAGGATTTCACCGAGGCCCCATGGGTGCATAAACGCGACGGGAAATATTATCTCACATACGCCTCACAGTGGCCCGAAAAAATCGCTTACGCCATGAGCGATAATATCAATGGTCCCTGGGAATACAAGGGCATAATCTCGCAGGTGGCCGGAAATAGCAACACCACTCATCCCGGCATTGTGAATTTCAAAGGACGTGACTGGTTCTTCTCCCATATCGGTGGGCTGGAAGGTGGCAGCGGCAGCCGTTCGGTGATTGTCGAACCGCTTTATTATAATCTTGACGGGACTATCAAGCCTATTCCTGCCTCTTCTGCCGGTTCATCGGTTGAGTATTCCGCGCTTGACAATTTCCACAATCCTATCCTCCCCGATTTCCATGCCGACCCCGAAATTCTTTACTCTAACAAGACCGGTAAATATTACATCTATTCCACCACAGATGGCACTCCCGGCTGGGGCGGCTACTATTTCCGAGTTTTCTCCTCAGGAAATCTTGCCGATTGGACTGACGAAGGTATAATACTCAATCTCAAGGGCAGCCAAGTGCCTTGGGCTACCGGCAATGCATGGGCTCCAGCCATCATCGAGCGCAAGGAGACTGATGGATACAAATATTATTTCTATTTTAGCGGACATGACAAGGAGCGCAACCGTAAGTCAATCGGTGTGGCCGTTAGCGATGACCCTGCCGGTCCGTTCTTTGAACATGGTGAGCCAATTGTTTTTGAGTCACCCATTGGTCGCGGACAGCAGATTGACGTGGATGTGTTCCGGGATCCCGAATCAGGTAAGTATTACCTCTATTGGGGTAACGGCTACATGGCCGGGGCTGAGCTCAACGATGATATGACCTCAATCAATAACGAAACCATCACCGTAATGACTCCGAAGGGTGGTACGCTCCAAGATTACGCCTTCCGCGAAGCCCCATACGTGTTCTATCGAAATGGTAAATATTATTTTATGTGGTCGGTAGATGATACAGGCTCTCCTAATTACCACGTAGCTTATGGCACTTCCGATTCGCCCCTCGGACCTATCGAGGTAGCCGATCCTTGCATTGTACTTATTCAGCGTACCGACAAACAGATTTATGGTCCTGCCCATAATTCTGTGATCAATCTCCCCGGCACTGATGAATGGCGTATCGTTTACCACCGTATCAACAAGGATTACATCGACAAAGCAAAGGGTCCCGGAGTACATCGCGAAGTATGCATTGACCGTCTCGAATTCAAACCCGACGGATCAATCAAACCGGTAATCCCAACCAAATAACCATTAAATCGACATATTATGACCATCAAAACAGCTGCAATTTCCCTCCTGTTTGCATCCTCATTGCTCTCCGTCGAGGCTAAACAGCAGGATGTCATCCAATCAGGCTATCCCATTACCCCCGTACCCTTTACCTCCGTCTCGGTAAACAATGGTTTCTGGGGTCAACGCCTTGCTGCAAGCCGCGATGTCACCATCCCACTGGCTTTCAGCAAGTGTGAGGAGAGTGGTCGATATGAAAACTTCATTAAAGCAGCACACCCAAGCCCTGAGTATCACGCCGAAGGATTCTCGTTTGACGATACAGATGTCTACAAAACCATCGAAGGCGCTTCATATCGGCTTAGCAATTATCCTGACAAGAAACTTGTGGCTTACATAGACAGTGTGCTCGAAATAGTTGCAGCAGCTCAGGAACCTGACGGTTACCTCTATACTTCTCGTACCATGAATCCAGCCAACCCCCACAATTGGGCCGGGCCTGAACGTTGGATATGGGTCGAGAAGCTTTCGCATGAGTTCTATAATCTTGGACACATGGTGGAAGGTGCGGTGGCCCATTATCAAAGTACCGGTAAACGCAATTTCTTAGATATTGCCATACGCTATGCCGATTGCGTGTGCCGAAATATCGGCGATGGTGAAGGGCATAAGCGCCTCGTGCCGGGTCATCAGATAGCTGAAATGGCTCTGGTGCGACTTTACACCGTGACCGGTGATAAGAAGTATCTTGACCAAGCTAAGTTTTTCCTCGATGCACGCGGCACCACTGAGCGTCGCGATGCATATAGCCAAGCGCATAAGCCGGTCCTCGAACAGGACGAGGCTGTAGGTCACGCTGTGAGGGCTACTTATATGTACGCTGGTATGGCAGATGTGGCTGCTATTACGGGAGATAGCTCGTATATCCATGCCATTGACCGAATTTGGGAAAACATTGTAGGGATGAAGATTTATATCACCGGAGGTATCGGAGCCCGCCATGCCGGTGAGTCGTTTGGCGATAATTATGAATTGCCCAATGCCTCTGCCTATAATGAAACGTGTGCTGCTATTGGCAATGTGTATGTTAATTACCGTCTTTTCCTCCTTCACGGTGATTCAAAGTATTTTGATGTCCTTGAACGCACTCTTTATAACGGATTGATTTCGGGGGTATCACTCGATGGCGGCTCGTTTTTCTACCCAAATCCTTTAGCCTCTACCGGCAATTACTCCCGCCAGCCTTGGTTTGGATGTGCTTGCTGTCCGAGCAACATCTGCCGTTTCATCCCGTCACTTCCAGGATATGTATATGCCGTGAGGGATAATGACCTTTTCGTGAACCTCTTCATGGATAACATTGCGGAAATAGCTGTTAATAACCGTAAAATACAGATTGAGCAATCCACCAATTATCCATGGGACGGCGATGTCGCAATTAATCTCACTAAGGGTTCAGGCGATTTTGCCATGAATATCCGCATCCCCGGATGGGTGCGTAATACAGTATTACCTAGTGACTTATATTCCTATGCTGATGACTCCGCTCCCTCATATAGTGTAATGGTGAATGGAGAAGCAGTGACCGGTGAACTACGCAATGGCTACCTAATCGTTGACCGTAAGTGGAAGAAGGGCGATAAGGTAGATATACACTTCGATATGCCTGCACGTATCGTCACAGCCCACGAAAATGTGGCTGACGACCGTGGCCGTATCGCTGTGGAGAGAGGTCCGCTCGTTTACTGTGCTGAATGGTGTGACAATGACTTCAATATCCACAACATCCTCGTGCCCGGTAAAGCTCAGTTAAACGTGGTGAATCGCCCCGATCTCCTCACCGGTTTGAATCAAATCACTATGCCTGTCCAGGCGTTGAGTTACGATGATGCCGGACGACTTGTCACCGCCGATAAGACCCTCACCCTCATCCCCTACTACGCATGGGCTCACCGTGGAGAAGGCAATATGGCAGTATGGCTCCCCGCATCCCTCTCCGTAGCCTCGGCAACACCTCCTGCTGCCACCACTCGAGAAGACAACGGCTTCTTCAAATAGTTATTCTTACCTGAAATATCTGATTCACCACTAATTGTAGAGACGCGCCATGTTTCGTAAAATAATTTTATCTGTTTTGTTATGGTCATGGATTTCATGTTGGGCTGACAGTGGAACAGATCGGTCAACACAACCGCTAAGTGCCATGCTTAAATATGTCGAGAGTCGGTTCGGTGTCGAGTTACAAATCAAAACCGACACTGCGGGTCTGATGGTTAGCCATGCATATTCACGTATACGGCCATTCTCTGCTGAAGAATCATTGCGCAACCTCACATCCCAGTTTGACTTCAGTGTCGTCAATGACCATGGCAACAACTACCAAATAAGACGGTATGAACATTACCGTCGCCCTGAAGCCGATGGCGCAAAACTTTTGTCATGGCTTCTTACGCAGTATCCTTCACGTGAGGATTGGGAGGCACGCCGCACTTCACTGCAAGAGGACGTCCTCCGAATTTCAGGAGTGGGTAAAGCACTAACTGAAAGGGTTAAAGGGCAACCGGTGATATCCAATCATCGCGAATATGACAGATATTGTGTTGAGAATTTTTACCTCGAAACGCTTCCCGGACTGTATGTTTGCGGCTCTATCTATCTCCCTGCAAGTGAGGGCATCCATCCACTTATCCTATGTCCTAACGGACACAGCCGGGAGGGGAGATACGACACCTCGGAGCAGACGAGACTCGCTACACTTGCCCGAATGGGTGCTATTTGCGTGAGCTATGACCTTTATGGATATGGGGATTCGGAATTGCAGGTTGGTAAAGAAGGACACACCTCCCCTGATGCCATGACCGTTCAATTGACAAACGGCATTTCAATCCTTGACTTTATGCTTCAGCGAAATGACGTAGATAAAAGCCGTGTGGCTGTCAATGGCGCATCAGGAGGTGGCTCGCAAAGCATACTTCTCGGACTCATTGACCCAAGATTGACAGTTTCGTGCCCGGTCATAATGGTATCATCGCATTTCGATGGTGGATGTTCATGCGAAAGCGGTAAGCCGATAACGCTCGCGGGGGGTGGCAGTTGCCTGGCTGAATTTGCCGCAGCGTTTGCCCCCAAACCGATGTCGGTAGTGTCCGACGGTGCCGACTGGACATCTAATGTGCCGGAAATTGAGTATCCTTACCTGCAAAAGGTTTATGGATTGTACGGAAAAGTCGACCAAGTCTCCAACGCACATTTCCCTGACGAAGGACATGATTTCGGACCAAACAAGCGTAGTGCCGTCTACCAATTCTTGGCAGAGTCGCTTGGTCTCGACAAACGGATGATTGATGAGTCAAAAGTCACGATTGAATCAACCCATCAACTAAGGAGCTTTGATTCTGATGGAACCAATATGCCGGCCAACGCTATCCGAGTGAACCAAAAAGGATAAATTCCACCTCAATCATATATCAAAATGCGCAAATCACAGATCCTCATCACATTAGTTCTAATCTCATTAACAGCCAATATATCATCCCCCGCAGTCAGAGACAAACTTGTGCGTGATTATTTAACACCTCAACGGATAATATGGACTGAGACTGACAGTATCATATATGACGCAGAAGCTCTCTTGGTGGAAGGCGATGGCCAAGCGACTCTCGCAAAAGCGCGCCTCTGTAAAATCGAGAATAAGACCCGGTCAAGCATCATACTCGATTTTGGCAGGGAATTACATGGCGGTATTCAAATATTCACAGGCACGGGCTCGCAGATTAGCACCCGGCTAAGAGTGAGATTTGGTGAATCAGTGGGAGAAACATGCAGTGAAACAGTGGAGAACAGCAGCGGGGAACATGGATTCTCTACCAACGACCACTCCCAGCGTGATATCCTGACAAGTGTGTCAAGATATGGATTTAAAGAAATTGGCAATACGGGGTTTCGCTTTGTGAGGATAGACGTGTTGGAACCTTCCGCCCGGATTAGTCTGAAAGAGATTCGCGCAGTGGCACGGTATCGCGACCTTCATTATGTGGGAAGTTTCCATTGCAGCGATCCCCGACTCGACTCTATTTGGAAAACTGCGGCTTATACTGTACATCTCAACATGCAAGAATTCCTATGGGATGGTATTAAGCGCGACCGTTGCATCTGGCTTGGCGACATGCACCCCGAAGTGCAGACCATAATGGCAGTTTTCGATGACCGTGAAGTTGTGGAAAATAGCCTTGACAAAGCGGTGGAACAGTACCCCTTGCCTTCATGGCTAAATGGTATGAGCAGCTATTCCCTCTGGTATCTTATAATCCAACATGATTGGTATATGCGACACGGCAACCTCGGTTTTTTGACCCGGCACAAAGATTATATAACCGGACTTGTTCACCAAATTACTGAAAGGATTGACGCGTATGGTAATGAAGAAATGAATCCCGGTATGGCCGGGAACATGACCAGATTCCTTGACTGGCCATCCACGCCCAACCGCCAAGGAGTCGAAGCCGGTTACAGGGCTTTGATGTCGTGGGCCCTGTCCTCGGCGGAAAATCTGTGTGGCTACCTTAACGAGCCGACTGTGGCCAAAGAGGCGCAAAGGGCTCGACAGCGGCTCGACAGTAATCATCATAATCCCAACGGACTGTTACAAGCCGGGGCGCTAATGGCGAAAGCCGGCACCATCCAACCCGACGAAGCCTCCTCAATGATATTGTCAAAGAAAGCCTATGGTCTGACCACATTCTACGGCTACTACATGCTTGAAGCCCTTACTATGACTGGAAATTATCAAGAAGGGCTCGACATAATCCGCTCATACTGGGGTGCGATGCTCGACTTGGGTGCTACAACATTCTGGGAGGATTTCAATATGGAATGGCTAAATAATGCCGGGCGTATTGATGAAATGACCCCTCCCGGGAAGATAGATATTCATGGAGCCTATGGCGACTACTGCTACAATGGATATCGCCACAGTCTTTGCCATGGATGGTCGTCAGGCCCATGCCCGTGGCTCACTCAGCACATTTTGGGTGTAAAAATTATGGAACCCGGGTGCCAAAAGGTCAGCATCTCACCGAATCTGTGTGATTTGGACTTCGCCGAAGGAACCTTCCCCACACCTTACGGTCCAATATTCATTAGACACAAGAGGAACAGCGACGGGACAATTGAATCTGATATAAAACTTCCCAAGGGAGTGGAGTTGGTAAAATGATATTTTCCATAAAAAGTTAAGATTTTTGTGTATCTTTGTGGGGTTGATAACATTTCACCTATGCATTTGGAATAATATCGTTGAAATAAATCAGCACATAATCATTAGACACTCATTTACTTAAACTATATGACTGCTGAAGAAAGGCTTAAAATTGAGGAGAAGATTGTGACGATGCTCAAGACTGTCTACGATCCCGAAATTCCCGTTGACATATATAATTTGGGGTTAATATATGCCATTGATCTTGATGACGATGGCAATCTCAAGATTGACATGACATTAACCGCCCCCAACTGCCCAGCCGCCGACTTCTTAGTAGATGACGCCAGAATTAAGTTGGAAAGTATCGAAGGAGTGAAAAACGTGGATATTCGCATCGTCTTCGAGCCGGAATGGAACAAGGATATGATGACCGAAGAAGCCAAACTTGACCTCGGCTTCTTGTAGACACGCTCTTAATCATGTGGCAAATTTTCCCAAATGTAGGGACTCACCATGGTGCGTCCTCCCAAAACAGGATTGGCGGATTACGGTAATCCCCACATACGCGTCCTCCCAAAAACGGGGTTGCTGAATCATGAAAAATCCCACTAAAAAATAAGCCCATATGCGCCACAAAACCTATTTCATCAGCGACTTGCATCTCGGTGCAAGCTATATAGCCGACTCGAAGACCCATGAGCGTCGTGTGGTGGAATTTCTGCACTCAATCGCCGATGATGCTAAGAGGTTGTTCCTTTTAGGCGATATCTTGGACTATTGGTGGGAATACCGCACCGTGGTGCCGAGAGGCTTCACTCGTTTCTTTGGCGCACTTGCCCAACTCGCCGATGCGGGCGTGGAAATCACTTGGTTCAAAGGAAATCATGACGTTTGGATATTCGATTACCTACCTAATGAGATAGGGCTAACTGTCCATGATGGAGTGATGGTGACCGAACTGGAGGGTAAACGTTTCTTAATGGAGCACGGCGACGGCGTGGGTAAACTGCCCTGGACGTTCCGCCGACTCCGAGCCTTGTTCCGATGCCGCCTTGCCCAGAAACTTTATGCGGCAATACATCCACGCTGGACCATTGGCTTTGCGCATGGTTGGTCGTCCCACAGTCGCAAAACCGGAGGCTATATCCCGAAGGAAGGGGTGGGTGACTCTTTGGTGGAATTTGCCGAGGTGTATAATGCCACGCATTCTGAAAAAATAGATTATTTCATATTCGGTCATCAACATATCGTAATGGATAAAAAACTGAACGATGGCGCAGAAATTTTGATATTAGGTGATTGGATTTCTAAGTTCTCCTATGCAGTTTGGGATGAAAAAGATGTCAAAATATCCTATTTTTCCTGACTAGACAGGTCACAAAATCAAAATTTAACACCGTTTAACAAAGAGAGCTTAAAATTTTCACCCGACATAAACATCAATATATCAAATAAATATTAAAATATTCGGACTTTCATCCTGAATTTCGGTTAAAAAATCATGTTGGAGAACATAAAAAAATATTTGTCGGATGGGGATTCTTGACCTACCTTTGCATCACGAACCTAAAACAATCTTTTTTACCTTAGAAATTGTACCTATTGGAAACTCATAAAAAGGAGCTGCGCGAAGCAGTTCCTTTTTATACTTTTATGGAGCAGATATTGAAGTTGTCTAAACTTATTTCATCATTATAATTTCGTCAGATTTTCGGCGGAAGATTAATGATGATAAGGATAGTTTTCATATCCTCTAAATATTTTTACTATTCGTAAATAAGTTTAGACAACTTCATTTGATTTTTTGACATTTCCGCTCTTGGATAATGGAATTTTCTGCTTATCTTTGCGAAAATTACTATTCACGAGTAACAATACTGATACCCTCGTGCATCGAAGAGAAAAGATTCATATTTACATATATATTAGAGATTCATACTACACTGACTGATTATGAAAGGAAAATTATTCACACTCGCTGCGATGTCGCTTCTGACTTTTAGCAGCTATGCCGACGAGATATTGAAGTCACCCGATGGCGACATTGTGCTTACTTTCGAAATCCAGGATGGAAAGCCCACCTATTTTGTAGATTTTAAGGGCAAGCAGATTATAGCCCCATCCCACCTCGGTTTTGACCTTGTGAGCGAAACAGGACGTAATAGCTTTGAGCATCAAGGCAAAAAAGCCGGCAAGGATGCCCTCTCGCTCAAGGATGGTTTTGAGATTGTAAAAACAACCCGTGACTCAGTCGACGAAACCTGGCAGCCGGTGTGGGGTGAGGAGACTAACATTAGGAACCATTACAATGAGATGGCTGTGACTCTCAAGCAGCCCGCCTTCGACCGTGAAATGGTGGTCCGCTTCCGCGCCTTCGATGATGGTGTGGGCTTCAGATATGAGTTCCCCGAACAGCCTAATCTCAATTATTTCGTTATAGCAGATGAAGCTACTGAGTTTGCAATGACTGGCGACCACACCGCATTCTGGATTCCCGGCGACTATGATACACAAGAATATAATTACACCAAATCTAAACTCAGCGAAATCCGTGACCTCTTCCCATCTAAGGTAAACCCCGACAACGCCTCCACCACCGTGTTCTCCCCGACAGGAGTGCAGACGGCTCTTCAGCTGAAGACCGACGATGGAGTGTATCTCAATATCCACGAAGCCGGTACAATCGATTACCCGACCATGCATCTTAACCTCAATGACACCACAATGACCTTCACCTCTTGGCTCACTCCTGATAATCAAGGCCGCAAGGGTTATATGCAGACTCCCACTCAGTCACCCTGGAGGTCGGTGATTATCACTGACGATGCCCGCGATATCCTTGCGTCACGCATCATCTACAACCTCAATGAACCCACAAAGTATGATGATACTTCTTGGATTAAGCCTGTGAAATATATCGGCGTGTGGTGGGAGATGATCACCGGTGCCGGAACTTGGAACTATACTGATGATGTTTACTCTGTGAAACTGGGTGAGACCGATTACACCAAGACTAAGCCTAACGGTCGCCACAGTGCCAACACCCAGAAGGTGAAACGCTATATCGATTTTGCGGCGGAGCATGGTTTCGACCAAGTGCTCGTAGAGGGTTGGAATGAAGGTTGGGAAGATTGGTTTGGACAGTCAAAGGATTATGTATTCGATTTCGTAACTCCCTATCCCGATTTTGACTTGAAATACCTCAATGACTATGCTCATTCAAAGGGCGTCAAGTTGATGATGCACCATGAAACCTCCGGCTCAGTGCGTAACTATGAGCGTCATCTGGAAAATGCCTATAAGTTCATGAACGAGAACGGCTACAACGCAGTGAAGAGCGGTTATGTTGGAAATATTATCCCTCGTGGAGAATACCACTACTCGCAGTGGCTTAATAATCACTATCTATACGCCGTTACCGAGGCGGCCAAGCACAAGATTATGGTGAACGCTCACGAAGCCACACGCCCTACCGGCCTGGCAAGAACTTATCCCAACTTGATAGGCAACGAAAGTGCGCGCGGTACTGAGTATCAGGCTATGGGAGGTAATGACAAGTGGCATACGAGCATCCTCCCTTTCACCCGTCTACAGGGTGGACCCATGGATTATACTCCCGGCATTTTCGAGTTTGACCTTAGCACATTCACCCCCGGCAATAATTCTAAGATTGCGTCTACAATCCCCGGCCAATTAGCCCTCTACGTGACAATGTACAGCCCACTCCAGATGGCGGCCGACCTCCCGGAGCATTACGAGAAGCATCTCGATGCTTTCCAGTTTATTAAGGATGTGCCTGTGGAATGGGAACGTTCCGTATACCTTGAAGCCGAACCGATGGAATATGTCACCGTGGCCCGCAAGGATAAGAATTCTGATGAATGGTATGTCGGTAGCACAGCCGGTACATCCGACCGAAAGAGCTCCATTTCGCTCTCTTTCCTTGACCCGGGAAGAAAATACGAGGCCACTATATACGCTGAAGCACCTGATGCCAACACCGTGAATGGCCAAACAAAATATACCATAACAAAGAAAACCGTCACATCAAAGACAAAACTTACCCTCAATGAGCTTGCCGGCGGTGGCTATGCTATCTCAATCAAGCCTCTGGATTAACTCTCTCGATGCTCGACAACGTTTTAACTAAGATATGAAAAGATTTCTACTACCCCTTTTGATAACCGCCACAGTGGCAGGTACATCATTTGGTCGTACCCTCTCCCCTTCTGAAGCATTACAACGCACCATGAATGGTGGTGTAGCTTCACGCGTTATCAGCACTGAAATACAGACTTCCCCAGCACTCACTCTTAGCGAGGGTGGTATGCCGATGGTGTATGTGTTTGAGAGTATTAACAGCGACGGCTATATGATTGTCTCCGCTGACGACATCGCCGCCCCGGTGCTCGGATATAGTGATAATGAGCCTTTTGACGCAAAAAACATGCCGATTAATCTCAAGTGGTGGCTCGATGAATATAAAGGGGAAATCGCTGCGGCACTAAATGCGGGTGTTACTGCTGCTTATAAGCCCCAATCGAGGGCATCTAAAGCAGCCATTGCCCCGAAAGTCACCACAAAGTGGAATCAAGGTGAACCCTACAATGATCTGTGCCCATCAATCGGCTCGTCAAAGACTGTGACAGGGTGTGTCGCTACGGCTTTCGCCCAGGTGCTTAAGTATCATAATTATCCGACGAAAGGGAAAGGTTCTCATACATACACTTGGCAAACGAAACGATTGTCATTTGACTTCGCAAACACCACTTTTGAGTGGTCAAAGATGACTGACACATATTCCGACGCATCTACCACCGAACAGATAAAAGCCGTGGCCAACTTAATGTATGGTTGCGGCGTGAGTGTGGATATGGATTATACACTCGATGGGAGTGCCGCCTCAGGTATGATGGTTGCACCGGCATTGATTGACTATTTTGATTATGACAAGGGGGCGCATGTGGCTTTGCGTGACCTCTATTCAGTAACCGACTGGGATGACATGATTTACACTGAGTTGAGTACTAATGGCCCGGTGTTTTATTCGGGGCAGAGCAACGAGGGCGGTCATGCTTTCGTATGCGACGGGTACCGTGACGGTTACTACCATTTCAATTGGGGATGGGGTGGCATGTCTGACGGTTATTTCCGCCTTAGCGCACTCGACCCTGAGTCACAGGGAATCGGAGGCGGCGTTTCGGGCTATAATTTCGGCCAGGAGGTAGTGCTTGGTGTCAAGAAGCCGTCAGCTTCATCGGAATACTCCGATCCCTACATGGTGTGCTATGGCGATAGGCTAAGCGTGCAGGTAAGCAATGGTGCTATTAAGCTCGTCGGAGCAATCGCAAGCTGCACTCCCTACACAGTGAAAGGAAAGTTTGTGCTGGAAATGGTAAGCGCTTCCGGGAAAGTCACCACAGCCAACTTATCAGGGGAGGCCTCATTAGAGATGGGCATGGGTTTCAGTACGATGACTGTGGCGGCATCCTCCATCCCCGAAGGTTCTTCCAAGGGGTATATCAAGTTTGTGTCCGACGGTAAAAGTTATCCGGTATTTCTCCCCTACTCGCAGATGGGATATATCGACATCACAAAATCAGGCAGCTCGGTCACAGCATCAATTCCTAACCGATACACTGTGACTGCCAATGATTTCACCCTCGAAACCGAGTTGTATATTAACTCGCCATTCAAGATTAAGGCCTCGCTGACAAGCAGCAGTTCTGAGGCTGTCACTCAGACGATTATTCCGTTGCTGATGCGTACTGAAAATACCGGTAGCGTATGTGCGAGGGGTGAAGACATAATGATTGAGATTCCTGCCGGAGGAGATGCATCCATTGAGGAAATTTGCGAGCTTACAACCATCTCAGCATCAACAAAACTCACAATTGGCGATTATTATATGTGTCTCGCCACTATCGAGAGCATCCAGACCGTGGCAAATCAGGAAGTAGTGAAATACGCTGCGATTTCCAAGCCGATTAAGGTGAGTCTGAAATCTAATCTTATGGCTCCGGCTATCAATATCAACTCATGGATGATTGAAAATGCATCAGCAGTCGACCCTTACAATGTGGTGGCTCGCATAAATGTGACAGTCTCCGGAATCGGTTATTGCACGAGCAAAATCGGGTTCTACATTTTCCCATACGTTGCCGGGACGACGGTTGCTTCAGTGGCATACGCTGCGTCTGAGCCTCTGTTCATGTCGGGAGGCGAGACTAAAGAGATAACCATCTCATGCAACCTGGCTGAATCGACCGACAATGTTTCCATTGGCGGCAAATACTTTGGCGCACTTCGAGATTTAGCAAAAAACGACTGGTTTAACACCAGGCAAATCACATTCACGATTGGCGAATCAGGCATAGATGACATTACCGACAGTACCATTGCAGTATCGGTAGAGCCAAATCCAGCCTCCGACTATGCTGTTATAACCGCTCCCGGCAATATTACAGGTGTTCAAATCGTGTCAATTTCCGGAGCTGCCGTGACTCCGTCGATTGATATTTATGGCAATAGTGCCACCATTGATGTGTCAGGTCTGCCCGCCGGAATGTACGTGGCAAGAATTTCAACTGTCAGCGGGGCATATTCCGCAAAAATTGTGAAGAACTAAACACATTTGCAGGAACTCACTACAGTGCGACCTCTTCGATCGGTTTACCGAATAAAATTATGAAAAATTTTAAGCAAATCACCATCTTAGCATCATTGCTGCTTATGGCAGGTTGCAAAAGTACAAATATGGCAGTGGAGGCAGTTGATACGGAAGCCCCGACAAAAGTTGTGGCTTCCGTCATCGGCGGCTCGCACCCTGGGGCGGCAATACCTAAAGTGAAGATTTACAAAACAAACGGTGACTATGATGATTTGGTACCCATCACCCTCGATACTTCACGCGCCAAAGTGGTCTCGTTTCCCGCTCCCACGGATCTCTCCGAGGAATCAATACCCGTCAAACTCAATGACGGCTTCCTGCTTGACCGCCGGGGCGTTGGGATGAACACCGCCTTCACCCATTATACCTATAAAGAATACATGGCATTGCCCGAAGCCCCCACCCCGAGCGAGCTCCTTGCCGCCGTAATCTCCAATGCACGCATCACTGAAATCATTGAAATGCCATTCACCTATGCCCACGGCGACGACATAGTCAACCTCTGCAACGAAGAAATCAAGAAAATCCCCACCCACACCCCCAACTGAGGCCCGAAAACTGACAAAACAAATTTCACAGCAACACTACATTAGCAAAGACAGGATGGTGTATCGATATCATATCTCACTTGGCAAAGACAAGCATTAACTCACGAGACCCTTTGCTTTTGGTTGACCCAACCACTGAGTTATATCGTAGATCAAATTTTGGAGTCCGGTTTATATAATTATGACTCAAATCCATTTACAGGCACGTTGTTCAATGAACCCACATTACCCTATGGAAAAAAACATTAATATTACATCAAAAGTATGTGTAAAGTCTCCCGACACACCATGATACAAAAAGAGTCCCGGAATCACTTCCAAGACTCTTTTGCGCTTCAGGATGGGCTTGAACCAACGACCCCCTGATTAACAGTCAGGTGCTCTAACCAACTGAGCTACTGAAGCATAATTTAATTAATCTTAATAATGAAAATTTCAGATTCATCTCAAATCTGTTTGCGCTTCAGGATGGGCTTGAACCAACGACCCCCTGATTAACAGTCAGGTGCTCTAACCAACTGAGCTACTGAAGCAATTTGCGATTATTTCTATCACAGCATCAACCGAGTTATCCGATTTTTGCGATGCAAAATTACACCGTTTTTTTGAACTATGCAACCTTTTATGCAAAAATTTTATTTTCCGACCTCTTTTTTCATATTTTTTTGACTTTTCCGTTGCTAATTTGTTATATAAATTGACTACCTTTGGTCTTTCAAAAAAACAGCGCATCTCGCCGCCGGCGGTTGTCAGTCCATGCGGCTTTTGCGTCTCATATATTCCAAGTTCCTAAAGGCAAGTCTGCAACAAATCAGACAAGTCCCTACGTTTCAATCATTCAATTCCACCAGAATATGAAAAAACTGACCTTTTTTGCCGCCGCTCTGATCGTGATAACCCTCCTCTCGTCGGCCGCCACTCGCAGCAAAAAAAATGAAATCTCACGTAATCTTGATATTTTCAATTCTCTTTACAAAGAATTGCAGACTTTCTATGTTGACTCCATCAATGCCGAAAAGTCGATTAACATAGCTATCAACGCTATGCTCAACGACATCGACCCTTACACCGAATACATACCCGCCTCGGAGCAGGAGAAATTCCGCACCATGACCTCCGGCGAATACGGCGGTATCGGCTCGGTGATACAAGAAACCCCCAACGGCGTCATCATCTCCGACCCCTACGAGGGGAGTCCGGCACGAAACGCCGGCTTGCGTCCCGGCGATCTTATATTGATGATCGACGGCGACTCCGTGGCCAATTGGACATCGACACAGGTCAGCGAACACCTGAAAGGGCAGAACGGCACCATGCTCAAAGTGACCGTAAAACGCCCTTGGTTCGAAGACTCCATTCTCGAATTTGACATCAAGCGAGCCACCATCCAGATACCCTCCGTGCCTTATTACGGTATGCTTAAGGACAATATTGGCTATGTGACTCTAACCTCGTTCACCGAAAAAAGCTATCAGGAAGTGCGCACTGCCGTGGAGGACCTCGTAAAGAAAGGCGCAAAGGGTCTTATCCTCGACCTCCGCGGCAACGGAGGCGGACTGGTGGAAAGCGCAGTGGGGATACTCGGAATTTTCCTCCCTAAAGGCACAGCCGTGCTGACAACCCGCGGCAAAGGGGTGCTGAATGAAAAAGTATACAAGACAAGCGTTAATCCCATTGATACAAAGATTCCACTTGCAGTACTCGTCGACGGCGGTTCGGCCTCCGCATCGGAAATTGTGACGGGCGCACTCCAAGACCTCGACCGTGCCGTGGTACTTGGCAACCGCTCGTTCGGTAAAGGACTGGTACAGAGCACCCGCAGTCTCCCCTACGACGGCATCCTAAAAGTCACAATCGCAAAATATTACATCCCCTCCGGCCGATTGATTCAAGCCATAGACTACTCACGCCGCAACCCCGACGGCTCCGTGGCCCGCATCCCCGACTCCCTTACCAATGTATTCAAGACTGCGGGCGGACGTGAGGTGAGAGACGGCGGCGGTATCACTCCCGATATCAAAGTTGACTATCCCGATATTAACAGACTGACCTACAATGTGGTGCGCGATAATTGGGCATTCGACTACGCTACTAAATTTGCTGCCCTGCACGACTCAATCCCATCACCTGAGGAATTCGTGGTAACGGATGAGATTTATGCTGACTTCAAAGGTTTTATCGACCCCGACAAATTCAACTACGACAAGGTGTGCGAATCGGCAATAGAACAACTCCGCGAGCTTGCAAAAGCCGAAGGCTATATGAACGACTCGACATCCGCTCAGTTTGACGTGTTAGCAGGTATGCTCAAACATGACCTCAACCGCGACCTCGATCTCAACCGCAAGAATATCACCCCCTACCTTGCTAATGAGATTCTCAACCGCTACTACTCCAACCGTGGTGAGATAATCTACAGCCTGCGCGATGATGCCACCGTTGATTCAGCCATTAACGTCCTCACCACGCCCCGTTATTCAGAAACACTCTCCCCGGCACCTAAAAAAGAGACAAAGAAAAATAAATAGCCCCCAAAACCACTGCATAAGTTGGTGAGTAGAATTTTCATACCAATGACAATTCAGGAATTAAGTGCGAAATTTTTATCGGCACGCCGCCGCGAAGCCCTCACCAAGGCCCTCGGCGGCGAAGCTAATGTCATATCGGTGTACAATCTTGCCGGGTCGTCGCCGGCCATGATGCTCGGCGCAATGGCCAGACGTGCGGTTCCCACTGTGGTGGTGGGTGATTCACTTGACGATGCCGGCTACATATATCAGGACTTATCACGACTGCTGGGTGAGGACAAAGTGCTGATGTTCCCATCCGGCTACAAACGCGACATCAAGTATGGCCAAGTCGATGCGCCATCGCAGATACTCCGCACTGAAGCCCTCAACCAATGGCACACCGACCACGCACCCCAGTATGTAGTCACATATCCCGAGGCTCTTGCTGAGAAAGTGGCCACCCGTGAAGTCATCGACAAACACACCCTTCATCTGAGCAAAAAGACACCCGCCGACATCACTGACACAGTGAAATGGCTACGCGAAAACGGATTTACAGAGGTGGACTATGTCTACGAACCGGGGCAATTTGCCGCCCGAGGCTCCATCATCGACATATTCGGCTACAGCAACGAGCTACCATTCCGAATCGACTTCTTCGGCGACGATATCGATTCCATACGCACATTCAACATCGAAACCCAACTCTCAGAGCGTCAACTCGAAGAGGTGGCAATCACCTCGGGAGTCGCTTCGCAATCAAGCGGTGAGTCTCTGCTCGACTATATCGAACCCTCGACCCTGTTTGTGATTCGTGATGCCGCCTACACCATTGACCGCATCAAAGCTATCGCTGGCGAAGATTTTTCAGAAAGTGCGATGATAGCCGGAGAGGGCGACAGCAGCGCGATGAGGCAGATTGTTGACGCTACAGATTTTGAAAAGAAGTTTGCGACATTCCGCCAACTGCGTTTCACCTCAGCCGCCCAACCCGACACAGATGCCGCCTCCTCCATAGACTTCAAATGTTCGCCACAAGCTATCTACCATAAGAATTTCGAACTTATCAGCGAGTCGTTCCATCATTTTCTCAACGACGGCTATAAAATCTATATCCTCAGCGACAGTGAAAAGCAGACTGAACGACTAAAGGTGATTTTTGACGACCGTGGCGATAAGATTTCCTTTGAGCCGGTGCTCACCACTATCCACGAGGGATTTACCGACCACTCCCTAAAGACATGCGTTTTCACTGACCACCAGATATTTGACCGTTTCCATAAATACACACTCAAAAGCGACCGTGCCCGCTCCGGCAAACTCGCTTTATCACTCAAAGAACTGAGTGCCATTGAGCCGGGCGATTTCATAGTGCATGTTGACCACGGCGTGGGACGATTTGCCGGTTTGCTCCGTACCAATGTCAATGGAAAAACCCAGGAAATGATCAAACTCGTCTACGCCAACGACGACATCATATTCGTATCGATCCACGCTCTCCACAAACTCGCCAAATACCGTGGCAAGGAGGGTGTGCCACCTAAGATAAACAAGCTTGGTTCCGGTGCATGGAACAAGATGAAGGAACGCACCAAGTCCAAACTCAAGGATATAGCGCGCGACCTCATCAAGCTCTATGCTGCCCGAAAGGAAGAAAAAGGCTTCGCCTTCTCCCCCGACAGTTATCTCCAGCAGGAACTTGAGGCATCCTTTATTTACGAGGACACTCCTGACCAGCTAACTGCCACTAAAGCGGTTAAGGCGGATATGGAGAGTGAAAAGCCTATGGACCGTCTGATTTGCGGCGATGTAGGTTTCGGCAAGACGGAAATTGCCATACGTGCGGCTTTTAAAGCCGCTACAGATGGTAAGCAAACTGCCGTACTCGTCCCCACCACAGTCCTCGCATATCAGCATTACAATACATTCCGTGAGCGACTTAAAGACCTACCGGTGCGTGTCGACTATCTGTCGCGAGCACGATCTGCAAAGCAGACCAAGGAGGTGATAAAGGACCTTTCAGATGGGAAAATAGACATACTCGTAGGCACCCACAAGCTAATTGGTAAAGAGGTTAAATTCAAAGATCTGGGTCTATTAGTCGTGGATGAGGAGCAGAAATTCGGCGTGGCAGTTAAGGAAAAGCTCAAGCAGATGAAAGTCAATGTCGACACTCTCACTATGAGCGCCACCCCTATCCCCCGCACTTTGCAGTTCTCCCTGATGGGAGCTCGCGACCTCTCCTCAATCAACACACCCCCACCCAACCGCTACCCTATCATCACCTCGGTGAATGCCGGTGGCGATGACATTATCGAGGAAGCAATAAACTTCGAGTTGTCGCGCAACGGCCAGGTATTCATGATTAACAATCGCATCGAGGGGCTTTATGACCTCGAGAGCCAGGTGAAACGCCTCGTCCCTGATGCCCGAATCATCGTGGCCCACGGGCAGATGCCACCCGACAAGCTCGAAAAAGCCATCATCGACTTCGCCAACCATGACTATGACGTGCTTATTGCCACCACCATTATAGAAAGTGGTATCGACATGCCAAATGTCAACACAATAATCGTAAATAATGCCCAAAATTTCGGTCTGAGCGAACTTCACCAACTCCGCGGCAGGGTGGGTCGAAGCAACCGTAAAGCTTTCTGTTACCTTTTGGTACCACCCCATATCCCCCTCTCACCTGTGGCACGCCGCCGCCTCCAAGCCATAGAGAGTTTCAGTGACCTTGGCAGTGGCATCCATATAGCGATGCAGGACCTCGACATACGCGGCGCAGGCAATCTGCTAGGCGCTGAGCAAAGCGGCTTCATAGCCGACCTCGGGTATGAGACGTATCAAAAGATTCTCAAAGAGGCCGTAACCGAACTTCGCACCGAGGAGTTTGCCGATATTGAAAAGGCCGACCGTCTCGATGAAGCCGAAACTGATTTCGTGGCCGATTGTGTGATTGAAAGCGATATGGAATTACTTCTACCAGCCGACTATGTACCCACTGAGAGCGAGCGCATTTCACTATATCAAGAACTCGACGGCATAGAACGCGAAACTGACCTTATGGAGTTTAAGAAACGGTTGGAGGATCGCTTTGGCACTGTGCCCGATGTAACACTCGAGCTCCTGCGAATCCCGCGATTGCGCCGTCTCGCCCGCCGTCTCGGTATCGAAAAAGTTTCACTGAAACAGGGTAAGATGTACACATATTTTGTAGATGATACCAACAAGGCTTATTATCAATCAGAAATGTTTGGTAAAATGCTCAACTATCTCACAGCCAATCCGCACCGTGTTGAAATCCGCGAACGCAATGGTAAACGTTCGTTTGCTTTTGCCAATATCAACACTGTCGAGACCGCCGTCGACATCCTCCAGACAATCATCAATTAACCTTTATCACAAATACAATTTATGAATCTACAACAATTTTTACCGGACATACCCCAAGAGTATCAGCGCCTCCTTCTATGTTGTATTCCAAATTTCACATTGAGATTTAGGAAATATTAACG
>JAMPEV010000001.1:900671-949628 GCA_023664955.1 Duncaniella sp.
CCAAACAAACCAATTTTTTCACATCAATTTTTTTCACATCATGAAAAAACTACTTACATTTGTAATCCTTGCGATAGCAGGGATTGCAACAGCATCAGCCTATGGGATTTGGGTGAATTACACATGTCCCGACGGATTCCATTATTCTGAGTATATGATAGTACAAGATGATCTCGATGAGGAACAAGAGAAAGATCTCATAAACGAACATTATGATGAAATGATGGAAAAACTTTGTGATGAAGATTGATAGAAGTCAAACCGCTTTTAAACACCATGATTCTCCCTTGCGTAGAATGGGAAACATATACTTGAGGAAAGAATCATGGTGTACCTAAATTAACTCAAACAATATTATTCATGAAAGATGTGGTTAGATTCATAATTTCATTCGTATTTATATCCTTAACGACATTAGCTGTCTCTGCTCAGGAGAGGGCTTACACTGATGAAAAGAGAGAGAATACGACCAAAAAAAGTAAGAAAAGCTCTTATTCTGAGATTGACACTACCATCTATAAAATTACATATAATTGTAAGATTGTTACTGATACAGCAATCTCAGACTATAAAAAAGATGGATTAGTAGCAACATTAGTTGGAGATAAATATACTGAATTTATAGATAAAGCATATCTTGATAGTGATGAATTAGACCAGCAACTTAAGCAGGAAGGTTTATCCATAGATGACCGAAGGCAAAAAACAGCTATGGTTAGATTAAAAAAATTATTTAAGGAAAGAATCCTTATAAATTACCCTCGCAAGGATGTCAACTTCTTCCATTGCTATCTTTCCGGGAATTTTAAACAATACGAGGACAGCACAGCAATCCAACAATGGACTATCAGTGACGAGACTAAGGATTATTTGGGACATACGTGCCGCAAGGCTACTTGCCGCTTCCGTGGGCGTGACTATGTGGCTTGGTATGCGGAAGATATCCCAATCCCCTACGGCCCATTCATATTCCGTGGTCTTCCTGGCCTTATCATTGAGCTTCATGACACAAATAATGAGTATGCTTTTAATATGGTTGGATTAGAAAAGCCGGAAGAGCCAATGCCCATCAAAGTATACGTAGGCAAAGTAGCTGAACGGCTGACACGTGAAGATTTCCGCTTCCTGAAAGAATATTACAATGATAATGGCGCTGCATCACTTTGGGACGGAGCAATCAAATTGCAAGTATCACCCGAACGGAAAGCCGAGCTGGAGAAACGCCTCAACCGTCCAAAGCCATACAATCCCATTGAGTTGGAGTGACGCAATCCTTAATATCTGACTAAGTAAATTTAATCAAAATCACAACTAAAATACCATATAGATCATGAAGAAATTATTTTTAACGCTTCTCCTCTCATTGGGTTGCATATCTAATCAAGCAGAACCAACAACAGATGTCGATTTCTTATGGTTCCAATGTGAGGATGGGTTTATTTATAGTGAAGAATTGGATATCCCAGATGGTCTCGCGCCAGAAATTCTCGATAAGTATATCGAAGAGCTTAAGAAAATCATTTGTGACGAATAGCGGACTAAGACGAAAGTACTTGTTACGGTTAGATTGAACTGGTTTTAATATGGTGAAAAAATTAAAAATAGTATCTTTGCTTCTTGTATTAAGTATTGGGATGAGCTATGCCCAATCTCATAATTGGGTCAAAAATGGCAACATTCCAGGACGTGCACAACCATCCAAGAAATTGATTGCCGACAGTTCGCTATATAAAATAACTTACCTAAGCAAATTCATCGTAGATACCCTTAATCGAGATAACGTAAAAACAGGCATGACGGTCACGCTCATTGGTAAAAACTCAGCCAAATTCATGGATAAATATGAATTAGACAAGGAATTACGCAAGAAGGAGCTATATGCCACAACTAATCTCACAGATATCGGTGTCATAAATCAAACCAATAAAATTGGAAATGGTAAAATATTCAATGAAGAGATTCTCATAGAGTATCCTTCCAAAGGGAATATCACATATCAGGAGTTTATAAATGGCTCATTTAAACGATATATCGATGATGCAGTCCAGAATTGGAATCTCACTTCAGAAACAAAGTACATCTTGGGATTTAAATGTCATAAGGCCACATGTGATTTCCGTGGCAGGAAATACGAAGCTTGGTACACTGAAGAGATTACATTTCCCTACGGTCCATATTATTTTCGAAATCTCCCGGGATTAATAATAGAGCTTCATGACAGCAAGCATCAGTATGAATTTAGCATGATTGGTTTAGAAGAAACGGCCGAACCAATTGCCCTTGAATTATATGACGGTTCAGGAAAAGAAATTCTATCCCGAGAGGACTTTCAATTCTTAAAAAGTTACTATGCTGAAAATCCAGCACACCTCATCCGTGATAACGCAAGTGGAATAACGCTAAAACTTTCACCAGAACGTAAAGCCGAGCTGGAAAAACGCCTCAACCGCCCACGTCCATACAATCCCATCGAGTTGGAATAAAAAATTTGAATTAGAATGGGAAAAAACATATCCCTTTCCATCATCTTCATGATGATAAGCATTTTAGCCGCGCAAGCAATAACCATCAGCGGCAAGGTTGTCGACGACACTAACGGCAAGCCGATTGACAACGCCCTTTGCTCAGTGAGCCGTGGGAAAGGCGCGCCTGTGGCATATATGTTCACTGACGAGCAGGGGAAATTCTCCCTACAAGCAGCCCCGACCGACTCAGTGTCTTTTTCACACATCGGCTATGCAAAGCTTACGATGGTGGTAAAAGCCGTGGGACAAAACTCCGTAATTCGCCTAACACCAGCCGAATTTTCGCTTCGCGAGATTACAGTGAAAGCTCCACCCATCCGTGAGAATGGCGACACATTGGTGTATGATGTCAATAGCTTCAAGACCGAGAGTGACCGCTATATCTCCGATGTACTTAAAAAGCTTCCCGGTGTTACCGTGGAAGAGAACGGGGCAATAAAATACCAAGGCAAACCAATCAACAAATTCTATATCGAAGGTCGCGACCTGCTTGAAGGCCGCTACACCATAGCGTCAAACAATCTCGATGTCAACGCAGTGAAGAAGGTGGAAGTAATTGAGCACAACCAGCATATAAAAAGCCTTCAGGGATTAGAACCTGCCGAACGAGCCGCCATAAACCTCAAGCTCGACAAGCAATTCATGGTGCGACCTTTTGGCGAAATCAAAGGCTCAATCGGGAATGGTCCGGTTTACGACGCAGCATTGACCACAATGCTCCTCACACGCGGGCCTCAAGCCATAGTCACCCTCCAAGCCAACAACAACGGGAAGATGCTCGAGAGCGAGGCCAACGACAAGTTTGACATGACAAACTTCGAGACTTACATCGCCCCCTATTCTCCCCTCATCTCACTCCCCTCCACACGCTCCCTGAGCCTCCCCTCTAATCGATATACCTTCAATCGCTCACGCTTGGCAAGCATCAACTTGCTCCTTCCCACGGTGAAAGACTCGGAGCTGAAAATCAACGCTGTCTATGCTGCCGACCGTCTGCGTCAATCGTATTCCTCCCGCCAGTCAATCATGATGGGTCAAGGGGGAACATTAAACCTGTTTGAGAACGCCCTCACCCACCGTCTCATTGACAAAGTGAGAGCTAATGTGCTGTATGAGCTGAACTCATCGAAATTGTTTCTCCGCGACGAAGCCGGATTCCTCTCCAACCGCCGCCGCGGCTCATCGACAATGATGACCCAGTCAGACTCCGTGGACAACACAGCCGGGAACTACCCTAAAGAGATGTTCAATAAATTCTCCACCATTATACGCTCCAAGCGTTCACAAGTCATATCATTCTCCTCACAAATCCGCGCAGCGTTTGCCGATGAGAATCTCGAAGCCACATTCCCGACAATCGGAGCGGAGGTGAACGAGAAGATGAAAGTACAGCGTTTCTCTACGAGAAACTACCTCAGCACCTCCGTGTCGCTCTTCAGCCACCGCATCGGGTTGGGAGGATTTATCAACTACGACCGAATGCGACCGCGCATCACAGTAAACTCCATCGGGCTCGACATCCCGGATGAAATCCTCCCCGCCGCCGAGGGGATAAAGAGCAGCATCTCCAATCTGGAGTATGGCATAAACCCCGACATATCATTCAGGTGGAATGACGGAGATCTCCGCCTGAGCTTCCACCCGGGAGTGCGAGGATTTGATGTTCGCGCCGTCAAATCAGACGTGCGTCATCATTCCGTTAAGTTCTTACCCACTGTTTCTTTCCGATACAAACCAAATGTGAGATTAGAGATGAACATCTCAGGCCGTAGGAGTTTCAGCTACCAAGGGGAGCGTCCATTCTACCCGGCACCTTACATGACCACCTACCGATCAGTCTATGTGCCCTCCGGCGACCTAAACTACACTGAGAGCTACTCCGCAAGTTACTCCTTAGGCTACAAGCACTCGGTCAAGCTTCTATTCGCAAATCTTAGCGTGAACTATTCGACGCAAAAGCGCAACTTCACCAGCTCTTCCTACAACACGGATGATTGGAGCTGCTACACCACCATACTACGTCCTAATCGCAGCAACACCCTAAGCATCAACGGTGAAATTTCAAAATCGTTTGCCAATATTAACACCACCGTACGCCTCACGCCTGGAGTCAGCTTTACGAGTTCCGACGTGTTCCAGCAGAACATAATGTCGCGCAACCACTACTCATCCTACAATTTTGACCTGCGACTCACCAACCGTTCACTCGCATGGCTCTACGCACAGTATGCACTTACCGGAGGAATATTCCGCAACAGCAACAAGACATTCAATTCAAGCACACTGACCAATTGGTTTCACACAATCGACCTGAGCTTCTATCCCATAAAGAAATTAACAATTGACTTCCTCGTCACACTCAGCACACTCGACAATTACACTTCCGGTCATAAAAACTTCGCATTCTGCGACATAGGCGCAACGTATACCATTAAAAGGGCATCATTCACACTATCGGGCAGAAACCTCACTAACCAACGCGAATACTCCATCTCAACTTTCTCATCTGTGAACGAAACCTCAAGTTCGTTACCTTTAAGAGGTCGTGAGATTTCAGCCGGCATCAAGTTAAAATTCTGAAAAATAGGAAGAGCATATATGAAGTATCAGCATAATTGACTATCTTTGTAGACTTTTACGATGAAAGCCAGTCATGTTTAACCAGATACAGGAAATCAAGAGGCATTTTTTTGCAATGCGAAATGGGATTATAGCCGACGCCATTCGCAAAGGTGGACTCGAATACAAAATGGTGTTCGGGCTAAACCTTCCGCAAATCAAGCAGATAGCAGAGGAATTGCCCCATACTCCCGAACTTGCCGAGCAGATGTGGAATGACTCTCACACTCGTGAATCAATGCTACTTGCCCCGATGCTATACCCCGTAGAGCAATTTTCACGCGAGGTGGCTTTACGCTGGATTAAACAGGTTCCTACCACCGAAGTGGCCGATATACTCTGTCATTCCCTCATCCGCAAGCATCCCGGAGCATGGGAGATAGCGATGGAATTTGTGAATTCCGATGTGGATATGGAGCGATATACGGCATTTCGTCTACTTTTCAATCTCCTCTACAGCCGTCATGATGACATCCTTCCTTACGTAAAAGCGGAATATGCCAACGGCCTTCCTATCACCCGGCAGATTTGCCAGCTTATGATTTCCGAGATTGAGCAAATGGATTCAGAATTTTAACAATACACAATAACCACTCATTATACTCTAAACCAATTAGTTACATAATCGACAATAATTTGAAATCATGAAGAAATACCTTTTAACCATCTGTCTGACAGTCGCTTCTGCACTATCATTCACATCATGCCTGAGCGATTCTAACACAGAAAACACCTACAAAGCCATCCTTGGCAGCAACGAATCCTTCGCCCGTGTATATGACACTGAGAGCCAAGAGACCTACACTACCCAGGGCGCAGCCTATTCTCTAACCTTCAATAACACTCAAAGCACACTCACCTTTGAAGTGTCAGGGCTTGTACTGGCCTCAAATTATGGAGGATTGTCTTTTCATATCCCCAGCCTTCCGCTCAAAGTTAACGCCCAGACCGGATTTGTATATTCTGAAGGCAAGTACATTGTCCCCACCGGCGCCCAGGGTTCATACGTGTTTGACGACCTTTCTGTCAAGGTACTACTCAACCGCTCATACGAGAACGTGTCCCATCCGGTATATCTGATTAACTACACTCTTAACAACCGCTACAAGGTGACAGTGTATCAGAAAAACAACTACTATTTCTGCACCACACCATCATCAAGCACCGCTAACCGCGAGGTGATGTGCTACAATGTGTCAATCGACCCCAATAAGAATACCGCAATCCTTCGTGTATATAACGGCAAATTCTCAGCCGGCATGTTGGCTACCACCTTTGCAATCAAGGATATTCCGGTTGAGTTTACATCTAATGGCTATATCCTCCGCACTCCTCTCGATGAAAAAGTAAAGATAATCGACACTTCCAATCGTGAAGTGGAGGGTTGGAGCGCATCTGACATCTATATTGACGCTTCACTCAGCGGCAAAGTTACAGTACGCTTCAATTGCGACCTCAATGACATGGGACAGTTCAACGTTAACAATACCGCAGATTATCTCATTTACGAAAGCAGCCTCTAATCCAATTGACAACTGGACAATTATTCCTGAGAAACTCTGAGTGACATTCAGATAACTCATAAAATTCCAATAAACCGGGAAGCCCAAAGAACGCAAAGTTCTTTGGGCTTCCTTGGTTACCTATATTCCCGGTTTTTGAAGATTTTAGAGTACTCATCGCTCTCGGGGTACTCTGAAGGCCTCAAAAGTCCTAATTTTATATTGTCAATTGAAAAGTT
Source organism: Duncaniella sp. (assembly GCA_023664955.1). Classification (GTDB taxonomy): domain Bacteria; phylum Bacteroidota; class Bacteroidia; order Bacteroidales; family Muribaculaceae; genus Duncaniella. Next base: position 907,557 of record JAMPEV010000001.1, read on the forward strand.
AGTCCTCGTATGTCACAGGGAGGACACGGCTTATACTGTGGTCGAGAGAGATAAGGGTTTCGGTGCCGGTTACTCCCGGTATCATCTGAATTTTGTCGTTTAGCAATTCCATAAGATGCTCATTGTCACGAGCAAACAGTTTTACAAGCATTGAGTAAGGTCCTGTGGTGTAATGACATTCCACCACTTCGGGAATCTTTTCGAGTTCAGGCACCACCTCGCGGTACATCGCACCGCGTTCCAGATTCACACCAATGAAGGTGCATGTACGATACCCCAACACCTTGGGGTCGACATTATAACCAGATCCCGTAATTACATTCAAATCTATCATCCGCTGAATACGCTGATGGATGGCAGCGCGTGACACGCCACACTCTTGTGCTACATCCTTCGATGCGATTCTCGCGTTTCTCATAACTATCTCGAGAATTTTTCTATCTAAATTATCTATCTTTTCCATTTTGGAAACGTAAAGTTCAGGCTACCGTGTAAGCTAATTCCAAAGCTATCGATAGCAAGTATAATGAATTCCATGGCAAATTTATCGATTTTTTTCGATTTTACAATCATTTTGCTAACTTTTCGGCAAAAATTACCAATATACAATTACTTTTCGCACATTTTTCGCTCTTCTTTCGGCTTTATCGCACTACATTAAGCAAATTCAACATCTAATTTTGCATAGTTATATCTAACAGATGAAATTATGCCACACAACTTACGCTACGACCAATCAAGCCAATCTTATCGGCAAATAGGAATGCCCATTAGTGCCAATGACGTATCCCTTGAAAATCCGGACAATGAGTATCTCTCACCCGCCAGAGATGCTATCGATATGTCGGCTATCGCTCCCTATACTATTATGCACAAGGAAGCCGGTATGTACACCACGATTATCCCCTCACTCCAACTGAAAGGCGAGTATTCATCGCGCTCCAACCATCTGACCTCCGTGGATGAAAAAACAGTCGGGAAAGCTATCGGTGATGCCTACTGCTCATTAGCCGACTCAGCCGCTGTCAACCGCACTTACATTCAACCGGTCATCGCTCGTTATCTTCTCCGCAACAAATCGGGCGAGATCATATACCGGTCAGCCCCGGTGTTAATCGCATCCGAAAACCCGCTCCAGGCAGTCACAACTCAATTAACACTCTCAGGCGATGGATTCAGGATTACAACCGAAACCACCCTTACAGCACAAGGATTCACACTTTCACTGGTAGTAAATCGCACCACCTCTGATGCTATCACATCCCTAATCCAAGACACCTCAGTAGAACTACTCGTCTCACCTCAACTTCACCCATACACACCCGGCATCGCTCCAGCCCACACATTCGGAGCTGCCACGACCAACAGCAGGACACTGATTGTGCATACTCCAGGATGGGATGGCTCGCTCTATCCTGCTCGTGAAGACTCTCGTTTTGAAGCACGCGTTGCTGCCATCCTATCCAATCTTTACACCTGCTTATCGCCATATACTGCCGAGCGCGCCAACGCTCTCTCTGAGATCACCACCCTGCACCGGCTGATTAATACAACAGTAAAAGAGCCTGACGCCCGGTCACGCATGCTTGCTGACTTCAGCTATCCCCACGGATTTACGGCCGAAACGTGCGTATCATGCGGCAATGTAATTCTTTGGGGTAATATTACATCGAGGAGATTCAATGGTTTTAATCCCGCAGAATTTGCAAACGGCACAGATCCTAACACCGGAGCTATACCTGCTGCGGCTAAAGTGTCATTTGCCGACGGTTCATCAGTTGTGACATCCACCGTGCTTGCACATGCCACTTCATCTTTCACTCCATTAATAACCTATCCCCGAAGTGATGCACGGCAAATCGAATTGCGGATTGGGACAAAAATGGTGACACTGCCTCTCAAAACCGCTCCCGGCGGACTATGGAGCTACTACCTCGCACCATTATGTCAGCCCATAACACCTAACACTGAAACCGGCATATTCGTTCTCCCTTCAGCGGCTCCTGCGCTCACTAACATCCCAGATGCCATCGGAGTGTCATCAAGTAGCAATCCATTGCAACTCACAGCCATGACTCGCTGCGGTGGTAAAATCATCCACATCACGCCCACCGCATTGCCAGTGAGCTCATGGGACTTTGCACGAGCAAACTTTTACGCCTTTACTGATGCCGGCATAAACGCGGTGACAGTCAATTCGGGCCGTGATTCCATCACTTCTGCACGCATTGATTCACGGTCGGTCAGTTCGGAGGATGCAATAGCGGTCACCCCTGTAGGTGTAATGGCAATCGCATCGGACAACCTTGTGAAAATCAACAGTAACCGCGTCACCACTCTCATCCGCTCTGTCACAGCCGACATGATCGGCTGGTCTCAACCCTTTGGAGAACTTTGGTGTGTCACCACAGGCTCAACAAAAGCCTTGATTGTCGATGCCGACGGAAACAAGCTCTTCACACGCGACACGCCTGCAATCTCACATATGCGCACACTCCCGGTCGGGCTCTTTGCCACCGACCTTAGCGGTCACAATTGGCAGCTATCCACTGAAGTTCCGGCCGTCATGGCCATGCATCTCGTCAGGACAGTGCGAATCAAGCCATCCCATCGGCGATTGCTACGCATCGTGATACCTATATCTGCAGAAAATGCCAAAGGAGAGGTGTGTATTCGAGCCGGCTTCCAATCGCCGATTTACGAATCAGCCGAACACATGGAAACCGTCGACACCGACAAAGCCCCAACTCTTCTTCGCCTCAACATTGACGGCAACCTCCGCCATCCATTATTGGCGACCATACCTACTCCATCACGAATATATTACACCATCGAGATTTCCATAACCGCATTAAATACCTCAATTTCCCTATGAACCTCAATGAAATAATAGCTGAAAACGAACGTCGTAAGGCACTCATCCGCAAGGAAAGAGAATACGACCCTTTAACGGATGCCAATATACCCAAAGCGATGAAGCAAGACCCGAAGTATGCCCTTGCGACTACCGACCATGCCATGGCCATGCTCCGTTTCAAATACGACTTTGAGTACTGGGCATATCGTTGCGTGGTAATTACCGACAAATTGACAGGTAGAAACATACCATTCAAGCTAAACCCTCCTCAACGCCGCTTGCTAAAGGAATTGGAGCGCCAACGTCTTGCAGGACGACCTATCCGCCTGATAATGCTCAAAGCCCGCCAATGGGGTGGGTCTACCCTCATCCAGGTGTACTTCGCCTGGATACAGATTATCCATTGTCGTAATTGGAATTCTCTGATATGCTCTCATGTAAAGGATTCATCGGCATTGATCAGGGGCATGTATTCGAAAATCCTACAACTTTATCCTGAGGAATTCTGGGAAGAAGACTCAAAGCCAGAGTTCCGACCATTCGAACGAATGACCAACATCCGTGTCATTCCCGGACGAGGGTGCAAAATTACCATTTGTTCGAGCGAGAATCAAGACGCAGTGCGAGGTTCTGATTGCAAACTCGCCCATCTCAGCGAAGTTGCCTTTTGGAAGGACACCAAGATGCGCAACCCGGTCGACGTGATACGCTCCGTTGTCTCCGGAATACCACCAAGTCCTATGACATTCGTGGTGATGGAAAGCACCGCTAATGGAGTGGGTAACTTCTTTCATCGGGAATGGCTACGAGCTGAGGATGGCATGAGTGACAAGATACCATTCTTTGTGCCATGGTATGAGATAGACATATATAATAAGGAGGTGGATGATGTCAGCGCTCTTTGGGAATCGCTCGATGAATACGAACGCGGGCTTTGGAAAGACGGTTGCACACTCGAGGCAATAAACTGGTATCACATTAAGCGGAGTGAACATCAAACCCATCTTTCCATGATGGCGGAATTTCCATCAACTGCGCTTGAAGCATTCTCCTCCACTGACCGGTCAGTATTCTCGCCCAAAGACATCAATCTTCTACGCGTCAACACCCGGCGACCCTCTTTTATCGGCGAAGTTGAAGGCTCTCCCGGTGGGAAAGTGACCGACATATCATCACCACATCTCATCGAGACGCTGGATGGCAAGACAAAAATCTGGCAGAAGCCGTTAAAGGGCGAGAAATACATAGCATGTGTTGACATTGGCGGACGTTCCAGGACGGCCGACTTTTCGGTTATCGCAGTGCTTTCACGAACCTCCGAAAAAGGCATCCCCGAGGTGGTGGCACAATGGCGCGGCCATATCGACCACGATCTGCTTGCTTGGAAAGCGGCGGCAATGGCACGGTATTACAATGATGCCTTATTAGTAGTTGAGAGTAATACTTGGGAGACATCGTCGGAAGGGCATGGGACTTTCATATTAAATACGCTCAGCCAAAGTTATCCTAACCTTTATCACAGGTCGGCAAGGAGAGACTTGGACCAACTATCGGACGGGGCAGAAGCATCGTCCACGCGTCCGGGATTTCACACCAACACTCACACCAAGGCAGCCATGATAGCTAATCTAATCGCAGTAGTGCGCAACGGGAGTTATATTGAGCGTGATCTTGAAGCGTGCATCGAAATGTCGCAGTATGAGATGCGTGAAAACGGCTCCTACGGCGCTCGCCGCGGCGCTCATGACGATATTCTAATGACACGGGCCATAACACTTTACATCGACTCTATTCTAACCGAATCCGAATCGCCCTATTTCCTCACCAACATCGACATCGACTCACTGCTCTCAATATGCTGATTCGCAACAAAAAAACGTATTCTTTCCCGCCGGTGGGATAAGAATACGTCTAAAAAGTATAGCTTATAATTTAAGTATAATCTTACTTAGAAGCAGCTATTGAATCCTTGCGGAACTGCTTAAGGAGCTTTTCAATTTCTAAAGAAACCTTGCGGGCGCGTGCGCCGGCTGCTTTGTTTCCGTTTTCTACCTGTGCCTGTGCATCTTTGGTAAATGCTTCAAAGCTTGAAGCAAGCTGGTCAACGAGATTTTTCATCTTTTCTGTTGGGTTGGGTTAATATTATTTTTGTTAGTCAATGTTTTACTGAGGGTTCACGATTGCAGTTCTTAACTATATGGATTTCTCTAAAAGAGCAGGCATTAATTACTTCGGCAAATGTGAATTAGCAAAGCTTGCGTGCAAATATACATAGAAATTTTTGATATTCGCAAGATTTTTTAAGAAATTTATCATTTTCTTATCTTTTTCGTTCTTTTTTCAATCATTACACCTTCTTTTACTGCTTTTAGTGAACTAAGTTACTACACTCCCTAAACCGGCCGTTTCAGACGCTCGGCATGATAAGCCCCGAAATCCGACAAACGCTAATTTATCATAAATTTTGTTAATATTACAATATAAAAATCGAATTAAATCCGTAAAACTTGCACAAATATAATATTATTTTTAAATTTGCACTCGAAAGTCACGGAGGAGGCCACTGAGCTTCCTCCAGTCTTTTTTATGGCAGACAGACATCAAACTGACTCAAAACCCACACATTCCAAGGTACGGACACAATAATTCCGAAAAGTACTCAGTTAGATAAAACGTCGCAGGCCTATAAAACTAATAATCGATGATAGAAAAGCAAATTATTACCAATCTCGTAGAAGAGGCAATTGCCAATACTGATGCATTTGTGGTTGACATCACCGTGTCGGCCTCTAACGACATTGTGGTGGAGCTTGACAGCCCCACCGGCGTGGATCTCGACTTTTGCGCCGAAGTCAACCGCCGCATCAACGACGAGCTCGACCGCGACAAGGAGGATTACAGCCTCGAAGTAGGAACCGCTTCGCTCACCGCACCTTTTAAAGTTAAAGGACAGTATGAGAAGAACATTGGCAACGATGTGGAAGTACTCACCAAAGATGGTAAAAAGCTGAAAGGAGTGCTCACCCAAGTTGCCGACCTCACTTTCACCATCGAAGTGGAGCGCAAAGTGAAGGAACCCGGAGCAAAACGCCCCGTAATGGCGAAAGAAGCTATGGAGATTCCCTACGCCGAGGCCAAGCGTGTCAACTATCTAATTGATTTCAAATAATCCGTTCACTCTCAAAATATGGCATTGCAAAGAATGCAATGCCGTTTTTCAAAAATAAAAAAAATAAACAACCATAAAATATGGCAAGAAAAGAAGAAGCCCCCAACATGGTGGAGCGTTTCGCTGAGTTCAAAGAACTGAAAAATATCGACAAGGCCACAATGGTAAGCGTTCTTGAAGAATCATTCCGTAACGTGCTGGCAAAAATGTTTGGCACCGACGAGAACCTCGATGTCATCATGAACCCCGATAAGGGCGATGTACAGATATTCCAGAACCTCGAAGTGGTTCAGGACGGCACCGTCACCAACCCAAATCTCGAAATTTCGCTTACCGATGCGCGCGCAGACAATGATCCCGATGTGGAGATCGGCGAAGAGCACACCAAGGAAATCTTCTTTGCCGACTTCGGCCGACGCGCCATACTGAATCTCCGCCAGACTCTCCAGTCAAAAATTCTTGACCTCCAGAAGGAAGCCATATACTCAAAATTCAAAGAGCTTGAAGGCCAACTCGTGTCGGGTGAAGTTTACCAGACCTGGTCACGCGAGACTCTACTTCTCGACGATGAGAAGAACGAGCTACTCCTTCCAAAATCTGAGTCAATCCCCGGCGACTTCTTCAGAAAAGGGGAAACTGTTCTTGCCGTGATTGCCACTGTCGACAATAAGAACAACAATCCGAAAATCACAGTGTCACGCACCAACGACACCTTCCTCGTCCGTCTATTCGAACGTGAAGTCCCGGAAATCCACGATGGACTTATCAACATCCGTGCCGTGGCCCGCATACCTGGAGAACGCGCTAAAATCGCCGTTGAAAGTTTCGATGACCGCATCGACCCGGTAGGCGCATGCGTGGGAGTGAAAGGCTCTCGTATCCACGGAATTGTACGCGAGCTCCGCAACGAGAACATCGACGTGATTAACTACACTTCCAATCCTTCACTCTTCATCCAGCGCGCGCTTAGCCCTGCCAAGATTACCACCATCCATCTTGACGAGGAGGAAAAGAAAGCCGAAGTGTTCCTTCACCCTGAAGAAGTGTCGCTCGCAATCGGCAAGGGCGGCCTCAATATCAAGCTCGCCTCGATGCTCACCGGCTATACAATCGACGTATACCGTGACACTCCCGAGCAAGTTGACGAGGACATCTACCTTGACGAATTCAAGGATGAAATCGACGGATGGGTTATCGACGCGCTTAAGGACATGGGCTGCATCACAGCAAAGAATGTGCTCAACACACCGCGTCAGGAACTTATCGACGGCGCCGACCTCGAAGAGGATACCGTGGACAATGTAATCCGCATCCTCAAGGCTGAGTTTGAAGAGGAATAATCCTCAACCTGCCCTCTCCTCCTAAAAACTCGCCACATCAATCTTTTAAACCACCAAACACCTTATATGTCGAGAACTAAATTAAGTCAAGCTGCTAAAGAATTCAACATTTCGATCCAGACAGTGGTCGAAGAGTTAAAGAAAAAAGGTATAAACATCGACGCATCCAACCTCAACGCGAGGCTGGACGATGCGGCTATCGCAATCCTTGAAGGGGCTTTCAAGTCGGACAAGGACAACATCAAGAAAATCCGTCACGACAACCCCAAACCGAAAACAGCGGCTCCCGCCACACCCCCGGCAGAGACCGAAATAACCACCAATGTGCCATCAGTCACCGGCCCTAAGGTGATTGGCCACATTGAGCTCGACAAAAAAGGTAATCCCATAGCATCAAAACCTGCCGCTGAAAAGCCGGTTGAAGCCACTGTCAAAACACCACAACCCAAGCAGGAGGAGAAGAAGCCGGCCGCAGAGGTTAAGCCTGCCCCGAAAGAGCCTGTTGCAGAGCCTAAGCCGGAAACTCCCAAGGCTGAGACTCCCAAGGCTGAGGCAAAACCGGAGCAAGCACCACAACCCGTTCCCGCACAGCCTGAACAACCCAAAGTTCCGGCAACTGATGCTACAACCAAAGAGCCTAAGGCTCCCTCAACCCCACAATCCCAGCCCAAGCAGCAACCCGCAAATCAGCAAGGCAAGGATAACAGTAAGATTGGCGGGAACCAAGGCACTAAGGACGAACATAATAAAGTGAAACAAAACAACAATTCCCAGCCCGATCAGCGGGCCGCAAAGGCTTCTCAGACTGAAAGCCGCGACAACAAAGCTCAAGCAGAAGTCAAGACGGAAGCGACCGCAACCGTCGAAGCCGAAGCCACAATCAGTAAAGTCCCCTCTCTGTCAGGGCCGAAAGTGGTAGGCCATATTGACCTTTCATCGCTCAACCAGTCCACTCGTCCAAAAAAGAAAAGCAAAGAGGAGCGTCGCAACGAGCGTATAGCCAAGGACCGTGCCGCACAAGGTGGCAATGCAAACGCTCAGGCCGGAAATGGCGACCGCAAGAAGCGTCGCCGCATCAGCGGCAAGGAGAAAGTCGACATTGAAAAGACTCTTCAAAATGGCGATAATAACGGTCGTCAAGGCGATAACAACCGCGGAGGCAAAGACCGCGGAGGCAACAAGGAACGTGGCAATGACCGCGGTCGCGGAAAGGAGCGTAACAAGCGTCCACTCCACACCGAAGTGAACGAGGAGGATGTACAGAAACAAGTACGTGAAACTCTCGCTCGCCTTACCAGCAAGGATAAGGGGCAGAAGAAGGGAGCAAAATGGCGTAAGGAAAAACGCGAAGCGTTCGCAAGCCGTGCCCATGAGGCCGCCGAGGAAGCAGCAGCAGAAAGCAAGGTATTGAAACTCACAGAGTTTGTAACTGCTAATGACCTCGCCGTCATGATGGATGTCCCCATCAACAATGTCATTGCGACATGTATGAACCTTGGTGTCATGGTGTCAATCAACCAGCGTCTCGATGCTGAAACCATCAACATAGTGGCCGAGGAATTTGGATTCAAGACTGAGTATGTCTCAGCCGAAGTGGTTGAAGCAATTCACCAAGATGAAGATACTGAGGAAGAACTCGTTACCCGTCCACCGATTGTGACTGTGATGGGACACGTAGACCATGGTAAGACATCACTTCTCGACTATATCCGCAATGCGAATGTGATTGCCGGCGAAGCCGGTGGTATCACCCAGCATATCGGCGCTTACAATGTGGCTCTCCAGGATGGCCGCCACATCACATTCCTCGACACACCGGGTCACGAAGCATTTACTGCGATGCGCGCCCGCGGTGCTAAAGTTACTGACTTATGTATCATTATCGTGGCCGCCGACGATAATGTCATGCCACAGACAGTCGAAGCTATCAACCACGCTTCAGCCGCTGGTGTGCCTATCGTATTTGCCATCAATAAAATAGACAAGCCGGCAGCTAATCCTGACAAGATTAAGGAAGAACTCGCCCAGATGAATTACCTCGTGGAGGACTGGGGAGGAAAATACCAGTCACAGGATATTTCGGCAAAGAAGGGCATCGGTGTCGAAGAGCTCATGGAGAAAGTGCTTCTCGAAGCAGAAATGCTTGACCTAAAGGCCAATCCTAACCGCCGCGCCACTGGCTCCATCATTGAATCATCGCTCGATAAAGGTCGTGGATACGTTGCTACCGTACTCGTGCAGAACGGCACACTCCGTGTTGGCGATACCATCCTCGCCGGTACTCATTTCGGAAAGGTGAAAGCAATGTTCAACGAACGTAACCAACGCATCACCGAAGCCGGACCAGCCGAACCGACCCTCATCCTTGGTCTGAACGGAGCACCTACCGCCGGCGACACTTTCAACGTTATGGAAACAGAGCAGGAAGCCCGCGAAATCGCTACCAAGCGCGAGCAATTGCAACGCGAGCTTGGACTTCGCACTTCCAAGCGAACCACCCTTGAAGAAATCGGTCGTCGCCGTGCCATCGGTAACTTCCATGAGCTCAACATTATCGTCAAAGGCGACGTGGACGGTTCTATCGAAGCCCTATCCGACTCACTAATCAAACTATCCACCGAGGAAGTCAAAGTCAACGTGCTTCACAAGGCCGTCGGCGCCATATCCGAGAGCGATGTCACACTTGCAGCGGCTTCCGATGCAATTATCATTGGTTTCCAGGTGCGTCCGTCATTGGCGGCACGCCGTGCGGCAGAGCGTGACGGAGTTGAAATCCGCCTATATTCAGTAATATATCAAGCCATTGAGGAAGTTAAGGATGCAATGGAAGGTATGCTCGCTCCCGAAATCAAGGAAGAAATTATCGGTACAGCAGAAGTACTTCAGACATTCCACATCTCCAAAGTCGGCACAATCGCCGGTGCTATTGTGCGTGAAGGCAAGCTCAAGAGAGGGTGCAAAGTGCGCTTGATTCGCGACGGAATTGTGCGCTACACCGGTGAACTTGGCTCACTTAAACGTATGAAAGATGATGTCAAGGAAGTTACCTCAGGCTACGATTGCGGTCTGTCAATCGCCGGATATAATGATATTCAGGAGCACGACATCATCGAAGGATACGAAGAGGTAGAAATCAAGAAATCGCTATAAAAGACTATCAACAACTTGTCAAGCGATATTATCCTCGTTGAAAATAAATGGCAACTATATATTTAAATATAGGCTCAAACAAAGGCGACCGTCAAGCTCTCATCGAGCAGGCGATCGCCTTTATATCTTCCGAATTACAAGCCGCATACATACGACGTTCAAAGTTCATTGAAACAGCACCATGGGGATTTGATTCTACCAATAAATTTCTTAATTTAGGATTAGCATTGTATTATCCTTCCCTTGACATCAACTCACCTGACAGTCTTCAGCATATTTTTGATATACATTCTAAACTACGGTTGATCGAGCGAAAAGTTTCATCGGAAAGCCACCGTGATTGTGAAGGCAATTACATTGACAGGGAGATTGATATTGATATTATAGCCATAGATGACCTGACAATCGACATGCGTTCACTCACTATACCACACCCACGAATGCACCTTCGCGACTTCGTGCTTATACCAATGCAGCAATTAGGCCCGGGATGGGTGCATCCGATTCTCAATAAAACTGCTGGTGGACTCCTAAAAGAGCTTGAAATTCACTAGCCTAATTATAAATCTTACAAATCTTATAAGCCTTATAAGTCTTTTAAATCTTATATTTATTTCCTTTAGGAATTTAAAGCATTCTCAACGCTGAGAGCTGCTCGAGTACATCGAGGCGACTGAGTGAGCGGCGGTTAAGCAACGTAGCCGCAAAATCATGCGCCACTGACTGAACTCCATGATGCGAGAACACCCGTGTGAGATAATTTAGATTTTTATCGAACAAGCGGTCAATCTCATCGTCCTCTAAAGAGCAAGAATTTCTACCCTCATCCACGGCAAGTGAATATAGGGTGTCACGTATCTCAGCCGGAAGAGACCGATGATGCATCACGAGATTACGACACAACACATTAGACATCAACATTGCCACTCCAAGGTTATAATTTTTCACCATCTGGTTCCATGCTGTCTTTGCCGATACGCCGGGATTTCCGGCAAAATAGAAGTCTGGTGACAAACTCAACATTTCGTTCGGGTCGCCATCAATAGTCACAGCTGAGAGCATCTCCTCGCCGTCAAAAATCACCAAACCGATAGCCATGCCGGTTGCTCCATAGCTACGGTCGTTATCATCGTTATATTTCAGACTTTCCATAGTTCAATTCATAACTGGACTTCAAAATTATAAAAAATTTCTCTATTTTTAAACATAAAAACAACCTTGTTGGTTTTATGGGACCTAAAGAGGCAAGCAAGGTCCGACATCATAATAACTATTGCCGAGATTATCGAATCTTGAAATTTACCATTCTAATTCACCACCAGAATCTTAGCGACAACTGCACCTGCAGTGTTAATCTCAGGATTAGTCGAGGCGAGAACGTAATAGACACCGCTTTTAGCGCGACCCGAGCCGAGAGCAATGAGATCCCACTGGACCATCCCCCCTTTGGAATATAACTCAGCCACTAACCTCATTGAGGTGTCAACGATTTTCACCAACGAACCTTCCATAAGTCCCCTAATTGTCACAGTCCCAGCATAATCAGGGTTTACAGGATTGGGATAGGCCAACACTTCAGAGTAATCGGGCATCGCAGGTGAGGAATCAGAGCTGAAACTCAATAATCCCATCAGCGTCCCCACATAAACCATATTGGAATTAGGATCAACATAAATCGATGTGATTGTGTTGGTAGGAAGAAGAGAATTGGAGGTTGTGTAATGCGATATCACCTTATCGCCGTCAGCACTCACAAGGTATAGACCTGAACTCTTTGTTCCCAGCCATTTACGGTTGGAGCTATCTACAGTCATCGCATAAACATCCTCACTACCAAGGAGGTAATCGGCAAATCCCGATCCATCATTACGTGGCACCTTAAGGTGTTTCACGGTGAGCGACGGGCTAAGTAGGTCGGCAGGATTTGTAATTTCAATCACCCCTTCCGAGGTGCCAATCCAAAGCCTTCCAAGCCGATCCACTACACCGCAATAGAAGAAATTTGGATTAAAAGTTTTACCATCAGTATCCCTCAGAGGATTCTGAATCATATAATCGTCATCAGCGGTTGAATCGACATGAGTACCGTAATCATAGCCCACCAAGCCGCCACGATATTGCGAATCAAAAATCGCAGCAATTCTACTTTCCTCACATAGCAATATTCTTACATCCTTTGACAACAAATAGTTACCAAGCTCAGGCTGAATCCAGTCAGATGCTCGCAGTGTAGAAGCATCCGCATTTCTTAAAGCTGACGGGAGAATGGAAACTGCCGGTTTGGAAGTATCGGCCGTAAACTCCGCAAGCCAAAAATTACCTTCCGAATCAATCACAGCATCCGATGGCCGATTGGTCAGCATGGTGGAATTTGACATGTTAAGCCTCCCAATCTCTTCACCATCTTTAATCACTAAAACACCGGCACCTGATGCCGAACCCACATATAGTATAGATGTGTCGTCAGGGTCACCAATCACAAAAGTTGGATTTTCAATCGCTTTTCCATCCCTTGTGCGTGCCTTCAGCGGCGAGATTGATTCAGGTGTAACGACATCAGCACGTAGCTTTATCCCGTAACCCTCATTTAGCCCCATCGGATGCAACTGATTCATTCCAAGATTGGTGGCATAAAACCCCGTCCGGTTATCGGGAAATGGGGAAAGTTTACAAATATTGCCAAATGAGGTTGCATATTCAGGACGGTAGCGGTCATGTAACACCGTGCATTTATCGCCATCAATCCTATATTCCCCTACCCCTTCGGCGGAAGCTGCCCACACTGAGGCCGGACCTCTCAAGGTGGTGAGATGAGATGTCAATAATTCATCCGGCATGGAACACACAGTAGTTATAAATCCTGATTTATCAATGGAATATAATTGATTTGAGCTTCGGAAATAACCATTTCCAGGAGTAACAATAAGATTGTCTACTGCAGCATCCCCCCCTATTGACTCCACAGTGGGTGAATCTGTACCGTTAAGTTTAATTATATACAATTGCCCTTCATCAAGTCCTAAAAGAGTTTCACCGCCAGCATCGAGTGTGTGTAATTGTGTAAAGTTTTTTAAACCGGTATCTTGGGGGATGAACGACTCCAGGCGATTTATGCGTTCACCTTTCGGAAGAATGAGGATTCTGCCATCTCCGTTCAAAGTTATTACTATTTTACTATCAGTCAACGCTATATTCCTCACACTCTTTCCGAAGACACCCGATTGACGCACCTCCCGGCGCTTTTCGCTGAACACCACAATCCCAAATTCAGTTGCAACGTAGATGTCATCCCCGTCAAATGCTACGCCATTAATAGTCTTCTTATAGTCTATCTGAGCCGTCTTAATGTCATGCATATTCTTTCGGCTGCCGTCGGGATATAGGAGGTCTAAATTCCCGTCAAGATATGCAACAAGCAGATAATCACCTATGTAATTATAAAAAATCCTATCTAACGGATAGCTGCTCAGATCCCCGTAGCCATTATATGTACGTGTTTCGCCAGCCGACTTATTATAGGAATACAGGCATCCCTCGCTCAGATAGTACAGATAATCAGATGACTCAACAATCTCCTGCACATCTCCAAAAATGGGGAACAAAGTAAAGGGAGCAACCGAAAGCGTGCACTTAAAAATACGAGAAATCAGACGGTGGAAGAAACTCATAACAGCTTTTTTATAGCGTCAGTAGATACTTAACGAGCTTTTCTGTAGCACGTCCGCGATGACTTATGCGATTTTTTTCCTCCGGTGACATGCAAGCAAAAGAACAATCACTCTCAATAGGTTGGAATATGGGATCGTAGCCGAATCCTGCCTCTCCATGACGCTCAGTCAGGATCCGTCCCTCAACCTTTCCTTCAAAAAGCATCTCCCGTTCTCCAATTATCAACGCTATGACAGTCATAAAGCGCGCCGAACGCCCACTCTTCCCTTCAAGATTCCTAAGCAAGAGAGCCACATTGGCATCGCTATCGTGTTCCGGTCCTGCATAGCGAGCCGAATATACTCCTGGAGCTCCGTCAAGAGCATCTACCATAAGACCGGTATCGTCAGCAAAGCAATCATATCCATAATGCTCCTTAACGTAACGCGCTTTCATTAAAGCATTTCCGACCAATGTGTCAGCCGTTTCGGGTATATCTTCGTGACAGCCTATATCAGAGAGCGATAACACCTTAAAACTGTCACCCACTATAGCTTTCAGCTCGCCAAGCTTATGTTGATTGTTCGTAGCAAATACTAATTCCTTCATGTTAAATGATTTTGGTAATCCTAAAATAAAATTTATTCCTCCTCCCTTCTATTACTTATGGGCGGAATAATATTATATACATTTAATATTATACACATTTTTATGAATATCACAAAGGTAGTGATATTCATCCAATACACAAAATATCAAGACATGACATCAAATGTGGCGTCTCTACCGAACAAATTTATTAGAATCCTCGTTAATAAAATGGCAAACAAGGAACATGTCACAGATTTGCAAATGCAAATCTTATATCCTGTTTTTAATCAACATATTATGCCACTATTGATAAATTTCTCAAAAAAGTATAATTTTTATGCTGTTTAGTTTTGCAAATTTTTGTAATTTTACAGCCTAAATTTACTATCAACCCGACTCCACTCATCGCCTCATGACAGAAGAAGTCTACCACATCCCCGCACTGCTTCCGGAATGCATCCAAGCTCTTGACATAAAGCCAGATGGCATATATATCGACGCAACCTACGGCGGTGGTGGTCATTCGCGTGCCATCGTGGAACATCTTGATGCCAAGCAGGGGGGACATCTCTACTCCTTCGATCAGGATTTCGACGCAGTGAATCGGGCCATGAAGGATGAACGGTTTACAATGGTTTACTCCAACTTCCGCTTCATCACAAACTTCATGCGCTACTACGATGTGGAGAGCGTCGATGGCATACTGGCCGACTTGGGAGTGTCATTTCATCACTTTGACGACACAGAACGTGGATTTTCTTTCCGGTTCGACGGTCCGCTCGATATGCGCATGAACCGCGCAGCCACACGATCAGCCACACAGATTGTCAACGAGTTACCTGAAGAAAAGCTCGCCGACATTTTCTATCTTTACGGTGAACTGAAACAAAGCCGCTCTATAGCCCGCGCAATCGTTAAAGCTCGAAACAATGGTCAACGTATAGAGACTATCCAGCAATTCATCGATGTGGTGAGACCCCATATTGACCAAAGAAAAGAGAAAAAAGAGCTCGCACAACTCTTCCAAGCTCTCAGAATCGAGGTCAACGACGAGATGGGGGCTCTCCAGGAGCTGTTGGCAGGTGCGCTTAAGGTACTGAAACCGGGTGGACGACTTGCCGTAATAACCTACCACAGCCTCGAGGACCGCATGGTAAAAAACTTCATCAAAACCGGCAACTTCGCAGGTAAAGTGGAGCAGGACATTTTCGGACGTGTGGATACCCCCCTCAAAGCAGTCAACAATCGACCTATCATCCCCTCCGACGAGGAGATTGACCGCAACCCCCGTTCCAGAAGCGCAAAGCTACGTGTCGCCGTCAAACTTTAAACCAATCTAATTTTCACACAACCTATTAACTTACAATGGCTTCAAAAAAAGACAACAATATAAGTCCGACTAAGCGTGCATCGTTTCTCTCACGCCTGTTCCGCGGACAGCTCATATCAAGCGACTTTTTCGCAAAACACTGGCTACCGGTGGTTATCATTGTCCTTGTGATTATGGTATATATCACTACAAAATACACCTGCCAAACAAACATGGAAAAAATCGCCTCCCTTGAGAAAAGGCTTGAAATTGTAACCAACGAAAAAGCGCGTGAACGCAGCAAATTCATGGGCCGTATCCGTGAAACTGCCATGCAGGAGATGGTTGACTCACTCCACCTGAATCTCAAAGTGCAGACCCAACCACCCTACAGAATACCCAAGTAATAAGCCACGCAAGTCAATCGTTTCACAATGAAAAAAGACAACAGAAGCCACATTCTTCTTCGCTACGGTGTAATCGTGGTGCTGATTCTTATATTCTCCGCATGGATTATTACAAAACTCTGCGAAACCACCATCATTAATGCCGATAAGTGGAACGCTAAGGCCCAGGAATGGCTGTCACAGACTAATGTGATAGTGCCCAGCCGCGGCAATATCCTCGCCTCCGATGGCAATGTACTCGCCACGAATCTCAATTTCTATACCGCACGCATCGATTACCGTGCCGAGAAATTCAACGAGAAGGTGCTACGTGACACCATCGAACAACTTTCAGCCCAGCTCGCAGCTAATTTCCCCGTCAGAACCGCTGCCGAATGGCGCAAACACCTCCTTAAACCACTCGACAAAGAGGTAAGCAAGCGTCCACGTGCCTACAAACTCCTAAGCGGACTTTCCCACTCCGACATGGAGCTGCTACGCACATTCCCATTTTTCAGCATAAAAAACCGTAATCGCAACGGTCTGACTTTTGAAAAGTACATGCGCCGCTTCAATCCCTACGGTGACATGGCCCGTCGAAGCATCGGCGGCGTGGGTGAGACCACCGAAAGCAAGGAGATTCACGGTATTTCAGGCCTGGAAAAGGCCCTTGACTCAATCCTTTACGGCAAAATTGGATATAGCAAGCGTATTAACCTCACGAAGAAAATCGCCGATTGGACCGATGTGCCGGCAGTACCCGGTAGCGACATCGTCACCACTATTGACATCCAGATGCAGGACATTGTGGAAACCGAGCTCAACAATGTGCTTGACACCTGCGGCGCTGACTGGGGAGTTGCGGTGCTGATGGATGTTAAAACCGGCGATATAAAGGCCATTTCCAACCTCGAGCGTAATCCCAAAGGCGCAGGATATATCGAAGCCCGCAACCGTGCGGTGATGGGCTATGAACCCGGCTCAGTAGTGAAAACGCTCTCCATGATGATTGCCGTGGAGGATGGAATAGTCAAGGACCTTAACGAAGTGCTGCCAACAGGCTCCGGCTGGGCTTATGCCGGCGGTCGTCCAATAACCGATGCCCATCATTCAACATCAATCACTGTTGGAGAGGTTATCGAGCAATCATCCAATATAGGCATGGCTCGAATAATCACCAAGGAATATGACAACAAACCCGGTGCATTCTACTCACGAGTGAAACAGTTAGGATTCCTCGAACCGATGAACACCGGTATAGCAGGTGAAGTTCCGCCCCGTTTCGACAGTATTCCCAACAATCGAGGCGGCCGCATCGCCCTCTCTCGCATGAGCTACGGCTATGCAACTGAAATACCGCCGCTTTATACCCTTGCGATATACAATGCAATTGCTAACGACGGAGAATTCGTGCGCCCGCGCCTTGTAAAGGAGCTTCGTGGCACCGTCGATTCCATTCTTCCGGTCGGGCACATGGGTAACGGACGGGCTTGCTCTA
The DNA here is from genome assembly GCA_023664955.1 of Duncaniella sp. Classification (GTDB taxonomy): domain Bacteria; phylum Bacteroidota; class Bacteroidia; order Bacteroidales; family Muribaculaceae; genus Duncaniella. The sequence continues at coordinate 925,505 of JAMPEV010000001.1, forward strand.
AGCAGACTGCCGCAATAATGCGACAGATGCTCACCAACGTAGTGTGGGGAGAGCATGGCACCGGGCGATTCCTCCGTAATGACTTGGTAAAAATTGCCGGAAAGACCGGTACTTGCTACATGATCGAGGGCGGGGCTTATAACACCGGCAAGAAACGCCTGGCTTTCTGTGGCTTCTTCCCGGCCGAGGCTCCCCAATACTCATGCGTGGTGCTTACGTGCCATCCTACAAAGAACTTCTTCGGAGCCGCCACCACATCCGGCCAGGTACTCCGTAATATAGCCTTGAAACTTTACTCTCGCGGCATGCTGGGTAACAGTTCGGACTACAATCTTGCCAACACCACGCCTAAGGGACCTACCTTCTTCGCCACACCCGACAATCACCGATTTAAAAATCTACATTCTGAACTCGCGCTCACCTCACGCCATGGACTTAAAGCCCCGGCAAAAGAGGAGCACGGAGTGCCCAACGTGATCGGCTACGGTGTGCGTGATGCCATCGTGACACTCGAACGTGCAGGTTACAATGTTACTGTCACCGGCACAGGCTTTGTACGCTCCCAGAATCCCACTCACGGCTCAAAGGTGGCTCCGGGCACTGAAATTGCATTGCATTTAGACAACTAAACCTCACAGAGATATGAAAACTTTGAACGAACTGTTATCACCACTTGATATAGAGCAAATAATCGGGAATGACCACAAAGAAATCACCAACGTCACTTCCGACTCACGCACCGTGGGACCGGGTTCACTGTTCATCGCCGTGCCGGGCGTGAGCGTCGACGGTCACAAATTCATCCCCATGGCTCAGGAAAAAGGGGCTTCAGCCATCGTGTGCGAGTATCTTCCAGAGGATATTTCACCCATGGTTACTTACATTGTGGTTCCCTCTTCAGCGATCGCTCTCGGATATCTCGCCTCACAATGGTGGGACAACCCCTCGCGAAAGCTTCGCTTAGTGGGTGTGACCGGAACAAACGGAAAGACCACCACCGCCACTTTAATATATGAAATGGCCCGCTTGATGGGCTATAAGTCCGGGCTGCTCTCCACCGTATGTAACTACGTGGAGACTAAGGCTTATCCCACCGACCATACCACTCCCGACCCACTGACACTCAATGAGATGCTGCATCTCATGGTGGAAGCCGGCTGCGAGTATGCGGCAATGGAGGTCAGCTCCCATGCCGCTGCTCAGCATCGCATCGCAGGCCTTCATTTCGAGGGCGGTATTTTCACTAATCTCACCCGCGACCATCTTGACTATCATAAGACCGTGGAGGCCTATCTCGAAGCAAAGAAGTCGTTTTTCGACATGCTCCCTCGAACCGCATTTGCGCTCACTAACGCTGATGACAAAGTGGGACATGTGATGCTACAAAATACCCGGGCAAAGAAATACACATATTCTCTCCGAACCGACGCCGACTTCCGCTGTAAGGTTGTGGAATCCCGACTGGACGGCACCCTCTTGTCGCTCAATAGCAACGAAGTGGAGACTCTTTTCACCGGCAAATTCAACGCCTACAATCTCACAGCCGTCTATGGCGCATCAATCCTGCTTGGGTGGAACAAAGAAGAAGTTCTTCGCCACATTTCTCAACTCGTTCCGGTGGCAGGCCGATTCCAGGCTTTCCACTCACCCAAGGGCTATACCGCCATTGTTGACTACGCCCATACCCCCGATGCAGTAGTCAATGTGCTAAATGCCATCCGTGAAGTGGTAGGGAAAGATGGCGAAATCATCACCGTGGTGGGTGCAGGCGGCAACCGTGACAAGGGCAAACGTCCCATTATGGCGCGTGAAGCGGCAGCAAGAAGCGAACGCGTGATTCTCACTTCTGATAATCCACGATTTGAGGAGCCGGAAGATATTCTTGCCGACATGGAGGAGGGACTCGATGCGGAAGCACGCACACGCACTCTCCACATCACTGACCGATGTCAGGCCATCCGCACCGCATGTGCGCTTGCCAAGCCCGGCACAGTGATACTTATTGCGGGAAAAGGACATGAGGATTACCAGGAAATCAAAGGTGTGAAACATCACTTTGACGACCGTGAAGTGGTAACAGAAATTATAAAAGAAAACGTATAATAAAATTATAACAGGTGCTTTACTCACTATTTGAATTACTACAGGAGGGAAATTTTCCCGGATCACGACTCATGAGCTACATCACGTTTCGCTCAGGAGCCGCTCTGCTATTGTCGCTTTTCATCGCACTCGTAATAGGACGAAAAATCATTGACCGCCTGCAGCTGATGCAGGTGGGAGAGATTATCCGCGAACTTGGGCTCGAAGGACAAATGCAGAAAAAAGGCACACCCACCATGGGTGGTATTATAATCATCATTTCCATAGTGATACCATGTCTTTTGGTTGGCGATTTGAGTAACATATATATGCTTCTGATGCTCATCTCCACCATTTGGTTAGGTACCCTCGGATTCTGTGATGACTATATCAAAGTCAAGAAGCACGACAAGGAGGGAATGAAGGGTAAATTCAAAATCATCGGACAAGTAGGTCTCGGGCTGATGGTCGGTATCACCATGTACCTCAGCCCTGACATCACTCAGCGACAAGTGACAATGACTCGCGACAACGTGTCGGCAGAAATTGAAGCCGTCGACATTCAAGAATCGCAGGATGTGAAATCCACCCAGACCACTATCCCGTTTGTCAAGAACAACAACTTTGATTATGCCTATCTAACCCAGTGGATGGGCAGTCATGCGCAAACCGGAGGATGGATTTTATTTATCATGGTGGTGATATTCGCTGTGGCCGCTACCAGTAACGGTGCCAATCTTACCGACGGACTCGATGGACTCTGCGCCGGCACCTCTGCCATAATATGTGTGGCACTCGCCATAATGGCCTATCTTGGTGGCAACGTGATTTACTCGACATATCTCGACATAATGTATATACCGCAATCCTCGGAGCTCGTGGTATTTATGTCGGCATTCATCGGTGCGCTTATCGGATTCCTTTGGTATAATGCCTTCCCGGCACAAGTGTTTATGGGCGATACCGGCTCACTTACTATAGGCGGTATCATTGCCGTATTTGCAATTCTGATTCACAAGGAGTTACTGATACCCATTCTTTGCGCAATTTTCTTCGTGGAGGATTTATCAGTGATGCTACAAGTGGCATATTTCAAATACACAAAGAAGAAATATGGAGCCGGGCGGCGCATCTTTAAGATGACCCCGCTCCACCATCATTTCCAGAAACCCGGCAACTCGGGGATAGAGGCATTGATTCAACATCCACTGCGGGCCATTCCGGAATCAAAGATTGTGACTCGTTTCTGGATTATCGGCATTTTCCTTGCCGTGATAACATTCGTAACACTCAAAATTCGCTAAAAATGACAAAAAATCTCGTTATATTAGGTGGAGGTGAAAGTGGCGTCGGAGCTGCTATCCTCGGAAAGGTAAAAGGAATGAATGTGTTCCTCAGTGACTACGGCACCATCACCCCTAAATATGCAAAAATACTTGATGACGAGGGTATTGAATGGGAGCAGGGACATCACTCTATGGAGCGCATCCTTGCTGCTGACGAAGTGGTGAAAAGCCCGGGTATAGCCCCCACCACCCCTGTGGTCAAAGCTATCGTTGAAAAAGAGATTCCCATAATATCGGAAATCGAATTCGCCGGCCGTTACACCGATGCTAAAATGGTGTGTATAACCGGCAGTAACGGTAAGACGACCACCACACTCCTCATTTACCACATACTGAAAAATGCAGGCATCAACGTAGGTTTGGCAGGGAATGTAGGACAAAGCCTCGCTCTCCAAGTGGCTCGCGAGCATCACGATGTCTTTGTAATCGAGCTGTCGAGCTTCCAATTGGAGAACATGTATAATTTCCGTGCCAACATAGCCATAATCCTCAATATCACCCCCGACCATCTTGACCGTTACGACTATAATATGCAGAACTACATTAACGCCAAGTTCCGCATTCTTAACAATCAGACACCTCAGGATGCATTCATATACTGGCAGGATGACCCGGTGATACGCCGCCAACTCGAGCAAATCAGCATCGAGTCGCAGATGTTCCCATTCTCTGAGCACAAGGAAGCCGGTTCAAAGGCTTTTGTCGATGATGAGTCCGAACTTATCATCAACACCCCGGATACCTCCCTCATTATGCCACGTGCCGACTTGTCGCTTAACGGTTTGCATAACCTGTATAATTCAATGGCTGCAGCTCTATCTGCCTGTATCCTTGACATTGACAAAGATGAAATACGCGAAGCCTTAGGTGACTTCGAAGGTGTGGAACACCGTTTGGAATACTCCGGCACAGTGGATGGCGTCCGCTATATCAACGACTCAAAAGCCACAAATGTCAACTCATGCTGGTATGCCCTCGAGTCGATGCCCCGAAACACCGTCCTTATTCTCGGAGGCAAAGACAAAGGTAACGACTACAACGAAATTCTTCCCCTTGTAAAAGAAAAAGTTAAAGCAATTATCTGCATGGGCAAGGATAACCAAAAGCTCCTTGACTTCTTCACCGGGCAAGTTGCTGAGATTTACGATACTCACTCCATCACCGATGCCATGGACACAGCTCGTCGAATTGCCAAAAGCGGTGACACCGTACTACTCTCCCCCTGCTGCGCAAGTTTCGACCTATTCAAAAGTTACGAGGACCGAGGCCGACAGTTCAAGGAAATAGTCAAGAACATGAAATAGGCCCTCCAATATCCACATCTTTTTAACTCCCTCCAATCTCTACTCTATGGCAATAGAATTAAATCCCACACTCCAAGAGGAGACCACCTCGCAAGCGAAGCCCCAAGCCGTCGCCAAAGCCGACAAGCACATTTGGGGGATATTCATCGCATTATGCCTCGTGTCCATTATCGAACTCTACAGTGCTTCCTCCCGCGAGATTGCCGGCTCGTCACTGGGCGTGATGGGACCGATTATCCGTCACCTTGTAATGCTGATGGGCGGCTGCGTGTTGGTTTGGTACTTCTCACGCCGTCACTATAGCTACTATATACCATTCTCAATTGGATTTGCCATCATATCAGTGGCGATGATGACATATGTGTTGTTTTTCGGTGACATAGTGAACGGAGCCCGGCGGTCATTAACTCTTTTAGGGATAGGCATCTATCCGGCTGAGATGGTTAAAATTTCGGCAGTAATGATGATTGCGCTGGTGATGACCTGGAATCAGAATCCCAAGGATGTGGGAATAACGAGTAGAGGAGTGATTTATTCGGGTATTATCGTGCTTGTGTTCAGCGGTTTGCTAATCAGCCAAGGGCTCACCAACACTCTTCTCCTTTTTGCCATAAGCTACTCGATGATGATTATCGGAGGCGTGAAAATAATCCATCTCTTAGCTCTGACTCTTTTCTACGCCGCATGCGGAGGCATTTTTATCGGATACATATATCTCACAGAATCGGAAGAAATTCCGGCCGACGCAGATCAACAAATAGAAATGACCGCAAATGGTGTGGAAAAAAGCGGCACACGCTTTAATACATGGGGTGCGCGAATGGAACGATTCTTTGGCAACGACTCTATTCCCAAGTGGGAAATTCCTGCCACCGGGGTCAACCGTCAGGAAATACTATCTTACATGGCACAGGCGCATGGTGGACTTCACGGCGTAGGACCCGGCAACTCACGCGAAGCCTCTCGATTACCGTTAGCCTTCTCCGACTACATATATGCCATTGTAATTGAAGAACTCGGACTGATTGGCGGCTTAGTGGTACTCCTCCTCTACCTCTGGCTATTGGGACGAGGCTCCGGAATCGCCTCCCGATGCAACCGAACGTATCCGGCGTTGATGGTATTGGGAATGGCGGTAATGATAGCCTTCCAAGCACTCTTCCACATTGGGATTGTGAGCGGTGTGTTCCCGGTTTCAGGTCAGCCACTACCATTAATATCCAAAGGCGGCACCTCGATTGTTGTAACTGCCATCGCATTCGGCATAATGTTATCAGTAAGCCGGACCGCCACACGCCATGGTAACAAAAAACAGGAAATACGCGAAGAGCTCGAATCACTACCCGAACAATTCCGCGACGAAAACCGAATGCAGCTTTAGCAATTGACATTTTTTCAATTGACATTTAACAATTATGAGGTAAAAGTGTTAAATATTATAACATAATCCATAGGCTAATACATTACAGTCATGTCGAATACACCAAATTTCAGTAATAACGCGAAGGCAATGGACAACGACACATCAGTCAATCGTCAATCGTCAATTGTCAATTGTCAATTGAAAAGGGTTTTGATTTCGGGTGGCGGCACGGGGGGACACATTTTCCCCGCTCTCTCCATTGCCAACGCCATTAAGAGACGTTTTCCCGATGTCGAAATCCTCTTCGTCGGCGCCCTCGGCCGAATGGAAATGGACAAAGTTCCTGCCGCCGGCTACAAAATTGAAGGTCTCCCGGTGGCCGGCTTCGACCGCAAACGACTGTGGCGTAACTTCGGCGTGCTGTGGAAGCTGTGGAAATCACTTCGCAAAGCCCGCAAAATAGTCAGGGAATTCAAGCCCGACATCGCAATCGGCGTGGGTGGGTACGCCAGCGGTCCTGTGCTAAAACAAGCTCAAAAAAATGGGATACCTACACTCCTTCAAGAGCAAAATTCCTACCCCGGTGTTACTAACAAGCTTTTGGCAAAAAAAGCCAATGCAATCTGCGTGGCTTATGACGGTCTCGAAAAATTTTTCCCGGCTGAATCAATCGTCAAAACCGGTAATCCGGTACGCACCGACCTAGAATCCTGCACGTTAACTCAAGCTGAAGCAAAAAGCCAACTGGGTTTCGACCAGAAAACTCCACTCATCCTCGTGGTGGGCGGAAGCCTCGGCGCAAGGACTGTAAATGAGGCTGTGGCAGCATCGCTGAACACAATCGCCAAAAACGGAATACAACTTCTCTGGCAGACAGGGCGTTACGGAGCCGATACTTTTCAAGCAATGGCCAAGGACTACGCCAACGTCCAAGCCACAACATTCATCACACGCATGGATCTCGCATACCGTGCCGCAGACCTCGTAGTATCAAGAGCCGGTGCCGGTACCATCTCCGAACTTCAGAATCTCGGAAAAGCCGTGGTGCTCATCCCCTCACCCAACGTCGCAGAGGACCATCAGCGTCATAATGCTGAAGCACTTTCTCACCGAGACGCCGCTGTGATGATTCTTGACATCGATGCCGTGAAACAACTTCCCGGCACAATTGTCAAGCTGGTTAAAGATGAGGAAAGAAGAAATCAGCTTTCCGACAACATCAAGAAAATGGCCCTTAAAAATGCTGACGATAAAATCGTTGATAAAATATGCGAAATCACCTCTAAATAATCATATATGCAAGATATATCCAATATAAACAATATTTACTTCGTAGGTGCCGGGGGCATAGGAATGGCAGCTCTCGAACGCTATTTCTTGGCAAAAGGCAAAAACGTGGCAGGTTACGACCGCACTTCAACAGCCCTGACCAACGAGCTCGTGAATGAAGGCGTTAAAATTACTTTCAACGAAAGTGCCGACTCAATCCCCGCAGAATTCCGTAATCCCGAGGACACTTTAGTTATATATACACCGGCTGTCCCCACCACATTGCCTATTCTGCAATATTTCCGCAATAACGGTTTTGAAATCATGAAACGCGCACAGGCTCTGGGGATTATTACCCGTGAATCCCGTGCCCTATGCTTTGCCGGCACACATGGCAAGACCACCACATCGTCAATGGCAGCCCACATTCTCCAAAGCGGAAAGGTGGGATGCAACGCCTTCTTAGGCGGCGAACTTAAAAATTACAATTCCAACTTCATTCTCACCCCCTCATCCAATTATTGCGTAATCGAGGCCGACGAATACGATCGCTCATTCCACCATCTCACCCCAAGCATCGCCGTGATTACTGCCACGGATCCTGACCATCTCGACATTTATGGTACGGAGGAGGCCTATCTTGAAAGTTTTGCCCACTTCACCGAGCTAATCCGTCCCGGCGGCACCCTGATCGTACATGAAGATTTGAAACTTAAGCCACGTCCGCAGGAAGGTGTAAAAGTGTACACATACTCCCGAGACAAGGGCGACTTCCACGCCTCATACATTCGCCGTCAACCCGGCACAATCACATTTGACATTGTTACCCCCAAGGGCACTATCCGCAATGTGAATCTTGGAGTTCCTGTTGAAGTTAATATCGAGAATGCTATTGCCGCAGCTGCCGCCGTGACTCTAACCGACGCCTTCGAACCTGATGTAATCCGCGAGGCTATCAACACTTACCGAGGTATAAAGCGTCGCTTCGAATGTTGGCTTAAGGAGGATAACGGCACTGGAAGGATTATCATCGATGACTATGCCCACCACCCGGAAGAATTACGCAATTCCATCGCATCAGTCAAAGCTCTATACCCCGGACGTAAACTCACCGTCGCATTCCAGCCGCACCTTTACAGCCGTACCCGCGATTTCGCACCTGAATTTGCTGATGCTCTCTCAGCCGCCGACTCCCTTATCTTGCTCGACATATATCCGGCGCGTGAGGAGCCAATACCCGGTGTAACCTCTGAGATAATATTCAAAGATGTTAAATGTGACGATAAAATCTTAATACCCAAAGAAAAATTGGTAGAAACACTGAAAAATCGTAACTTTGACATCTTATTAACCGTGGGAGCCGGTGACATCAACACCTTCATCCCCGAAGTCATCGACTGGACTAAAAACGTGAACAATTGACAATGGTCAATTCTCAATTCTCAATTTATTCATGCAAAAGTATCTACGCATAATATTCTCACTCGTACTGCTGGTTTACCTCGTGGTTGCTGTGACTTTGTCCAATGCCCAAGAGGACAACGACCTTTGCCGGGGTGTGCAAATCTCCGTTGACGGCAACGGAGCCGGCCGCCAGTTCGTTACAGCCGAGGAACTTGCCCACGAAATCAACGACCTCCCCGATAAAGCGACAAAAATGCCTATTGCCAACATCAACACACTGGAGCTTCGCAAGACTTTGCTTTCCCTCGACAAAGTGGAAGATGCCCAAGTAATGCGCATGACCGATGGCACTATTAGAATTACAGCCCAGCCGATTGTGCCGGTCGCAAGGATTTTTGACAACGGCAAGTCATACTATATCAACAAAATAGGGAAACGAGTGACTGCCAATGCCCGCTATCATCAGGATGTACCTGTGATAGCCGGTCATTTCGACCCCGCCGATACCGCTTTCACACCGTTGTCGCTTCTCCCCCTTATCGAGTATATCTCTAACGACTCAGTGTGGAATAGCTTCATTTCCATGATTAAAGTGAAGTCGCCTAACGACATCATCCTCGTCCCAAACATCAAGGAGCACGTGATAAACATCGGTGCGCCAAATCATTTCGATGACAAGTTCAGCCGCCTACGCAAATTTTACACCGTTGTACTCCCCAAACAGGGATGGGAGAAATACGATACCCTCACCCTGAAATGGAGAGGACAATTAGTGGCCAGCAAGCGCAAACGCCACTCAGCCCACGTGGAGACTATAAAATATGATGACGATGAAGCCGTGGACACCGGAACAATGCTCGCCGGCTTCAACGTGGCACCAGGACAAACCAAGCCCGGTGTCCAAGCTAAATCCGACCTACCAATACCAACAAGACAATAAACCATCGCCATGGAAGAAAAATATATCGTCGCTCTCGAAATAGGGAGCTCTAAAGTGAGAGGTGCCGTCGGCACGGTTGATTCTGCCGGTGCCCTGAGTGTGAAATCAGTTGAAGAGGAACGACTGTATGACGAAGTGCGTTACGGCCGCATTCGCAACGTGGTAGAAACCGCAAATGCGATTAAAAATGTGCTAACCCGCCTTGAACAACGTGAAGCACAGCGTAAAATCACCGGTGTTTACGTTTCCATCGGTGGTCGTTCTATGGCTTCACACACTGTGGATGTGGAACGACGTTTCGCATCCGAAACCGAAATCACAAAAGATATTATTAACGATATAGTCAGCGACGCTTACAATCGTCCTCTCCACGAGCGCACAATAGTGTGTGTGTCGCCATGCGAATTCCGTGTCGATAAGACCCCTACTACGAAAGCAGTCGGCATGATTGGTGAAACAATTACCGCCCGACTCAATGTAATAAGCTGTAGAAACCAACTGATGCGCAATCTCACAAATGTCCTCGAGGATCGTTTACAACTCAAAGTCCATGAGATTTTTGTCCGCCAGATTGCCGAAGCTAATTTCGTACTTTTGCCCGAAGAACGACGCCGCGGTTGTATGTTCGTTGATTTCGGCGCCGAGACCACAACTGTGTCAATTCACAAAAACGGCTTGCTGGAATACCTCAACACATTACCTCTGGGGTCACGTAACATAACCCGCGACCTCACTATCGGCCTCAACTACCTCGAGGAACGCGCGGAAGAGCTTAAAATCGAAGGTGGAAACGCCATTCCTGCCGATCAGCCAACAAGCTATTCTGCTGATTACACCAGCATCAATAATTATGTGGTGGCTCGTGCCGGTGAAATCATTGCCAATATCAACGAACAGATGAAATATGCCAAGTTCAACCCTGATAAGCTCCCCGCAGGGATAATTATAGTAGGCAAAGGTGCTAAACTCAATGGTTTCAACCAGCGATTAGCAACAATGACCGGGATGAATGTGCGCCTCGGTGTCCCCAACACCCATATACGCATCAACGACGGCCGCATCCAAAGCACCGATGCCGTCGATGTGCTTGCAACGCTCTATGCCGCCAAGGACAATCCTGTGGAATGTATGAATCGTCCCACCCCTGTCTTTGTGCAACAGGAACCGGCTCAGCATATTTTTAACACAGATTCCCAAGCTACATCTTACCAACCGGCTCAGCAATCCGCTCAGCAACCAGTTCAGCAAACGGCTCAACACTCCGGCCAGCAACCGGCTCAGCAGACTTTTCAACAACCAGGGCAGCAAACGTCAACTCATTATCCCCCTACATCAACTCCCCAACCGACCACATCAAATACGAAAGCCGGTCCCCAAAAGCTAACACCTCCTGAGATTGGTTATGACGAGAATGACGAACAAGAAAATTCCTATCCGGAACCAAGGAAAGAATCCTGGTGGAGTAAACGCTGGAAACAAATTTCTGAAAAAGCCGTTAACCTTATGTCTGATGAGATTGAGGTTGACGAGGAATAACCAATAAATAAGAATCTAATAAGAATTATAAATCTTATAAACTTATAAATATTACAAATCTTACAAAATTATAAGATTTAAATCCCTCCCAGTTAGATAAAAAATAACGAAAACGAATACAACTCAACATAATGGACGAATACAACAAAGCATGCAATCAGAATATCGATGACACATCGGCATTCAGTAGTGCTAATGGCGAACACAATCCCCCCATCATCATAAAGGCCATTGGCGTGGGTGGTGGCGGCAACAATGCCGTGGACCACATGTTCAAGTCAGGCATCGAACAGGTCTCTTTTGTCAACATTAATACTGACCGGATGACTCTGCGTCACTCTGTCGTACCTAACACTCTCCAAATCGGTGACGGTCTTGGAGCCGGAAATGTCCCGGAAACAGCCCGTGACTTTGCTGAACAAAGCGCCGATGAGATAGCCGCCCTTTTTGACGATGACACAAAGATGGTGTTTATAACCGCCGGAATGGGTGGTGGCACCGGAACCGGCGCCGCTCCGGTGGTGGCCCGCATCGCAAAGGAACGTGGTCTGCTCACAATCGGCATCGTGACTATTCCATTCCTCTTTGAGGGTCAGAAAAAAATTAAAAAAGCTATCGCCGGTGCTGATGAAATGGCTAAATATGTTGACGCTCTCCTTGTAATCAACAATGAGCGTCTCACCGAAATATACGGTGACCTTAGTTTCCTCAACGCTTTCGGTAAAGCGGACGATACTCTTTCAATCGCTGCCCGCTCCATTTCTGAAATAATCACCGAACATGGATACATTGATGTCGACTTCAACGATGTTAACACCACCCTGCGCAATGGCGGTGCGGCTATTATATCTTCCGGTTACGGTGAGGGAGAAGGACGTGTTACCCAGGCTATTGAAGATGCATTGAAATCCCCGCTTTTGAAAAATAGAGACATCCTTGGGTCAAAAAAACTCCTATTTTATCTACACTTCGACCCCAATGCCGAGGATCAATTCCTCATGCAAGAATCAAACGAAATCACTGACTTCATCAGCTCTATTAACACTGACGTGGATGTGATTTGGGGCATCGGTTTCGATGAAACTCTCGGAAACAAGGTAAAGATGACTATTCTTGCCGCAGGTTTTGACGTCACACTCCAGGCTGAAGAGGATGATATAATGAGCCGCGGACAGCGTGGGAGAGGAGAAAAAGGTGGCAAGCAAGAAAATACCGAAGAAAGTAAGCCCTTGGAACCTAAAGGTACACCTGGTGGTAAAAAAACAACCGCTACCCCACCTACATCCAATAACTCCCCGACCAAGCCCAATAAAGAAACAGACGTAACCTCCGAACGCATCATAAAGGAGTATGGCAAAAGCTTCGACAATAGCAATATAATTCTCGGGATAAACCAACTTGACGACGACTCAATTTGCGACATACTCGAAAACTACCCGACCTACAAGCGCAACCGCAAAATTGTAGAACAAGTAATGAAAGGCAACACATCGACTTTTGCCGAACACACAGAAGCCAAGCCATCCACCGGCACTCAACATTTCGAATTCCGCCCATAATCAACCGATATACCACACTCCCCTTGCCTCATAGCTGCCCCGCAGCTATGAGGCAAGCTAACTTATTGATTGAAACACTATTTTTGTTGAAGAAAAAGAATTATGAGATGAAACGAGGCCTTGTACTTGAGGGCGGCGCGATGCGTGGACTGTTCACCGCCGGAGTAATCGACGTGATGATGGAGAATGGAATTAAATTCGACGGTATAATAGGGGTGTCAGCCGGCTCAAGTTTCGGGTGTAATTATAAATCCCACCAGCCGGGCAGAGTGCTTAGATACAATATGCGTTTTCGTGACGACAAACGATATATGGGACTGTGGTCACTGCTTACCACGGGAGATTTGGTGGGAGGAGAGTTTGCCTACCATACCCTGCCAATGGAACTTGATATATTTGATGTGGCAACTTTTGAAAGCGATCCTACGGAATTTTATCTCGTATGCACGAATGTTCACACCGGTCAGCCCGTATATTACCGGATGGACAGAGTAACATATGATTCACTTGAATGGCTGCGTGCATCAGCCTCTATGCCGGTGGTGACTCGACCGGTGAAAGTTGACGGCCGTGAGATGCTTGATGGTGGCATAAGCGATTCAATCCCATTAAGGCATTTTCAGAGCATAGGTTATGAACGTAATGTTGTAGTTCTCACACAACCTCGTGATTATAGGAAAAAGCCGGTCAATAAGAGGCTTTTCCGACTTCTATTGCGACGTTATCCGGCAATTGCAGAGGCAATGGTGAAGCGGCATGAGATGTATAATGCGCAACTTGACTACGTGAGCCGAGAAGTGGCTAAAGGCAACGTGCTTGTTATAGCTCCCGATGAACCACTTCCCATCGGACGCATCGATATGAATCCTGGCAAAATGCAGAAAGTATATCAAATAGGGCGAGATAAAGCCAGTCAGGTAATAGTGGAGATTAAGAATTTCCTGAAGTGATTTTTAGACACACTCTTAATCCGAAGGTTCACGGTATGTGCGACTTAGCGTTCCTGAGTTGGAAGACTGCGAGAGGATATGAAGCCTGAAATTAGACCGATAATGCACACCACGCCGGCAACGATTGCCAAATCACTCAATGCAAGTCGGCAGGGATAGGCATAGATTGACATTTGGGCATGATCACCGCTAAGGGATATTAACCCGAAACACTGCTGTGCAAGCGAAAGTGCCACCCCGATAACGATTCCAATCACGCCTCCAATCAGGGCAATTAACATCCCTTCAAACAAGAAAATACGACGTAACATAGATTCTGTCGCACCAAGTGAGCGGAATATCCACAGACTGTCCTCTTTTTCAATTATAAGCATGGACATTGTCGAGAGGATGTTAAATGAAGCCATGACAAGGACAAATACAAGCATTAGGAATGTGATCCATTTCTCAACGGAAATCATCCTATATGAATCGGCTTGTTGACGAAGCCGGTCAGATATCACGTAGTCGTCGCCCAGCATTGCGGAAATACTATTAGTAACATTGCTTACCGATGCTCCCGGGGCTAATGCAATTTCCACAGCTGACCCCTCGGTGGTGTAGTCAAGCAGACGGCGAGATGCGGCAAGGGGCATGTAAAGCATATCGTTGTCATACTCCGCCTGATTAGTCTGATAAACTGAGCCGACGAGTAGAGTGTCAGTGCGGAAAGCCGCAAGTGGAAATGCCGGGTTTATACGCCCCACACGTCGTGGCACTGTCAATACCAACGGTCGTTCCATCGACGGGCGCGCTCCCAAGTTGATAGCCGTGCCTACACTTAGCGACACACTTTCAGCTCCGCCAAATTCGGGCTGAAATTCCCCATCAATCACCAGTGATGACAGTTCCGAAACCTGGGAATAGTCGTCAGGTACACCGCGAATCACCACGGGAGTCTGCACTCCGTTAAAAATCGCTAATGCCTGGTCCTCAATTGTGACAACGGCTTTACTTACACCCGGCACAGAGGAGATGACCTTCGTTACCGAATCGGCATTGGCGATAACTTTGCCATGCATAGGTGTGACCTTCAAATCTGGATCCACCATCGATAGCCGCCCGAATGCGAGGTCAGAAAAGCCATTGAAAACCGACAGTACGCACACCATCGCCATAGCGGCGACAGCAATACCTGCCATGGATATGAGTGAAATCACATTCACGGCAGTATGACTTTTCTTTGCAATCAGATAGCGGAGGGCTATTCGAAGTGATAACATGGTGGTTCGCGATGGCTATCTTGAAGCCAATTGCTGGATTTTATTTGTCGAGAAGTTTGTCGATATTTTCAAGATAGTCAAGTGAGTCGTCAAGGAAGAAAGTCAATTCCGGACATTTGCGGAGCTGGAATCTCACTTTTTGGGCAAGCTCATAGCGGATGGTTTTAGCACTTGCTCGTATGCTTTCAAGGAGTTCCTGTGATTTCTCTGTCGGGAAGATTGAGAGATAGACCTTGGCTACGCTGAGGTCGGGCGACACTCTCACGATGCTTACTGACACAAGTGTGCCGTGGGTTTTGGCCGTCTGCTGACGGAATATTTCACTCAGTTCCTTCTGAATGAGTCGTGATATTTTTGCTTGTCTGGTTGTTTCCATAATTATAATTGTTGAAGTTAGGGATCATCCCCTAATTTTAAAACGCTGATTACCCCACAATGTTCTCATTTTGCCCCCTTTCAATTCTCTGATAATACCACAACATTTCCTCTCCGGAGAATTCCATACTCAGGATGCGAGATAAGAATCATGCTTTTTTACAAGACACCCCGGGCCTTACCCGGGGTGTCACATTGTATAGTTGGTTTGTCTGGCCGTGAAATCCTTTTAGCTATAGATAACGACAATCAGATCATGCACACTTGGTGACTCTATTAATCGATGATGTCAAATCCCGTGTATTTGCGTAGACATTCAGGCACCACGATTCCGTCAGGAGTCTGATTGTCTTCGAGGAGCGCTGCCACGATGCGTGGGAGCGCGAGAGCTGACCCATTGAGAGTGTGGCATAGATGAGTCTTCTTGTCATCACCACGGTAACGACATTTCAGGCGGTTGGCTTGGTATGTTTCGAAGTTGGACACAGATGACACCTCAAGCCAGCGACCCTGGGCTGCTGAATACACCTCGAAGTCAAATGTGATTGAAGATGTGAAACTCATGTCGCCACCACAGAGACGGAGGATATGCCATGGCAAGCCGAGCTTTTCAAGCAATCCCTGGACATGGTCCTTCATCTCTTCAAGGGCTGCATAGGAGTTTTCGGGTTTCTCAATTCGCACAATTTCCACCTTGTCAAACTGGTGCAGACGATTGAGACCGCGCACATCTTTTCCGTAGGAACCTGCTTCGCGGCGGAAACATGCTGAGTAAGCACAGTTCTTGATTGGAAGCTGGTCAGCGGGGATGATAACGTCGCGGTAAAGGTTAGTGACGGGGACTTCAGCAGTGGGGATAAGATAAAGCTTATCCTCATTGATAAAGTACATCTGTCCCTCTTTGTCGGGGAGCTGGCCTGTGCCATACCCTGATGCTTCGTTTACTACATAGGGAGGCTGAATCTCCAGATATCCGGCTTTACCGGCCTCGTCAAGGAAGAATTGGATCAATGCGCGCTGCAGACGAGCTCCTTTCCCGATATATACAGGGAAACCGGGACCCGTGATTTTCACGCCAAGGTCGAAGTTAATAAGATTGTACTTCTTGGCAAGCTCCCAATGGGGAAGCGCGTCGGCAGGCAGATTCGGCATTTCACCTCCGGTCTTCTCGACCACATTGTCAGCGGCGCAAGTGCCTTCGGGTACTGCATCGCAGGGCACATTCGGGATGCCGAGGAGGATGTCGCGAATGGCGTTTTCGGTTACAGTTAATCGGTCAGCAATCTCCTTTTGCTGAGCCTTGATTTCAGCGACCTTCTTCTTCACCTCCTCCGCTTCATCCTTGCGGCCTTCTTTCATCAATTTGCCGATTGAGGCGGCATATTTGTTAAGTTCGGCGGCGAGGTTGTCGTTTTGAAACTGGAGTTTGCGTCGTTCATCGTCGAAGTCGATTACGTCGTTTACCCCCTGCTTGCCGTCAAATCCTTTGACAGCGAGCCGGGCGATGACACGTTCGGGGTCATCTTTTATCTGTTGTAGCGTAAGCATACTGGAAATCCGTTAATTGTTCAACAATTCTTTTACCTTGGCAGAAATGGCCTTACCGTCGGCACGTCCGGAGAGAGCCTTGGAAGCCACTCCCATCACCTTACCCATCTCCTTTGGAGAAGTAGCGCCCACTTGGGCTATAATTTTCTTCAATTCCTCAGTCAGCTCCTCATCGGTAAGCTGCTTAGGGAGGTAATCCTCGATAACGGCAGCCTCAGCAAGCTCGTTATCACGAAGGTCGATGCGGTTTTGCTCGTCATATATCTGGGCAGTCTCGCGGCGTTGTTTCACCATCTTAGCCAAAATCTTAAGGGCAGCTTCATCGGAAAGTGAGCCGTCACCACCTTTGGCCGTCTTAGCCTCGAGGAATTCTTTCTTAATGCCACGAAGGGTTTCGAGGCGCACCTTATCGCGAGCCAGCATTGCGGCCTTAATATCAGCCGAGATTTTGTCAAATAAGTCCATAGTCAGTACGTGTATGTTTTAGAGCCACAAAGTTACATAGAAATTTGCGTAAAAAAGCACAACAATCGGAAAAAACTACCCATCGCCAAGTGAAAATGCCCCTATTGATGATTCGAAACAGTCCATAAGCGATTTTCTCTTAGAACCATGACAACTCTGAGAACTCTGAGGACCATGAGAACTCTGAGGACTCTGGGAACTTTAAAAACTCTCATGTACTCATGAATTTTTTTTGTGAAATTTTTAATTTTGTGGTGATTTAGTAAAGATTAAATGTGTAATTTTGCATGATTAATCCTTAAAATGGACTGATGGAAACACTAAACGATGTAAAAGTCGCTGATAGCGTGGTAATTATCCCCACCTATAATGAAAAGGAGAATGTTGCAGCTATTATCGAGGCGGTCATTGGGCTGCCCCGCGACTTCGACATACTCATAATTGACGATAATTCACCCGACGGCACCGCTGCCATAGTCAAGGATATGATTCCTAAGCTAAACGGTCGCCTACACATACTCGAAAGGTCAGGCAAATTTGGCCTCGGCACGGCATATATCACCGGCTTTAAATGGGCTATCGAGCACAAATACGACTTCATATTCGAGATGGATGCTGATTTTTCCCACAACCCCAACGACCTGCTCCGCCTATATGATGCATGTGCTAAGGATGGAGCCGACGTGGCCATCGGTTCTCGTTATCTCACAGGAGTCAACGTGGTCAACTGGCCTATGGGACGCGTCCTGATGTCGTACTATGCCTCACGCTACGTGCGCATCGTCACCGGGATGCCCATCAATGATGCCACAGCCGGATTTGTGTGTTATCGTCGCAAAGTGCTTGAAACCCTCCCTCTCGACGAAATCCGTTTCAAAGGATATGCCTTCCAAATCGAGATGAAATTTCTCGCTTACAAATACGGATTCAAAATCGTGGAAGTGCCCATCATTTTCGTCAACCGTCAATATGGCACATCAAAGATGAGTTCCGGTATTTTCAGCGAAGGATTTTTCGGCGTAATTCGCCTCAAATGGTCAAGTCTTTTCACCAAATACCCCCAAGTGCGATAACCCCATGGCACGAATATTGATTTATAACGCTTACATTGTCAACGAGGGGGACTCCTATTACGGTTACATCCTCACCGACGGGCAATTTATAGCCAAAGTCGGAGCAATGGACTCCCTGAAGGAGGGTGAACTGGAGGAGATTACCAAATGGTCCACAAAAGCTATCGATGCAAAAGGTAGCATCGTAATGCCGGGTGTGATTGACACTCACGTGCATTTCCGCGAACCCGGAATGACAGAAAAGGCCGACATCGCATCCGAGTCGAAAGCTGCTTTAGCCGGAGGCGTCACCTCGTTTGTCGAAATGCCCAACACAAAGCCGGCCACCGTAACAATGGCAGCTGTTGAGGACAAGCTGCGCCGGGCAGCAAGAAGCTCAAGAGTCAACTATGGATTCTTCCTTGGCGCCACCAACGACAACCTCGAAGAGATAGCCAACGCAGACTACTCGCGAGTGGCAGGCGTCAAGCTATTCTTAGGCTCATCAACCGGCAATATGCTCGTGGACAAGCAGAAAGCTCTCGACGATCTTTTCGCCACCGCTCCGGCAGTGATAGCCGTCCATGCTGAAGATGAATCAATAGTCAATGAAGCAAGAGAGCGGCTCAGTAAAGAATACAATAGTGACATACCTGTGGAATGTCATCCTGACATGCGCCCACGCGAAGCGTGTATAGCCGCTACCGACCATGCTCTCGAACTGGCGAAGCGTCATAACGCACGACTACATGTGTGCCATATTTCAACCGCCGAAGAGCTGCAACATATCCGCCAGGCAAAAGCTGACGGGGTGAAGGTGACAGCCGAAACCTGCCCGCAGTATCTTCTCTTCGACCGAAACGACTTCTACCGCTATGGAGCACGCATAAAATGCAATCCGTCAATCAAAGAGCCTTCTGACCGGATTGCTCTCCAATTGCAACTACACAAAGGAGTAATCGACAGCATAGCCACCGACCATGCACCACATCTTTTAAGCCAGAAAGAAGGCAATGCGCTCACCGCTGCCTCCGGAATGCCGATGGTGCAATACTCACTCCCGGTGATGCTGGCGATGATGAGCATGGAGTCAGGATTTGAAAGCGTGACACTGGCCGACATTGCAGAACTCATGTGTCATGCACCGGCAAAGATATTCGGCATTGACCGCCGCGGATTCATCCGCCCCGGTTACTATGCCGACCTCGTGATAATCGGACCTAATCAGGATAAAACCCACCGTCCGATTAAGATAAAGAGCGAAGATGTGATAAGCCGATGCGGCTGGAGTCCTCTCGAAGGAGTAGCCTTACCTTATAAGGTGTCAGCCGTGATGATCAACGGCGACATCGCCTATAGTAATTCACACTTCCTCACCGCCACCCCTCTTCCCCTCAAATTCAATAGCAACAACCAATCACGTTAATCACCTATCAAGGTTAACCTTAATTCAATATAGTACAAAAACAAAAGATTATGTTAGACAAAGCCAATGTCAAAACCCTCGACAAGGTTGTGGTTAGATTCTCCGGCGACTCCGGCGACGGCATGCAACTTGCGGGTAACATTTTCACCAATGTGTCGGCCGGTCTCGGGAACAAGGTGTCAACCTTCCCCGACTATCCCGCCGAAGTGCGCGCTCCCCAGGGTTCGCTCAGCGGAGTGTCCGGTTTCCAGGTAAGTGTGGGTGTAGATGTTCACACCCCCGGCGACCTATGCGATGTGCTAATTGCCATGAATCCCGCTGCGCTGAAGCAGAATGTCAAATTCTTGAAGCCCGGAGGTGTTGCAATCGTCGACATCGATTCATTCAAAGAAGCCGACCTCAAAAAAGCGCTTTTTGAAACAAACGACCCGTTCAAAGAACTGAACATCAATGCCCAAGTGGTGGAAGTACCCGTGACAGCGATGACAAAAGCAGCCCTCGCTGACTCCGGCCTTGACAACAAGAGCGTGCTCAAGTGCCGCAACATCTTCGCACTCGGCTTGGTGTGCTGGTTGTTCGACCGTCCATTGGAAGGCGCACTCCGTATGCTCAAGGGCAAATTCGCGAAGAAACCGGCTATTTACGAGGCAAATGCCAAAGTAATCGAAGCCGGCTATAACTATGGCAACAATATCCACGCATCAGTCAGCACCTACCGCATCGAAACTGAAGCGGCAGTGCCGGGCGTGTATACAGATATTAATGGCAACACAGCCACCGCATGGGGCTTCATTGCAGCTTCAGAGAAGAGCGGTCGTCCACTATTCCTTGGCAGCTACCCCATCACCCCGGCCACCGATATCCTTCAGGAACTCGCAAAGCGCAAAGACTTGGGCGTTAAGGCTCTACAGATGGAGGACGAAATCGCCGGTGTATGTTCAGCCATCGGTGCTTCGTTCGCCGGACATCTCGCAGTCACTTCAACTTCGGGTCCCGGTCTCGCACTTAAGAGCGAGGGAATCGGCTTAGCAGTGATTGCCGAATTGCCGCTTGTGGTGGTTGACGTGCAGCGTGGCGGTCCTTCAACCGGACTCCCCACCAAGACAGAGCAGACCGACCTCATGCAGGCTCTATACGGCCGCAACGGTGAGTCACCCTTAGCAGTAGTGGCCGCATCCACTCCCACCGACTGCTTCACCATGGCATTCGAGGCCGCGCGTATAGCAATGGAGCACATGACCCCCGTCATCCTCCTCACCGATGCATTCATCGGTAACGGTTCAAGCGCATGGCGCATACCCGAGCCCAACGAGCTCCCCGAAATACACCCCCCGTTGCTTGCTCCCAACATGGTAGACGAGGCTTGGCAACCATACACTCGCAACGAAGAGCATGTCCGTTACTGGGCAATTCCCGGCACCGAAGGCGCAGCGCACCGTGTTGGTGGTCTTGAAAAAGACTATAACACCGGCGCAATCTCCACCGATCCGGTTAACCATGAGAAGATGGTAATGGCACGCCGTGAGAAGATTGCTCGCATCGCCAACGACATCCCGGCACTTGAAGTACTCGACCCCAACGGTGCCGACACCCTGTTAGTAGGGTGGGGTGGCACATACGGACATCTCCGCACAGCCGCTACAGAACTCAATGCAGCCGGCAAGTCCGTGGCCTTCGCTCATTTCAACTACATCAATCCGCTTCCTGCCAACACCGCTGAAGTGTTAGCAAAATACAAGCACGTGATTGTGGCCGAGCTCAACACAGGTATGTTTGCCGACTATTTACAGGCTAAATTCCCTGACGCAAAGATCGCACGCATCAACAAGATACAGGGCCAGCCATTCCTCGTTAGAGAAGTGGTAGAAGGTGTAACTAAAATCATGGAGGACAAATAATCATGGAACAGACACAATACACTCCCGCCAATTATAAGAGCAACCAGTCAGTGCGTTGGTGTCCCGGTTGTGGTGACCACGCTATTCTCAATTCACTCCACAAGGCCATGGCCGCTGTCGGAGTACCACCTCACAAGACTGCTGTAATCTCAGGTATCGGTTGTAGCTCACGTCTCCCTTACTACATGAACACCTATGGCTTCCACACCATCCATGGTCGTGCCGCAGCCATTGCAACCGGGTTCAAAGTAGCACGTCCCGACATGACCGTTTGGCAGATTTCAGGCGACGGTGACGGTCTCGCCATCGGTGGTAACCACTTCATTCATGCAGTGCGCCGTAATGTCGACATCAACATGATTCTGTTCAATAACAAAATCTACGGTCTCACCAAGGGACAGTATTCCCCTACCAGCGACCGCGGCTTCGTGTCGAAATCATCACCTTACGGCACCACAGAGGATCCGTTTATCCCTGCCGAGCTCGTGTTTGGCGCACGTGGCAATTTCTTTGCACGCAGCATTGACGTGGAGCTTCAGGTTTCACAGGAAGTACTCATAGCAGCAGCTCAGCATAAGGGCACATCCGTGGTAGAAATCCTCCAGAATTGCGTGATTTTCAACAACGGGATCCATAACTTCATCACCGACAAAGAGCACCGCGTAGAGCGCACCATACACCTCGTTCATGGCGAAAAGATGCTATTCGGCAAGGACAAGGAGATGGGTCTCGTGCAGGATGGTTTCCTCCTTAAGGCAGTGAAAGTGGGCGAAGACGGCTATTCAATGGACGATGTGTTGGTGCATGACGCCCACACACCCAGCAACTTCCTACACCAGCAACTCGCAATGATGGACGGCCACGACCTCCCTCTGGCACTCGGCGTGATTCGCGATGTTGAATCTCCCGTGTACAACGATGAGATTGAGGCACAAATCGCCGATGTGCGAAGCCGCAAGAATTTCAGCTCGCTCCGCGACATGGCACTTGCCGGCGAAACCTGGACCGTTGAATAACAAAACAGCGCATACTGTATTTACATTTATTAACAAATAAAACTCAAAACAGAGTAATATTTGAATTAATTAACATACATACGCTATTTATAACATGAATTAGCAAAATTAAGGGAATTTTTAAATAATAAAAATTTCACAATTAAAAAAAATACAGTACTTTTGAGGGCTTTTTCAGATGGTGTGTTCTGAAAAAGCCTTCTTTGACAAATTAAATAACCTTAATAACTTACTTAGAATTAGTAACTAAATCATGAGTAATCCTACAGTAAAACCCGCCAACGGTAAGCTTGGCGTGCTCGTAGTTGGCCTGGGAGCAGTCACAACTACTTTCATGACCGGTGTACTTATGGCTCGCAAAGGACTTGCAAAGCCCGTCGGTTCTATGACCCAGTATGACAAGATTCGTGTTGGTCAAGGCGCTGACAAAAAATATCTTCACTACAAAGACATCGTTCCCATTGCGGATCTTAATGACATAGTATTCGGCGCATGGGACGTATATCCCGCAAACGCTTACGAAAGTGCCATCAATGCTGAGGTTCTCAAGGAAAAAGATATCAACCCCGTTAAGGACGAACTGGAAGCAATCAAGCCTATGAAGGCTGCTTTCGACCATGAATATGCAAAGCGCCTCACCGGCGACAACATCATGGTCGGCAAGACTCGCTGGGAAATGGCAGAACAGCTCCGCGAAGATATCCGCAACTTCAAGAAGGAAACAGGTGTTGACCGCGTGGTAGTTCTTTGGGCCGCTTCTACTGAAGTTTACGTACCGGTAAATATGGAGGTACATGGCACACTTGCAGCTCTTGAAGCAGCAATGAAGGCTGATGACAAGGCTAACGTAGCCCCCTCAATGTGCTACGCTTACGCTGCCCTTCAGGAAGGTGCCCCCTTCATCATGGGTGCCCCCAACACCACTGTTGACATCCCCGCAATGTGGGAACTCAGCGAAAAGACCGGCATGCCTATCGCAGGTAAGGACTTCAAGACAGGTCAGACTCTCGTTAAGTCCGGTTTCGCTCCTATCATCGGCACTCGTTGCCTCGGTCTTAACGGATGGTTCTCAACCAACATCCTCGGAAACCGCGACGGTCTCGTACTTGATGAGCCCGCTAACTTCCGCACCAAGGAGGTTTCTAAACTTTCTACCCTTGAGTCAATTCTCGTACCGGAAGATCAGCCCGACCTTTATGGTGCAAACTGCGGCGGTGCTGAACCAGGCGGTCACCAGGGTTACTACCACAAAGTACGTATCAACTACTATCCCCCGCGCAACGACAACAAGGAAGGCTGGGACAACATCGACATCTTCGGCTGGATGGG
>JAMPEV010000001.1:949728-994560 GCA_023664955.1 Duncaniella sp.
CAGTGGTATTCCTTAAAAAAATTCACAAATCACAAAAGTTTAAATGAGTTCAATATTTAAATATATGAAAAATTTAATACAATTTATCTTGTCATGCATGTTTATTGGCATGTTGGCATTATTCACGTCATGTACGGAAGAAGAAATAAATAACTTCAGCAGTCTCAATGTGTTAGATAAACCGAAAGTAAGCGCTGAGATGGCTCAAAAATTGGCATCCGGAGCACATTTTGCCACATACGAATATGTTGGGAAGAGGATATTTTCGAAATCTGTAGATGAGACAGATTTCAGAGAATCAGATGAGAACAATTGGCTTCCTGGAATTTTTCATAGGGATAAACTCATCATTAATGGAAATGAATTTTATGTTTCAGGGGAGATGATTCTAGGTCTATATAGCTTTTTAAAAAAAGGATATAATGACTCTGGGAATAAGAACCTTATCTTTGATCGGCATAAGTTTCTAATCAAACAAGAGTTCAATTATAATATTCAAACTTCAGAATTCTATAGTTATTTGGCATGGAATGGACAACCTGCAAATCCAATTATATTTTCAATGACTGATGATGATATCGTCATCAAACAAGTATCACCGTTAGGAGGAGACGGAACGTTAATAGTTTTTTACTATTATAAAAAGACCGATGATCACGATCTTTCAAATATACACTCATTCCCAGATGATACAGAACTATTTAACTATTTTGTTCCATACTTGAAAGAAATATACGGAGATCGTTACGAAGAACTTTACAGGCATTATAAGGGCATGCAAGGGTAATATGTAGAGCACGCAAGCAATCGAGATCTATCTTGAGTATGCTTCCAAGGACATCTCATGTGGCATAATGGCAATAGATATGACTCATGCAGCGCATATTGGGATGTTGAAAGCAGAGAAGTCAGCATACCAAACCCTTAATTGATACTAAAACAGCATCCATTCTGATTAGATGGATTTCGTTTTAAAAGAGATAACAGAGTCCCGGGGCGGCAGCTCCGGGGCTGTTTTGTCGTGTTTTGTCGTGACATTTAGTTAATACCTCTAAAAAATTCAACAAATAACGGATTTTTTTGTAACTTTGGGGGTTAAATCAGATTTTGTAATATTTTATCACACAAATAAGCTTATAACTACGTGAAAATCAAGTCAATTATATTAGTAAGCGTTCTAACTTTGATAGGCGCATCATATGTTACTGCCGGGACTGACAACGTTGTCGAGGAAGTGGCGTGGGTGGTTGGCGACCAGCCTATCTGGAAATCAGAAATCGAAGAGGCTTACCAGAATATGCTTTATGAGCGAGTGCCCATCAATGGCGACCCTTACTGTGTAATCCCCGAACAGCTCGCTATCGAAAAACTATATCTCCACCAAGCCGAAATGGACACTATCGAGGCCTCTGACAATATGGTTATGCAGCAGGTGGAAGCGCAGATTAACTATTACATCAACTCGCTTGGCACTAAGGAGAAAGTTGAGCAGATGTTCCGCAAGTCAATCCCCGAATTGCGCGAGTCGCTGCGCACCGTGGTGGCCAACCGCAGCCGAGTGCAGCAGGTGCAACAGAAAATCACCGAAGGAATCAAAGCAACCCCATCGGATGTGCGACGCTATTTCGACAAACTGCCCGAAGATAGTATCCCTTTCGTGCCGATGCAGGTTGAAGTGCAGATTCTCACCGTGGCTCCCGCTATCCCAAGGGAGGAAATTGACGGTGTTAAGGCTCGTCTGCGCGACTATGCCGACCAAGTCACAAAGGGCGAACGCGATTTCTCAACTCTCGCCATCCTATACTCTGAGGATCCGGGCAGCGCGGGACGTGGCGGCGAACTTGGATTCATGGGCCGTGGCGAACTCGTGCCTGAATTTGCTGCCGTGGCATTCAACCTAAACGACCCGAAAAAAGTGTCGAAAATTGTAGAATCGGAATTCGGTTTCCATATCATCCAGTTGATCGAGAAGCGTGGTGACCGTGTCAATACCCGACACATCCTCCTTAAACCTCGAGTGGCTGAGAAGGACCTAATCGAGGCCGTCAACCGTGTGGACTCACTCCGCTCTGACATGATGGGCGGTAAATTCACCTTTGAAGAAGCCGTAGGAGTTATTTCGAACGATAAAGACACTCGCAACAACCGAGGCGTGATGGTAAACGGTCAAACCGGTAGTCCGCGATTCGAGATGTCGCAACTCCCCCAAGAAGTTTCACGCGAGGTAGCCAATCTGAAGGACGGAGAAATCTCTAAAGCCTTCATCATGAAAAATCCTAAGACTACTCAGGACCAAGTGGCAATCGTGAAACTATCAAAGAGAATAGACGGACACCGAGCCAACCTTTCCGATGACTACGAGATGCTTAAGGATATGTATGAGAATGCAAAACGCAAGGAAGTACTTGACAAATGGCTTCAGAATAAGATTAAGGACACTTACATCCGCATAGAAGAAGGATGGCGCGACTGCGAATTCAAGAATGACGGCTGGATAAAGTCCAACTAATCAGTTGATTTACAACCGAAACAAATTAGCGAGGTAATTTCCTAAAAATCACAAACTAAATTGAAACGCTCTTCGTTATTGGCACTGTTAGCACTGGCTGTGATATCGCTGCCTGCCATGCTCGCCCAGACCCCGAAGGATAACAACACTAAGCCCCCGGAAGCAAAAGCCGCTCCCGAGTCACGCAAACCGGTGATACGTCCTACAGTCCCTAATGCCAACCCTCACGAACCAGGAAAGGTCATACTCCTCCATGCTGACCGCCTGCTACATAATGCGGCCATCGACTCCGGTATTCAAATTCTTGTGGGTAATGTGCGCATTCGCAAGGAAGATATGTTCATGTATTGCGACAGTGCCCGTCTAAACGAGGAAACCGGCTCGTTTGACGCATTCATGAACGTGAGAATGGAGCAGGGTGACACCCTCTTCGTTTACAGTGACGAATTATATTACGACGGCGAACAGGAACTTGCTGAACTGCGTGCCTATCCCGGTAAAAATGTGCGACTTATCAACCGTGACGTATCTCTGACAACAGATGTGTTTTTCTATGATATGTATGAGGATGTGGGCTATTACCAGACCGGAGGCACCCTAACCGACAAGCAGAACACACTCAACTCTCTTCAGGGCTATTATTACCCCTCAACTAAGGATGCATTTTTCTACATGGACGTCGATCTAGAAGGTCCGCGCGAAAACGATACTCTGAGGATGTATACTGACTCTCTTACCTATAACACTGAGACCCGTATCGCTCAGTTGATGTGCCCGACACGCATCATAAACAAAGACGGCGAGATCAACTCATCATCAGGATTTTACGACACTAATCAAGGGCTGGCCGATTTGTACAACCGCTCGCTCGTGCACACCCGCAGAGGAAATACCCTTACCGGCGACACCCTATTCTACGACCGTGAAAAGGGATTTGGCGAAGCATTCGGAAACATGATTCTTACTGACTCAGCCAACAAATCAGCTATACACGGCGACTACGGATTCTACGACGAGATAAAGGACAGTTCCTTTGTTACCGGTAATGCCTTGGCGATGGAATATTCCGAGAAGGACACTCTCTACCTTCATGGCGACACCATCACAGCGTTCATGCTCCCCGACTCAACTAAAGTGACTAACGCTTTTCGACGTGTTCGTTTCTTCCGAAACGATGTCCAAGGACTTTGCGACTCACTTAGCCTTGTGGAACGCGATTCAATAATGTATATGTACTATCACCCGGTAATATGGAACGGTGACAAACAAATAGTTGGCAATGTGGTATATGTGCATTTCAATGATTCTACCACCGACTGGGCTCGACTCCCTGAAACCGGCATCGTGGGCCAGCATATCGGTGAAGATTGCTACAATCAGCTCACCGGATCTGACATGACAGCCTGGTTCAGCGACACTACGCTTCGACGTCTGTATGTAGAGGGAAATGTGCAGACAATCATGTTCCCGATGGAGAATGACTCCACCTATAATAAATTCTCCTATACCGAGAGCAGCTTCATGGATGCGCTATTCAAAAACGGCGAAGTTGACAGCATCAGAATGTGGCCCGAAACCACCGGTAAAGTCACACCGCTATACCTCGCCAAACGAGCCTCCTATTTCCTGCCGACATTCAGATGGTTTGGGCCCTTGCGCCCGATGTCGCCTGACGAGATTTTCGATTATCCGCCTGAAATGGATGACTTGACGTCACTTCAGATATTCTCCAAAGTAAGACCTGACGCATACACCATCCGAGGAAGTGCCACAGGACGCGAGGTCCCTAAGCCGAAAGAACCCGACCTCCCAACGGCTCCGGCAGCCCCAACGGCAATCCCCCAACCGGAGACATCACCGCTTGAAGAAGCAGCTGACTCCCTAAATGCGACTGTGGAACAATTGGAGACAATTGAACCGTTACAAAACTCAGAGTCTTTCCCATCCCCCTATAAATCAGAGAACTCTGAAAAGTCGGCAATACCCTCCAAATCAGAATCCTCTGAAAATAAACCTCTCCCCTCTAAATCTGATAATAAGGAAAATACTGAAAAATGAGTGACATTATAAAACTCCTTCCTGACTCCGTCGCAAATCAAATAGCAGCCGGTGAGGTAATCCAGCGTCCGGCCTCAGTCATTAAGGAGTTGGTGGAAAATTCCATCGACGCCGGTGCCACTTCTGTCACAATCGTACTGAAAGACGCAGGTCGCACCCTCATCCAAGTGATTGACAATGGCATGGGAATGAGTGACACTGATGCACGTTTAGCTTTTGAGCGTCATGCCACATCAAAAATCCAGCGAGCCGATGACCTTTTTTCTCTCCACACCATGGGATTCCGCGGCGAGGCTCTTGCCTCGATAGCCGCAATTGCCCAAGTGGATCTACGCACCATGCATCGAGACGCATCCGTAGGTACAAGGATAATCATTAACGGGTCTAAGGTTGAAAGTCAGCAGCCAGAAGCATGCACACAGGGGACTAATCTAATGGTTAAAAACCTGTTTTTCAATGTCCCGGCTCGCCGAAAGTTTCTGAAAAAAGATTCTGTGGAACTGAGCAACATAATGAGAGAATTCGAGCGACTTGCCCTGGTAAATATTGGGGTAGAATTCACATTGATAAGCAACGATGTGACACTTCACTCCCTACGACCGTCATCTTTAAAGCAACGAGTGGTTGATCTGTTTGGCAAGAGTCTTGAAAAACAGCTAATTCCCGTCGACACCGACACATCAATAGTGAGCATCAACGGCTTTATCGGTCTCCCGGAAAATGCCCGAAAACGTAATGCATTACAATACTTTATGGTAAACGGGCGCAATATGCGTCACCCATATTTCCACAAGGCAGTGCTACAATGCTACGAGCAATTAATTCCATCCGACGAACAGCCCAACTACTTCATAAACCTGCGAGTAGACCCTGAAACCATCGATGTAAACATCCACCCCACCAAAAATGAGATAAAATTCGAGAACGAACAGCCTATTTGGCAGATTCTGACAGCAGCAGTCCGTGAGTCGCTCGGACGTTTCAATGCTGCTCCATCGATAGACTTTGATGTTGACGATGTGCCTGATATTCCGGCATTTGCTCCCGATGCCTTTGCGCCACACGATGTGCAGATTGACGAGGCTTACAATCCGTTTGCCACACCGGAATTGCCAAAATCCAAGTCTTCATCATCCACATCAAGCTTCTCAACCCGTGCGTCAAGGTTAACTTCATTTGCTAACAATGATGCAAACCTTCAAAACTGGGAGCAGCTATATGACAACTTCGTTAAAAAGCGTGATGACGGGTATGCAACCATGCTCGAAAGCCGACTTAACGGAGACCGGCACGATATACCCATCCAAAAGGATTCAAGCGAGCATCGCATATTAGATATTGACTTGGTTACAGAAACCAATGCCTCAGCCACCCTACAACTGAAGAACTCCTACATTCTTACCCCCTCTCGTGACGGGCTGATGATTATAGACCAACACCGGGCACATGTGAAAATCCTTTACGAGACATACCTCCAGAAATCCTCTGAAGGCACATTCTCGTCGCAATCCACCATGTTTCCTGAGATTTTAGAGCTATCTCCCTCACAGGACACGGTAATGGACAGCATTCTTCCATCACTCGAACAACTCGGTTTCAGCCTTTCACCTCTTGGAGATAATACATGGAGTATCAACGGAATACCATCTATTCTCAAAGACAGAAATCCCCGTGACACATTACTTGAAATGATCGAGAATGTCATTGAATCCGGCGAAGAACTCGGGTCAAGTTTACATGAAAAGGTGGCACTCTCACTTGCCCGAAGCAGTGCCATTAAGCGAGGACAGCCTTTAACCGCCGATGAAATGGACCGGCTAATAAGCGACCTTTTCCGTCTGCCGGCACCATCACTTACCCCTTACGGCAAACATGTGTTTACCGTACTGCCTCTCGATAATATAACCAAACTGCTCGGATAGCGAATGATACGGCTGAAGCTCATATTAATATCATTGATAGCCCCAATTTTGGCTCTCGCTCAACCGACAGAGACAAAAGTGGTGCAATCCGACTCGACAAAAAGCGACATATACAAAGTATCGCTCCTCACTTGCCGCGCCGGTGCTGACATTTATGAGCTGGAAGGCCATGCGGCATTACGCATAATTAACGAGGCTACAGGGAGTGACATGGTGGTGAATTGGGGACTATTTGACTTCGCCGCCCCTAATTTCGTTTACCGGTTTGTAAAAGGCGAAACCGACTATAGCGTAGGAGTGGCTCCCACCAGCTATTTTGTGAATTCCTACGCTTGGGAAAAGAGAAAAGTCATTGAGCAGCAGCTGGATTTAACGCAAGAACAAACTGTCAGACTCATGGAGCTTATTGAGAATAACCTCCGGACCGAAAACCGCGTGTACCGCTACAACTACGTGCTCGACAACTGCGCCACTCGCCCACTTGACATGATTGAAAAGGCATTAGGAGACTCGCTCCATTTCTCCGGAGCAGACCTCTCCCCGGAGGTGACAACAACCTTTCGCAATGCCATGCGCCAATACCATAAGAATTACCCATGGTATCAATTTGGCATTGACCTTGCACTGGGCAATGGAATTGACCGACCTATTTCGCTCCGTGAAGCATCGTTTGCTCCAGAAAGCCTCGAAATCATGATGGCTAATGCCAAGAAGAAAGACGGAAGTCCGATAGTTACTAATACCATTTGCCTGACGAGTCCTTCCTCTTCGACAGCTATCTCAGACCCCACCCCATGGTGGCAGACTCCAATGACAATTGCACTTCTAGTATTAGCTATTTCTCTGATTCTCACCATCAGACAAGTTAAAACTCACTATTTCAATCCATCGACAGCAACCCGCATTTTTGACACACTTCTCTTCAGCATTAACGGAGTGTTAGGACTGGTACTAACATTTCTCATCTTCATTTCAGTACATGAAGCCACTTCGCCCAACTGGCTATACTTATGGCTAAATCCCCTCTGTCTCATAGGAGCAGTGGCAATTTGGGTAAAATGCGCCAAATTGTTGCTATTTTACTATCAAATTGTTAACTTTGCACTTTTAATAATACTGGTGGCCATTTTATTATGCGGACTCCAGTCACCTAATCCTGCTTTTTATCCGTTAATTGCAGCGGATGCATTGCGGGCATTGGGCTATTTATTAACATATAAACACCACAACAACAATAAGATATATGCGTAAAAACTCACCAATAACCGCCCATATTGCTTCTGTGCTCGTCGCCTCGCTGGTGACGATGGGCATTGGCGTTTTTACACCCATACGAGTCTACGCACATCAACCCGCTATGCGTCAGATGATGGAGCCAACTCCCCGCCCTAAACTCGTTGTGGGAATTTTCGTAGAAGGTCTTACCGCTGAATATGTCAATCTCCTCCGACACAATTTCTCTCAGAATGGCTTCAATCGTTTCATCGATAATGGAGTAGCAATTGAGAATGTGGACTTCGGACCACGAGTTGATGCTACCGCAGCAGCTGCAATCCTAATGACGGGAGCCGCTCCCGCTGTAAACGGAGTGGCCGCCTCAATGATTTGGAATCCAGATCTCAAGACAGAGTATCCCATCCTTCTCGATTCAAAAAGCATCGGCAACTTCACCACCGAGACATATTCACCTGAAGCTCTGAAAGTTTCAACTGTCGGCGATGAAATCCGCATAGCCGACGGCGGACTTGGAGAAGTTCACTCTGTTGCCGCTGACCCACAAGTCGCAATCATACTCGCAGGTCACGCCGGCAATAGCGGATTCTGGATTAACGATTTAAACGGACGATGGAGCACCTCGACATTCTATAAAGACGTTCCAGCCCCGGTGTCACGCCGCAACTACGGAGTGACTCTTTCTTCACGCCTTGACACAATGTCATGGCAACCTATGCTTCCCCTTTCACGTTATCCCGACATCCCTGACTATAAGAAAGTTTATGCCTTCCGTCACACTTTCCCGCAGAAAGATTTGGATCGATTTAAGGCGTTCAAAACTTCCGCTCCCGCTAATCGTGAGGTTGCCACTGTAGCTTCTGAATATATCACCTCACAGAAGCTTGGCAGCCGCGGAGTCACCGATATGCTTAATCTCGGTTTTGACGTTTCACCCTACCAATATGGACGTGAAGCCGATAACCGACTTGAAAGAATGGACGCATACGTGCGCCTCGATGCCGATATTGCCAACATCGTACGCGCAATCGAGAAGGGACCGGGCATGAACCATACCCTCATTTTCATAGCCGGAACCCCGGCCCCGGCAAGCGGCAAACGAGATGACGAGCGTTGGAACATCCCTTCAGGGCAATTTTCGCCCCGTCGTGCCATCTCGCTCCTCAACCTTTATCTGATGGCTATCCATGGCAATGGAGACTATGTAAATGGCTATCACAATGGATATTTCTACCTTAACCATAAGGTGATTAAGGATAAGGATATAAACGAGGCGGAAATACGCCGCGAGGCTGCCGATTTTCTCGCCCGAATGAGCGGCGTAAGTGCTGTATATACAATAGACGACATCCTCGGACGTCGTGCCGGCGATGACCCGAATGCGCTTCAACGTAATGTCTCCCCCAATCATGCCGGCGACTTATTAGTACAGGTCAACCCTGGTTGGGAAATTTCAGATGGTGATTCCACCGGGGTAACCCGGACTCACACTCCCGTGGTAAGAAATGTAGCTACCACTACTCCGGTCTACATCCTTTCACCGGGGCTTTCACCAACCACTATCGACGAAACTGTTGACGCACGCAGAATTGCGCCAACCATTACTCGCCTTCTTCGCATCCGTTCGCCTAATGCCGCTTCTCTCCCCCCTCTGCGACTCAACAAGGTTGATTAGCAAAAGGCAACACTGCAGAATCATCACACCGAGAACCCTCTGACAAGTTCTCATATATATATATTCATCAATTAAGAAAAATCATACAATATAATATGTCATTTCAATCATTTTTGACAAAAATATTCGGCAACAAGTCGACACGCGACCTCAAGGAAATCGAACCAATAGTTAGAGAAATCGAGGCTTTGGAGCCAGAAATGAAAGGTCTTACCATCGACCAGCTGCGTGAGCGCATCGACAATGTCCGCGCTGACATAAAGCAGGCTATTTCGGAGGCCGAACAGGAAAACGCACGTCTGAAAGTGGAAGTGGAAGAGCTTCCCTTCGACGAACGCCAGCCTATTTGGGACAAAATCGACCAAAATGAGAAAACAATTCTCGACACCATCGAGGACAAGCTCAACGAGCACCTCCCTATCGTGTTCGCAACCGTCCGTGAGACAGCGGCTCGTTTCGCAGCCAATGAGACCATCGTTGTAAAAGCAACTGATCTCGACCGCGAACTTGCCGCCCAAGGTAAGGACTTCGTGACAATCGAGGGAGACAACGCCATTTGGAAAAATCATTGGATAGCCGGCGGTAACGAAATAACATGGGACATGGTGCACTACCGCGTGCAGCTCATCGGCGGTATAGTGCTTCATCAAGGCAAAATCGCAGAAATGGCCACCGGTGAAGGAAAAACCCTCGTGGCAACCCTACCGGTCTTCCTCCGCTCTCTCTCAGGACGCGGCGTGCATGTAGTGACCGTCAACGATTACCTCTCGAAACGTGACTCCGAGTGGATGGGTCCTCTGTACATGTTCCACGGTTCGACTGTGGATTGCATCGACAAACATCAACCCAACACCGCCCAGCGCCGTGCCGCATACAATTGCGACATCACATTCGGTACTAACAACGAATTTGGCTTCGACTATCTCCGCGACAACATGGCAATGTCGCCCGGCGATATGGTGCAGCGCAAACACTACTATGCTATCGTCGACGAGGTTGACTCTGTGCTAATTGACGATGCCCGTACCCCGCTCATCATCTCCGGGCCCGTACCAAAGGGTGATGACCAGCTATTTAACGAGTACAAAGGTAATGTGCAGCGAGTTGTTGAGGCCCAGCGCCGGCTCGTGACCAAGATTCTCGCCGAGGCTAAGACAAAAATCGCATCCGAGGATAAGGAAACTCGCAAAGAAGGAGCCCTCCTCCTCTTCCGCGCTTTCAAGGGATTACCAAAGAACGGAGCCCTCATCAAATTCCTCTCACAGGAGGGCATGAAGAACCTCATGCTCGAAACTGAGGCATATTATCTTCAGGACAATCAACGTGAAATGCCCACCGTCACTGACCCGCTCTACTTCGTCATTGACGAGAAAAACCGCAGTGTGGAACTTACCGACAAAGGTATCGACGAACTTACCGACAGCAGCCAGGACTCCCAGTTCTTCGTGCTTCCCGACATTGCCGCCCTACTCTCTGAAACAGAAACTATCGCTGACTCTGTGGCTCGCCAGCAGCGCAAGGACGAGCTTATGCAGGACTACGCTATCAAGGCCGAGCGCGTCCACACTGTAACCCAACTTCTTAAAGCATACACACTGTTCGAAAAGGATGTTGAATATGTGATTGACGATGGGAAAATCAAGATTGTGGATGAGCAGACAGGCCGTATAATGGAAGGTCGCCGCTATAGTGACGGTCTGCACCAGGCTATCGAAGCCAAGGAAGGTGTCAAAGTTGAGGCCGCGACTCAAACATTTGCCACAATCACCCTTCAGAACTACTTCCGTATGTATCATAAGCTTGCAGGTATGACCGGTACGGCTGAGACTGAAGCGGGTGAGTTCTGGGACATCTATAAACTCGATGTCGTCACTATCCCTACCAACAAACCGATAGCACGCATCGACATGAACGACCGCGTATATAAGACAAAGAAGGAGAAATATGCGGCAGTCATAGAAGAGATTCAAAGTCTCGTGGCACAAGGTCGCCCGGTACTCGTGGGTACAACATCGGTTGAAATTTCCGAACTTCTCAGCCGTATGCTCACCATGCGCCATATTCCCCACAATGTTCTCAACGCCAAGCTCCACCAGAAAGAAGCTGAGATCGTGGCCCACGCCGGTAAGCAAGGCATGGTTACCATCGCAACCAATATGGCTGGTCGTGGTACCGACATCAAGCTCACCCCGGAGGTTAAGGAGGCCGGCGGTCTTGCCATCATCGGCACCGAACGTCACGAGTCACGCCGCGTCGACCGACAGCTCCGCGGTCGTTCAGGACGTCAGGGCGACCCGGGCTCATCAGTGTTCTACGTATCGTTTGAGGACCAGTTGATGCGTCTTTTTGCCACTGACCGTGTAATGAAGATGCTCGACACTCTCGGTCTCGAAGAAGGCGAGCGTATTGAGAGCAAGATGGTTACAAACGCCATCGGAAATGCCCAGAAGCGCGTGGAGGAGAACAATTTCGGCATCCGTAAACGTCTTCTCGAGTATGACGATGTGATGAACAAGCAACGTACCTATATTTACAATCGCCGTCACCATGCATTGCTCGGCGAACGCATAGGCATTGATATCGCCAACATGATGTGGGATGTAATCGAGAATCTCGTCAACAATTATAGCACCCCGGCTGATTATCAGGACCTCACCATGGAATTGTTCAGAGTACTCACCATAGAGACTCCGTTCACCGAGGATGAATACCGCAACATGGCCAAGGAGGATGCAATCGAAAAGATTCACGCGGCTGCCCAGGAAGCATTTGACCGTAAGAGCCAGAACATCATCGACGTTGCACAGCCTGTGATAGTTGACTGCGTGGAAAATCGCGGTTTCAAGGGCCGTATTTCAGTCCCCATGACCGAGGGCAAGCGTTTCTTCAACCTTGTGGTTAATATTGAGGAAGCCTACCGCACCGGTTGCAAATCAATCGTTAAAGAATGGCATAAGGCTGTGCTTCTCGTGACTATCGACGAACTTTGGAAAGAGCACCTTCGCGAGCTCGACCAATTGCGTCAGAGCGTGCAGAATGCATCATATGAGCAGAAAGACCCGTTAGTGATTTACAAAGTCGAATCATTCCACCTCTTTGAGAATATGCTAAATAATCTCAATGTGAAAGCGATGTCAGCACTCATGCGCGGACACATCTTCGTGCAGCAAGCCCCCGCTCAGTCTGAGCAACCACACCAGGCCGAGGCTGCTCAACCGCAGCAAGCCCCGGCACCCAAACCGCAGCCCAAGGTGGAACGCGCAATGCCTGAGCGCGCCAACGACTATTCTAAGTATCGAACATCACGTGAGAATCTTCCCGGCGAGAATGCCCAGCGTGCGGCCGCACAAGGCGCAAGCCGTCCGGCAGCGCCTCAGCCTGTAAAAGCGGGCCCTCGCATCGGACGCAATGACCCATGCCCCTGTGGATCCGGCAAAAAGTACAAAAATTGCCACGGCCGCGGTCTTTAATCCGCCTCGCTTACTTTGCGATAATTAACGCTTGGTATACCTACATAAGTAAGTGAGCAGAATTATTAAGTACACCAAAATAACAAAATTCGCGCCTCGAATGTGCTACGTACATTTCGAGGCGCGAATTATTTTTATCTTAAGGTCAATATAAAAGTTTATATGTGAGAAGGGCTCACGATATCACTTCCTTGGATTCCATCCTTTCAGCACAAACGCCGGGTCGCGGTATGAGTTGATTAGGGCTGAGTCCTTCGGCATGGTGAGCTGGCGTGAGTATTCATGACGTTGGCTCACGTCCACAGGCTCGCCGGTTGTCATGTCACAGGTGTTGTATTCGAGCATCGTAGCTGATGGCATACCGATTGTCCCCCACCCTTCAGGAATAATATTTTTCACTTTGCAATCAATCAGCACAAACTCCGCATCCGGGTAAGTATGCCCCTTATTTGACCCGGTACGGCCGTAATTGGCCATCTTGCCATCCTCGGTAGAGAAACTGCATTCCACAAACACATCGCCATGGTTACCCTTGGTGTTACGTACCCATGAGAACGGCCCGCCGTCGTTGCGGAAATTGCAATGGTATGCGAAAAGTGAACCGCGGCCGAGAATTGTGTCACCACCGCCGTCAAGTTCGCAATCCTCCATATAGATAGTACCATTAGCTTGGAGAGCATCGCCTGAACCTATGATGTGCACCCGGTAGAGGGCAATACGATCGCCCATTAGAAGCAGTCCCTCAGCCTGGCCTCTAAGGTCGGTAGCAATGGTGATATCCTCAATCACAATGTCATTGCAATTGTCGAGCATGAAGGCAGCGCGACGAGAGGGGAATGTGCCGGGCCATTCGTTGGTCTTCACTGTCATGGGGTGAGGATTAAACACCTCGTTGTTGGCATAGTGTACTTTCGTCTTATCCATCCCTGCGCCTTTGATGGTGACGTTGCTCTTATTGCGGGCATACACAATTTCCTCATAGTCACCGGGTGCCACCATGATTACCACCGGCTTTTCGCTGAAGTCGGGCACGAAGTCGAGAGCTCCCTGCACGGTGTTGAAATCGGCATTGCCGTCAACGCTTACTGTGATGGTATCGCCGAGCAACGGTGCTTCTGCTTTTGTGGTAAATTCCCAATTGCCGGCTGCGGTTATGCCATGGAATGTGCTGTCGGGGAGCACGAGCACCCCCGGATCGATAGTGACACGATAGGTCTTGCCATACTCAAGAATATTATTATGCAGATAGATAGTAGCAACGCTGTCACGCACGATTATCGGATGGAAGTGGAATGCATCGGTGAACCCGCCTATGATATTGAGTTGATAGTCGGAAGGTGTGGGTTCGGCTGTTCCTGAAGGTGTGCCGGGCTTTGTATCTTTGTTGGTGGGCATCGAGGTGCGCGAATAATCGTATGGCACTTTTGTGTAGTCACAATCCGGTCCGTATGTGCGCGACTCTGTAGGTCCCGCAGGAATACTCATGTCAAGACTATCGACCAACTCTCCGGTCTGCACATCGTAGACACGTATCATGCCACTATCACCTAAAGTGGGTGCGGCATTGAATGTTAGCACGAGATGGGCGTCGGGGTTTACATTTTCAGCTCCCTTGGCAGGAGACAACACAACGTTTTCGGGGCCAGGGGAACAACTTGCGAACGACAAAATCGACACAGCTATGCCGATATTAGCAAAAATACGATTTATTTTCATGGAATTAAATTTTATGTGGTTACAAAATTAACACATTGGTAAATTTATTATATGGTTTGTTGAAAAATTTATGGATATTTTTTGTTAATAATATTTAAATGCGAATTTTCTCCAAAGAATTACAACATTTATTTGGTTATTTATATGTAACTTGCACCCGTAAACCAATCTATTAAAGGTACCCTATGAAAAGGAAGACTTTTTAAACTGTGGAATACTCTTGTTGATTTCAGCCTTTACATCTGCTTGTAGCCATGAAGAAGATGTTTTAAGCACATTTGAGGAGGATACAAACCAAGTTCAGCTTGACGGAATCAAGCAGGACATCATGATTAATGTCATGACCAACCGATATGGCGGTTTCAATGCGGGACCAACCATGTCACCATATCTATATTAGTAAATTTAATCACACAATAAATAATTCATACGACATTAATTATTATGAAAATTATGACAAATACTTATTTTTCAGCTATAATCATTGCTATTATGTCAATGATTGTATTTTCATGCTCATCCGACGAGCCAGAGATAAAGGGCAGAACTGAACGTCAAGAAATTAATCTTGATGTGCAAAGCCGCTCCATCAGCGATAAAATATCCGACTTCCACATTAAATTCACCTCAGATGCAGTTAAATATTTTGACAAGATTGGACCGTCAACGAATGTGATCGTATCACCACTCTCTGCTTCTATCGCATTAGGTATATTTGCAAATGGCGTTGACGATTTGACTGCTCAACAAATTTATACTTATCTTGGCACTTCCGATTTAGAGGCACTAAATAAATTGCATTCATCTCTGATGTCTGAATTACCTATTGCTGACGAAAAAGCAGAAATGACATTGGACAACTCGATTTGGTATAGTAAGAATTATAAGATTAACAATGCCTTCAAATCGATAGCTGATATATATTAAAAGTCGGAAATACAATATGTTGATTTCTCGAATACTATTGAAGCCAAAAACAAATTAAACGACTGGATCGAGAGACATACGAACGGATTAATTAGAAATTTCAATGAAACCATTAAACAGGAAACGATATTTGCAATCATTAACGCTATCTATTTTAAAGACGTTTGGGGAAGGGAGTATTTCACTTAGGATAATGTTGAAACAAAAACATTCCATGGTTTAAATGGTGATACTCAAGTTGAATTCTTGGTGACTAACAAACAATATGAGTTTACTCGCAGGGGCGATTTTTTAGCTTTTAGATTGCCTTTTGGAAATGGAGCATTCAGCCTACTCATTGTTTGCCCAGAAGGAGGAGATCCGACCCAAACAATAACTCCTGAAGACGTAAACTCACTGATAAATAATTTTATGTCAAAAAAAGATACATTAATGATTCCTAAGTTTAATGTCACATCTAAATTTGAAATCACCGACATATTTAGCAACAGCGGAGTAGACCGTCTAAGCCAACCCACAATCAAGATGTTTGACGATGATGTAAGTGATTATTCAGTGAATGTCACACAAGGTTGTTCTTTCGGAATAGATGAAGCTGGTGTAGAAGCTGCGGCAGCCACCGAAATCACCGGATGGTCTTCGGCAATGCCCGGAGCTGAACCAACTTTTAGAATGGTTGACCAACCCTTCTATTTCTTTATAACGGAGTATAGCACAGGAGCTTGCTTGCTGTCCGGCAGAATTGCCGATTTATAATAAGTCACCTTTGACTAATTAAAATAATGCTGTGCATGTCTCCAACGTGCACAGCATTTTTTGCACCCAATCATCGCCAAGGATTTGGAATTTATGATAAATTTTGTATTTTTGTGGAAATTTGTTACTTAATCCCGAAAACAACAGTCAACACCATGAAAATAAAAATCCTAACCACATTTACCGCTATGCTGGTCGGGCTATCAACTGCCCTTTTCGCACACGGTCAATTGCACACCAACGGCGGTGTGCAATATCTCCTCTCTCAGTCAAAAGACATGAGCCAGGACTTTTCTGACCTCAGCAACCACTATTTCTTTGCCGACAGTCTTGCCGATTTTAATCCCATAACCGGTGTTGGAACGGTGAAATGGGTGCGCCGCCAACTGATGCCGCGTCAGGCTTTCAATGCCAACACTTACTTGCATCAGCCTCTCACAGCACTCGACTTTCCAAATACCGCCTATGACAATGACCCGATGCTACAAATGAGCATCGACCCGGTCAATGACCGCACTCTGCGTATACGTATCTACACTTCACCGATAATCCCCAAGGAACCGGATGATGACCCGATGCTTGCCGGGACGCCTGCCGTCAACCGCTCGGCATGGAAAACGACACAGACCGAGGATGCCGTCATTTACACTTCAGCCAACGGTTCACTCGAGATACACCGTCACCCTTGGCGATTGGTACTCAAGGATGCCTCCGGCAAGGTGATGACCCAATCGAGAGTGTGGGGCGACAATGATTCCACACAGGTGAAGGTCGCGCCGTTCAGCTTCATAAAGCGCGGCTCTGACAATTCCCGTTCTATCAATCCGGTGTTCTCCCTTATGCCCGGTGAGCGTATTTACGGTTGCGGCGAAAGTGCCACTTCCCTCAACAAGGCTGGTCAAAAAGTAAACCTCTTCGTCACTGACCCACAGGGTCCTGAGACCCCCGACATGTATAAGCCGATTCCGTTCTTCCTCTCCAATAGGGGTTACGGCATGTTCATGCACACATCCGCACCGGTGACATGCGATTTCGGAGCAAGCTATGTGGGAACTACTAAATTATTCATGGCTGACGAGGTGATGGATATTTTCCTATTCCTTGGCGACCCCAAAGAGGTGCTTGGTGAATACACTGCCCTCGTCGGCCGTCCCGAAATGCCCCCATTATGGTCGTTTGGCACGTGGATGAGCCGTATCACTTATTTTAGCGAGGCTGAGGGGCGTGACGTGGCCAATAAATTGCGTGAACACAAAATTCCGTCGGATGTGATTCACTTTGACACCGGTTGGTTTGGCGTGGACTGGCAATGTGATTATGAATTTGCCGCTGACCGCTTTGACAATCCCGAAAAGATGCTTGCTGACTTAAAGGAGCAGGGATTCCACACTTGCCTATGGCAATTGCCATATTTCACACCTAAAAATCGATTCTTCCCCGAACTTGTGGAGAAAGGGCTGTATGTCCGCAACGGTCGCGGTGAGCTGCCCTACGAGGATGTGGTGCTCGATTTCACAAATCCTGCCACTGTGGCGTGGTATCAGGAGAAACTTGGCAAACTTATCACTCAGGGGGTGGGTGCTATAAAGGTTGACTTCGGCGAAGGTGCGCCCCTCGATGCGATTTACTCCAATGGTCGCAGCGGTCTATACGAACATAATCTTTACCCGGTGCGCTACAACCGTGCGGTGGCTGAAATCACCAAGAAAATTCATGGTGAAAACATCATCTGGGCACGTTCGGCTTGGGCCGGGTCGCAGAGATATCCCCTCCATTGGGGCGGCGACGCTGCCACTACGAATGCCGGTTTCCTCGGCACTATCCGCGCCGGACTGTCATTGGGTCTAAGCGGCTTCTGCTTTTGGTCAAACGATATAGGCGGATTCGTAACCGACTCTCCCGAAAATCTTTATCGCCGCTGGCTTCCCTATGGATTCCTCACTTCCCACAGTCGCGTTCACGGTGCTCCTCCCACCGAGCCGTGGCTTTATGGCAAGGAGTTTACTGACTATTTCCGCAAATGCGCTGAGATGAAGTATAAGTTGATGCCCTACGTATATGCCCAAGCCACAAAGTGTACTCAGACAGGTCTCCCTATGATGCGTGCTCTCCTCGTGGAGTTCCCCGATGATCCCGGGGCATGGATGGTTGACGACCAGTATATGTTTGGCGAGTCGATGCTCGTAGCCCCGATGCTCGAGGATGGTGAGTCCCGTGATGTTTATCTGCCCGGGAAGGATAAGTGGATTGACTATCAAACCGGCAAGATTTACACCCCCGGATGGAACCATATTGCCACCGCCGAGCTACCTATTGTGGTTCTTGTGAAGGATGGCACAGCCCTTCCCCATATCCCGGTGGCACAGTCCACTGACCAGCTCGATTGGAGCAAAGTGCATTGGAAGAAATATCTTGCTGACAAAAAGAAAGCTCTCGGCACCCTCTGCCTCCCCAGCGGATCCCACCAAGAAGTGGAGATATAAACATGTGGAGATTACACAAAATGCCTTCCTTGCCAAACAGGGACAGCATTTTGTGTATTGTGCAATTTGTAATTGATGCCTCTTGAGATTAATTACTGTATTGCGGCGAGACCTCCTTGGGCGGTTTCTTTGTAGATTGATGGAATGTCATGACCGGTCTGCTTCATAACCTCAACTATACGGTCGAATGTGACGGAGTGACGTCCATCGGAGAATGATGCATAAAGATTGCTGTCAAGGGCTCGTGCCGCTGCGTAGGCGTTGCGCTCTATACATGGAATCTGCACAAGACCGCACACGGGGTCACATGTAAGTCCGAGATGATGTTCGAGCCCCATCTCCGCAGAATATTCAATCTGCGCCGGAGTACCCCCAAATAATTGCGATGCCGCAGCAGCTGCCATAGCACATGCCACGCCAACTTCGCCCTGACAACCGACTTCTGCACCAGAAACCGATGCATTATGTTTCACCACGCTGCCAAACAATCCGGCAGTGGCAAGAGCTCGTAATATCCGCTTGTCAGAGAATCCCTTAGAGGTGGAAAGATGGTAGAGCACAGCAGGTAGTACACCGCACGATCCGCAAGTCGGCGCAGTGACAATTTCACCACCCGAAGCATTCTCCTCACTCACTGCAAGAGCGTAGGCATACACCAACCCGCGGCTGCGCAATGAGTCATTATGCCCTGCTGCATGAAGGTAATAGGAAATAGCCTTGCGGCGCACTCCGAGTCCACCGGGTAATACACCCTCAGCTTCAATACCACGCTCAACTGCGCTGCGCATCACTCTCCATACTTCATTGAGATAGTCCCAAACATCACTATTCTCATTCATGTCGACATATTCCCAAAAGCTGCGTCCGCTATTCTCAGCCCATTCGAGGATATCGCTGATTTTCGACATGTCATACACCTCCTCGCTGGAATTGCGCTTTTCGCCTTCATGGACTATGTCGCCACCGCCGATAGAGTAAATAATGTCGCTTCCCATCTCCTCGCCCATCACATCGAAAGCGCGGAATTTCATCCCGTTAGGATGGAACGGTAGAAAGATCTCCGGCTCCCAACGAATTGCTGTCGGGGCTATCTTGTTGAGCACACCGAGAATTGCCACATCAGTCATGTGTCCCTTCCCGGTGCCGGCAAGAGAGCCATAAAGCGTCACCTCAAAGTGCGCGGCGTTTTTATACTTCTCGCCAAACTCCTGAGCAGCCTTCATGGGTCCCATAGTGTGACTGCTCGAAGGACCATGGCCTATTTTG
Source organism: Duncaniella sp. (assembly GCA_023664955.1). Classification (GTDB taxonomy): domain Bacteria; phylum Bacteroidota; class Bacteroidia; order Bacteroidales; family Muribaculaceae; genus Duncaniella. The sequence goes on from JAMPEV010000001.1 coordinate 969,744, forward strand.
AATAGTTTCTTTATTGATTCCATAGATTCAACTGACAATTTGCAAAATGACATCTTGACAAAATGACAAGGTGTCAAGTTGTCAAGATGTCACTCTTAAGCTTTCAGTTTGATTTTAATTGATAAGAGCGTGTCCGGTCATTTCCTTTGGCTGGGGAAGTCCCATTATTTTGAGCATGGTGGGAGCCACGTCGGCGAGCTTACCATTCTCTACGGTAGCATCCTTACGTTCAGTCACATAGATGCATGGGACGGGGTTAAGTGAGTGGGCGGTGTTGGGAGTACCGTCAGCGTTAACCGCATTGTCGGCATTACCATGGTCAGCTATGATAATCACTTCGTAACCAGACTCCTTTGCTGCTTCTACTGTATCCTTTACACACTCGTCAACAGCCTTTACGGCCTTTTCTATGGCTTCGTAAACACCAGTATGTCCTACCATGTCACCATTGGCATAGTTGACCACGATGAAATCATATTTTTCCTCCTTGATAGCCTCAACAAGCTTATCCTTAACTTCATACGCACTCATCTCAGGCTTTAAGTCGTAGGTAGCAACCTTCGGGGAAGCAACGAGAATACGCTCCTCTCCTTCGTAGGGAGCTTCACGGCCGCCGTTGAAGAAGAATGTAACGTGGGCATATTTCTCAGTCTCAGCGATGTGGAGCTGTTTCTTATTGAGTGATGAAAGATACTCGCCAAGTGTGTTTTCCACATTTTCCTTCGGGAAAAGGATATGCACACCGGTGAATGACGCATCATAAGGTGTCATGCAATAGTATTGAAGGCTTGGAATAGTTGTCATGCCAGCCTCGGGAATGTCATGCTGAGTAAGGGCGATGGTAAGTTCCTTGGCACGGTCATTGCGATAGTTGAAGAAAATCACAGCATCACCTTCCTTGATAGTGCCATCGACATTGGCATTATTAATCGACTTGATAAATTCATCGGTAACATCCTCATCATAGCTTTCCTGCACAGCCTTAACCATATCAGTAGCTTGCTTGCCTTCACCTTTCACGAGGAGGTCGTATGCAACTTTCACACGCTCCCAACGCTTGTCGCGATCCATGGCATAGTAACGACCGATGATTGACGCAACAACGCCGGCTGATTTTGCGCAGTGAGCCTCGAGTTCTTCTATGAAACCCTTACCGCTGCGTGGATCGGTGTCTCGGCCATCCATGAAGCAGTGGATATACACTTTTTCAAGCCCATAGTGCTTTGCTATGTCGCAGAGAGCAAAAAGGTGATCAAGTGAAGAGTGAACACCACCGTTGCTGGTAAGTCCCATGAAATGAATGGCCTTGCCATGGTCACGTGCATATGTGAAAGCGTCAACTATTTCGGGATTTTCGAGTATTGAGCCATCCTTGCAAGCCTTATTGATTTTCACAAGGTCCTGGTAAAGCACACGGCCCGCACCGATATTGAGATGTCCCACCTCTGAGTTACCCATTTGACCGTCAGGCAGACCGACATTTTCGCCGGAAGCCTGGAGCTGGCTGTGTGGATATGTATCTACAAGATAATCCCAGTAAGGAGTTGGAGTGGAATAGATTACATCACTCTTTGAGTGGTTGCCGATTCCCCATCCGTCGAGAATCATTAACAATGCTTTTTTTGCCATATTGTCATTGGAAATTTAGAGTTTTACTTCTTTGCCGCAAAGTTACAAAAAACTCTTCACTGACAACTTTATTAAACCTAAAAAATTGTCCCCGACAATATTCGCACATATATGGCATTATTTTGCGCGAAACCAACAATTACAAGGCAAAGCTCATGGCTAAGTTAAAAAATCTTAGACGCTTTAACAAAACTTGGGTCGATAACTACACTGCCGCACAAAGCAGGCTCGAAAATATGACCCCGGTTGCCCCTTACCCATTTTTGGCAATCCTGGACAATGAGCTGCTTAATGACTACTACATGCATTGGCACGACAGAATATTAAAGTCCTTGTCGCTAAGAGAGATATACAATGAGTTTGAGCGAAATAAAAGATTTGAACGAATTTTAGAAGATAATAAGGATTACAACAAGTCGCTTATGCGAGGTTTACAAAGATTCGGAATGAGGGAATATATTGTCCGTCATGAATCCCAAAATTGGCATTTTTTGCCACCGGCCGGAACTGTCGACTCTGTTTTAGCTGATATTGATTCTCGAGCTAATCCATTCTCGACCTATAGAGGCTATTTAGACCGACCGTTGGAAAAATACATTTTCATACATGAATACCAAAACAATGACGAGACATTGCTGTCTCGCCATTTCTCGCAGCCACCTTCGTTATTATCACATTCTGATCCTTATTCCATCACCGTAATGAACATTGTCAGGTTCAATCTTCCTGATTGAGATTCTAAATTTCAATGATTATTTCGGAACACTTTTAATTGACTACGTATGTAGATTGTAAACAAAATTCATTATATTTTTTTGAGCACAAAGGGAACCGGAGTTATGAGATGCCTACCATATCTGTCTACTGAGGATTGTTGGTGAGCTGAGTGTTTCTTCGTTTTGCAGGTTGGAAAATTTTCTCTAAATTTGCAGAAAATATGCGTTGCGTAATGGCAGGCTGATTGATATTTTACATAAATCACTAAATATAAATTCAGTATGCCAATCCGTGTACAAGCTCTGAGAACATGAAATCACGACTCATAATCAATCCAATATCGGGAACCCGCAGCAAAGCGGGGCTCGATGCGTTAGTTATGGAAACTCTTGCTCCCCTTGGATGGAACGTCGAGGTGGTGTATACCAAATGCCATGGTGACGCAACCCGCCTCGCATCCGAAGCAGTTGCCCATGGTTATGACGCTGTCTTTGCCGCCGGGGGCGACGGCACAATCAACGAGACAGCGGCCGCACTTTGCGGATCGAATACGGTGTTAGGCATAATACCCTGCGGTTCAGGCAACGGGCTTGCCCGCCACCTTGGCATACCGATTGATATAAAGGAGGGGTTGAAAGTGATTTTGGAAAATCACCACATGCCTATTGATTATGCGACTGTGAATCACCGCAAATTCTTCTGCACATTTGGAGTGGGATTTGACGCAGCGGTAAGCGCAGCGTTTGCGAAGAAGAAAACACGCGGTAAGTTCACATATCTGCAAAGCACATTTGAGACATACGCAAATTACCAGCCAGAATATTACACCATTAGCGCAAACGGTAAAGAATTGACCAAGAAAGCGTTTCTCGTAGCGGTATGCAATGCCTCACAATATGGTAACAATGCGTATATAGCCCCCCACGCAGCCATTGACGACGGGCTTCTCGACGTGACCATCATACATGCCGGGAATTTGTTTAACACAGCGATAGTGGGAGTAGATATGCTCACCGGGATGATTGAGAAAAATGTGCTCATTCAGACATTTCGCACATCCCATCTGGTAATTGAACGCGAACATCAGGGGGTGGCGCATCTCGACGGCGAACCTATGGAAATCGAGCAGCGTCTCGACATACATTGCCATCACCATTCACTACATGTGTATACCCCCACACATGTACAACCGTTCAAGCCGATTCTCACTCCTGTATCCTCGATGTTCAGCGATCTCAAAATCGCAATCAACCACGTGTTCCAGCCTAAGGGATAAACCATCTCAAGCCCCTGTCGGGACTTTTCTTTATTAGACACTCTAAGGCTGCCGGCATAGCCTATATACGACTTCTGGGCTGTGCCGGAACTCATAATTTCAGCTTCTTGTATGCCACCTTTTGGCGTCGCCATGTGTAGACACAATGGATGGAACCGTCGCATCCTTGGATGATTGCCGGGTAGGAATACTGGCTTATCGGTGAGTCCTCCAATGTCACTAAATTTTCCCAATGCTCGCCATCTCTGCTAATTGCGATACGCAGCGGGGTACGAGGACCTTTCTTTGTTCCGGGTATAGTGCGGAAATCATTATAGATCAACAGATGACGGCCATCGTTAAGTGTCACAGCATCAGTACCCGACTGATTGTTAGGAACATCAGTGAGTGTGACATCGCTCCATGTTTCCCCTTTATCACTGCTTATCGACTGTGCAAGATAGCCATTCCGGGTTCGCATCATCACTTTGAGATCGCCGTTTGCAAGACGCAAAATGGAGGGCTGAATGCAATCAATCGGCTTGATGTCGTCAGGATTCTCAGTGCGCGGTGCCAGTTGGGCTTTTACCGGACCGACATACTTCCATTCTCCGGTCCTTAAATCCAGAATCTCGACATGGAACTTCCAACCTCCTTTCTCTGTACTTGATGCGCAAAGTAGTCGTCCGTCAACTATCTCAGGTTTATTTTTCACAGGACCAAGGAATCCCTTGGGTAGCGGTTCGCGTTCGCTCCACGTCTTTCCGCCATCATTTGATTTCACGAGCCAGCCGGTCCAGTCACCCACATTGGAGCCAATCTTGTAGAAAAGCCACAATTCACCCGAAGGCATCTCGAAAAGCACAGGATTCCAGCAGGCCTTTCGTTTCAGACCCTTCACATCTTCGCCAAAAGATTTAACAGGTCCGAGCGAAGCCTCGTGAGTAGTAGAATCAATCCCGGCAATAAGAGCTTCCTCTCTTCCAGGCATGAACACACCGTCACCGGCCAAAATCGGTTCACTCCATTCATCGCTCCCCTCCGGTTTTCGACTCACCCAGATACACACACCCGGATGACGTTCATATTCACCGCCGAAATATGCTGCCACGAGGTCGCCTTTCTTCGTCTCAACTATCGTGGAAGCGTGACACTGTGGAAATGAGGCATAGTCATACAGGAACTGGTCCTTGACTACCATAGGGCTTACCGGAGGTATATTAGATTTGAAATGATACCTGCCTGAGCCAATAGATTTCACTGTCCCATCAGGGAGGTGAACATCAGCAGTGGTATTAGCCGGAATTTCAATATCCCATTCCACCTTCTCAAGATTTTTGCTCCAATGGCTCACTACCTTTCCGTAAGGAGTGTCATACGAAGCATTGACACCAAAGCAGTCTTGGATCTCGAACTCGGGGCTAAGAATGATTTTCTTAAAGCCGGGTGCTCCGGGACGGATGCCGGCAAGATTTTCATAACACCAAGTCAAAAGGTCACCAAGCAGCATCACATGGTTGCCACTGTTCATGGCAGGTGAGGCCTTGTCACCGTTCCATAACTCCCATATTGTAGTAGCGCCATTTTCCACCATGTATCCCCACGATGGATAGCTCTTGTTGGTGGCAAGAAGATATGCCACATCAGCACGTCCATTTTCCGAGAGGGTGCGCATAAGCCACGATATTCCTATGACACCCGATGACACGTGACCTCCATTCTTCACAAGGATGTTCTCCACGACATTATCCAGCACATAATGCTTCAAGAAGTCAGGGACAAGACCAAAGGCAAGCGGAAGGATATTGGCTGTGGCTGTGTTATTTCCGTAATATACGCTGTCTGGATAAAGAGGATGGCCGGGTGCCGGGGAAGTTCCGCGCTTACAGGTAAGAAATTTCTTATTGAACGCCTCCGTTAACTCATGTTCATATCCTTCCCACTCTGCGACATCCTCCTTAAGATTCTGGAGGAATGCAAATTCTGAGAGCAATTGCAAGCATCTGATTGCGTATGCGGTGGCTATTAGGCTACCGTCGGTCGTACGTGCGGGATCCTCGCTATGAATCAGTTCAAGTTTCTCCGGGGGCATACACCAATCGCCATATTTATCCTTTGTGACTATGCCATTTTTGCAATATTCTTTCAATATGTGACGCATCCATAATGCCATATTGGGGTATGAATCGCGAATGGGGAGGTCGTTACCGTACTGGCGGTAAATCATATCGCAAATGAAGGACAAAGCCGCCGGCCATGTCACATCGTCAGTGAAATAGTTCCAGAAAGCAGGGGCCACATCAGGGATGCAACCATCCTCTCGCTGCGATTCGCAGATGTCGCGCATCCATTTGGAATACAGGCGCTCATTGTCAAAAATATAACTTTCGCCAAGTGCACCTTGCGTACGATCGCCCAACCAAGGTTGGCGTTCATTTCTCTGCGGACAATCGACAGGCATACCTTTGTAATTTCCAAGTATGCCCCATCTGGCATTGTTAATCAATTTATTAAGTATAGTGTCGGAACATTCAAAACTTCCGGCCAAATCCATTGGGTCTGAGACGGCCTCCGCCACTATCTGAATACCTTCGGAGGGAATATCCATGCCGGAAATCTCAACATATCGGAACCCGTGGTACACGAATGAAGGACGCCACTCCTCCGTTTCCTCCCCTGAACAAATATATACATCAGTAGAGAGCGCATCACGCAAATTTGCCGTATAGAGACCTCCTTCGGGTGAAAGCTTTTCTGCATAGCGGATTCTGATAGTGTCGCCGGCATTACCCTTAGGCATAAATCTAACCCAACCCGCCATATTTTGGCCGAAATCAATTATGGTGTTCCCTTTCCAATTTTTGAATGATATGGGCTTCATTGAAGCCACAACGCGCATTGAAGGCATTGGTTGGGCACGCAGTGTACCTGTTGGGATATCGGTGCGTTCTGCTTTCAGCCATGAACTGTCATCATAACCGGGTGAGATCCAATTCCCCAACTTCATACGTGCGTCACATTCCTCACCGTCATATTCATTGTTAGCCCTGACAGGTCCGTCGGCGGTTACTCGCCATGAATCATCGGCGGATATCCGCTGAGAGGAGCCATCGGCATACTCAATCGTGATGTTGAGCCGGCATTTTGGCAATCCGAACACCGGTGTCTTATAGGGCTTGTTTTGACGCATCGGGAATAGACGGCCATTGCCTAATTCCACGCCTATGGCTGTAAGCGGCCGCATGAATTCAGTGACATCATAAGTGTTATAGTAGATAGTTTTTCTATAATCGGAGGGAGCGGGTTTCAGAACTTCCTCGGGTGCGACTTCTTTGCCATTTATGAAAAGCCTGTAAAGCCCGAGCCCCGACACATAGGCGGTAGCGCGCTTGACCGGAGTCTCTTTTAAGGCGAATTCCTTGCGAAGGTAACGCGCAGCGAGTCGTGAATGCAATCCGCGGTTTTCACCGGGCATTAACCGCTCCAGGCCAATCCATCTACCACCCCAGCGGCTTTCGCCGAGCAGCCCTATTGAAAATTGCTGTGACTCACTCCATGACGACATTCCTTTGCTGGTATTGATCTTCACCTTCCAATAGGCATATTCACCGCTTTTCAGCTCACTACCGGAATATGGAATCCACAACTGATTGTCAGAGGACACATAGCCTGAGTCCCATAGGTCGCCATTGTCCTTAAACAGCTTATCAAGAGAGGAGGCCACAAGGATGCGATAGGAAGTTTGTATGACATCCTTCTTATCCGACGAAATCTGCCAAGAGAACCTTGGTAAATCAGAGCCTATGCCCAATGGATTTACCATCCCATCGGTCAATAAGTTAACTACCTTAATGTCACCCATCACCCCTACAGGCATGACAAGCGTCACCAATGCCACCACCCAGAATATCACACTTTTTCCTTGCATCTCAATGAATTAAGTCTTTTTATGGTGGATAAACTAATCCACTCTTAACACATCACACATATTTAGCTGCTTCCTCGCAAGCCTTTCCCTCAAACAGACCGTGAAGTCTCATTACAAGATAGCTTGACTCATTCCTTTTCTCCGGAATTTCCTGAGGAAATTTCACTTCAATCTGATTGAAATGCCTGACATGGAAATCCTCATGTTAATAAATCGATTTTTCCACGATATGGTGAGAAATCGACATCATGGATGTCACTTTACACAACATTCCATTCCGGCTTGTTTCATCGCAATGTGGCACAGGCATCTTTATCAAACTCATTTAGAAGCAAATGTTTAAATCCTGCTTTATGAATTCCTAATGCGTGACCGCCTGCGCCTGCGAAAAATTCAATGGTGGTAAATTCACGAGTGCCTGTAACGGAGCATTCTTCCTCTCATTTTGAATTAATCATTGCTGATATTTCCGGGAAATATGTCAACTCCGACGCAAAGAGATATCTCTTGCCATCCTTTGACATGATCGTATATATGCTCGTTAGATAAGAATCTTAAATTATATTGGGAGGGGATTGGGATTACTCGACCGTTACTGACTTGGCGAGGTTGCGTGGCTGGTCCACGTTTTTGCCTTTGTTGACGGCAATGTAGTAAGCGAGTAGCTGCAATGGGATTGATGCCACGAGTGGTGTAAGACACTCAGGTACTTCGGGAATCTCAATGCAGAAGTCGGCTATGTCGGCCATAGCTTTATTACCTTTTGAGATTATCGCGACAACGGCACCGCCACGAGACTTCACCTGCTGAACGTTGGAGATAATCTTGTCATAGAGAGAATCGCTCGGTGCGATAATCACGCTTGGCATGTCATGGTCAATCAGCGCGATAGGACCGTGTTTCATTTCAGCGGCTGGATAGCCTTCGGCATGGATATATGAGATTTCCTTGAGCTTCAATGCTCCCTCGAGTGCTGTGGGGTAATTGTAACCGCGGCCAAGGTAGAGGAAATTGTGGGCGTAAGTAAAGATACGCGACAACTTCTGCACCTCCTTATCTACCTTTAGGGTTTTTGCGAGGGTGGCCGGCATTTTATCGAGAGCGGATGCAACTTCGTGGAGAGTTTCGTCGTCAATAGCGCCACGAAGACGACCTACAGCGAGAGCCAACAGGGTCAGTACGGTAACCTGGCCCGTAAATGCCTTGGTAGAAGCCACACCGATTTCCGGTCCCACGTGGATGTAGGTGCCGGCATCGGTGGTGCGAGGGATTGAGGCACCCACCACGTTGCAAATGCCATACACGAAAGCGCCCTTTTCCTTGGCAAGCTGGATGGCCGCGAGCGTGTCGGCCGTTTCGCCCGATTGCGAGATTGAAATCACGATATCCTTTTCGCCGAGCACCGGGTTGCCGTAACGGAACTCCGAAGCATATTCAACCTCGACGGGAATCTTGCAAAAGTCCTGAATAAGACGCTTGCCGATCAGGGCAGCATGCCAAGATGTGCCGCAAGCCACGAGGGTGATTCGCTCGGCGTTAAGAAATTTGTCCTTATTGAGGTCAACTCCCGACAGTACAACTCGGCGGCAATTGTCCACAATGCGACCGCGGAGACAGTCACGCAGAGTGGTTGGCTGCTCGAAAATTTCCTTGAGCATGAAAGTGTCATAGCCGCCTTTTTCGAGTTGCGCAAGTGAGAGCTTCAGTTTCTGTATGTTGATTGTGGAAGGTTGGTTATTCTTGACCGACATAATCTGAAGAGGCTCGTCTCGCTTAATTAATGCAATCTCATTATCTTTCAGATAGATTACCTTGTCGGTATAACCGATAATCGGAGTGGCATCGGAAGCGATGAAAGTCTCGCCGTCACCAACTCCAATCACAAGGGGAGAAGCCTTGCGTGCCGCCACGAGAGTGTCGGGGTCATCCTGTTCCACGACGGCAATTGCGTATGCGCCGTCGACCTGCAAAAGAGCCTCACGAACAGCCTCCACGAGGGTACATGATGTGGTAAGTTTGATGTATTCTATCAGTTGGACAAGTACTTCAGTGTCGGTTTCGCTCTTGAACTCATAGCCATGCTCCATGAGAGCCTTTTTAATCACGGCATAGTTCTCGATTGTGCCATTATGCACCATTGCTATCATTCCGCTTTGTGACACTTGCGGGTGGGCGTTAACGTCGTTTGGCTCGCCATGAGTGGCCCAGCGTGTATGAGCGATACCGAGAGTCCCCCGGGTCTTATTAGAGCCACCGGCACGCTGTTCGAGGTTGGACACTTTGCCCTGGGCTTTATGCACATTTAATGCTCCGTCGCAGTCCACGAGTGCAACACCTGCACTATCGTAGCCGCGATATTCGAGTCGTTTTAATCCTTGTATAAGAATCTCATAGGCATTCTGTGTGCCTAAATAGCCAACAATTCCACACATAAATATTGTTCGGTGTTTTTAAGTAGTTTCGAAGTAGCTTTAAAGGTAATGAATTTTACCCCATCAGAGAGCTGAGGAGTATTAGTTTCATAGAGGATATACGCTCCACTTCGCATCTAAAATAGTTTTAAATTAATTAACAAAACACGCTTTCGACCGTCAATAGCTAACTCAATGAAAATGAGGAAGCCATACAGCCAAAATGCATATCCAATTAAGCCACCCTTCATTATGGCGACCCAATCAGATTACAAAGTTATGAAAAATTCGTCTATTTTCCCAAAAAACTCATAAAAAATTTGGCGAATGCAGAGTCGTGAACTTCAGTCGTGAACCTCAGTCGTGAACCTCAGACTGCAATCAAAGCTGACGCCCAATGTGTGGTGCACACTGAATGTCAGCTTCTATAAAACAAGAAGAATGAAATGACAATCTTAAGAAAGGGGCTGGAGGGGGAGGAGCCCTGTGTAAGCTGCTTGCTAACTTCAGGAGAAATTAGAGAGCCTCGCGGAGAGCCTCAATCATCCCTGCATATTCCTTATCGGTAAGGTATACTTTTCCGGGGTTCATCTGGAAAGTGCCACCATAGTCAGGACCGTCGACATACTTGGGTGCAAGGTGAAAGTGGAGGTGGGAGAGCTTGTCGCTATATGCGCCGTAGTTAATCTTCTCCGGATGGAACACCTTGTCCATCGCACGAGTTACACGGGCCACGTCAGCCATAAAGGCATTGCGCTCTTCATCAGAAAGTTCGTTAAGGTCATTGACATGGCCATTGTAAGCCACAAGACAGCGTCCGTGATAAGTTTGCTCCTTAAAAAGGAAAGCTCGGGACACGCTCAAGGGCGCAATTTCAATCATAAGATTGTGGAGAGTCTCGTTATTAGTGCAGTATAGGCACTCTTTGGGATCGCTTTTCATTTTGAATGTGATTTAAGGGAGGGTATCAAGTTGTATGTGACACCTGATTGATTATTATTTACCGCAAAGTTAAGCATAATAATCTTATTCTCATAAGAGTGTGCCTAATAATAAATGTTAATCTTTCCCTTGGCCTCTCCACCTCTTTGCGGGAAGAGGTGGAGAGGCCACATCCCAACGCATGCCGTTTAATACAATTAGGAGATATGCAGGCAAGGGACTGATTTGGCGCCCCCCGATTTGAGAGGGCACTCAATGGAGTGTCCCTAACTATTATTCTATCTGCGGAGTAATCGCCTGGGGTTGAGACTCACTTTCTCGATTCTAAGTGCCATATATATGTAAGCGAAGAGCAACGGGGTGCGGATTAGCATGTTAAGCCATGGCTTTGCCTCAATGGCAATCAGTTGAGAGAATATCCAAAGAGCCACTGCCGAGATAAAGTAAAATGACAACTTAGCAAGGCCGTAATTTATGGGGTAGTAGTGACGGCCAAGCAGATAGCTTGCCACCATCATCGAACCATAGCAGCCGAATGCCGCCCATGCACATCCCATGTATCCATAGGCAGGCACGAGGAGGACATTGAGACCGATAGTCACTGCCAGCCCGAAAAGCGAAAGCCACATTCCCCACGAAGTACGGTCAGTGAGCTTATACCACAAGGAAAAATTAAAAGTGACTCCGAAAAATAGCTCCGCAATCATCACAATCGGCACTACTTTGAGACCGCTGAAATAATTGGAAGCGATGAAATGACGGATGATGTCAAGATAGAACATCACACCCAAGAAAATCACCATAGCAAAAATGACAAACCACTTCATAGCATCGCAATAGCTCCGGATCTTATCCTCGCCACGCTCCTTACCACGGGCGAAAATAAACGGTTCGTAAGCAAAACGGAACGCTTGGATAAACATCACCATCACAATTGCAATCTTATAGTTAGCACCGTAGATACCCACCTGAGCCATAGCGTTGGCCTTGTCGGGGTAAAGAATGGGCATGAGGATCGAATATATATTCTGATTCATGATACCCGCAAGTCCCAATACGAGTAACGGAGCAGAATACCCTATCATCTTTTTCCACAACGATGAGTTGAACGTCCACTTAAAGCCCCTAAGTTCCGGCAGAAGCAACAGCAGATTAAGAGCCGAAGTAATCAAATTGGCTAGGAAAATATAGCCTATACCAAAATCGGGATCGTAGAACCACGCAATCCACCCCGGAGCTTGAATCCAGAGCCACGGACACACAAGGATGAAGAAGAGATTTAGCACTATATTGGCACCGATGTTTATAAGACGCAGCCCAGCGAAACGCATCGGTCTCTTTGCATATCTCAAATAACTGAAAGGTAATGCGGTAAACGCATCGAGAGCGACCGCCGCGGCCATCATCATCACATAACTTTCATGATCCGGGCAATGCAGAGTGGTGGAAATAGGCGAAATGAAAAGAGCCACAAGCACCACAAAGACCGTTGACGTCAGGGCAAGGGAGAGAAGGGAGGTAGAATAGACCACCATTGGATCCTTGCACTTCTCATGGTTAGCGAAACGGAAAAAACCGGTCTCCATACCGTAGGTCAGCACAATCAGAGCAAAAGCCACCCATGTGTATATGTATATAACCTCGCCATATTCACCGGGAAGGAACATTTGAGTGTAAAGCGGCACGAGGCACCAATTCAGGAATCGCCCTATGATGCTACTGAGTCCATATACCGCTGTGTCCTTGACAAGACTTTTAATTCCAGCCATTAACTGATTTATTGAAGAATTAAGAGTAGAATCACAACCGATCAACATATCATAAAATACGTATATCAGTTCCGAATCATATATAATATTGTAGATTACTCAAAAAGACTGCCGGTCATACCGTTTTGGAAGCTACGGAATTGCCTCTCGTCAATATAATTTTGGAGATGATTGTAAGCGAGGGAAGTCACCTCACGTCCTCGCGGGGTGCGACGCAAGAACCCCTCCATGATCAAAAACGGTTCATATACCTCCTCAATTGTCTCCTTATCCTCACCGATGGCCGTAGCGAGAGTGGAGAGACCCACCGGACCGCCGTTGAACTTGTTAATCATAGTCAACAGCAGTTTGTGGTCCATCTCGTCGAGCCCATAACGGTCAATATTCAAAGCGTCAAGTGCATATCGTGCTATTTCCGGGTCAATGTCGCCAGAGCCTTTTACCTGGGCGAAGTCTCTGACACGGCGTAGGAGTGAATTTGCGATACGCGGAGTGCCGCGGCTGCGAAGGGCTATCTCATGAGCTGCTTCACTTGTACACCTGACACCCAACAGCTTAGATGAACGTAAAATAATGCGTTCGAGCACTTCGTGGCTATAATATTCAAAATGGCAATTGATGCCGAAACGCGCCCTCATAGGCGCAGTCAACATTCCCGATCTGGTGGTAGCACCCACGAGGGTAAACGGCGAAAGCGCCAATTGCACCGACCGCGCACCGGGCCCTTTATCAATCAGGATATCAATTCGATAATCTTCCATGGCAGAGTACAGGTACTCCTCCACCACCCGGCTCAGTCGGTGAATCTCATCAATGAAGAGCACATCGTTCTCCTCAAGCGCGGTAAGAATACCGGCGAGATCACCCGGCTTGTCAAGAACCGGGCCCGAAGTAATTTTGAAATTTACCCCTAACTCATTTGCTATTATACCGGCAAGAGTAGTTTTACCCAGTCCGGGCGGGCCGAATAGCAGCAGATGGTCGAGGGCCTCGCCTCGCATTTTGGCGGCCTGCACGAAAATCTTTAGGTTCTCCACCACTTTTTCTTGCCCGTTGAAGGCATCGAAATAGGTAGGGCGCAAAGCCTTCTCGAAATCCCTGTCCTTGTTATTATTATCGTGTATGTCGAATTCTTTTTCCATAAATATGAACCGACTATTGCTTTAAGAAATTCCATCATGAATGTTAAGTGACCTTCACATAATCTCATCATGAATGTTTAAATCAGTTCCATAACACAAAAGTATATAAAATTTTAAGATAATTCCAAATTTTATTATTACATTTGTGAGGTGATATCATATCTACACACTAATAACTGACATTTATAAACCTAAAAAATAAAAAAACGATGAAGCCATACGTAGTAGGAATAGACATAGGCGGCACCAACACCGTGTTCGGATTGGTAGACGCACGCGGCACAGTGATTGCAAGTTCGTCAATCAAGACTCTAAAGCACGCTGACGTGAATGATTATATCAATGAACTTTACGAGGAAATCACCCGCATGTTGATTGCCAATGAAGCCGTTGGCAAGGTACACGGAATCGGCATCGGAGCCCCAAACGCCAACTACTACACTGGAATGATTGAAAAACTCGTCAATATTCCATGGCCCACCCCCCTACCATTGGCTCAGATGGTTAGCGACAAGTTCGGGATTCCGGTGGCAATCACTAATGATGCCAATGCTGCCGCTATCGGCGAAATGACCTACGGAGCAGCGCGCGGACTGAAAGATTTCATCATGATCACACTTGGCACAGGCGTAGGCAGCGGTATTGTTATCAACGGTCAATTGGTGTACGGTCACGATGGATTTGCCGGCGAACTCGGCCATGTCATCATGAAGCGCAACAACGGCCGCCTATGCGGCTGTGGACGCACAGGCTGTCTTGAGGCATATTGCTCGGCTACAGGCGTGGCACGCACAGCCCGCGAATTTCTCGAAGTGAAAGCCGACGAATCACTTCTCCGCAATTTTCCGATTGATGCAATAACCTCAAAGGATGTCTACGATGCAGCAGTGAAGGGAGACAAGATGGCACAAGAGATTTTCGAATACACCGGCAACATACTCGGAGAGGCATTTGCTGATTTCACAGTGTTTTCGTCGCCCGAAGCCATCATCCTCTTTGGAGGCTTGGCAAAATCAGGCGACCTATTAATGCGTCCTATCAAAGAGTCGATGGAGAAACACATGATGCACATGTTCAAAGGAAAAGTAAAAGTACTGATCTCAGAGCTTAAAGAGGCTGATGCCGCTGTGCTCGGCGCAAGTGCCCTCGGTTGGGAAGCTAAACCCCTCCCCGCGGCTCCCCTCGCAACGATTGAATAGGAGACACACTCTAAATGAAAAAAGGTTGCCGTCATCAACAGATCGGCAACCTTTTTCCTTTGCATCGCGGTCGTGGGGGATCAACCAGGTGGATGCTAAATTCAAAAATTGATAGTAGTGATGTGTGTTAAGCTTTCTATAGTATGTAGAATCGATATATCTTTAAATAGTATCATTACATGAGTACGATACCATCTCTTTTCCTTAGATTAGTACATCGGGGTGAATGGTTTGGTTTTGAAGAGATGGTGGGTTGCGTCGCCAACGTAGTCGCCCGACTTTGTGTTATCGATTTTCAGTACGGGGGCACCGGGACGGAGGTCGCATTTCTTCAAGTCGATGTAGTACATTCCCATGTTGGTTACGAGGTCGAAGTAGTAGAGACGGTCGCGTATGTTTGCAAAAGTGCGCCACTGGGTAGATGATACGTTACCGTCGCCTTCCACTGTATACTTATAGGGAACAGAGACATTAAAAAGAATTGTACGTGTGATTGTTACGCCGAGGTCAGAGTCACCGGTCTTTTCCACATTATGGTCAAAGAAGTAGGCTCTTACGAAGCGGTCGGGAGATGAAACCGTGCCCGGAAGAGTGTGCACACCGCCTTTCTTCACCCAATAGTCATTGATTGCGTTCATTTGAGGGAAGTTTGGGTCATTTGTCAGCACCGGGATGTCCTGACCTTCATAAATCTTAATAGTACCGTGGTCAAATTCCACCATTGCGCATCGGCCCTGCTCATCAGTAATTCCCCAGTGGAGGGCAGATACAGTTCCGCCATCAAAAGTAGCTCCAGAGATATTGAAATTATGTTCGCGGAGCATTGCCACAGCTTCAGGAGTGGTAGCGCAAAGGTCGAGAATCCAAGCCGGGAAGACTGCAAGCGACATAGGGGGACGGTTCATAGTAGAGTCGTTGACATAAACGGTCCCCTTGCAGAATAAACCGCTCACGACAAGACCTTTTTCGTTCATGCCCTCAGTCACACCGCCATCGTAACTCACAGCATAGACAGCGCCATACTTTGAGGTCCATTCCACCGATCCGGGCAGGGTGTTTCCGACCTTCTTCATGCCTCGGGGGTATACGTAAATATTTGTGGGGATTGGAGTTTTCCAGTCAAGAGAACGGCCTATGATGCGGAGAGAGTCATTGCCGACATACAGCACACGAGAGCAAGCGTCAGCATTGTTAATCGCCCCGAGGGTCACGATTCCCAACATCAGGGCTGCAAGTTTAGTCTTCATAATAACAACAAATTTTGACATTAATTATTACTATGAAAACAATGCAGTGACTAAATCAGTTCAGTCGAAATGTTATTTAGTGAACTTAGTTGTGAATTTACAATCTCAAATCAGATACTTATGGAGATAAATTTTAAATAATTCCGCGGAGGTGGAGATAGTCTTTAATAAGCTGGACATTATTCTCCATGCTCATGAGGGAACTGTCGATAGTGAGGTCGTAACTTTTTGCATCGCCCCACTGCTTGTCAGTGAAGAAATTATAGTACTCGGCACGCCACTTGTTGGTTTTCTTGGCTATCGCGACCGCTTTGACTTCGTCAATAGCATCATTTCGGCTGGTGATTCGTTTGACACATTCTTCAAGGGGCGCATGGACAAAGATGTTTACACACCGGGGATGTTCGCGGAGAATGTAATCGGCACTTCGACCCACTACGACAAAGGATTTTTCCTTGGCGGTCTTCAGCAAGAAATCACTGATTGACTTATATAGTCCATCGTCAGAGATAGATGACGAGCCCGTGTAATAACACATTGGGGTTACACCCATTGAAAAAGAGAATACCCCTTGAAGAAATGTCGGGAACCGCTCATCCTTCTTTTCGAAATACTCAGGATTGACACCGGCCAGTTTAGCTGACTCGACGAGGAGTTCCTTGTCATAATAGTCTATTTCCAAGGCTTCCGCCAAAGCCTTACCGAGCACACGACCACCACTGCCAAATTGACGACCCACTGTTATTACAAACGGTTGTTTCTCCATCTTGCTTAATTAAGATAATTTTGAATATTCAATTTTAGAACTGATTTACAGCTAATAATAAATATTATTTTTCTTTGATAAGGAAAATTTCTGTTGGGAAATGGTCGGAATAGCCATCAAGCCACTTACCGCTACCATAAGTGCGTAACGGAGTGCCTTTATAGGGACCATCCTGCTGGTATAGGAAATCGAAGTCGTTGATAATGCAGTTCCAGTAATGGAGACGGTTATAATCATTTCCCATCAGAGTGCCTGACACGATAATCTGATCGAAGAGATTCCATGAGCCACGATAAGAGAGGGTACCGACACCGCTTTCCAGTAATGTCCACCAGGGGTTGAA
This sequence comes from Duncaniella sp., assembly GCA_023664955.1. GTDB lineage: Bacteria > Bacteroidota > Bacteroidia > Bacteroidales > Muribaculaceae > Duncaniella. The sequence continues at coordinate 987,092 of JAMPEV010000001.1, forward strand.
GAACCCATGTGGCTCAACGCCGTCGGGTGTACGTTTTGCACCCAACACCACTGAGCAGGAGGGATCCATGGGGTCATCATTAAGGTCACCCATGATTATTACACCCTGATTGGGCCGGATTGCCCACAGAGAGTCAGCGATGTGCTTATTGAGGCGCGCAGCAGCCTCGCGCAGATAGTTAGAGCGTTCCTGACCACCAAGTCGGGAGGGCCAATGGTTTACAATGACGCTAAGGGTGTCACCCCCCATCACACCCGTCACACACATTTGATCGCGAGTAAGGAAGTCGGGGTTATCGGGGATTACGAGAGTATGGTTTGTAACATCAATCGGACGGAAGAAATAAGGGCTGTAAAGGAGACCGACATCCACTCCTCGACGATCGGGAGAGTCATGGTGAATCACCTGGAGATTCCATTTTTTGAGAGAATCTGCTTGCACGAGGTCGTTTAGGACACCTTTGTTCTCGATTTCAGCCACGCCAATGATTGCCGGACCGTGGGGAGTCTGAGGTGTCACCATATTTGAGATGCAGCGGGCGAGCTTATTTACTTTACTCCAATAGCGGTGGCCGTCCCACTCGCGAGCACCTTGCGGAGAGAACTCCAGGTCGTATTTGCCATTGTTGTTGATAGTATCGAAGAGATTTTCCAAATTATAGAAAGCAACACCGTAAACAAGATACTGTTTCTTATCCTGAACGGGAGCTGGAGTGTCCTGTGAACAAGCCACTAACGACACAAAAAAAGTCAAAAACGCTAATATAGATATTCTTTTCATGGGATGAATGAATTTATTCGGTATCAAATTCCGAACTGGTTTTAATCAGTCCTAAGATTGCATCTTATTTCCGGGGGTAAATTTACAAATAAATTTTCAAATACAACACTCCGAGGACTCATCTACCTTCAATTTTATAAATATTTCTAACCATCTCGGTCCAAGTTCATTTGATTGGCAACGTCATCATACATCCTCGAAATAATAAGACAGAATATGTATGGCGGCTTGCATCAATGGGCAAATTTTACTTCCTGAACCGTCCGAGACGGTTTGGGAAGAGCTTACTTCTTTCAACACCATGAGAGAACACATACAGGGATTTTTCTCCGTGTTGAAGGTCCAGGACCAATACATCAAATTCGCCATCCTGACGGGCATATCCAAATTCAGCAAATTCAGTGTATTCAGCGGACTTAATAATCTCAACGACTATGCGAAGCCCTTCGAGAACAACGGCAAAGAAATCATCCTTACCGGCGCAGACTTCAGCGACGAGAAACGCAACCTCGACTCATGGCTAATTGAGGAATATTAGAGTATGTCTAATATTTCGTAACAGTCACAACTAAATTATAGCTGTTATCTCTTTGAAGGCGTATGTGAATTCTTTCCCCTGTATGGTAATGAGGGAGATATGGCCGGTTGGGGCCACCGACTTTATGGATGCTAAAATATCACATTCACGAAGGTTATCGTGATATAGGTAATAGCCGTCACGCCGCCATAGCATTAAGGCATATTCCCGGCTAAGTTCCTTCCGACACTCATCACAATCCGAAGAGTCGATTTTCTCAAATTCATTTAAAATTTCATTTACAAACTCTTCGGCAATTTTACGGATAGGATATCGGCATCCGGTAAGCTGCGACATCGATACCGGATTAGGAGCATCGGACACGAACTGCGACTGATTGACATTAATCCCCATCCCCACTATTGAATAGTCAATAGATGAGCCCGACAGAGTGTTCTCAATCAATATGCCGCATATTTTCTTATCATCGACATAAATATCATTAGGCCACTTGACTGATATATTTCCGCTTTGTATATATCTTCGCAACACCTTTACGATTGCCACAGAAATAGCCTGTGAGATAACAAATTGCTCAGCCGGACGAACAGATTGCGGACGAAGTAGGACTGACATTGTAATATTCTCACCAGGTGCAGCTTCCCAGTGGTTGCCTCGTTGCCCTCTTCCAGCCACCTGAGCTTGAGCAATCACCACGGAGCCATGACGCGACCCCGTGGCAATCGTAGATAGATATGTATTGGTGGATCGGGTTTCCTCTAATTCTATAATTTCCATGTCATGGATTATTCCTAAGCACCACCTTCCACAATGAGACGACGTGAGCCGTCGGGCATAACGTCAATCTTAACCCTCACGGTGTCATCAGGAAGTATGTCGTCAATCCTGTCAGGCCACTCAATAAGGCAAAGTGCCCCGGAGTCAAGGTAATCCTCAATGCCAATGTCAAATGCTTGTTCAAGCGACTCGATGCGGTAGAGATCAAAATGGTAAATCAGCTCGGCGGTTGTGTCGGAACGGTATTCATTGATGATCGAAAATGTAGGCGAACCGGTTGGGTCATCCTCAACGCCCAACGCACGGCAAAGGGCATTGATGAAAGTTGTTTTCCCTGCACCCATCTCCCCATCGAATGTATAGACAGTTTCATCTCCCATGACAGCTAAAAACTTCCGGGCAACGTCATCAATTTTGTCAATAGAAGGTATGATAATCTCCTTTTTCATCATTAGTTAAAGGATTTTATTTTTTTATGTGAAAGCATATATTGTGCAATCTGGACAGCGTTGAGAGCGGCACCCTTTTTAATTTGGTCGCCTACAAGCCAGAAAGTCAATCCATTGGGATTAGCCAAGTCCTTACGGAGACGACCGGCATAAACTGGGTCACACCCGGCTGCGTCGAGAGGCATGGGATACTTCTTGGCAGAAGGTTCATCAACCACCACGAGTCCATCGGCATTCTCGAACGCCTTACGAGCTTCAGCGACAGAAATCGGCTGTTCAGTCTCAACCCATACAGCCTCACTGTGTGCACGCATAACCGGTACTCGTATACATGTGGCACTCACTTCCAGATTGGGAGCATGCATAATCTTCTTAGTCTCGTTATACATCTTCATCTCCTCCTTAGTGTAATCATTGTCAGTGAATATATCGATATGAGGAATAAGATTATAAGCGAGCTGGTAAGCAAATTTTTCCACTGTAGGTTCTTTGCCTTCAGCTATTTCAGCATACTGTCTAACAAGCTCTTCCATAGCCACCGCACCGGCACCACTCGCAGCCTGGTAAGTCGCCACGTGAACTCTCTTAATGGGCGAAATATCGTTGAGCGGCTTGAGCGCCACGACCATAATCGCTGTTGTGCAGTTGGGGTTAGCGATAATGCCGCGAGGAGCATTGAAAGCGTCATCGCCATTCACCTCAGGGACAACTAATGGCACATCCTTATCCATGCGGAATGCGCTTGAATTGTCGATCATGATAGCACCATGTCGGGTAATAGTGTCGGCAAACTGACGGGACACCCCCGCTCCGGCAGATACAAAAGCGAAATCCACACCTTTGAAATCGTCATTATCCTTCAGTTCCTTCACCGTGTATTCCTTTCCACGGAAGACATAGTTTTTTCCTGCGCTTCGGCTTGAACCAAAAAGCACAAGTTCATCAATAGGGAAATTCTGCTCGTCAAGCACACGGAGGAATTCTTGTCCCACCGCACCGCTGACGCCAACGATAGCTACTTTCATCTTTTTTACTAATATTTGGAGTTAAATTCTTAATAATTATACATTGCGTCGATTTCCTTGGCATATAGTTTATTTATGACCGGACGACGAATTTTCAAAGTGTTGGTGAGTTCGCCGGTGTCCATCGTAAAGGGTTTAGGAAGCAAGGTGAAACGCTTTATCTTCTCGTAGGAAGCCAAGCCCTTCTGCAGTTTCTCTATCCTGTTGGTAATCACATCAATCACCTGCTGATTACGGAGCAAATCCTTTATTGACTTATAAGAGATTTTATTCTCGGCGGCATAATTTTTCAGTGTCTCATAGTTGGGGACAATCAGAGCTGAGACGAACTTTCTTTGGTCGCCAATCACTGCCACCTGTTCTATATACTTGTCCTCACCAAGCAATGTCTCTATGGCCTGGGGAGCAATATACTTGCCGTTGGAGGTTTTGAAAAGATCTTTGATACGGTCAGTGAGGAAAATTGCACCGTGTTGGTCGACATATCCGGCATCTCCAGTGCGAAACCACCCATCGTTGGTGAACGCCTCGGCTGTCGCATTTGGCTTGTTGTAGTAGCCGCTCATCACCGTAGGACCCTTCACCAGGACTTCGTTATTATCCCCGATTCTCACCTTCACACCGGGAATAGGGATACCCACTGAGCCAATCTCGTAGTTAATCTCCGGGAAGAAGGACACGGAAGCGGTGGTCTCGGACAAACCGTATCCAACCACGATGTTAATGCCGCAGGAATGGAGGAATTCGACAATCTTCGATGAAACAGGAGCACCTGCCGTCGGGAAGAATTTACCATTATCGATTCCTATGGCGTGCCGAAGAAGGGAGAAAATCTTTTTGTCGAAAAATTGGTATTGCTTTTCAAGGAGCCATGGCACCCTTTTACCGGTGCGCTTGTACACGAGATTCCGTTTGTGTCCCACTTTCAAAGCCTGACGTACCATCAGGCGCTGGAAAGCCGACATACTCGAAATTTTCTCCAACACACCTGCGTAAACCTTTTCCCAAAAACGAGGCACAGCGCACATGCACGTGGGACGGATTTCCTTAATTGTGGTCTGAATATCGCGCGGGTCACGGTTAATAGCCACTTTTGTGCCAAGGGTTAGACACACGTAAGTCCATCCCTTCTCAAAAATATGACTGAGGGGGAGGAATGCCATTGAAATATCATCGGGGGTGACGATTTTAATGCGCTCATGGTGGGCCTTCATCGCAGCATTATAATTGGCATGAGTGAGGATTGCCCCCTTAGGCTCGCCAGTGGTACCGGAGGTGTACACCAGCGTCGCAGTGTCATCGCTCATCGACTCCTCAGTGCGACGAACCACCTGCTTACGGCATTCCTCATCCGCATTTTCCCCCACCTCTACGAAGTCACGCCAAAGCATTGATGTGGTGTCGTCCTTGTCAAGCGCGATCGGTTTGATTACGATAATATGTTTTAGCCACTCACAAACGGCCTGAACTTCACGTGCTATGTGGTACTGTGTGGCATTGCCAACAATCATAACCTCGCACTTAGTGTCGTTAGCGATATAAATGACCTGTTCAGGGGAACTTGTGGCATATATCGAGACTGAGACAGCACGGTTGAGATAGCAAGCGAAGTCAGTGACAAGATTCTCAGGGCGATTAGCTGAGAATGTGGCAACATTGTCACCAGGCTTCACGCCAAGCGCGCAAAGAGCGTTTGCCACAACAGAAACCATGTCGGCAAAAGTACTCCATGAAATGTCATGCCATTTACCCTCCTCATCCTGACCTGCAATTGCAGCCTTATTACCAAATTTCTCCGCTTGACGAGCTGCAAGATTTACTAATACATTTGACATAATACTCGTTTTCACAATCAGTTACCGATTTATAAAAAGTGATAGCTGACCGAATTTTCATAAGTTTTCAGCAAAGGTAGGCACAATTTCACACCCACCCCACATTTAAGTTATAAAATCTTTCAAACTATTAACATTTAAATGTAAATTGCACACTCGCATTAACATAATTATACATTTTCATGGTTTGAGCGAGCAAAGTGAACAAAGGATAGTAATTAATGAAATTTTTCTTTATTTATGGATAGAAATGTCAAAACTTTTAATTACTTTTGCAATGCGGTAAGCAGGTCGGCGAAAGCCGATGCCGCAATATAGGACACAGATAATAATCATCATTTTCTAAAATATTAAATTCCAATACACTATGTCAAAGGTAACAGTTGTAGGCGCCGGTAACGTAGGCGCAACATGTGCTGACGTGATTGTTAAGCAAGGTATTGCAGACGAGGTAGTTCTTCTAGACATCAAGGAAGGCGTGTCAGAAGGCAAAGCAATGGATATCATGCAGACAGCCAATATCCTCAACATCAATACTCGACTCGTAGGCGTGACTAACGACTATGAAATGACAAAGGACAGCGATGTCGTAGTCATTACCTCAGGTATTCCCCGCAAGCCCGGTATGACCCGCGAAGAGCTTATCGGCGTTAATGCCGGCATCGTAAAGTCAGTTACCGACCAGCTTCTTAAATATTCACCCAATGCAGTGATTGTGTGCATATCTAACCCGATGGACACAATGACTTACCTTATCCACAAGGTGAGCGGTCTTCCCAAAAACCGCATCATCGGCATGGGTGGCGCTCTCGACAGCGCACGCTTCAAATATTTCCTCAGTATCGCGCTTGGAGCTAACCCCACTGAGGTTGAAGGTATCGTAATTGGCGGTCATGGCGACACCACAATGATTCCATTGGTACGCTACGCTGCTTATCGCGGAGTGCCCGCTTCTAATTATATCTCAGCTGAACAGCTCGCCAAGGTGGCCGCCGACACAATGGTAGGCGGAGCAACTCTCACCAAGCTTCTCGGCACCTCTGCATGGTATGCACCCGGAGCGGCAGGAGCACAGATGGTCAAGGCTGTCCTTCACAACGAGAAAAAGCTCATCAGCTGCTCAGCCCTCCTCGAAGGCGAGTATGGCGAAAGCGATCTATGCATCGGCGTTCCCTGTATCATTGGCAAGGACGGCATCGAAAAGATTGTTGAATTTGACCTCAACGCAGAAGAAAAAGACCTTTTCAAGAAGAGCGCGGAAGCAGTTCACAAGACCAACGCAGCCCTCGCAGGCGCACTTGCTTAATTTAGAAGATATATCTTGGTGAGCATCAAAACTTTCCAAGAAATTCCAATAACTTTTTACATCCCGTAATCCACCACATAAGTTTTCGCGGATTGGATTACGGGATGCGTTTTTTAAGCAATATGGTGATGAAGATTGTTATAACAAATAGAAACTTTTTAAACCATAATGAATATGAAACTGAAAATTTTAGCCATAGCGGCACTTTCGCTTTCAATTTTTGCATCCTGCGGGAATATGGCTTCAAGCGAAAACACCAGTGAATCAGCAGCTCCAGCCATTACTGAGGAGGCCGTGATGGTAGACGAGCCTGAATCGGACGGCACGACAGAATTCGATGCCAGCGGACCGATAGAGTATGTAAACAATGCCACCATCACCCCCGATGCGACACTTCCCACTATTATCGACTTCAATGCCACATGGTGTGGTCCGTGCCAACGGTTTGCGCCTATTTTTGAGGCTGTCGCAAAGGAAATGAAAGGTAAAGCAAAATTTGTGTCGGTGGATGTAGATGACTCTCCTATAGCCGCCCAACAGTTTAACGTACAGAATATTCCTCAAATCACTGTTCTTAAGCCCGATGGAACTTATAAATCAACCATCGGATTTATGGAAAAAGACCAGTTTATCAAATTCATAAACGAGGCTACAAAGTAAGACATCCAAAAATTCAAGCAGGTAAATTTGTCATTAGTGACGATAGACACTATGTTTGCCGCCGAATTCGGACGTCGGCCTTGACGGCATAGGTTTCCT
>JAMPEV010000001.1:994660-1086679 GCA_023664955.1 Duncaniella sp.
TCATGACTCTTGTACTACTTCCATTATCTATTGTAAATCTTTCAATGTGCTCTGTGTCTTCTTGGATACCCTCGGCTCAAAGCCTCAGGCGAAAAGCGATGCAAAGGTAGAAACTATTTTTGAACTGACCAAATTTTCAATCATTTTTTTTAAAAAAAATCAAATCTGAATTCCTACAAGCTGAATCCTTAAAAGTAGTCAGCTCCCGGCAAACTCATTTTCATCATTTCAAATCATCAATTCCAACCTCCGCTGAGGCTATTTCCTTAAAGCGAGTGCAAAGGTAGGTACTTTTATCGAATCCTCCAAATATTATTATGTTGTTTAACATATTTTTAACAGTTATTAATAAAAAACCGGATATAATGCCAAATAATAATCAGTCTTGGAATTTACCACATTTATTATATAACATTTATATAAAAAGATTATAAGACATTAATATAAATATAAATAGAGCTTTAATAAGAACATACAGAGCATTAATAAGTATCAAAAAAAATCCCGACCGCAAGATATCGGTCAGGATCGTGTTGTCATTCAATGAATATGATTACCTAAATGAGCAAGCTAAACAGGCAGCCCTAAGCTACCACGCTATTACATTCATTTGTTCACCCGGAAGCGAGCTTCCCCGGTGGTAAGATATGCAACAACTTGATTAGCAGCTGCAATACCGGCGTTGATATTTGCTTCCGACGTCTGAGCGCCCATCTTCTTAGGAGTAAAGAACACACGGTCACCAAAACGCTCCTTAATCTCTGCTGCGCGCTCAGGAGCCACGTCAGCAGCATATTTAATGTCATGGCGAGCATCGAGAGCCTTGATCAGACCTTCTTCGTCAATAACCTCCTTGCGTGCGGTGTTAATAAGAAGACCGCCTTTAGGCATGGAAGCGATCAGATCATAGCCAATAGAACCTTTTGTTTCGGAAGTGGCTGGTATGTGGATTGACACGACTTTGTTCTCCCTGTAAAGCTGCTCAACAGAATGAACCGGACTAACACCGGCATCCTCCATCACATTGTCAGGGCAATAGGGATCGAGGGCCGAAATATTCATATCAAAACCGCGGGCAATACGGGCCACATTACGACCTACCTGTCCAAATGCCTGAATACCTATAGTTTTATCCTTCAATTCAGTACCCGAAGTGCCGTTATACATATTTCTGCACATCATAACCGCAAGACCGAACACTAATTCAGCCACAGCGTTGGAATTCTGTCCCGGAGTGTTCTGCACACATACATTATGGGCAGTAGCGGCAGCGAGGTCCACATTGTCGTAACCGGCACCGGCTCTAACCACAACTTTCAGATTTTTTGCAGCATCGAACACAGCCTCGTCCACCTTGTCACTGCGGATGATAAGAGCGTCCACATCAGCCACGGCATCGAGCAATGTTTGTTTGTCGGTATACTTCTCAAGAAGGATGAGCTCAGCTCCAGCCTCCTCTATCACCTTGCGCATGCCATCAACAGCCACGGCAGCGAAAGGCTTCTCAGTTGCTATTAATACTTTCATAAAAGAGCTGTTTTACATTTATACAAAAGTGTGAATTAGAAGCTATTTTAGTGTTGAGCCTCAAAACCCTTCATCGCCTCGATGAGCACTTTCACGCTTTCGATGGGAAGCGCATTGTAAAGCGAAGCGCGGAAACCGCCCACAGAGCGGTGACCTTTAATACCGACGATGCCGCGAGCAGAGCAGAAGTCCACAAAGTCCTTTTCGAGTTCTTTGTACTCGGGAGTCATCACGAAGCAAACATTCATTATAGAGCGAGACTCAGGATCAGTGACAGTGCCGACAAACATCTTGCTTGAGTCGATAGCATCGTAAAGGAGAGCAGCCTTTTCCAAGTCGCGTTTCTCCATTTCCTTAACGCCGCCATTTTCCTTGAGGTAACGAAGAGTCATGAGGGATGCGTAGACGGGGAGCACAGGGGGAGTATTGAACATTGAACCCTTCTTGATGTGAGTTCTATAGTCAAGCATAGTGGGGATGGCGCGTTCAACATGGCCGAGCGCATCCTCCTTTACGATCACGAGTGTAGCACCGGCCGGACCGAGATTCTTCTGAGCTCCTGCGTAGATAAGGTCATACTTAGCCACGTCGATGGGACGAGAAAAGATATCAGATGACATATCGGCAACGAGGGGCACCTTAACATCTGGGTCGGTACGGAGTTCTGTGCCGTAAATTGTGTTATTTGTGGTAATGTGGAAATAGTCAAGATCGTCGGGCACCACATAGCCTTTGGGATAATAGGTGTAGTTAGCTTCCTTAGAAGAAGCAAGCACCTCAACTTCGCCGAAGAGGCGAGCTTCCTTGATAGCGTTTGACGCCCAAGTGCCAGTGTCGAGATAGCCGGCTTTAGTCTTTAGAAGGTTCATCGGGGCCATGCAGAATTGGAGGCTTGCGCCGCCGCCAAGGTAAAGCACTTGATAGCCATCGGGCACCTCTAAGAGTTCTTTCACAAGTTGTTGAGCTTCATCCATCACAGCCACAAACTCCTTGCTGCGGTGAGAAACTTCTAAAAGTGACAGACCGGTGTTTGCAAAATTGTTAACCGCGTCAGCCGTGTTCTTAATGGTATATTCACTAAGGATAGATGGTCCGGCATAGAAATTATGCTTTTTCATAACGTGTATAATTAGTTAAGGAATTATTTTCGCAAATATACACAATTTTTCAATTTCAAAATCAAAATTAAAGAAAAATTTCTTTATTTATTGTTCTGCTGATTTTACAACTTAGAATTTTCAAATCTGACAGGCCAGATGATAATCACTTTTTCCGGCTGTCGACACCCATGCCATCCTTGTTGCCAGGTTGCCCGGATAGCCAGCGGCTATTCTGGAGGGCGGCTGAACGCATCTCTGCCTGATTATCGCACGGAGTCCACAAAGTTTTATGCCCAAGGGCATCGGGCATGTATTGTTGCACCACAAAATTGCCGGGATAGTCATGGGCATACTTATAGTCCCTACCGTAGCCCATCTCCTTCATAAGAGAAGTGGGGGAATTACGAAGGTGAAGAGGCACAGGGAGGTCACCGGTTTTCGCCACCAATTCCATCGCCCTGTCAAGGGACATATACGCAGAATTACTCTTCGGCGAGAGCGCGAGATAGACCGTGCATTCAGCCAATGGGATACGCGCTTCCGGAAAACCGATTTTATGCACAGCGTCGAACGTGGCATTGGCCAATAACAATGCGTTCGGATTAGCAAGACCGATATCCTCCGACGCCAGAATCATTAGACGGCGTGCGATAAACACCGCATCTTCGCCACCGGTAATCATCCTTGCCAGCCAGTAGATGGCCGCATCGGGGTCGCTTCCGCGCACACTCTTGATAAATGCCGAAATTATGTCATAGTGCATCTCGCCATTCTTATCATAGGCGGCAGGATTTTCCTGAAGTCGGTCAGTGACAATCTTATCATTAATCAATATAGTGTCACCTTGAGGGGTCGACTGTTCAAGGAGGTCAAGGATATTAAGCAGCTTTCTCGCATCGCCACCCGCAAACCGGAAAAGAGCGTCGGTTTCCTCAACTTTAGCCCCATGGCTCTTCAGGACCTCATCCTTCACCAAAGCACGACCCAAGAGTTGTTGTAGCTGTGGCTCTTCAAGCGGCCTTAACGTATAAACTTGCGCACGTGACAGAAGCGGTCGGATAACCTCAAATGAGGGATTCTCAGTCGTAGCTCCTATCAGGGTGACTATACCGCTCTCCACAGCCCCGAGCAGACTATCCTGCTGCCCCTTATTGAATCGGTGTATTTCGTCGATGAAAAGGACGGGACGACCCTGAGTGAACATGCTCTCTGAGTCCTTGCGGCAACGGTCAATAACATCGCGCACATCCTTCACGCCCGAAGTGACAGCCGATAGTGTATAAAACGGCACATTAACCGTGTTGGCTATAATCCTGGCAAGAGTGGTCTTACCCACACCAGGAGGACCCCAGAGGATGAACGAAGAAATTCTGCCCGACTCAATCATGCGCCGGATCACTCCGTTTTCACCAACTATATGTTCCTGACCGATATAATCATCGAGAGAGCGCGGACGAAGGCGCTCGGCAAGTGGTGTATTCATAATTATTACAAAGATACGAAAATTTAGATAATCCATCATCAAAATTTCACAACTTGATATGTAAACCCTGATAAATTTGTGTTAAAGGTATTTAATATGACAGCTTGTTGAGTTGTATTTAATATTTTTTCATTAATTTTACACCGAAAGTGAAAACCGATCAAAAGACATCGAACTTTCACACGACTGAATTGTTAATTTTATAACCGACAAGATTGGCTACTTATACTGTTAAAACCGCTTAAGATAGCATCAAGCCAGCATATGACAGTCCCCAAATAATCGGATACAGAAAATTAACGTTTAAACTATACAACTATGAGCGCTCAGAAAAATTCAACAGGCACCCCGGCAACCGCACGCAACATCTTCGGTATCATAATGATAATTATCTACGTGGGCGTAGGTATAATGTTCTTCTGCGGATATTTTGACATCCTCTTCCCCACATGGACATGGATTAAATGGGTAGCTGGCAGCCTCTTCACTCTCTATGGCTTGTGGCGTGCATACCGCCAGTTCAAAGGCATAGACGCCGGCTACGGCAACGAGGAATAACATGACTTTTTCACTTCCCGACTCAACCCGACAACAACATGAAACGAGCAACACGTATACTGAGCACCGCAGCATTAGTTGCCGCCACGCTAATGAGCGTAAGCTGCAACAAGAAGGCCGAGCAGAAGCCATCGACACTCGCCAAGATTGCTTGCGATGAGTCATTTGAGAAAATAATGGAACAGGAGATAGATGTGTACGAATACATCTACCCCAAAGAGGATGTACTCGCCTACTATGTTCCGGAGGCAGCCGCAATAGACTCCATCATGGCAATGGGGAATGTGAAAACAGCCGTAATCACACGCCCCCTCACAGAGCAGGAGGTATCTTACCTCAAGAGCCACAAGAAAGTCGTGCACCAGCAGCGCATAGCAGTCGATGCCTTGGCATTGATTGTAAATCCCGCTAACCCGGTGGAAATCCTTTCCAGCAAAGACATCGCAGAAATTCTGACCGGCGAAGTGACCCGCTGGGATCAGGTCGAGCCGTGCAAGCTCGGAGAAATCTCCGTGATATTCGACCACCAAGGCTCATCGACAGTGAAATATATGCGCGACTCCCTGCTCAACGGCAAGCCATTCGGCCCCAACGTATCGGCCGTTAAGACCAACCCCGATGTATTCAAAGCCGTGGCAGAGAACAAGAACGCAATTGGCATAATCGGCGTTAGCTGGGTGGCAAGCGACATGAGTGGCAGAGACCGATCCGTGGCCGAGCTAGCTGAGGCTACCGAGAAGAGCGACACCACCACTATGGACTTTAACTCCGATGTCAAAGTGCTGAAAGTGCGCGGCAAAGTGGACGGCAACGAAGTCATGCAGGCCTACAAGCCATATCAGGCCTACATATTCGACGGAAGCTACCCCCTATACCGCTCCGTCTACATGGTATGCACCGCTCCGGGAGGCACCTCTCACCGTTTCTACAGTTTCGTGACCGGCTTCCAGGGACAGAAGATTATCCAAATGACCGGCATCCTCCCTGCCACCGTCCGCCCCCGTATGGCACAAGTGGAATAATCGTCAATTGCTCGATTTCTTTTGGCAATGGGAATAAGCAACATGACGATAAATGCGAATTTTTTCCAATTAATTTTTTACGTTCGATAAAAATTCGTAAATTTGTAAGTCATAAAAGTAAATATCAAACAATAACAAAGACAATAACAATAAAAAACAAACTATAGTAAACCAACCGCAATGAAATTCCGTACAGTTTTCTCGCTTCTTTTGGGAGGCTTCGCCCTCGCTGCTTCAGCCCAGGGTGGTTATCAGGATGGTGTAGACTACTACAACGCTGACCGTTTCGATAAAGCAAAAACCATTCTCGAAAAGACACTGAATGACCCATCCACCAAAAAGGCAGTTTCTTATTACTATCTCGGTGCCCTTGATCTCCGCGACAATAATATTGCCGGGGCCGAAACCAACTTCAAGAATGGTATCGCCGCCGATCCCACATATGGCTATAACCATGTAGGACTTGGCGAAATCGCACTTAAGAAAGGCAACAAAAAAGAAGGCGAAGAGCAGTTCAAACTCGCTCTCGAAGGCAACAAGAAAGACGCAGCCCTCATGGCCGCAATCGCTCGCGCTTACTTCAACGCTGACCCCGTAGCTTACTCAAAGGAAATCGACAAAAACATTGCCAACGCAATGAAGCAGTCAAAAAACAAAGAGGCCCAAATCTATGTTCTTAAGGGAGACATGGCAAAAAGCGAAGATATCGGCCAGGCCGCCGGTTACTACGAGCAGGCTATCATCTATGACGAAGAAGCCGGCGACATCAACCCCGAAGCATACGTTAAATACTCTAACCTATACAATAAGGTAAACCCTGAATTCGCTATCAACAAGCTCGAAGAGCTCAATCAGAAACTACCTACTTCTGCCCTCGCACAGAGCGAGCTCGCTGAAAAGTACTACGACGGCAATATGCTCACTAAGGCCGCTGAACAATATGGCAAGTACATGCAGAACCCCAACCACTTCCAAGGCGACGAGCAGCGTTATTCAGGCCTTCTCTACTTCGGCAAGAAGTACGCTGAATCACTTGACGTGGCAAAGCAAGTACTCGCAAAAGACCCAGACAACGAGTATATGCAGCGCATGGTGATGCTCAACGAGGCAGCTCTCGAAAACTATCCCGCAGCTGAACAAGCAGCTCAGAAGCTCTTCTCCCACAGCGGTGCCAAGTTTACAGCTACTGACTACACCACTCACGGTGACATCCTTGGCAAGCTAAACCGCCCCCAGGAAGCCGTAGACGCTTACATGGCCGCTTACAATCTCAACCCCGAAAAGAACAAGCAAATCCTTGCTAATCTTTCATCAATGTACACCGACCTTGAGGACTATCAGAAAGCAGCCGAACTCATGCAGCAGTTTGTTGATGCAGGAGACGCTTCGCTCAACGACTACTTCATCCTCTCTAACCGCTACAAGAACCTCGGCCTTTCACTCCCCGAAGGTTCTCCCGAGCGCGCAGAAGCTGCCAACAACGGTATCAAGTATGTTGACATCGCACTTGAAGACGCGGCTAACAAGGGACCTCTATACCGCAACAAAGCAACCCTTCTCCAGGTACGCGACGGTAGCGAAATCACTCCCGAATTAGTTAAGACTTACGAGGATATGCTCGCAGCTTATGATGAAGACCCCGAGAACCGCACAAAGTATGTTGACGCCTACAAGAGTGCCTACAACAATATCGCCAACTACTACCTTAAGCAGGGCGACAACGCACAGGCTCGTGTATACTTTGAGAAGTTCCTAGAAATCGACCCCACCAACGAACCACTTAGAGAGTATCTTGAAAAGAACCTCAAATAACACCTATATAATATAGGTGTATTTTTGCCGCAAAGCCAGTCTGAAAAAATGGCAATGCAAATGTACCAATCTTACAGGCCGGACGTATATTTGAGTGCGTCCGGCTTCTGTTTTTCTAAGTGAACGTAAAAAAACAAATCGGGACAGGATGAGCAGTTATCATTGAGCAGACATGTCCTCCGAATGAAGGTTTCTAGTGAACTAAATAACTAAATGGAGAACGGCATAGATGCCAATGAGAACAAGCAGAGTGTCCCGATTTATTTTTTGAAGTTCACTTAAATCAGCATCTTCCAAGCCCGCTCATATCCGATTTAAAAAATTTAAATCATGTTATTAGGTTAATTCAACGTTTTTTAGTTACTTTGTACCTGACTTACAAGCCTTCATGACTTTCAACTATAAGAGATTATCTAAACCAGGCCGAAATGCGCTACCTCTGTAATCGTATAATTCGGCAAAATATAACATTCAACGTTTTCAATAACCAACCCAAAACAATGAGTTGAAGATTAATGTTATATATTCAAATGACAATGAGAGATATGGCCAACGAGAATTTAATACAAATATTTGCATCGAGTTTCCGACAGAACTGGGAACTTCCAGCCCTATCGGAATTCGGCACAGGTCACACAATGACTTATGCCGATCTTTCGCGCAGGATAGCAGCAACACATCTTCTATTTAAAGAATGTGGAGTGAAGCGGGGTGATAAAATCGCCCTAATGGGCAGGAATTCAATATCATGGGTCGTAACTTACATGGCAACACTAACTTACGGTGCCATAATCGTGCCCGTGCTCCACGATTTTAACGTTCAGGACGCCCAGCACATTATCAATCATTCGGAAAGTATGCTCTTGTTTATCAGCGAAAGCATCTTCGATAGCATGGAGTTCGAGAAGGTGCCACTCGTAAAGGCGGTATTCTCCCTCGAAAACCGCAAAGTTCTCGCAGAGCATCCCGCCAATAATCACTTGGCGGAAAAATTCCTTGCGAAATTACCCGAGAAGATGCGTCGCAAATATCCCCACGGTTTCACGGCTGCTGATGTCGACTATCCCAATATCGAGGAACACAATCTTGCCGAAATCAACTACACATCAGGCACTACAGGATTCTCTAAAGGTGTGATGCTCACACTGAGAAACCTCGGGGGGAACGTGAGATTCGGTGTGAAGTCCCGGCTCCATTATCGCGGTTCAAGGAACATCTCATTTCTCCCGCTGGCTCATGCCTACGGATGCGCCTTCGATATGCTCACCCCCTTGGCAGCCGGAACACACATCACCCTCTTAGGAAAACTTCCCACCCCCAAATTGCTCTTAAAGGCATTCGCGGAGGTTAAGCCCAATCTAATTATATGTGTCCCGCTCATTCTCGAAAAGATTTACCGCAACAAATTGCGCCCGGTGCTCGACAAGCCCTCTGTGCGCCGTATGCTAAAAGTTCCTGGACTCAACAAACTTATCTACAAGAAAATCCGCGCTCAACTCGTTGACGCATTCGGTGGCGAATTTGAGGAGGTGATAGTTGGCGGTGCACCCCTCAACCACGAGGTTGAAGAGTTTCTACATCGCATAAAGTTCCCATTCACCGTGGGTTACGGCATGACAGAGTGTGGACCGCTAATCAGCTATACCCCCTGGCGCAAATTCGTGCCGGGATCATCGGGACGCACTCTTCCGCTCATCATGGAAAGTAAGATTGACAATAGCTCTAATCCATCCACCGTTCCTGGCGAGATCTGCGTCAGAGGTGAAAACGTGATGATCGGATACTATAAAAACCCCGAAGCTACTGAAGCTGTGCTTGACAACGAAGGCTGGCTCCACACCGGCGACATGGGCACACGCTCTGACGATGGCACTATATTCATAAAAGGTCGTTACAAGACAATGATACTAAGCGCCAACGGTCAGAACATATATCCCGAAGAGATTGAGGCCAAGTTAAACAATATGCCCTACGTAGCTGAAAGCCTGATTGTGGAACGCGGAAAGCATCTGCACGCTCTGGTATACCCCGATTACGAGGCAATGGACCGCGACCATATCTCTAACGAGAAATTACCGGAGATTATGGAGCAGGTACGCCTGGACCTCAATAAGATTGTGGCTCCCTATGAGAGAATCGACCAGATTCAACTCCGTGCCAACGAATTCGAGAAGACTCCGAAGCGCTCCATCAAGCGTTATCTTTATAACTAACCCCTGATTAAAATCTTCTTGTATCCTACCCATGTCATCATGGTAGGATGCAAGATTTCCTATAAATCAATACCATATACTTACTAATGGACTATCAGTTTGAAATGCCAATCAAGGTGCGAGACTATGAATGTGATGCACAAGGGATTGTCAATAACGCCAACTATCTTCATTATCTTGAGATTACACGTCATGACTTCTGCGAGAAAGCAGGATTCACCTTCCGTGCTATGCATGAAAGCGGACTTGACCCGGTGGTAAGGAAAATTGAAATTGAATATATATCATCGCTTGGATTGGGCGAATCAATGATTTCAAAGCTCAGAATGGAAAGGCGTGGAGCTCGTTTCATTTTCTTCCAGGACATTTTCAACGCAGCCACTTGTGCTCCTGTTGTGAAAGCATCAGTTACGATAGTGTGTCTTGAAAACGGCACCTTATCACGAGGCGACAAGCTTGCATCGGCATTTGAGAACTACCTTTGATTCCTATTTATCAACCTATTCCCCACTTATTACCACGTTGACAACTACCGATAATCTATTATACCGCATCGCGTTCGCTTCTATTAGAGGGATGAACCCGGAGTATGGAATGACTCTGATCAACCGCATCGGGAGCGAGGAGAGATTCTTTGAGCTTACCGAGTCACAACTTTCAGCTGTGATGGGATTTAAGAGTAGAATTTTTTCCTTTTCTCTCCGCAGCAAAGCCATTGAAGAAGCTGCCATTGAGGAAAGATTTGTAAGGGACAATTCCATCTCCACAATCTACTTCACTGATGAAAAATATCCGCAACGGCTTCTTGAATGTGTCGACGCACCATTAATGTTGTACGGGATAGGGGACTGCGACCTCAACGAGGCCCGATTTGTATCCATAGTGGGAACACGTCACGCTACCATTTACGGCGACACCTTCGTGGAAAATTTAGTTTCGGATTTTGCAACTAAGCTGGATGAGAAGATCGTTATTGTAAGCGGTTTGGCTTACGGTATCGACATAGCCGCCCATCGTGCAGCGCTGAAAAACGGCATTCCTACCATTGCCGTCCTTGCGCATGGACTCAACACCATGTACCCCGCCACTCATCGTTCCACGGCCGTGACGATTGCAAAATCCGGAGGAATGTTGCTGAGTGACTATCGTTCTGTTGACCAAATTCATAAAGGTAATTTCTTGGCGCGCAATAGGATCGTAGCCGGGCTCTGCGATTGTCTGATTGTAGCAGAATCAGCCAAACGAGGAGGAGCGCTCGTTACTGCCCGTCTCGCAGCCGGATACAATCGTGAAGTGATGGCTCTCCCGGGCCGCATTTCCGACAAATATTCCGAAGGTTGCAATGTCCTGATCGCCTCTAACGTGGCAGCCCTCATCACCTCGGCCGACGATGTAATTTCCATAATGAATTGGCGAGTCAAAGAGACCGAAGGGACTCAGAAGGACTTATTTATAAATCTCACGCCTGAGGAATCTGCGATCCTTGAAGTGATGACACAAAAGGGCGATGTGACTATTCACGACCTTACCTCTCGAATCGACATTCCCGTCCATCGGCTAATGGGCCTACTCATCGACATGGAGTTCCGCTCCCTGATAGCCAGTATTCCCGGTGGCCTTTATAGAAAAATTTAAGTAATCATCATTTGAAACAAGCATAAATCAACGATTGTTACATATGTAAAAGTACGTGACGATTTCAAAATATACTTTATCATGGAAAAGAAAATTATAGCACCCTCTGAATTCATAATCAACCCCGACGGGTCAGTGTTTCATCTCCACCTACGCCCTGACCAGCTTACTGACCGCGTAATTCTCGTTGGCGACCCCGGCAGAGTGAATATGGTGGCATCTTTCTTCGATACAATCGACTTTGAGGTACAGTCACGCGAATTCCACACCATAGGCGGCACTTATAAAGGTAAGCCGATTATGTGTCTTTCGCATGGTATCGGGCCCGACAACATCGACATTGTAATCAATGAGCTCGATGCTCTTGCCAATATCGACTTCGCCACTCGCGAGGTGAAGGATAAAAAACGACGTCTCACACTTGTGAGAATAGGAACCTCAGGCGCCTTGCAGCCTGAACTAAAGCTCGGCTCTCCTGTGATTGCTGAAAAGGCAATCGGCTTTGACGGGGTGCTAAATTACTATGCTGGTCGCAATGAAGTGGCTGATCTCGACTTCGAACACGATTTCTGCGAGCACGTGGGATGGAATCCTCTTTGGGCTAAGCCTTACGTGGTAAACGCTGATGAAGAGATCGTTAACCAGATTGGTCGTGATGACATGGTGAGAGGAAATACAATCTCGGCAGTGGGTTTCTATGGTCCGCAGGGGAGAGAACTCCGGCTTCCACTCGCTAACCCCGACCTTAACCGCCGGATAGAGGAATTCCGTCATAATGGCCGTAAAATCACTAACTACGAAATGGAATCGGCACCACTTCAGGGGCTTGGCCGCCTTATGGGGCATAGGGCTATGACTGTTTGCTGCATCATCGCAAATCGTATGAATACAGAGGCTAACCCCAACTACAAAACCGCCGTTCAGGATGTAGTTGCCACCGTAATTGAAAGAATTTAGACATAAAATCAATCCTTATCACATTTCTTCTTTGTTATTTCTATAACTTTTCCTAACTTTGCAGCGACTAATACCAAATTTTAATGAGCCAAATTATCACAATTTCACCATCGCCGCATACCCAAACGTCAACGACGGTGACTAAGCTTATGCTTCATGTCATCATTGCGCTGATTCCGGCGGTACTGCTGGCACTCTACTGTTTCGGCATAGGTGCCGCTATCGTAATCATCACCGCAATCGCCGGTTGCGTGTTAGTAGAATACCTTATTACCCGTTATATGCTCGGGCAGAAGTCTTCAATAGGCAACCTTTCGGCTGTGCTAACCGGCCTGCTCCTTGCACTTAACCTCCCCTCAAACATCCCTGTTTGGATTGTGCTGATCGGTTGCATCGTGGCAATCGGTATCGGCAAAATGTCGTTTGGAGGTATCGGATGCAACATTTTCAATCCCGCCCTTGTGGGGCGTGTGTTCCTCCTGCTCTCTTTCCCGGTGCAGATGACATCTTGGCCTCTCCCATTTGAGAACCGTATGGCTTACACCGACGCCACCACCGGTGCCACAATACTCGGACAGCTAAAAATGGGGCTCGTGCAGCCCGACGATATAAATCTCATGGATTCAGCCCTCGGATTCGTTGGCGGTTCCATGGGTGAAATCGGTGCGATTGCTCTTCTTATAGGTTTCGTTTATCTTCTCTGCATGAAGGTCATCACTTGGCATATCCCGGTGTCAATCCTTGTCACAGTAGCCGTATTCTCACTTTGTATCGGCGCTCCGGTGGGAGTAGAGCTTCTTTCAGGTGGCATGATGCTTGGCGCGATTTTCATGGCCACCGACTATGTCACTTCACCGATGAGCCACAAAGGCATGCTTCTGTATGGAGCAATGATCGGCATCATCACTATCATCATCCGTCAATGGGGTGCCTATCCTGAAGGTATGTCATTCGCGATTCTCATAATGAACGGCGTTACCCCGCTCATCAACCGCTATATGAAACCCCGTAAGTTCGGAGAAAGGAGGGTAGCAGCATGAAGTCAACACTCGTGAACATGGTGCTGTCACTTGGCATCATCACCATAGTAGCCGCAGCCCTCCTGGCCGGCGTGTACTCACTAACTGAAAAGCCTATCAAAGAGGCGGCTCTTAACAAGCAGATTGAAGCAATCAGCGCAGTGACTCCGGAATTCAACAACGACCCCGTAGCAGAGGCAGTCGACATTACCCCGGCCGGTGAATCTACTCCTGTCAAGGTGTTCCCCGCCAAAAAGGACGGTCAGCTCGTCGGCGCAGCTGTGGAAAGCTATTCTTCACAAGGCTTTAGCGGCGAAATCCGCTTGATATATGGCTTTGACGGCGAAGGTACAATCACCGGTTTTGAAGTTATGAGCCATGCTGAGACTCCCGGTTTGGGTGCAAAGATGGGCGAATGGTTCAAATCGCCCGAAGGCAACCGCAGCGTTATCGGTCTCAATCCCGCCTCTGCCAATCTTACCGTTAAGAAGGATGGAGGTGATGTCGATGCAATCACCGCTGCCACAATCACCTCTCGCGCTTTCCTTGACGCACTCACCCGTGCATCTGCAGCTTACAACCAGTTCAAGGAGCAAAACAATTAACTCACTCCCGGTTACTCCAAAAATCTAACGCTTATTTATCATGAATTCAAAGCTTAAAATTCTATATAACGGCATTGTCACCGAAAACCCGACTTTCGTCCTGATGTTGGGTATGTGTCCTACCCTGGGTACCACCGGAAGCGCAATGACCGGAATGAGTATGGGTCTTGCCACAATGGGTGTGTTAATATGCTCTAACGTGGTAATATCAATGATTAAGAATCTCGTTCCGGCCAAGGTGCGTATTCCTGCCTACATCGTGGTTATCGCAACTTTCGTGTCTGTCTTGCAAATGGTTATGGAAGCATACCTTCCGGCTCTCAACACTCTCCTTGGTATATTCATTCCCCTTATCGTAGTAAACTGTATACTCTTGGGCCGTGCAGAAGCTTTCGCTTCGCGCCATGGTGTAGTTGATAGTTGTCTCGATGGTATCGGGATTGGCCTCGGTTTCACTATAGCCCTCACAATTTTAGGTGCTGTTCGCGAGATTCTCGGCACAGGAAAAATATTCGGCGCTGAAATCTTCCCCGAAACCTACGGTTCGCTGATATTTGTACTCGCTCCGGGTGCGTTCATCGCTTTAGGTTTCTTAATTGCACTATTCACAAAGCTCCGCGGCCAGAAGTGCTAAGTATTTTATCAGGTTTCTACAACTAAAATTCCATCTGAAAGATGTTAGAATATATCTCAATCATCATCACGGCGATTTTTGTTAATAACATCGTATTCGCCCAGTTCCTCGGAATATGCCCCTTCATCGGTGTGTCACGTAAACTCTCGTCTGCCACCGGTATGGGTGCTGCTGTCACATTTGTGATGGTAATTGCTACTTGTGTCACTTGGCTGTTGCAATTCTACGTACTTAACCCGCTTGGCTTGCAGTTTATGCAAACTATCGTGTTCATCCTTGTAATTGCCGCTTTGGTGCAGATGCTCGAAATCATTTTGAAGAAAATTGCGCCCGTGCTTTATAGCGCCCTCGGTGTGTTCCTCCCTCTTATCACCACTAACTGTGCCGTGCTCGGTGTCGCAATCCTCGTGGTTCGCAACAATCTTGACCTCGGTCAGTCACTTGTATATGCTTTCGCAACTGCAATCGGTTTCACAATGGCAATCTCAATATTTGCCGGAATCCGCGAGCAGCTCGCCCTCAGCAATGTGCCTCAAGCTATGCGTGGTGTACCTATTGCCCTGATCTGCGCCGGTCTTCTCGCAATGGCATTCATGGGTTTCTCCGGCATCAAAATCGGTTAATCCATTTTCTACAGCAATAAAATACTCTTTTTGAAGTTCACAAGTCATTTTTGAATCGTCACTAACGAAATTTGCCATAACGCCAAAAGACCTCTTGCCATTCATTTGGCAGGAGGTCTTTTCCATGTAATGGAATCAATTATTTGAATTGCGCCAAATCATGATTTCGGGGCTACACACCCAGTTATAAGGAATCGGGTGGATTTTACCGTGATTCGGCGACCCCGAATTGTGTGGACGCACCATGGTGCGTTCCTACTTATCAGGATGTTACAATCGGTTTTGTATCAATTTGTCAATGTACGTGTGCCGTGCGGGGATTATAGCCGATGGGGGGGGGTGTGGAATCGCTATTCCGGGGTTGGCTATTTTTGAAGGGCGGAGCACGGCGTACCGATATGTTCGTCGGGGATTTGATGTTTCGGCGCCCCCGATTGGGGAGGACGCTCCATGGAGTGTCCCTCCTGGGTAGTAGGTGGTTATGGCTTGTCCGATAGTTTGGAGGACGTTGGCAATGGTTACCACAGTGACGGGTGGCGGCGGGTTGTGGATTTAGGTTTGGGGATCTTCATGTTGAAGCGAGGTGGGGCGAGGTGAATCAAGGTTAATCGGGTTGAAATATTGTTGCAGTGGGTTGACTATGATTGAATCATGAGATATAACAGGATGCTGTGTGGCTTTGAACGATTGGAAGAGGCTATTTTACATTCCAGATGCGGAACATTCCATTATAGCAATCTGTTATTATTTCATAAAGACTATTTCCTCATTTCAACTATTTATGAAAAGAACACTCACATATCTGCTTCATGGGATTACCCTTATGGCTTTGCTGTCGGCTCAAAATGTCTCAGCTCAGAGTAAGAAAGAGATGGAATACGCCTCCATCGGAAAGCATAGGATTGCCTATCATTTCGGATACATAATCACCCAAAAGGAGGAAGATAATACCGTGATGAAACTCCTGCGAAAACGTGCCCTCCCGATGGTGTCTATCGATTATAGTTTTTTCCTCAACCGTCACTGGTCAGTGGGGATTGACGCCGTGGTCTACATTCCCAATAAATATGACATTCGAATCCCCGGTGGCACTGAAATGCTTGAGGGGGAGGACAGTAATAAGAACATGACGGCCGGAGGCATGTTCCTCACCGGAGGCTACACCCATCAACTCGGTCCTCTCGAGCTGAGTTACATCCTTGGTGTCGGGTTTACCGAGTTCACCACCAAAACTGACGATTTCTACATTATGAACACGGCTACCGAAGATCTCCACACCCTTCGCCTAAAAGGAGAATCGGGATATGCGTTCACTCTTGCACCACAAATCAGAATCACTCGACATCTATCACACGTGGTATCAATTTTCTTTGATGCTCGATATAACGTTCTTTCAAAAAATAAAACCACAATGTGCCTGGAATACGCTCCAAACATCGTGGACCGCGACCACTCCCCAATGAACGAACATCGATTTAAAGTAGGACTTCCTAACTTTTTCAATATCAATGTCGGCTTCGCACTCCGGTTTGGGAAATTGTAAACCTCACTTGATAAACAGTGCGGTTAGAATAACCCGTTTCACCAGAACCGCAGAGCGGTGGTGATTGTGGTTAACCCAAATATAAGATTCCTCCAGAACTTTAATCATAATATAATGAATGATTTAAAAACTAAAATGCAATGAAGGGTATAATAACAGCTGTAATAGCAGGAATGATGACGATTGGCACACAGGCTCAATCAGTAGTGTGGTGGGATATGGCTCCGAATGAGGCACCGGTAACATTGGGAGTACGCGGTGGGTTGGACATATCCAGCGGTCGTGGTATGGACTTCAAGGACACAGGTTCTAAATTTGGCGGAATGGGCGGTGTGTCTCTTGACTTTAATTTTGTGAAAAGTTTCGGGATAAATTCAGGACTATTCTTCGTACAGAAAGGTGTGACTTTGGATAGTGACCTATTTGATTTTGCCGATGATATGATGGTAGAAAAGATAGACTCTAAAATCACTGCCAATTTCATCCAACTACCGGTTTACGCAGCATATCGATTGAATTTGACCGAAATGGACCGTTTCCAGTTTTTCTTTGGACCATATTTCGAATATGGGATTTATGGAAAAGCCACCACGAAACTAAAGGAAATTAATGGAAAGACTTACAGAGCCAGTGTTAATATTTATGATGACTCACAGTTCAAACGATTCCAGATGGGACTCGGGCTTGGCATCGCTATGACACACCGTCAATGGGTGCTCGGAGTCCAATACCAATGGAACCTAACTGACATAGCCTCAGGTTACCCCGACCACTGGAACAATTTCAACATCTCAATTGGATATAACTTTAATCTTTAGGCCCTATAATATCTTGAAATTTTATAAGTCCTATAAATCTTATATATCTTATAATCTGTCTTTTTGACAGTAATAAAAAATTTTAGCGGGCTGCTTTAGCAGTCCGCTCTTTCGTAGTGGCGGGGGCAGGACTCGAACCTGCGACCTTTGGGTTATGAGCCCAACGAGCTACCACTGCTCCACCCCGCGATGTTTTCGTGGTGCAAAGGTAGACATTATATCCGAATCCGCAAAATTTACCGTATAGAAATTAGCAAAACAGATGTTAAATATCATTAATTAGCCATTCTCAT
Source organism: Duncaniella sp. (assembly GCA_023664955.1). Taxonomy (GTDB): domain Bacteria; phylum Bacteroidota; class Bacteroidia; order Bacteroidales; family Muribaculaceae; genus Duncaniella. The sequence goes on from JAMPEV010000001.1 coordinate 1,012,503, forward strand.
TTAACATTCCATTCTTTCTAAACGTTATTTTAACGTTTTACACCTGAAATTGGAGTTTATTTCTCTTTTTAGTGAACTTCAAAAAACAACATGGGACACTCTGCTTGTTCTCATTGGCATATATAGTCAATGATAACTGCGCATCTCTTGTCCTTATTTATTTTTTTTACGTTCACTTGCGCTTCTTTTCGGAGGGGATTTATTAAATTTGCATGTTAAATGAAATTTAGAAATTAAACAGCATTATGCAGACAAATGGTTCGTTTTTCGGGATGATGCCCCCCGTAACCAAAAATTTGATTATTATCAATTTGATAGTCTGGCTTGCCATGTTCGTCCTGCCCGGTAAAATCGGGATGGGATTGGAGGATTTTGGCGGTCTCCATTTCTGGAAAGCCTCAGACTTCAACATTGCCCAGCTATTCACATACATGTTTATGCACTCCACATCTGGATTTGCGCATATATTCTTCAATATGTTCTCCCTGTGGATGTTTGGTATGACGCTCGAACGTACTTTGGGCAGCGCACGCTTCCTTTTCTACTATGTGTCGTGCGGTATAGGAGCCGCGTTAGTTCAGGAGGTAGTGTGGCAATTGACATGGGAGGACACATTCGTGCGGCTTTTCGCTAACGCTAACCACATGGATTTCCCCGACGCCAGAACAGTTCTTGACCAAATGACTCACAGCCTGGACGGTCAGCGATATATCGCTCATAATCTCAACATATTTGTCACCATCGGAGCTTCAGGAGCCATCTACGGTGTGCTATTGGCATTTGGTATGCTCTTCCCCAACGCACCGCTCTATCTTTTCTTCATCCCCGTACCAATTAAAGCCAAATGGATGGTGCTCGGGATGGGCGTGATCGAGGTTCTTATCGGTTTGAGCGAAGCCACAGGCGCAAGTGACGGCGTGGCACATTTCGCCCACCTCGGTGGTATGATTTTTGGTTTCTTCATTATCCTTTACTGGAAGAAAAAAGGAACTTTCCATGGCGGCTATGGGAACTCTTGATCAGATGCGAAACGGCTTCCGAAGAGCCACAATGTTGATGAAACTCATCTGGATAAATATTGGTGTGTTTGTCCTACTGAGAGTTATCGCTATCGTATGCATGCTTGGCGGAACCCCCGACTTCCTATCGCAGGTTATGCACCAAGTACAACTGCCAAGCTTCTTGCCGCTTTTGGCTACACGACCATGGACTGTGGTGACTTATATGTTTTCACAGTATGATGTGCTGCATATCCTGTTCAACATGCTCTGGTTCTACTGGTTCGGAATACTTTTCCAAATGGTATCAACCTCCAAACAGATGCTCGCCCTCTACATTTATGGCGGCTTGGGCGGTGCGATTGTGTTCCTTCTTGCCTACAATATGCTTCCCGCATTCAACTTTGCCAACGGATGGCTAATCGGCTCTTCAGCAAGCGTAATGGCGATTGTCACTGCTACGGCCATCCTCATGCCCGACATGAAAATGAACCTGCTTTTCATTGGCGATGTGTCACTGAAATGGATAGCGATAGCCACGATTTTGCTCGTATTAATCGGCGTCACCGGCAGCAATGCCGGAGGTGAATTTGCCCATATTGGGGGTGTGCTTGCGGGAGTGTGGTACGGACTTTCAATGAAACGAGGTCGCGACATCACCAAGCCATTCAACAGAATCATAGACACCTTTGTGGATGGCTGGAGCTACATATCATCGATTAATTTCAAAAGCGAAAAAGCTAAATTTGCGAATAAGTCATCTGCCGCACCATCATCCACCGCTGCAGACTATAAGGAATCGTCACCAAAGATTGACGAGGAGGACCGCGTTGAACTCGATGAGATCCTCGATAAGATCAAGAAATCAGGCTACGCCGCTCTAACCCCTGAGGAGCGAGATCGTCTCTTCAACGTGACTCGACGAATAAAATAGAGTGACTTCAAAAATTCAAATGAACAGCAAATGAGCAAATCCGCCGGCAAATCTTCACCTCTTCGTTCCCTTTTTACGGCTATAGCCGTGGGACTAAACGTCATGGTGGCCTTTTTGACCATTTTCTCGGCTTACGGCGGAATGGTTAATCCGGAGAAGATGGTATTCGCATCCATATTCGCCATGCTTCTCCCTATGTTTCTGGCTTGTGGAGTCGGTCTGCTCGTTCTCGACATATTATTCTGGCGCAAGCTCGCACCGGTCCTAATCCTATCGTTGCTCCTCGCCTTACCACCTCTTTTGGAATACTCCCCTCTTAACTTAATCCCCAAGAAACTGACTGCGGAAGAAAAAACACGCACTTTCTTGCTTCTCACATATAACGTATTGCATTTCTGGGATTTCAGGGGTAATATCCCCAATGAATCTGAGAATATGACACTCGACTATATCCTGTCGACTAATGCTGACATTGTTAGCCTGCAGGAAGCAGAGTCAATCAAGGGTGCCCAGAAAGTGACGCAGAAACAACTCCGAGAAATTAACAGACGGTATCCTTTCCAATACAAGAATGTGGCAAAACAACTCTCCATATTGTCTAAGTATCCGGTCAAGCATCTCGATGTGCAGCTTCCTGATTGTCTGAAAGCGCATGTGGCATGTTTCAGGCTGAATGTCATGGGGGATACAATATATCTTTTTAACGTGCACCTCGAATCTATCGGACTCCGACCGGAAGATAAAAAACTTTACATGCAACTCTACGATGCCAAAGCAGGCCGTGATGTCAAAGAGGAAATCACTGAGGTGAAAAGCCACTTGATCGGCAAACTGGCCAAAGCATTCCGCCGACGAGCCATCCAAGCTCACGCGCTGCGCTCTGTGATTGACTCCATTGGCGGTAATGTCATTGTGGCAGGGGATTTTAACGACATCCCGGGGTGTTATGCTCTGCGTACCATTGCCGGCGACGACTTCAAAAGCGCATTCAGCGAACGAGGTTTTGGCCCAACGATAACATATCACGGCGACCGATTCTATTTCCGAATCGACCATGTGCTTTATCGCGGCAATTTCGATGCAGTACGTATCCGAAGGGCGAGAATCCCATCGAGCGACCATTACCCACTGCTGACCACATTCCTCATTGACGAGCATGTAAATCTTACCACAAAACAATGAATATACCACTCAAGTAGAAATTATAAACCAATTAATATCTCCCAAATGAAGAAAATAATCACCGCTGCCGCGACATCATTGCTAATGACTGCGGCACTGACAAATCCAACTGACATGAATGCTCAGGCAAGACAAAATCCGTTCATGGCCCCTTATGGCACTCCCTACGACATCCCGCCATTTGAAAAAATCCAATACGAGGATTATCTACCCGCTATCGAAAAGGGCATCGAACAGCAGCGCAAGGAAATCGAGGCAATCGCTAACAACCCCGCGACTCCGACTTTCGATAACACAATTCTCGCAATGGAAAAATCAGGCGATCTCTTGAAGAGAACCATGATAGTATTTGGCGCTCTCGACGAGACTGACAACAATGCCCAAATGAACGCCATTGCGGAGAAGGCTTATCCCATGACCTCTGCTGCCTCTGACGAAATATCCATGAACGATAAGTTGTTTAAGCGTGTAAAATACCTCTATGACAATCGCGACAAGCTAGGTCTTGACGGTCCGCAAAAACGCGCTGTCGAACTTTCGTACAAGGACTTTACTCGCAACGGAGCCTTGCTCTCTCCCTCAGAGAAGGATGAACTTAAAGCAATCAACAACACCCTTACCGACCTATATCTGAAATACAACAAAAACCTTCTCGCCGCAACCAACGCCTTTGAAATCGTGGTTGACAATGAAGCAGACCTCGCCGGTCTGCCCGCCGGTATCATCGCCACCGCTGCCACCGAAGCTGCCAACCGTGGCAAAGCCGGCAAATGGGTGTTCACCCTCCATGCCCCCAGCCGCCTTCCGGTACTTAAATACGCTGATAACCGCGACCTTCGCCAGAAGATGTATGAAGGTTATATGACTCTCGCTTCCAAGGGCGAATACGACAATCGTCACGTGATCGGCGACATCGTCAAAACTCGCGCAAAAAAGGCTAAATTGCTCGGCTTTAAGGACTATGCTTCATACATGACCGACAATGTCATGGCTAAGACTCCTCAGGCTGCCACCGACCTGCTAATGAAGATATGGGGACCTGCTGTTAACCGCGCCAATGAAGAAATAGCGGAGATGCAGGATTACATCGACGCTGAAAATGGCGGTTTCAAGCTCGCCCCTTGGGATTATTACTATTATTCTGAGAAAGTCCGCGCTAAGAAATTCAACCTTGACGAGAATGAGCTTAGCGCATACTTCCCCCTCGAAAACGTACGTAAGGGCATTTTCACTATGGCCGAGAAACTTTACGGCGTGAAATTTACCGAGATGCCTGATGCGCCTAAATACAATCCGGAGGTTAAGGTTTACGATGTAACTGATATTGCCACAGGTGAACATGTGGCTGTGTTCATGACGGACTATTTCCCCCGTCCTTCCAAGCGCCAGGGTGCATGGATGAGTGAGTTTAAGAGCGCGTTCGAAGATCCCGATGGCACTTCTACTCGCCCAATTATTTACAACGTGGGCAACTTCACCCGTCCAACAGGCGACACTCCTGCCCTATTGACTGTCGATGAAGTTGAGACTATGTTCCACGAGTTTGGCCATGGCCTTCACGGCATGCTTACCCGCGCTAAGTTGCGTAGCCAGGCCGGGACAAACGTTGATCGCGATTTCGTGGAACTCCCCTCACAGATTCACGAACACTGGACAAAGGAACCGGAACTTCTCAAAGAGTTTGCTTATCACTACAGGACAGGAGAATTGATCCCTGACACTCTTCTCAATAAGATGCTTGCCGCATCTACCCACAACATGGGATTCCGTACCACTGAGCTCGCCGGTGCCGCTCTCCTTGACCTCGAATGGGGACAAATTAACCCCGGTGACAACGACACTGTTGACGTGGATCTCTTCGAACAGCAAGTCGCTGGCAAGCTTGGCATGCCGTCAGAAATCACTTACCGTTATCGTTCACCCTACTTCAAGCACATTTTCGGTAGCGACGGTTATGCTTCCGGCTACTACACCTACCTTTGGGCAGAGGTCCTCGATTCCGACGGTTTCGAACTGTTTGCTGAGAAGGGCATTTTTGACCCCGAGACAGCCGCCTCATTTAAGAAAAACGTCCTTGAAGCCGGAGGAAGTGAAGACCCGATGACCCTTTACATACGTTTCCGCGGTCATGAACCGTCGGTAGATGCCCTTCTTCGCAACCGTGGACTTGCTCCCAAAGCGGAGCCTGCTAAGGGTGGCGATATCAAGTTGAAAGGTGGAAAGTAAAAAAGTGTTAAATCACTAAACTAATATTAAAAAAGTGTGCCAAAAAGTAGACAGTGTTAAATATTTATTTTAATTTTGTAATCGAATTTTGTGTACAGTTTAATATTGCATGTTAAATTTGTGAACTTTGAAACATCCATCCTTTCATTCACGAAAGAAAAGATTATTTTTAATAAGTGAATCATAGGTTACGAACCATGCAGCTCGTGAGAGTGGCATGGTTTTTTATTGTGTTATTGTAGTTAAATTATGTAAATCCGTTGTTTCATGCCCTATTTATGCTTAAATTTGCGTTAAGCAAACGATATTTTATTGTGTGTAAATACTTATTTTAACCAAATTTAACAATAATTCATTATCAACGCCTATTGAGTAACTACCCTCCCCACCCAATCACTTTAACCGACATGAAACTACTGACTAAGCTTACCGACCAGGAACTGGTGAATGCTTATGCCAATGACAATAATGAAGCTTTTGACGAACTGCTGCGTCGTCACAGCGACAAGGTATACGCCTATATTTTCCATTTCATAAAGAACAGGGAAATTGTTGACGACATCTTCCAAGAGACGTTCGTCAAGGCGATTATGACCATTAAGCAAGGTAGATACACCGAGCACGGGAAGTTCTCAGCTTGGCTTATCCGTATAGCTCACAACCTTGTGATTGATAATGTGCGTCGGGATAAGTTGGAAAATTTGATATCAGCCGATGATGACGAGACCGATTTTCTCAATCGCAGGGAGTTAGCTGAGGGCAATGTTGAGGACCACATGGTAAATGACCAGACACGCTCTGACATCCGCAATATGGTGATGTCGCTTCCCGATGCCCAGCGCGAAGTGTTGGTGATGAGATACTACCGAAACATGTCGTTTAAAGAAATTGCAGAGGCTACCTCCGTCAGCATCAACACCGCCCTTGGTCGTATGCGCTATGCCATTTTGAACATGCGTCGAATAGCAGCTGAAAAGGACTTGGCACTCGTGGGGACATAACACAAAAAGCCTTATGACCTTTTCAAATATTCCATTCTTTTCTCACACACCCAACACAGTAAAGTAACTATTATTATGAGATGGCGGGATTATATCTCCCCTAAAATTGTTTAGAAAAATGTCAATTCTAAGGAAATTCGCACCGCTGACGGTGCTATTAATCTCTTGCTTATCCGCTGAGGCCGCGGACGATTTCACACCCTCGTTAAACATCCATGGAGCATTACGCTCTCGTTGGGAGATGAATTTGGACGATGATGCAAGCAGATTTCAAGTTCGTAATGCACGCGTAATCCTGAATGGAGCTATAGCTCCCTCAATCGATTACTTCATCCAGACCGACCTGTGTAATCAGGGTAAAATGCAAATCCTGGATGCTTGGGGAAGAATTGGTATCACTAACCACCTGAAATTCCAGGCCGGACAGTTCCGTATGCCTTTCGGTGTCGATTGTTTCCGCGCGCCATCCAACTATATCTTTTCCAACCGCTCGTTTATAGGTAAACAGTTTTGCAATGTACGCGCCGTAGGTGCGAAGTTATCATATATCGCACCGGTTGGCGATGAAGAAGAGCTGACCGTGGAGGCGGGCGCATTTAATCCGACTGTTATTAGCGATCACAATAAATGGGTTAAGACTATGGCCTTTGCCGGAAAGGTGGCATATAATGTCAGAAACATGAAATTCTCAGCCGGAATACAGAGCCTTGAGCCGGATTCTATCCGCTACAACCTGATTGGAGCATCTGCCACTTGGACCTCCGGCCGCTGGCTTGTGGAGGGCGAGTATATGAACAAGCATTACACTCACAAGGCTTACAAATCTTCTAATGTCTATAATATATACGCTGACTATCATTTCCCTGTGGAATTAGGCGTTTTTAATCAGGCTTCAGTCCAGGCTCGCTTCGACGCTCTTTCAGATCACAGCACCGGAGTTCGCTCAAATGGGGTGTTGGTGACAAATCAATCCTCGCGACAGCGTATCACGGTGGGCGGCACACTTACATATATTTATAAAAATGTACATTGCGACCTTCGTCTTGACTATGAAAAGTATCTCTACGATGACAATAAACCCATCATCGATAAAGACTGCGATAAGATAGTTGCAGAAATGGTAATAAGATTTTAAACACCCTTAAAATGTAAGCGAGGCGGAAACTCTGATTCAGTTTCTGCCTCGCTAATTATTTATGGAGTGTCAACGATAATCGTTGACACTCGCTTGTTTAGCTACGTCGGGATTACTCAACGATGGGCTTGGGCTCAACACCCCACTGCTGCTGTGAAAGGCGGCGGTAGTTGTTGTAACGCCACTGTGCATTAGCCTTTGCTGCTGCGAAGAGTTCGGCTGCTTCTGCAGGATACTGCTTCATTACTGATGCGTAACGTACCTCGCCCTTCAGGAAATCCTCGAACTTATCCCACTGCGGCTCCTTTGAGTCAAGTGAGAACGGATTCTTACCCTCTTCCTCAAGTGCGGGATTGTAACGCCAGAGGTGCCAGTAACCACATTCTACTGCTTTCTGCTGCTCCTCCTGAGCATGCCCCATACCCACACGGATTCCGTGGTTGATACAGGGTGAGTAAGCGATGATGAGTGACGGACCATCGTATGCTTCAGCTTCGCGGATGGCTTTGAGTGTCTGAGCGTTGTCTGCACCCATTGCTACCTGTGCTACATAAACATAGCCGTAGGTTGATGCGATAAGACCGAGGTCTTTCTTACGGACGCGCTTACCTGATGCGGCAAACTTAGCGATTGCACCGATAGGAGTAGCCTTTGAAGCCTGACCTCCGGTATTAGAGTAAACCTCAGTATCGAGTACGAGCACGTTTACATTCTTACCTGATGCAAGCACGTGGTCAAGACCACCGAAACCTATATCGTAGGCCGCACCGTCACCGGCGATAATCCACTGGCTGCGAGTCGCGATGTGCTCCTTGTTTGCCACGATGTTTTTGCAGATATCGCAGCCACAAGCATCGCAAAGAGGAACGATCTTCTCAGCGACCTCGCTTGTCACTGTGTAGTCAGTGCGGTTAGCAAGCCACTTAGCCGCAAGTTCCTTGATTTCTGCTGAGCACTTGTCACATTCCTGAGCTGCCTGCATCAAGCCTGCGATACGTGCCTGCATCTTTTCGTGTGCGAGGGTCATACCGAGACCGAATTCTGCGAAGTCCTCGAAGAGTGAGTTAGCCCATGCCACACCCTTACCTTCTGCATTCTTTGTGTAAGGAGTTGAAGGAACTGAACCTGAGTAGATTGAAGAACAGCCGGTAGCGTTAGCCACGATTTCGTGGTCGCCATAGAGCTGCGAAATAAGTTTCACGTAAGGAGTTTCACCGCAACCTGAGCATGCGCCTGAGAACTCAAAGAGCGGAGTTGCGAACTGTGAGTTCTTAACATTACTCTTGATGTCAACAAGATTCTGCTTGGAAGCCACTTCCTTAACACAGTAATCCCATTCCTTCTGCACATCTAGCTGAGTTTCAAGAGGCTTCATAGCGAGTGCCTTTACACCCTTCTTGCCTGGACATACAGCCACGCAGTTGCCGCAACCGAGACAGTCGAGCACGTCTACGCTCTGGATGAACTGCATACCGGCAAACATCTTGCCGATAGCGGGGATTGACTTAGTTCCTTCAGGTGCGCCTGCCATTTCATTGGCATCAAGTACAAACGGACGGATAGATGCGTGAGGACATACAAATGCGCACTTGTTACACTGGATACAGTTTTCAGAAATCCATTCCGGAACGAAAGCCGCAACACCGCGCTTTTCGTAAGCTGCTGTTCCCTGCTCCCATGTACCATCTTCGCGACCGCTGAATGCGCTGACCTTGAGAAGGTCGCCATCCTGGGCGTTGATAGGACGTACGATGTCGTTGATGAAGGCGGGATCATTGTTGGCTGCGGGTGCCTCTACTTCGAGGTTGCTCCATGCCTTGTCTACGGGAAGTTGCTTGTATTCGCCACCGCGATCCACTGCTGCATAGTTCTTATCTACCACATCCTGACCCTTCTTGCCATATGACTTAACGATGAATTTCTTCATCTGCTCAACGGCAAGGTCTACTGGGATAACCTCGGTGATGCGGAAGAATGCGCTCTGGAGGATAGTGTTGGTACGGTTACCAAGACCGATTTCCTGAGCAATCTTTGTTGCGTTGATATAATATACTGTGATATCGTTGTCCGCAAAGTATTTCTTAACCTTGTTGGGGAGGTTCTTGGCAAGTTCCTCACCTTCCCAGATTGTGTTGAGAAGGAATGAACCACCCTTACGGAGACCGCGAGTCACATCATACATGTGAAGGTAAGCCTGTACGTGGCATGCCACGAAGTTAGGCGTGGTTACAAGGTAAGTTGAACGGATGGGATCGTCACCGAAACGGAGGTGTGAGCAAGTGAAACCGCCTGACTTCTTTGAGTCGTATGCGAAGTATGCCTGGCAATATTTATTGGTGTTGTCGCCGATAATCTTCACCGAGTTCTTGTTAGCACCTACAGTTCCGTCAGCACCAAGGCCAAAGAATTTAGCCTCGAAAGTGCTTGCGCCGCCGAGTGCGATTTCCTCCTTCATGGGGAGTGAAGTGAAGGTAACATCGTCAACGATACCTACCGTGAAGTGGTTCTTGGGCATGGGAAGTGCGAGATTCTCGTATACTGAGATAATCTGGGCTGGAGTTACATCCTTAGATGCAAGACCGTAGCGACCACCTACGATAACAGGAGCGTCAGCCTGGCCGTAGAAGCAGTCCTTAACGTCAAGGTAAAGAGGCTCACCGTTAGCGCCGGGTTCTTTTGTACGGTCAAGCACTGCGATACGCTTTGCTGTCTTGGGAACCGCTGCGAGGAAGTGCTTTGCTGAGAAGGGACGATAGAGGTGAACAGCCACGAGCCCCACCTTTTCGCCTTGTGCATTGAGGTGGTCGATTGCTTCCTGAGCTGCCTGGGTAACTGAACCCATTGCGATAATCACGCGGTCAGCTTCGGGGTCACCATAGTAGTTGAAAAGACCGTATTCACGTCCTGTGATACGGGTGATTTCCTTCATGTATTCCTCTACGATTTCAGGAACACGGTTGTAATATTCGTTGCATGATTCACGGTGCTGGAAGAATACGTCACCGTTTTCTGCCATACCGCGAGCCACCGGATTAGCGGGATTCAAGGCGCGGGCGCGGAATTCTGCAAGAGCCTCCTTGTCGAGTAGCGGTGCAAGATCGTCCTGGTCCATCGCTTCGATTTTCTGGATTTCGTGTGAAGTGCGGAATCCATCGAAGAAGTTCATGAACGGAACGCGGCTCTTGATAGTAGAAAGATGTGCTACACCGGCGAGGTCCATAACTTCCTGTACCGACCCTTCTGCAAGCATGGCGAAGCCTGTCTGGCGGCATGACATAACATCTTGGTGGTCACCGAAGATTGATAGTGCATGTGATGCCAATGTACGAGCTGAAACATGGAACACGCAGGGAAGTAATTCACCGGCGATTTTGTACATGTTAGGAATCATCAACAGAAGTCCCTGTGAAGCTGTGTAAGTAGTAGTCAGTGCTCCGGCCTGGAGTGAACCGTGAACGGCACCTGCGGCACCACCTTCTGACTGCATTTCCTGTACCAACACGGTTTCGCCAAAAATGTTTTTGCGACCGGCGGCTGCCCATTCGTCCACATATTCTGCCATAGTTGACGATGGTGTGATGGGATAGATAGCAGCAACTTCTGAAAACATGTAGCTAACATGCGCAGCTGCCTGGTTACCATCACAGGTCAAGAATTTTTTTTCTTTACTCATAGTGGTTAATGTAATCTATTTAAATAGAGATAATTAGATGTCTAATTCTTTAAGCTTTTCCGTATATTCAAGGTTATCACAAGTCGCCTTGTCGCGACCGCACTGTGAATAATCGGTGTATTTTCCCTTTTTCAAGGCCATTACTCGCCACAAAAATACAAAAAAAATTCTATCTCCCCAAAAAAAATTTCTAATTCACCATCCCTGATGTAGGGACTTACCATGGAGCGTCCTCCCCGATTGAGCTCGCTGAATCCGCCACAACACTCCAAATTCCGACGAAAATAGCGGTACGTCGTGCTCTGCACCTAAAAAATAGTCCGTGTCACATAGTAATAAGCCCGGACTATAATCCGCACGGCAAGCTCACATTGACATTTTTGCTACAACCAATATATGATCCACCCCAATCAGCAGTGGCTGCGCCACTGGCATAGTCCCTTCTTCTGCGATTTTAACGCCTGACCTGACAGATTCTATGAGACATCGCCAGTGGTATTCACCACGCTTTTCGCCCCTAATATTGTGGCAACAGATTTTTTTTCATACTTTTGTGTGACCATTACGACATTTCTTCATTTCCCATATATATGGCAAAACATCAAACTTTAATTTTAGCCCTCATGACCACCATGGCATACGGCTCATTCACCGGTTGCTCAAATTCCAAGCAACTTTCCTACCCCGCCGCTCCAAGCGACAACACTGTTGACACCATCTTCGGAATGGTTGTCCCTGACCCCTATCGTCCCCTTGAAAATGACACCGCTGCTGAAACCGTTAAGTGGGTGGAGGCCGAAAACGCTGTCACTCAAGAATATCTCTCCAAAATCCCGTTCCGCAAGCAGATTAACCAGCGTCTCACCGAGCTTAACAACTACGTGAAGCGCGGCCTCCCCTGGCGCGGCAACGACGGCATGTACTATTTCTATGAGAATGACGGGCTTAAGAACCAGTCAGTGCTTTATCGCATGGACTCTCCCACTTCAACTGAACGTGAAGTGTTCCTTGACCCCAATACCCTTAGCGATGACGGAACTGTAGCGCTTACAGGTGTTTACCAGTCGAAAGATGGTAAATACACCGCTTACACTATTTCCCGCAGCGGTTCTGACTGGACTGAGATATACCTGATGGACACCAAGACCAAGGAACTTCTCCCCGACCATATCGAATGGGCGAAATTCACAGGTGCTTCCTGGGATGGTGACGGATTCTACTACAGCGCATATCCCCGTCCCGAAGAGGGCAAAGAGTTCTCCAACGCTAACCAAAACCATCTCGTGTACTATCACAAAGTAGGCACTCCCCAAAGCGATGACACAGTGGCTTTCAGCGACCCTGAACATCCGTTCCATTTCCACTCAGCCGGCGTGGCTGAGTCACAGCCGGTGATGTTCGTTTCAATCGGCGGCGAAGGTATCGGCGAGGCCCTCAAAGTACGCAGGAATGGCGTTTGGGAGACAATGGAAGAGTCTCAGGACTACAATAATAGCGTAATCGACGTCATTGACAATAAGATTTATATACTCACTTCGTTTGGTGCCCCCAAAAACCGTCTCATGGTTGCCGACCTTGCGAAACCGGGACGTGACAACTGGAAAGAGCTCGTGCCCGAAAGTGAGGGCGTGCTGGTGGACGCGCAATTCTCCGGCGACAAACTCTTCCTCACTTACGAGCAGGATGCCTCTAACCAAGTGGAAATCTATTCAATGGACGGCAAAAAAGAGAATGAAGTCAAGCTCCCGGGCTACGGTTCTGTTCATTTCGCCACTGACCGTAAACACCCGGAAGATGTGTTCTACTCTTTCACCTCTTTCACCTCACCCTCTACCCACTACTCTTACGACACTGCAACAGGCGAGAGTACCCGTCTTTTCCAAGCCGACATCAATGGAGTGAACCTCGATGACTATGTTACCGAACAGGTGTTCTATCCTTCAGCTGACGGTACTGAGATTCCCATGTTCATCACCTACAAGAAAGGACTTGAGAAAAATGGCAAAAACCCGGTGTTCCTCTACGGCTATGGTGGCTTCAACATCTCACTTCCTCCAAGCTTCTCAGCTAACCGCATGTTCCTCCTTGAAAATGGCGTGATTTATGCTCAAGCAAACCTCCGTGGAGGCTCAGAGTATGGCGAGGCATGGCACGAAGCTGGGACTAAGCAGAATAAGCTCAACGTTTTCAATGACTTCATTGGAGCTGCCGAGTATCTCGTTAACGAAGGTTGGACCTCTCCTGAACATATCGCCATAAACGGTGGCAGCAACGGCGGCCTTCTCGTAGGCGCAACCGTTAACCTCCGTCCCGACCTCTTCAAAGTAGCTGTTCCTCAGGTTGGTGTGATGGATATGATGCGTTACCATCTGTTCACCATCGGCTGGAACTGGGCTTCCGACTATGGCACAAGCGCCGACTCTCCTGAGATGGCAAAATATCTCCTCGACTACTCGCCTCTACATACTATCCGCAACGATGGCACTCCTTATCCCGCCATCCTCGTCACTACAGCTGATCACGACGACCGCGTGGTGCCCGCCCACTCATTTAAGTATGCCGCAGCCCTTCAGGCCGCTGACACCGGCGATGCCCCCAAGCTAATCCGCATCGACTCTAAAGCCGGACACGGAGCCGGCAAGCCCATAGCAAAAGTGCTTGACGAGTATACTGACATATATTCATTTATCTTCGAGAATCTTGGCATCGAGCCTAAGAAATAATCCCTTCACCACAATGAGACTTTTCCCCGTTATCACCACCGCTGTTTTATCCACCCTGCTCTCCGGATGCTTCACCGGTGTGGAATCCACACCTAAAATCACCGGCGCAGAGGTGAAAAAAGAGTGCGTCACAATTTCGCCCGAGGATAATTACCTAACCGGGGTTACTGATAGCCCCCTGTCGGAGTGGGAACGGGGAAAACGATTCGTTGTTACCGACGATAAAATCAAACTGATTTTCGGCGCAACAGCCCCTGCCGAATCGCTTACCGGAAAGGAGATTACATTCACCGTCGCCACGGAATCTACAGGCATAACCGGCGGAAATGTCACAGATCTGTCATTTACCACTCCAACCGGCGCAGTGGTGGAATATCGTATCAATCAGCCACTTAAAGAGCTTTCCAACAAGCCATCGCTTTCAGTGCCTTTCACCATCCAGCAGAGCATGGTGGAACAAGCACGTGAACTACTGAATGGCAAGCGATTATACATCCTAACACGTTCATGGCGTGATGACAATGACAATTCAGTGGGCGGTCGCCAATTTGTGCCGGTAACAATTGACTCAGTCTCGCCCGGCAATTCCATCTACCCGATAAAAGTGTCATTTACCGACGAGCACCGGATGCAAGGCCGCATGTTCATCACTCCCGGCGATAAGAAGAGTTCACCTCGCACCTTCTCAACCGTCTTCTCTTTCGATAATCCTCGAAAAAAATATCCCGACATATCGCCTGAGAACTGGGACCTGATAATCAGAGGCAGAGTGGGCATCGGGATGACCCGCGAAGAATGTCGACTCGCGCTCGGCTCCCCCAAAGAGATTGACCGCGCCGCCAACAATTCGTATCTGCGAGAAGTATGGCTCTACGAGAATGGAATTTACCTCGTGTTCGAGGATGGATTGCTGAAATTCTACCGCCGATGATGCCTGTGGGCATTTCATAACTTCATCAGACCCCTACTAAAGAAATTTAGAAAACGCCCCCTCCGGTGAACACCTTCACCCTTGGGGACGTTTATTTTTATATGAAAGTGGAATCCAACTTCCACTATCTTTTATTTTGAATATTCTATAACTAAATAAAAACACATAAAATTATGCTAAACGTAACATATCTTGACCACAGCGGGTTTGCAATCACTACTCCCGCAGCAATTATGGTGTTTGACTACTACAAGGATCCCGACAAGAAGTTGGAACATGTATTGAAAATTTCGCCGGAGAAACCGGTGGTTTTCTTCGTTTCACACCATCATCCCGACCATTTCAACACATCCATTTTTGAACTTGCACAGGACAGGAAGCGCACCTATGTGCTTTCCAACGACATATTCTCAAAAATCGTGCCTAAGAAGGGCATCTCAGTTGCTTGGATGAGTGCAGGTGATGTTATTGACCAGATTCCGGGGACTAAGGAAGTGAGGGCTTACGGGTCAACCGATGCCGGTGTTAGCTACGCTATTGCACTTGAAGATGGCAGCGTGGTATTCCATGCAGGTGATTTGAACGACTGGCACTGGAGCGAGGAGTCTACTCAGAAAGAGATTGAAAAAGCGGAGAGCAAGTTCCGTACCATCGTACACCGTATTGCCGAGGATATTCCTGAAATCAAGGTGGCTATGTTCCCGGTTGATGCTCGAATGGGAGCCGACTTCGCTAAAGGAGCCAACATCTTCCTCACTGAAGTGAAAGTCGACAATTTCTTCCCGATGCACTTTTGGGGAGAACCGCAGAAGGCATGTGACTTCTCAACCTACGTCCCCCCCACGGTATCGACAAAATGCTACTGTATTGACACTCCCGGAAAGACCGTAGAAATCAAGTAACCGCTTAGCCTCTTAATATAACCACTAAACCCAGGAGGACACATTGCAGAGCCGATGTGCCCTCCCATATTTTGTAAAGCAAGATGCACAGTCTAATTATTGGTATGGGATTATGCTGGCGAATGCTGGGATAATATTTCACTAATGGCTACTCGGTCAAGTCTTTTTCTTTGACTTTGAGGGGAGCGGTGGGAATTCCGGTCATATCGGGGAGGAGGTATTTGCAATTCGCATCAACAGCTATCAGTACGAGGTCGTCACTTCCCTCGGGGATATACCGATATGTTTTGTCCTTTGTATTTTCGAGGTATCTCAGTTCTCCCGTTGAGGGGTTCATTATCCAGACATTTTTTTTATCGCCTGAGATACGGGAGAAATCGAGTTCCATGTCACGCCCTGTGTGATTATATACCATTAGATAGTCGTTGCCGCGAGTGGCCATTAGGCGGTCGTATCGAATACCATTATTCTTGACTATCAAGCTGTCAGGCACACGCTCGGTATAAGGGAATGCGAGCATCAGGTGCTTAATGTGCTTCATCTGGTTGCGTCCTGGATCGTCCAGGGTCTTCCACCATGGTTTTTTTTCACCGTCGGCATAATATGCGCCCAGAACTGCCGGTCGGACAAATTGCATGATGGCATTGTGACCATAGGTGTGACCGCAAGAACCCGAAAAAACCGACCAATAGGCATAACGGCGCACATCCTTGTCATTCCAAAGCGGTTCTTCAGCCGAATGAAGTCCTTGAGGGATGTCCTCGTAGCTCGGTTCGCCGTCGAGAACCGGCTTTATCGGTTGGTGAACCCAGGCAGAGTCGACATACATCCATGAATCCTCCTCGGTACCATCGGGGATGGGATAATCTTTGTTACCCATGCGCTGGTTATAGCGTCGGTGTCCGCTTTGGAACATATTGAAATCCAACCAGTGGCAATCATTAAACCATTTAGCGGAAGTGGTGCGTCCGCGTGGGTGGAAAGTCATTAGATGATCAGGATCGATGTCACGTATAGTCTCTGCAAGAGTTATCCACTCCTTCGTCTTGATGTCGCCCTGGATGTCTCCCCCGATAATCCAAATTATATTCTTGCGTTTGCCATATCGTTCGGCGAGAAATGTTCCATATTCTCGTGCCTGCTCCTCATTCATCAGTCCGGCTTTCACAAGACCGCCCCACACGCACACCATGCCAATATATATGCCCTCACGTTCAGCCACATCAATGATATAATCGAGGTGCTCCCAATAGCCATATTCGCCGGGGGTGCTCGCCTTGCTCATATCCCATCCGAATGGGTGTGACATTTTCCCGTAAGCATTGATGGCCGGTATGCCGTTTATCACCTGTATTTGCACCACATTGAACCCTGCTTCAGCAGAGCGACGCAGATAATATGCGGCTTCATCGCGGTCGAGGCGTTCGGGCAATAGCCAGCCGGTATCCCCGAGCCAAAAGAACGGAGAGCCGTCGCGGTGCACGAGAAATCTATTGTTGTCGGATACTTTCAGGTCCCATTTATCGTTGTCATTTGCTTTGGTAGCACTGTTACCTATCCCAACACCCATTGTAGCGGCAAAGATTACAGTTACGAAAAATTTCAAAAATAAGTTTTTCATGTCAGTGAATTTGAGGATTTCTAATGAATACGGCTACAAAGATACAAAATAGTTCAGAAAAAACCTTTCTAGATTTGGGCTTTAGAGTCAAATGGCAAGTGCAAATATTATTATTTGGGCAATTGAGCAAATACAATCCAACAAAAAAACTCGCCGGGGAATTGGGGATTCTGCCGGCGAGGGAAGTATTGATGATTATAATTATTCTTTTCTATATGTAGCTATATGCTGAATTATTGTAGTGTGCCGTTGTTGGCCGCTTCGATCATTTCCTTGTTAGCGGTGATATATATCTCCACACGGCGATTCTGGGCACGGCCTTCGGGTGTGCTGTTGGATGCAATATAGTCCTGCATTGGAAGACCCTCTGCAGAAAGTCGGGTGGCAGAGATACCACTGTTGAGCAAATAGTTACGTACAGCATCAGCACGGCCTGTGGCGACACGTTCATTTACAGCCATAGTACCGGTGTCATCGGTGTAGCCATAAATCTGCACGTTGGTCTGAGGATTATTCATCAGCGAAGCGGCAAATTTGGTCAAGTCGGTTTTTGCTCCCGCACTTAGAGTTGTGCCATTTGTGGGGAAAAGGATACCGCCATTGAAAGTGACCTTAATAGCTTGCAAGCCATTATTGTCAGTTACCTTTTCAACTTCAGCCTGTTTCGCTAATTCCTCCTGTAGTTCCTTTTGCTGCTTGTCCATCTTCTTGCCGATGAGCACACCGGCACCCGCACCAACGCCTGCTCCGACAGCGGCACCGATTGCAGCACCTTTACCACCACCAATCAAAGCGCCAAGACCGGCACCCAGGGCTGCGCCGCCACCGCCACCTATGGCAGCTCCCTTACCGGTATTGGACATTGATGAACATCCCGTCGTAAAGAGTACGCATAAGGCTAAAGCGGGTACTCCCAATATTTTCAATAGTTTCATCTTAATAAATATTTAGTTAATATGTTAATTCTCGTTACAAAATTAGGAAAATCATTTGATAAACCAACGAGGTGTAATAAAAATATGACGCAACTAACCATCACATCAGTATAATTATTACATAAAATATCAACCAAAAGTTTACACCATACCTTAATAAACTACATTTTTTAACTAACGACCGATAAAACCATCTCAATTAGGACGATAGACAAGAGTGCAGGAATGCGCCGGAGCTATCACAAGTTGCGCTGCGGCTGTTAATTCCTCAGATGTTATTTTAGAATATGCCGGAACAATGGAATTGATATCTTCGCCATGCATACCTGACATAGCGAGAGCTTGGGCACGCGATAGATAGTTGACAGATGAGAATGTGAAATCACTTGCGAACCGGTTGATGGCGCGCTGAACCTCGTAGCTTCCAATTGCATTTTTGCATTCATCGAAAGGGCGTGTGAGATTCAGGGCTTGCTCAGTGAGCATCCTTTCGGCTTGCAGTATTGCCAGATTGGAGTTGTCGTTGAGCGTACCCTTTAGCATAAGAAATCCCGGTTCTTCACTACCCGATATAGAAGCATCTGCGGCTGAGAATAAGTTACCGTTCATTACCAAATTCCGGTATAAACGAGACGACCGGCCAGATGCAAGCAAATCGGTGAGGAGATCACATTCTATATATCCTTTCTCTCCGTATCCAGGCATCGGATATGCTATGATAACTTGGGGGAAAGGGACTTTGCCGGATACTTCGAGACGGTGTGAGGTGACAATAGGAGCTTCTGCCGAATATAGACGTGGGGCTATATTGCGGCGAGGTATATCGCCAAACCATTTTCCCACCTTGTCCTTGACCTCCTCTAAGGAGACATTCCCGGAAATTGCCATAACCGCATTATTGGGAGCATAGTGCGAGTAGAAAAATTCTTTTATGTCACCGATGGTTATTTTCTCAAGGTGCGAGATGTCTTTACCGATTGTGGGATAACGATAGGGGTGTGTCTGGTATAGCAGCGAGCGGAGATGATGTGCCATGTCGCCGTAGGGACGGTTGAGATGCGTTTGTTTAAACTCTTCAATCACAACGCTCCGCTGAATTTCAAGAGACTTTTCGGAGAATGAGAGAGCCAGCATGCGGTCGCTTTCAAGCCACAGAAGCGTGTCGAGATTCTGTTTGGGTGCGACATCGTAAAAATTCGTGAAGTCGTTAGATGTCCATGCATTGTTAATACCGCCGGCACGTTCCATTTCATCGTCAAAATCAGGAATATTGGCAGACCCGGCAAACATTAGATGCTCTAAAAGATGGGCAATACCGGTCATGTCAGAGTGCTCATCACGAGCTCCGACGTTGTAAAGGATATTGACTGCCACCATGGCAGTGTAAGGGTCATGGTTGTAAACCACTTTCAGACCGTTGTCGAGGGTGAATATATTATAATTAATCATGGTAAATCAAAATAGTTGTCAAAGGTAGGAAAAAATGCTGAGAAACAATGCTTAAGTGAATAAATGAAACAAAAAATAAACAAAAAGTACGTAACTAGATTAGATTTTCACATTTAACCGCCTTTTGATATTATGAATTAATTGATTACATTTGCGGTGCGATATCATAAGATTGCCCCTACCGAGACAATCAACTTCATACAAAATTCCCCAATGCGCGATATTTTTGACATAGAGAAGATTTTGAAGGACTTTGAGCTCTATCTGATGATGGAACGTGGAAGATCCGAGAACACGTGTGAGGGGTATCTTCAGGATGTCAGGAAACTTCTTGCGTACCTGAGTAGGACAAATGAAGAAATTCCGGACGTGGATACCCCGAAGATGAAGACCGATGCGGTAAAGCTCCGTGATGTGACTATTGACCCGCTTCGGCTTTTTCTTGGCGACTTGCATGATGTGGGCATTGCCGAGCGGTCGCAGGCGAGAATCGTGGCCGGGATTCGGGCATTTTTCAAGTATCTAACTCTCGAAAATTATCTTGATGTAAACCCTGCAGAACTTCTTGAGACACCCAAAATAGGGCTACATCTGCCAGAGGTGCTTACCGTCGATGAAATCGATGCTATGATTTCGGCTATAGATTATACCAAGGCCGAGGCACAACGTGATCGGGCGATGATAGAGACACTTTACGGCTGCGGACTGCGAGTGAGCGAGCTTGTCAACCTTGAAATTTCCAAGATATTTCCGCAAGAGGGATACCTCGTGGTGCAAGGGAAGGGGAACAAGGAACGGCTGGTGCCTATGTCGGAGATATCATTATCAGAGATTGACTCCTATATGTCCGATCGCACTCTACTACCGATTAAACCCGGTGAAGAAAACATCCTATTTCTCAACCGGCGCGGCCACAGAATGACTCGCATGAGAGTGTTTCAGATAGTGAAAGATCTTGCCGAAAAAGCCGGAATACGCAAAACAATCTCACCACACACCCTCCGCCACTCATTTGCCACTCACCTACTTGAAGGAGGAGCCAACCTCCGAGCCATCCAGCAGATGCTTGGACACGAGTCTATCGAGACCACACAGATTTATATCCATCTCGACCGCTCGAAACTCCGAGAAGACATCCTCAACTTCCACCCCCGAAATCACCGACATTAAAATTTGTTAAATTATGCGGTAATTTGTAACTAATCCTCTGATTGAGCGTCTAAATTATAATACCTTAGTGAATCCGCTTAAATTCAATCATCACAAAGATAAACAAAATGAGAAAGTTTTTCACTGCGATCGCTATCATGGGTTCCATGTTTGCAGCATCGTATGCCGCACCGCTATGGTTGCGCAACACAGCTATCTCGCCCGACGGATCGAAGATAGCATTTACCTATAAGGGACATATCTACACCGTACCATCGAAAGGTGGCGATGCTCATCAAATCACCTCAGGCGCCAGCTATAACACCAACCCGATTTGGAGTCCCGACGGTAAGAAAATAGCCTTCGGAAGCGACCGTGAAGGTTCAATGGATATCTTCATCGTTGATAGCAAAGGGGGACGTCCCTCACGCCTTACCACCCACTCCGGGAGCGAGACACCCCTTGCTTTCAAGGACAACGACCATGTGATATTCTCAGCCTCAGTGCTCCCCTCACGCTTTGCAGCTAATGGAGCATTCTTCCCACAGACCTACGTAGTGGCGACCGACGCAAGCCGTCCCGAGCTACTTCTCTCGTTGCCGATGCGCGCAGCATCAGCCGATTCCAAGGGACGCATCCTATATCAGGACCGCAAAAGCCCAGAGGACCAGTACCGTAAGCATGAAATGTCATCAGCCACAGGCGACATTTGGTTGTATGACAATGGTAAATTTAACAAACTTACTGACTTTGGCGGTAACGACGAGAACCCGGCATGGGGTAACGGCGATAACTTCTACTACGTCAGCGAAGAGGATGGCACACTCAACGTCTACAGCCGCTCAATTAAGGGGGGAGACAAGAAGCAACTCACAAAATTCACCAATCACCCCGTGCGTTCACTTACAGCCGCCAATAACGGCAACCTCGCATTCAGCTGGGACGGAGAAATCTATACCCTCACTCCCGGCGGACAACCCCAGAAAGTGAATGTGAACATCATCGCCGACGACTATACCCGCAAGCCCTATGACTCAGTGCGCCGCAGCGGAGCAACGAACATGGCAGTGTCGCCCGATGGCGAAGTGATAGCATTCGTGCTTGACGGAGATGTATATCTCACTTCAGTCGAATATGAGACAACACGCCGTATCACCAGCACGCCCGAGCAGGAACGCACTGTTGACTTCGCGCCCGACGGCCGTTCAATAGTATATGACAGCGAGCGCGACGGAATCTGGCAGCTTTTCACCACCACAATTAAAGATTCCTCAGAGAAGAATATGCTCTATGCCACCGAGCTTGTGGAGAAACCTCTCTACAAGAGCACCGCTCCCTCATTCCAGCCCGACTACAGCCCCGATGGAAAGAAAGTGGCATTCCTTGAGGACCGCACCACACTCCAGGTTCTCGACCTTGACTCAAAGAAGGTCACCACAGCCCTTGATGGCAAGTATAACTACTCATACTCCGACGGCGACATTAGCTTCGAGTGGAGCCCCGACAGCCGCTGGCTTCTCGCCGACTACATCGGCATAGGTGGATGGAACAACACCGACATCGCACTCGTCAAAGCTGATGGCACTGAAGTCATCGATCTCACCGAAAGCGGATATAGCGACAGTCAAGCACAATGGGCTATGGATGGTAAAGCCGTGGCTTGGTCCACCGGCAAATATGGCTACAAAAGCCATGGTAGTTGGGGCAACGAAAGCGACGTAGTGATGATGTTCCTCGATGGCGATGCTTATGACCGATTCAACATGACTGAAGAAGAAATCAAGCTCGCTGAAAAAGCAGAAAAAGAGAAGAAAGACAACGCCGATGCCGACAAAAAAGATGACAAAAAGGATAAAAAGGGCAAAAAGGATAAGAAAGACGGAGACAAGAAAGCTGACAAAGCCGACGGCGTGAAACCGCTTGTCTTTGACCTCGACAATCGCCGTTACCGCAAAGAGCGTCTTACTGGTTCCGCATCACGCATGGGAGCTTACTACGTATCTAAGAAAGGCGACAAACTCTACTATATCGCATCAAGCCCCGACGGACGCTCACTCTACGAACGCGACCTCAAGAAAGGGGATACCAAGACCCTCGTGAAAGGTCTTAGCGCATGGGGACTTATCCCCGACAAGAAAGGTGAAAACCTCTTCGTAGGCACACATTCAGGCTTCAGCAAAATCAATCTCGCAACAGGTAAAGAGAAGCCCATCCGCTTCAGTGCCGACGTTACTCATGCGCCTGCGGAGCGTCGCCAGTACATATACGACCACGCATGGCGTCAAGTTCGTGATAAATTCTACGATAAGAATATCCATGGCATAGACTGGGATATGTACAAGGAGGCTTATGCCAAGTTCCTTCCTGACATTGACAACAATTACGACTTCGCCATCCTCCTTAGCGAAATCTTAGGTGAATTGAACGCATCACACACCGGTGCACGCTACTATGGCACCGGCGATGCCCCACGTCAGTCAACCTCCACCCTCGGCGCATTCTTTGATGAAAATTACAATGGCGACGGTTTGAAAATCGCTGAGATAATCAAGCGCGGTCCATTAGATTCCAAGAAAGTAGGATTGGTCGAAGGTGACATCATCATGGCCGTCAACGATTCAGTAATTAAATCCGGCGTTGACTACTTCCCCTTGCTCGACGGTAAAGCAAATAAGAAAGTGAAACTTGATATCAAGAAGAAGTCAGGCAAGAATGAAGTAGTATATGTCCGTCCGGCATACTCAGAACGATCACTTCTTTATGACCGCTGGGTAGAGCACAACGAATCAGTGGTCGATAGCGTGTCAGGCGGCCGAATCGGCTATATCCACATCCAGGGAATGAACGCCGAGAGCTTTAGTAACGCCTACGAGCGACTACTCGGCAAGTACCGCAATTGCGATGCCGTGGTGGTTGACACTCGTCACAATGGAGGCGGATGGCTCCACAATGACGTAGCACTCCTCCTCAACGGTAAGGAATATGTACGTTACACGCCTCGTGGCAAGTATATCGGTAGCGATCCATTCTCGCAGTGGACTAAGCCGTCAGCAATGCTCGTTGATGAAAGTAACTACAGTGATGCTCATGGCACACCCTATGTATATCAGACACTCAAAATCGGTGATGTAATCGGCGCACCGGTTCCCGGCACCATGACCGCAGTATGGTGGGAAACCCAGATCGACCCGACATTAGTGTTCGGTATTCCACAGGTCACTTCACTCGACCGAAACGGCCAGCCCCTTGAGAACAAGCAATTAAACCCCGACGTAATCATCTATAATAGTCCTGAAAAAGTGCTTAAAGGTGAGGATGAGCAACTTGTCGGTGCGACACGCCACCTTCTCAATAAGCTAAACTCCAATAAGAAATAATAAAAATGGCAAACGAAAATCAGAACCTCGCCACTCCCACAGCCGGGAGTGACGAGGCAATGAAATGGAAAGTACTCTCAACCGAGTACCTCTTCAACCGGCCATGGCTCACAGTGCGCCGCGACAAGGTTATGCTCCCTAACGGCACTGTCCATCCTGAATATTACGTGCTGGAGTATCCCACTTGGATTAATGTTATCGCATTGACCAAGAATGGGAAATTCGTGATGGTAAAGCAATACCGCCACGGATTAGGCATTGTGGGCACAGAACTTTGCGCAGGAGTGGCTGAGCCCGGAGAATCACCCTTAGAAGCAGCCAAACGTGAACTCCTTGAGGAGACAGGCTTCGGTGGCGGAGAGTGGGAACTCAACATGGTGCTTTCAGCTAATCCCGGCAGCCAAAACAACCTCAGCTACTCATTCATAGCACGCGGAGTGGAGAAAATCAGCGAGCAGCATCTTGATGAAACCGAGGATGTAAGAGTCGAGATTCTCACACGCGAAGAAGTGTACAAAATTCTCGTGGACGATAATCTCAAGCAGGCCCTCATGGCAGCTCCCTTGTGGAAATTCTTCGCCACAACTGAAAAATAGCATCGTTACTTAGAGGACAATAAACAAATCACAGGGCTGACGTACTTCTTAATAATGCGTCAGCCCTGTGACTATATCCTCTGATGAAGTTTTCCCTATAACCTTTCACAAAAAGCAATACCCCCATACAGATAGTGACATCTGGTGACATACTCTAATAGTCGCTGAAGAGTCGGGGCTTGATTACTATTCCTGCGCGGAGCATACTGTGGTACTCTTTGTAAGCGAGCAATCCTTCGCCATATCCGCTATAGTACTGCAGGAAAAGGAATTGGTTATCACGCTTGAATATGCGATAGTTGAGTTCGACAATGGTATTGTAGTTAAGTTCCCAGCCCTTAAGCTTCACCAGAGTCACGGCACAGCCGAAGCGACCGTTTTGCGATGTAAAACTCGTGCCAATCTGGTAGATTCCACAATAATGCAGTATGTCCTTATTTTCCGCGCCATCCACAATCGGGAGCCAGAACTTGCCGTGCACCACAATTTGTGGGTCGATCATTATGCTGCCTCCGATGCTCAGCCTGTTCCATGAACGCGAAGCGGCACCGTCACGGCCATTTGACTCGTGCTCAGCGATAAGATTCAATTTGCCGACATATCTATTCTTGACAAAAAGCGGCTTGGTAAGACCTATACCGGGATTGAAATTCAAATCAGTCATTGGCATAGAATTCTCCAACACATTCCAAAAACATTTCTGGGAATAGAATAGGAAAAGATAAGTCCCCCATGGAAGCGTACTTCTCGTAAGACGCTGGGCAATAGAAATTTGAAATTTAATATTCGTATTATCCCGTCGAATTCCATGACCGATCGGGCATCCGAAGATAAAATAGTTGTCCTTGTAAAGGCCGAAGTAAGGGCCATCATCAAACGCCTTACGGATACTGTCAGAATTAATGTCGTCGTTACTGATAGTGACAATCTGAGCCGCCGCCCTTTGAGCGGATAGTGACATTAGGACTAACAGTGGCAAAAGGAATTTAATGAACCGTTGCATAATGAAATGAATAATCTGAAATAATCACCCCGGAAGATGAATGATAGAAATACGAGTGCAAATATAGTGACTTAAACTGAATTTGTACTAAAAAGTTCAAATTTGTTCCGATTTCGGCTTAAATGTTGTACTTTTGTGACAGAATCAAGCACGTACATAACAAGCAAACGTGCGTGTACCAATCAAGCACCCACTAATGAAACATCTATATCTATTAGTCATGATTTTGGCGGCAGTAATGACCGCTTGTGGAAATGACGAAGAATTTGTAATAAACTGTGAGATAAAGGGGCTTGGCGACAAAGGCGTGGAAATGTATTACTACGACCGAGGCGTCAACCGTGTTACATTCCACCCCAAGGACGGGAAGGTGGAGCTACGAGGATCAGCATCAGAGTTGACCCCGATTGATGTGTTCACACTTGACAACGAACTGCTCTTCACCTGCATGGCGAAAAACGGCGATGAGCTCGAGATTAAAATGGACATGGATAAACCGGGAATAATAAGCATCAAAGGGAATGAAGTGTCGGAAGAATATTCCAAATTCCTCACAGAGAACGTAGAACTACTCCATAACTCCCCAGATGCGGCCGGAATCAATGCCTTAATAACCGAGCAGGTAAAGAATCACCCCGCAAAAATCTCATCCTCGCTGATACTCATGACATTATTCCGTCCGGAAGGATATGAAATGCTTGCCGACTCACTAATCCATGTTCTTGACCCGGCTGCCCGGCCCGGCACATTGATGAGAAGTTTCTCGTCAATGATTGGCGAACAGGTTTCGACAAGTGCCCGGGGCAATGTCAGGGCTATGACATTCCACACCGGACGTGACACAGTCAACGGACACGACACGATTGTAAGATTCATGCCATCGTTCCACTCCTATGGTCTGTTGGTTTTCGTTGGAGCTGACAAAAGCGACACCATCACCAATAGATTGAACGAACTTGTAAAGGATTACCAGCGCCGGAGATTGGAAATATTGGAACTGTCACTACAAAGCGACAGCACGGCATGGAGAAATTCCATCAGTTACGACAGTGCTAAGTGGGTTCAGGCCTGGGTTCCCGGGGGAAATGCAGTGTCACAAATTCGCAATCTGTCGATACCCAAGACTCCATTTTTCATCGTCACCGACAGCATGGGAAAACAGGTGTATCGCGGAGCATCAATCACCGCCGCCGTCGACACTCTACGCAATCGATTGAAAGGACATCCGTCGGAAAAAACCGAAAACGATAGTACCTCAGTGACCGCCAAGACAGTAGAGGGAGAAATTGAATTTCAGGGAGTTAATCCACATAAGGCAGTTAATCCACACAAGAGTGTGTCTAATAATTAATGGCACGTTAAAATCTCACAAATAAACATATCATGAAAACCTACCCTAAAATTGGAATCCGTCCCACTATCGACGGCCGTCAAGGAGGCGTTCGCGAAAGCCTTGAAGAGAAAACAATGAACTTGGCAAAGGCAGTTGCCAATCTCATTTCCACTAACTTACATTATCCCGATGGCACACCGGTACAATGTGTCATTGCCGACAGCACTATCGGTCGAGTGCCCGAATCAGCAGCATGTGCAGAGAAATTCGAGCGAGAAGGCGTAGGAGCCACTATCACCGTGACATCCTGCTGGTGCTACGGTTCAGAAACAATGGACATGAACCCCCATTGGCCAAAGGCCGTGTGGGGATTCAACGGCACAGAGCGTCCGGGTGCCGTTTACCTCGCAGCCGTGCTTGCCGCCCATGCCCAGAAGGGTCTACCCGCATTCGGCATCTATGGACATGACGTCCAGGACCTCGATGACAACACCATCCCTGCCGATGTTGCCGAAAAAATACTCCGCTTCACCCGTGCCGCAGTGGCAGTAGCCCTCATGCGCGGCAAATCCTATTTGTCAATAGGTTCAGTAGCAATGGGTATAGCAGGTTCTATTGTCAATCCCGACTTCTTCCAGGAATATCTTGGTATGCGTAATGAGTCAGTCGACGAGACAGAAATCATCCGCCGCATGACCCTCGGTATCTACGACCAGGAAGAATACGCCAAGGCAATGGCATGGACTGAGAAATATTGCAAACCACACGAAGGAGAAGACTTCAAAAACCGTCCCGAAAAGCGTAAAACACGCGAAGAGAAGGATGCTGACTGGGAATTCGTTGTAAAAATGATGATTATCGTCCGCGACCTCATGAAAGGCAATCCCAAGCTCCGTGAAATGGGCTTCAAAGAGGAAGCTCTCGGACATAATGCGATAGCGGCCGGATTCCAGGGACAGCGCCAGTGGACTGACTTCTATCCCAACGGCGACTTCACTGAGGCATTGATGAACACCTCGTTTGACTGGAACGGTATCCGTGAAGCATTCGTGCTCGCGACTGAGAATGACGCTTGCAATGGTGTGGCTATGCTCTTCGGACACCTTCTTACCGGTCGTGCACAGATATTCAGCGACGTGCGTACTTATTGGAGCCCGGAGGCAGTCTACCGTGTTACCGGCAAGCAGCTGACAGGCCGGGCATCAGGTGGTATGATACACCTCATCAATTCCGGTGCCACCACCCTTGACGGGTCAGGACAATCGGTAGGCGAAAATGGCGCCCCCATCATGAAACATCACTGGGAAATGACCCGGGAGGATGTTGACAAGTGCCTCAATGCCACAACCTGGTATCCGGCCGACCGTGACTACTTCCGCGGCGGCGGTTTCTCATCCAACTTCCTCACCAAGGGCGGAATGCCTGTGACCATGATGCGTCTTAACCTAATTAAAGGCCTTGGCCCCGTGCTTCAAATCGCCGAAGGGTGGACTGTAGATGTCGACCCTGAAATCAATAAAGCGCTTGACATGCGCACCGACCCAACTTGGCCCACCACCTGGTTTGTGCCTCGCTTGTGCCCCAATCGCGACGCCTTCAAGGATGTCTACTCAGTAATGAACAATTGGGGAGCCAACCATGGCGCAATCTCCTATGGACATATCGGACAGGATCTCATCACCCTGGCGTCTATCCTCCGTATCCCGGTGTGCATGCACAATATCGAGGATGACAAGATATTCCGTCCGGCCGCATGGAATGCCTTCGGAATGGACAAGGAAGGCGCCGACTATCGCGCATGTGCCAACTACGGTCCCATATACAAGTAATTAAATTCCACCATTACCGGGTGTTGCGACCCATCACGGCTTGCAACACCCTATACCTTTCCACTCCATGTACGATAACAAATCACTCCTCGGCGGAAAAGGGATAAGCATCATCCTTCCGTTCATACTCATTACATCATGCTTCGCCCTGTGGGGATTCGCCAACGACATCACTAACCCGATGGTCAAAGCATTCTCCAAAATCTTCCGCATGAGCGTCACCGATGGCACTTTGGTACAGGTAGCTTTCTACGGCGGCTACTTCGCCATGGCATTTCCGGCGGCAATGTTCATACGCCGATATTCTTACAAGGCCGGTGTGCTTCTCGGCTTAGGGCTATATGCCGTCGGAGCATTTCTGTTCTATCCCGCCATGTTGTCAGGCTTTTATTTCCCCTTTCTAATCGCCTACTTCATATTGACCTGCGGGCTTTCATTTCTTGAGACAAGCTGTAACCCCTATATTCTTTCGATGGGACCGGAGGAGACAGCCACACGTCGACTCAACCTCGCTCAATCGTTCAACCCGATGGGGTCGCTGTTAGGCATGTGGGTTGCCATGAATTTCATCCAGGCCAAGCTCAATCCGATGGAGACAGCCGACCGTGCCAACCTTAGCGATGCAGAGTTTGAAGCGATACGTGATGCCGACCTAAGCATACTGATTGAGCCATATCTGTTCATCGGAATTGTCGTCCTTGTCATGCTCGCCATAATTGCCATGACTAAAATGCCAAAAAACGGTGACAAAGCTCATGGCATACACTTCATGCACTCCATCAAAAGGATATTCTCACTGAGCCGATACCGCGAAGGAGTGGTTGCACAATTCTTTTATATCGGTGCCCAGATTATGTGCTGGACTTTCGTAATCCAGTATGGCACTCGTATTTTCATGGCAGAGGGGATGGATGAGAAAGCAGCCGAAGTATTGTCACAAAAATATAATATCGTGGCAATGATCATCTTCTGCTGCAGTCGCTTTATCTGCACATTCCTAATGCGGTTCATCCATGCCGGGAAACTCCTCACAATACTTGCTATCGTCGCCGGAATACTGACAATCGGCGTCATGACATTCCAAAACATTGCCGGACTATACTGTCTCGTGTCCGTATCATCCTGCATGTCACTGATGTTCCCAACAATTTACGGCATTGCCCTCGACAGGCTCGGGGAAGATGCCAAATTCGGGGCCGCCGGCCTTATTATGGCAATCTTGGGAGGATCGGTACTCCCACCGCTACAGGCCATGATTATCGATCAAGGCACTATCTTAGGCTATCCTGCTGTCAATCTTTCCTTCATACTCCCCTTCATATGCTTCATGGTAGTAGCGGTCTACGGCATAAACCGCATACGCTTCAAAGAGGATGCATAAAAAAGTAAATCAACTAACTACATAATGGATATTTCCACATCATCAACGGTGGGAATATCCATTTTTCATTTTATGATGTAACATTTTGGGTAATTCTCCGTCTATTAGATAGAACGGACAAAATGACACAAATAAGTCAGTTCAACTTCACGGAAAAATCGAACCAATCTAATGACCCGGAAAGAGTTTGAAACTATGGTCCCAGCGTTGAGGGAGCGCATTGTCGCGATGGTCAGGCGAATGTCGGCAGAGGCCGATTCCGACCTTGCCGACGATGTGGCACAGGACACCCTGCTGAAACTCTGGACCATGCGTGACCGACTCGAAACCTACCGCAGCATCGAAGCCCTCACGATGGTGATTGCTCGAAACCGGGCTATAGACCTTCTGAGAAATCCGCTCGGAGCTACGGTGACGATTGACGATGCATCGCAACATTACGATTCGTCACTCACTGCCGAAGAACGTCTCATAGTATTGGAAGAGCGAACAGAGATTGATGAAATAATAACATCGCTCCCTTCAGCCCAACAAGCTATTTTGAAAATGAAGCATCTCGACGGACTCGAAGTCAACGAAATAGCAAAGCTCACCGGTTCATCACCGGGCGCCATAAGAGTGTCACTGTCCCGTTCACGGCATCAGATAAAAGAAATTTTTTTGAATCGACAGAAATGAAAGGTATAGATAATAATAATTACTCGTTTTGGGTAGATAAATTTCTCAATGGGGAGACCACCTGCCGGGAAGAGAAGGAATTATATGCCTACTTTTCCCAGCCTGTCCTACCGAAGGATGCAGAACCCTACAGGGAGATGTTTGGCTGGTACTCTTCATTGCAGGCCACATCGCAGGCAACCACATCTGCGAATGCCGACATTCCCACCGAAAGCAAAGATGAGACATCGCGCGTGAGGATTCTACACCTTCGCCCTTGGCAATGGATCAGCGTAGCGGCCACAGTGGCAATTCTTTTGACAGTCGGATTCATTTTCCAGCCTTCACGCGAATATGTGAGCGAAGAGTACATGGCCTACCAGGGGAGCTATATAATCCGGGATGGGAAGAAGATTACCGATCTCAATATAGTGGTGCCTGAGATTCTCCGCACGGAGCAGATGCTGAATGAACGAGTGAGCGATATGGACCGCTCATTTGAGGAGATGAACAATGCCGTGATGAATGCTGTGTCATCTGACCTTGATATGTCCAACCCGGCTGTGAGAGAAGCCGTTGAAACAGCATTGGAATTTTGACAACCTAATGATCAATATAAGTAAATAAACGAAATTATGATGGGATTACGTAACATATTCATCGCGATTTGCCTTACCCTGCTACCGACATTGGCATCCGCTCAGTCATCAATCTATAAAATTGTGGAATCACTCGAAGATGACAAGAATGTAGAGAATGTGCTCTATTCCGAGCAGCGCGACCTTAAGACAAAAAAGGTTGTCAAATCATCACGCATCATAAAATTTTCAAGCGATAAACTGGCAGCGAAGCTAATCTCAGCCTTCAAAAAGGAACGCGAGAATGCAATCTCCTTTAAATCAGTAAGCCAGCCCTCGAATACGGTTTACGAAATGTCATTCAATGATGGAGAAGGAAACACTTCGAAGTACACCCTCGCCCAGCAGGAAGGAAACTGGATTCTGTCAGTGAGCGTACTAAATAGCGCACGTACAACTAAACGCACTACCACTCGACGCACCAATACCCGACGCACCAATGCCAGTAGTAGCCGAAGCAAGAACACAAGTTATCAAATCATTGAGACAACTACGGTTAGCGATCCCGACCTACATATCTATCTTTCCAGTATAGATGACAATGATCGCATCTCATCAGGCGATTTATTGGAAAACGACTTTGAGAATCAAGGCAACGAGGATATTTTAGTAGCCAAGGAAACCGATAATGGCTGTGAAACATACATCATTCGCGGCAACTCATCAAAGTCAAGCTCAAAATCTTCTAAAACTTCTAAACGTTCTAAATCTTCTAAGGCAAAATCTAAATCAAAATCTAAATCCTCAAAAACATCGTCATTCTCCAAATCCTCCACCACCACTACCATAACCAACCAAGGGACAGTGGTGTACAAATCGCCCAACGGCGAAGTTACATATATTAGATATAAGTGATAAGTGTCCCCCATCTCATTTTGATATCCCGATAGATTTGATTAACTTTGTGGCGGAATTAAGTTCACTAATTCCGATTATCCAAAAGTAAAAAATCTAAGAAAATATATGGACCGAAAAGTCAGAGTGAGATTTGCCCCCTCCCCCACAGGGCCCCTACACATCGGCGGCGTGCGCACCGCCCTCTACAATTACCTTTTTGCCCGTCGTCATGGTGGTGATATGATTCTCAGAATCGAGGACACTGACTCCCACCGCTTTGTGCCGGGCGCTGAAGATTACATCAACGAGGCCCTCGCATGGCTTGGCATCAAGATTGACGAAGGGGTGAGAGAAGGCGGAAACTATGGTCCTTACAAGCAGAGCGAACGCCGCGACATATATCGTGAGCATGTGAAAATGCTCCTTGACAACGGCAAAGCTTACATCGCATTCGATACTCCCGAAGAACTCGAAGCCGCCCGTAATGCTATCCCTAACTTCCAGTATGACGCTTCGACACGCGGCAGTATGCGCAACTCACTTTCACTTCCGGCCGAGGAGGTGAAGCGATTGATTGACGAGGGGACACCCTATGTGGTGCGATTCCTAATCGAGCCAGGTCGCGATGTGGTGGTTGACGATATGCTCCGCGGCAAAGTCACCATCAACTCTTCAATCCTTGACGATAAAGTGCTTTATAAGAGCGCCGATGACCTCCCAACTTACCACCTTGCCAACATCGTTGACGACCACCTCATGGAAGTGTCGCACGTGATTCGCGGCGAAGAATGGCTACCTTCAGCACCCCTCCACGTGCTTCTTTACGAGGCTTTCGGATGGAGTGACACACGCCCTCAGTTTGTGCATCTGCCACTCCTTCTTAAGCCCGATGGCAAAGGGAAGCTCTCAAAGCGCGACGGTGACCGCCTCGGTTTTCCGGTGTTCCCACTCGAATGGCATGACCCTGCATCAAGGGCCATTTCAACCGGCTACCGCGAATCCGGCTATTTGCCTGAAGCCGTAATCAATTTCCTTGCCCTGTTAGGCTGGAATCCCGGCGATGACACTGAGATTATGAACATGGATGAGTTGATTGAGAAATTCTCATTTGACCATTGCTCGCGTTCCGGTGCTAAGTTTGCCTACGACAAGGGGCGTTGGTTTAACCATGAGTATCTACAAAAGACTCCCGATGAAGAACTCGCCCGCCTATTCCGGCCCGTACTCGCTGCCCGCGGAGTGAACAACGAAGGTTTCAGCGATGAATATATGGCAAAAGTAGTGTCACTTGTGAAAGGACGAATTAACTTCGTAGCCGACCTTTGGGATCAAGCTAAATTCTTCTTCGTTGCCCCGACTGAATATGCCGAAAAAGACATCAAAAAACGCTGGAAAGAAGATACACCCCAAATTCTCACTGAATTAATAGATGTACTTAAAGTCCTTCCCGACTTCAGTTCAGCTGCAGCCGAACCTATCGTACTCAAATGGGTCGATGACCATGGCTATCACTTAGGAAATGTGATGAATGCGTTCCGGCTAACCCTCGTGGGCGAATGTAAAGGTCCGCATATCTTTGACATAACCGAACTTCTCGGTAAAGAGGAGACCGTACGCCGCATTCAAAAAGGCATCGAAACAATCAAACCCCTCTCCTGACGTATGATTAAAGTTGGAATTATTGGAGGCTCGGGATATGCCGCCGGTGAGTTGGTAAGAATACTTATCAATCATCCCGATGTGGAATTGAAATGGGTACATTCACGCACAATGGGTGGCCAGCGAATTGTGGATGTTCATCAGGGACTGCATGGCGAAATTGACATGAACTTCTCCAGCACTTACGACCTTACCAACATCGACGTGCTGTTCTGTTGCCGTCCCGCAGGCAAGACAAAGGAATTTCTCGCTCAAAATGAGATTCCGGAAAAGCTGAAAATCATCGACCTTGCCCGCGACTACCGCATCGAGGATGGCACCCACGACTTCGTATACGGACTTTCGGAACTCAACCGCAAACCGATGGTACGCGGAGCCCTCCATGTGGCCAATCCCGGTTGCCTTGCCATGGTGGTTGAACTATCACTCCTTCCTCTCGCAAAGAGCATGTTGCTTAATAGCGATATCCACACCACCATCATAACAGGTAGCACCAGTGACGGTGGCGAACTTCGACCGTCGTCTCACTATTCACGGCGCAACGACAACTTGGTTGTTTACCGTCCCTTTGCCCATCAGCAATTGCCGGAAATTATGCAGTCTCTCCACACTATGCAGCCAAGTTTCAACTCCAGATTGCTCATGATTCCGATTCGCGGCCCGTTCTCACGTGGCATAATGGCTGTAAGCTATCTCGACTGTCCTCTTGAGCTTCCGGAAGTTATCAAAATTTACCGCGACTATTTCGATGATCATAACTTCACTTTCATCACTTCCAAAATACCGGATTTAAAAGATGTGGTGAACACAAACAAGTGCATTATCCATCTTGACAAAATTGACGGTAAATTGATGATTACCGCCGTGATTGACAATCTATTGAAGGGCGGTGCCGGAAACGCTGTACACACAATGAACCTGCTCTTCGGACTTCAGGAAACCACCGGTTTAACCATGAAATCCGTGGCATTCTGAGATAAGAAACAAAAACGACACAAAACCCGGAAAGTAAAATTAAAAAAATACAACATTTTTGAGGTCCATACGGATGCGGGAACAATTCTCACTCCGTATGGTTTTTTATCATTAGACTGAAAAGCGAACATTAATTTATGTTAAATTATAGTACTTGGTATTGCATAGTACTATAATTACCTATAACTTTGCAGTGTGGATGGGAGAAAACCACTCGTTAATCCTCATTATCCTCCCATTCCAATTAGGGAAAATGAACATAGACAATCTTAAATCACAAATGCGCAAAGGGATGCTCGAATTCTGCGTGCTATTGCTCTTGAAGCGAGGCGATGCCTATGCCTCAGAGATGATAGCGAGCTTGAAAGCAGCTCACCTAATCGTTATGGAAGGTACACTCTACCCCCTCCTCACCCGTCTGAAAAATGACGGACTGCTTGCCTACCGATGGGAAGAATCCACCCAGGGTCCACCCAGAAAGTACTACTCAATCACCCCTGACGGACTAATTTTCCTTGAGCAATTACAAGAATCATGGAATGAAATCTCTCATTCAGTACGGCTCCTTACCGATGACACTCAAGTGTGCGAAATCATTATCACAAACTCTATTCCTAACCAGAAAGAAAATTAAATCAGTATGAAAAAGACTTTCCCAGTTAACATAAACGGCAAGATATATTACATTGATGAGGACGCATACCGCCTTCTCCAGGACTACCTCTCACAACTCCGCGCCACCTTTCCCGGACAGGAAGGGAAGGAGATTGTGGCAGATATCGAAAGCCGCATTTCCGAACTTTTCGACGAACGCATGGCTTCAGGTGTCAATGTGATAGTGATTGAAGATGTAAACATGGTTATTGAGACCATGGGCCGCCCCGAAGAACTTTCAGATGAAGCCGACTTCAACAGTCCTGATCAGGAGCCAACTAACTGCCACATTGAGAATAGGCAAAATCATGCCACAATATGTCCCCCACCCCCTCCCGTGCACAAAAAACTTTACCGGGACATCCGCCACAAAGTGTTTGGCGGCGTGGTGGCAGGCCTGGCTCAGTATCTTGGATGGGATGCCACAATGATGCGAATTCTTTTGGTAATCATAGCCTTCTTCCCCACCCCCTTCATCTCTGTGTCGGCATGGGGATGTGTGGTAATATATCTAATAGCATGGATGGTAATCCCGGCTGCCACTACCCCGCGACAGATTCTTGAAATGCAAGGACAACCGGTTAATATCGACACCGTGGGACAAACAGTAATCAACAACTCCGTTCCACCCGTGGCTCCGGTACCGGGCGAGAACCCCGGAGGATTCAGCAGTTTTCTTAACACACTGCTATCGATTGTGGCAAAGTGCATCGTCGCCCTATTTGGGTTTTGTGCAGGATGTACTGCCCTCACGGTCGGATTCCTGACCATCGTACTCCTCGCACAACTCGGCATATTCCATTTTGAAGGAAGTATCGGTCTACTTGACGCATTCAACATCAATCCCGAAATTCCATATATGCGAGCATGGGCGCTTGTGTGCGTATTCATGTCAATTTTCATCCCTGCATTGGCCATTTGTCGGGCAGCAATAGGATATTTGTTTAACCTCAAGGGAATCTCAACACCCATATTGATAACAGCCGTGGTCCTCGAGGTCATTTTTATCGCCGCAGCAACGATTTTCTATAATCTTGACACCACCGACTCAAGCAACTATGCACTGTCCATTGCCACTACTGTGCTACCCTCCACAATCCTTCCACCAGTTATCTCTTGACACGAGCCCAGTACTTTCTCCACCACCCCTCTCCTATCCACTTCTCTCCTCACCGGGTGTTATAAACGCCCATTAGCTTTCTCAATACTAATTAAGACCGGACCACGACGTGAGTCGCCGTCCGGTTTTCCGTTTGATAGAGAGATTATCCAGTGGTAGTCCTGGAGACTATGACACCATCAGCAAGAGTTGTTTCAATAACCGCATCTTCCGGAAGAAATCCGGCCGATGTGATGGCTTTGCCATTGAAACGAGTTATGGAGTATCCACGGCTCAAAGTGGCCTGCGGAGATAATACTTTAAGCAAATCCTCAATGGAATTGAGGCGAGTACGACGGCGTTCCAGGGTAATATCTAATGCATTGTGCATACGGTCGGTAATACGGTTGAGACGAGTATGCTCAGGCTGGAGACGGCGGTTAATCCCCTCAGCAAGCCCCATCATATTGCGGTCGAGTCGTTTACGCGCATTGTCGATGGCTTTTGCAGGCAGATATGGCAATGAAGCTGAAATATAAGCCAATTGTTCACGATTACCTGCGAGAATTGATGATGCCACATGATGTATCGACGAGGCCAGACTGTCGAGTCTTGTCAGCGCCTCTCCACCCCTGCCAATGAGCCATTCGGCAGCGGCTGTCGGTGTCTTAACTCGCATATTGGCAACATAATCGAGCACGGTAATATCTCGTTCGTGTCCTAAACCTATTATAATCGGCAAAGGGAATTGTGCCACGTTAGCTGCAAGATCATAGTTTTCAAACGAAGCCAAATCACTTGTAGCGCCACCGCCGCGAATTATCACCACACAGTCCCAATCCTCCTCCTCCATAGCGATTTGTTCAAGCGCACCAATAATTGACATTGGGGACTGAACACCTTGCATCAGAGCCGGGAATAGCTTTGTAGTGAATTTCAGACGGTAATCATTACTATAGAGTTGATGGATAAAGTCGCCATACCCGGCCGCACCGGGAGCAGAGACAACAGCGATACGTAGTGGCACATCACACCAGTCCAGCGAACGGTTCAAGTCAATCACACCTTCCCTTTTCAACCGGACAAGGATCTCCATACGTATCCTCAACAGATCGCCAAGTGTATAGGCGGGGTCAATGTCTGTGATATTCAGCGAAAGTCCGTAGGAGGGATGGAAATTAACTGATACCTGCACCATAACCTTCATTCCACTGTCAAGTCGTTGACCTGTGGCAGCAAAGAAGTCTGCGTCAATGCGAGCATACACTGAGCGCCAGATAGTTGCGCGCACCCTAGCAATCGGCTCGCCGGTGTCGGGATGCTTCTGAATAAGTTCCAAATAACAGTGACCGCTGCGGCGTAAATCCGACGTCTCAGCGGTGACCCAAACATTTCTCAGCGAGCTTGATGTGTTGAGCAAACCGCTGATTCTCCCCGTAAGCTCCTCAAGTGTAATATAACTCTGCGGCATGACAATGGTGATGATAATATCTCCGCAAATTTAAGCATTTTTTGGTAATAATATCCGTAAAAATGGTAAACTATCACGACTAAAAGGTGTTAAATTTGTAGTGTGATATACTATATCACTCTACCACCTACAGGAATTCAATTATAATCATCAATCCTAAGTAAGTGAGCAGAATTATTCATAGTTATAATGTGAGCAGGACGATGAATGATTTTGCACTTATGACGATGGCGCATAGCCGTAGCTCTGTAACTGAGGGACAAGGGCAAAAGCGTCGTAATGATTAGAGGATAACAATGAATAATTCTGCTCACTTACTTAATATAATATCGTAATGAAATTCAACATTAATGAACTTCACAGCCCGGCTGACATCAAGAATCTCGACCTCACCCAGCTCACCGACCTCAGCGAAGAGCTAAGAGCCGTATTATTGAAGAAACTTGGAGCACACGGCGGACACGTAGGACCTAATCTTGGCGTGGTGGAGGCCACGGTAGCACTACATTATGTATTTGACGCTCCGAGAGATAAGATAGTGTATGATGTATCGCACCAGAGCTATGTCCACAAAATGCTCACGGGACGTATAGCATCATTCCTTGACCCGGCCAAGTATGACGATGTGACAGGCTACACCTGTCCGCGAGAAAGCGAGTATGATCTTTTTGAAGTGGGTCACACCTCAACATCCATCTCACTTGCCACCGGACTCGCAAAGGCTCGTGACCTCCAAGGCGGCAAAGAGAATGTGGTGGCATTCATCGGCGACGCCTCCCTTGGCGGCGGTATGGCTCTTGAGGCTTTGGATTTCGGGCCGACGTTGAAATCAAACTTCATCGTGGTGCTTAACGACAATCAGATGTCGATCGCCGAAAATCATGGCGAACTGTATGAACACCTCACAGAGCTACGTAACACAAACGGCACCTCATCAAACAATATCTTCAAAGCCCTTGGCTACCAATATATATATGTGCGTGAAGGCAACGATCTCGAATCGCTCATAAAGGCATACAAAGCCGCGAAGGATGCAGACCATGCCGTGCTCGTGCACATTAACACAATGAAGGGCTTGGGATTGCCATGCGCCGAAGAGAACAAAGAAGCGTTCCACTTCCATGCGCCATTTGACCTTAAGAGCGGAAACGCTCTTAGAGCGTACGAAGGCGAGGATTATGACGGCATATTCTGTCGCCATATGCTCATCCGCATGCGTGACGATGAGAAAATCGTCACAATGACTGCCGGGACTCCCGGTGCTTACGGTTTTACACCTGAACGCCGTGCAGCCGCCGGCAAACAATTTGTCGATGTGGGCATATGCGAGCAGCAATGTACCACCATGGCTGCCGGGCTTGCACGCGGCGGCTGCCGCCCTGTGTTCGGGGTTGTTTCCACCTTCTTGCAGCGAGCATACGACCAATTGTCGCATGACGTAGCCATAAACAATCTCCCGGTAGTGTTCGTGGAATTCTACGGAGGAGCCACAGGAGGCATGACCGACATGACCCACCTTGGATACTTCGACATTGCGATGGTTTCCAATATTCCAAACATCATGTACCTTGCACCGACCACAGCCGAGGAGTATATATCAATGGTCGACTGGGCAATTGACCAGACCGAACACCCGGTTGTAATCCGCACGCCGGGGGGACAAGTAGCACATAGCGACCGCCCGGTAGATGTGGACTTCGAGAAATATGATGTGGTAGAGGATGGTTCAGATGTGGCCATAATAGCCGAAGGCAATATGCTATACACAGCACTTGACGCAGCCAAATTGCTTAAAAACAAGGGCATATTACCGACAGTAATCAATCCTCGAATTCTTTCCAAAGTAGACGAAGTAACCCTTGACGCACTTAAGGGATACCGCAAAGTAATCACCATGGAGGATGGAATACTCGACGGAGGCTTCGGACAGAAAGTAGCAGCTTATCTTGGCGATTCTAATGTCGATGTGGTATGCCTTGGTTTGAAGAAGGAATTCCTCGACCGCTTCAACATTGCAGAAGTCCTCAGAGCCAACTGTCTTACTGCCCCACAAGTCGCTGAAATAGCGATGGAATAGAGAAATCAAACTGCTATTTTAGGAATACGCATTTGATTATAATAATGAACTGATTTGAACTACTTATAAAAAGTCTAAATCTGTTCTATAAAATACCGACATCCGCCCTTGGAAGTCGGTATTTTTTTACTAAATTTGCGAAAATAATTAATTACATCATGAGAACATTTACACAGCGTATTTCATCACTAATGCTTGCCGCAATCGGTGGACTTGGTATCGTCAGTGGACAGACCGCAACCAACACAATGGTGATTCAAACCAACAAGGTTGGAGCTGAGATCCAACCGACTATGTACGGCTTATTTTTTGAAGACATCAACTACGGAGCCGACGGCGGTCTTTATGCCGAAATGGTAAAGAACCGCTCATTTGAATTTCCGCAGAATTTCATGGGCTGGAACACATTCGGAAATGTACAGCTCAAAGAGGATGGACCATTTGAGCGCAATCCGCATTACGTTCGCCTCTCTGACCCCGGCCACCGCCACAAACGCACCGGACTTGACAATGAAGGATTCTTCGGAGTGGCATTCAAAAAAGGCGAGCATTATCGCTTCTCCGTGTGGGCACGCTCAGCCACCGAAGCCGACGGAAAAATCCGCGTCGAGCTAATCGATCCCTCGTCAATGGGCGAGACTCAAGTGATGGCAAAGCAGGATATTGATGTCATTTCCCCGGAGTGGAAAAAGTACACCGTCACCCTTACCCCCACAGAGACAGTGGCCAAGGGTCGCCTACGCATCTTCCTTGCTTCCAATAATGACGTTGATCTTGAACATGTGTCCCTTTTCCCTGTTGACACTTGGAAAGGGCATGAAAACGGACTCCGCAAAGACCTAGCACAAAAACTTGCTGATGTTAATCCCGGTCTGCTCCGTTTTCCGGGTGGCTGTATTGTGGAAGGTACTGACCTTGGGACTCGCTACCAGTGGAAAAACACTGTAGGGACGGTTGAGAATCGCCCTCTGAATGAAAATCGTTGGGAATACACATTCCAGCACCGCTTTTTCCCTGACTATTTCCAAAGCTACGGCCTTGGCTTCTTTGAGTTCTTCCAGCTCGCTGAGGAGATTGGAGCCGAACCGCTTCCTGTGCTCAACGTCGGACTCGCTTGTCAGTATCAGAACAACGACCCGTCAGCCCATGTGCCGGTGGATGAGCTTCAGCCATATATCCAAGATGCCATTGACCTCATAGAATTTGCCAACGGCGACACTACAACAACCTGGGGTGCTCTTCGTGCGCAGATGGGACACCCTGCACCATTCGACATGAAATTTATAGGCATCGGTAATGAACAGTGGGGCGAAACTTACCCCGAACATCTCAAGCCATTCGTTACCGCCCTTCGCGAAAAACACCCGGAAATCAAAATTGTAGGTTCATCAGGCCCAAACTCCGAAGGCAAGGAATTTGACTATCTATGGCCCGAGATGAAGAAATTAGGTGCTGACCTCGTCGACGAACATTTCTACCGTCCGGAAGCTTGGTTCCTCGCACAAGGCTCACGCTACGACAATTACGACCGCAAGGGCCCAAAGGTGTTTGCAGGTGAATACGCCTGTCACGGCAAAGGGAAGAAATGGAACCATTTCAACGCATCACTCCTCGAAGCTGCATTCATGACCGGACTTGAACGCAATGCCGACGTGGTCCACATGGCCACTTACGCTCCGCTATTCGCACATGTCGAAGGCTGGCAGTGGCGTCCTGACATGATATGGTTTGACAATCTTGAGTCATTCCCCACCTCAAGCTATTATGTGCAGCAGCTATATGCGTCTAACAAGGGCACCAATGTCCTTCCGCTCACCATGGACAAGAAGCCGGTGACAGGCGCAGAAGGTCAGAACGGACTTTTCGCAAGTGCGGTAATCGACAAGAACAAAGGGGAATACATTGTAAAAGTTGCCAATACAAGCGGCACCGAACAACCGCTCACCCTTGACTTCGCAGGGATGAAGAAAAACGTCAAATTAACTTCATGCAAAGTCATCACACTCAACGCACCGACACCGGAATCAGAGAACTCACTTGAGAATCAGAACGTGGTATCGCCCAAAGAGAGCATCCTACCCATTGATGGCCAGTCGCTCACCACATCAATTCCACCTCTCACCTTTCAGGTTTACATTCTGAAATAGCACTTTCCACATAACAGTTCCTATCGATTAAAATAATTTGGCAGAGTTTAATCGACATTTAACTGCCTTGCGCTTCATCCGGGGTTAATCATAACCACGTCTTCCAGCCGGATTGTCGGGAGAAGTGGATACAGTGACCCCGTTTGGGAGAGGACGCTTCATGAAGCGTCCGTACAAAAAGATGAAAGTACCTATTTGCTTTTTACATTCACCAATATCAAAAAGCCGAAACATCCTGTGGTGGATGTTTCGGCTTTTTGCAATTAAAACCTATGAGAAATTGAACGAGTCTGCCTTTTGTTGAATGTTAGCCCGGTGAAGATGTCTCTCATTAAGCACCTGGGCAAGATGACTGGAATTTTCAGTGGGAACAATCCGTTTAGCTTTGAGAGCGCCCAAATCCAAGCCGGTTATTTCTTTGCTGTGGTTTTGCGCACTGTTGATTTGCGGGTAGTGCGGCGCTTTGCGTATTTCTTTGATGACCTCTTAGCGGGAGCATATTTCTGAGACTTTGCGTAAGTACGCTTGTCAAATGAGAATATATCCTTGTGGGTCACTTGGTTTTCAAAGTCGATAATGGCGGTGGGATTGATGGGGATGCCGAGATAACGAGTCTCGAAATGGAGGTGAGCGCCGGTGCTGCGACCGGTATTGCCACCGAGAGCTATCGGTTCTCCGGCCTTTACATATTGATCGGGCTTTACTAGGAAGCGGCTGAGATGTCCGTAGACGGTCTCCATGCCGTTTGTGTGGCGAATCACCACGTAGTAACCATAGCCTCTTCTCTCATATTTAGTAAGGCGAACTCTGCCGGAGAAAGCAGCACGCACT
Source organism: Duncaniella sp. (assembly GCA_023664955.1). Classification (GTDB taxonomy): domain Bacteria; phylum Bacteroidota; class Bacteroidia; order Bacteroidales; family Muribaculaceae; genus Duncaniella. The sequence continues at coordinate 1,055,926 of JAMPEV010000001.1, forward strand.
GTATCACCAACTTGAAGCTTTAGGTCGATACCATAGTGCATGCGGCGGAAACGAGAACGGTAACCATAGTTGGAAGTCACATGTCCGGGGCAAGGAGTCACGTACTCCGACACGTCAATGTCGTGATGGTCAGGAATAGTGACAGCGGTACCGTAAGGATTCACACGGTCGCTGTTCCAAAATTGGCCAAAAATTTCCTCATCAAAACGGGCTTCGCGTTCCTTAAGGTCATTGAGGAGAATGTTGTTATTTTCAATCTTAAAGGGATTGGAAGCGGACTTTTGGTTGGCAATCAAAGAGCTATGCTGATTGGCATGTGATACAGGGAGTTTAAGCTGAGCCTGGGCAGATATGCCTGTTAGTGAAATGAGGGATAAAGCTAATATTTTGCCAAGTTTCTTAAATGTCATTTTAATTGTTTTCGTGGTTCCTTGCAAGAGGAGAGTTAATGATGAAACTATTACCTAAGTGAGGAGGATGATTGGATTTAAGGACGAACTCCTTAGGGAAGCTCGAGGTCACTATTGATAAACCTTATCGTAGCGGGGGTGTAGTCAAAGATTTCATCATCACGGAAGAAACGCTTAATTTCCACAGCGGCATCTTCGGGCGATGAGGAGGCGTGGATGATGTTCTCCTGATTGGACATGGAGAAATCACCACGGATGGTACCGGGGGCAGCCTGGCGGCCATTGGTGGCACCGGTCATGCTACGCACCACATTGATAGCGTCGACCCCCTTAAGACATGCCACAATTACCGGCGTAGCGGTCATCGAGGCGAGAATGTTGGGGAAGAATGGTTTGTCCACGAGGTGGGCGTAGTGCTCTTTCAGAAGCTCTTCGGAGAGTTGCATCATCTTCATGCCTGTAACTGTAAGCCCCTTCTGCTCGAAGCGAGAAAGGACGGTGCCGACGAGAGCTCGTGATATTGCTGACGGCTTGAATATGATTAGAGTCTGTTCCATCGTTAGAATATTTAACTTATTTTAATGGTTTTCTTTTAACCACGTTCAAAGTTAATCATTTAGAGCGATATGGAAAAATTATGTCAAGCCAAAAAATCTAAAACTCTAAAAATAAATTTAAATTCTTATTGATAAACTGCTATGTCTCTGCAAAATAGCTCAAAATGTGAAAATAACCTAAAAATAATCAAGCTAATTTCACAATTAAATTTCACTGTAAAATTTTGTTAATTATTGTATTTTTATGTCATATAAAATTAACACATATTCCTTAAAAATGTGCAATAATTGTTCATTTGTTAGCAAAAACGATAGTTATTTAGTACTTTTGTAATACAAAAACATAAATATAAAAGAAAATTGACAATTTCCAAGGTTTTAGGCACTCGTAGTTGCCCTTCTCTTTTTGCTTCTTGCATACCTTTAGTGTTTCTTTTGGTCACACTGGTGACAGTGATCGCGGTGAAAGGTGCTGACGCGGTGTCGGATATTGGTCCGGCGATTTTGCTCATAGCGGCAGCAATTTCGATTACTCTATCTTGCATAGGCGGAGTGGTGTCACGACGAGGATTAATATTCGGTGCATTTCGTAGCGGTCAGCAGATACTCCCGGCGGTGCCAATCCTTGTTTGCATCGCAATGGTGGCAACCACGTGGATGCTTTCAGGGGTCGTTCCCACTTTAATATATTATGGTTTAAACATTTTGTCACCACGGCTGTTCCTTGTAATCACATGTGCAGTTTGTTCGGTGATATCGGTGATGACGGGCAGCTCATGGACCACCATCGCCACTATCGGCGTGGCATTCATGGGTATTGGCGAAGTGATGGGATATAGTGACGCATGGATAGCAGGAGCTATAATATCCGGTGCATATTTCGGGGATAAAGTGTCACCGCTTAGCGACACCACCGTAGTGGCATCCTCAACAGCCGGAGTTGAGCTTTTCGACCATATCCGTTACCTGATGTATACCACCATACCGGCTATGACCATAGCACTGGCGGTGTTCCTATTCGTGGGGCTTTTCACCCACTCGGGTGCGCAGGCCGACTCCGCTCCGATGCTCAACGCCCTGAATCAATCGTTTGCCATCACGCCGTGGGTGCTCATCATCCCGTTGATAACCCTTGCGATGATCGCCCTTCGTATACCCACCCTTATCGTACTGCTTTCGGCTTCTCTGCTCGGGGTTATTGGCATTTTCATATTTCAGCCTGAGCTGGGAATGAAAATCGGAGATGTGCTGACCTCTTTATGGGGCGGCTCGGCACTCGCCACCGGTAACGAAGCACTTGACAGCCTTGTGGGGACGGGTGGCATTTTAGGAATGCTGCCTACTATTTCACTTGTGCTCAGTGCTATGATATTCGGGGCCGTTATGATCGGAACGGGGATGTTGGGGCGTATCACCGATACACTAACATCACGCTTGCGCCGTCGCACAAGCATTGTGTCGGCAACCGTAGGTAGCGGATTGGCCATGAATTGCTGCACAGCCGACCAATATCTATCCCTGATAATCACGGGCAATATGTACCGTTCGGTATACCGTAAATTCGGGCTTGAAACGCGCCTTCTCAGCCGCGCAATGGAGGATTCAATATCGGTAACATCCGTTCTGATACCCTGGAACTCATGCGGTGTCACCCAATCGACAGTGCTCGGTGTCAGCACCTTGGTTTATCTCCCATGCTGCATATTCAATATCCTGACACCCATCATGAGCATCCTAATAGCACGTCTCGGTTTCAAAATTTCCCAACCACAGCAGCGCCCCCAGCTAACGAAAGCATAGCTGACTCAGTGGCGCACTCCACTCGAATCACCTGATTTACCGCCTCTTGTAAAGATGTGAAGCCGTAGCCGGTGGCATATCCGCACAATCTGAAGAAAATCAATTTGCAAGACGCAAAAATTTACATGGCTAAAAATATAGACAGGCGAGATCCATTTAGGAACTCGCCTGTCATTTCATTATGTATTACTTATCTTTATACTTTTCAAGCTGTTTTTCGATTGCTTCGACGCAGAGATCCACAGCCTCCTCGAATGTGTCAGCGGTCTTTTCAGCCACGATCTTATCCTGGGGCACGAGGACGAACATTGTCACCTGTTTGTTGAGCGCGGTCTCGGGTTTAACAACGCGAAGCGACACTTCGGCGGTGTTGATTGCCGGGTTTCTGCGCACGAGCTTATCGATTTTCTTGTTGATGAAGGAAGTAAGTTTCTCGCTGATGTCGAAATGGATAGGTTTGATGTTAATGTCCATGATTTCCTCCTTTTTTTAGTGCACGAGGGTGTGCGAGTTTGTAATTTTGTTTAAGTTCACGATATGTTATATGCGTGTAGACTTGCGTAGAAGCAAGTGACGCATGTCCTAACAATTGCTGTACGGAGCTTAGCTGGGCACCATTGTTGAGCATGTCGGTGGCAAACGAGTGGCGAAGCACGTGGGGACTCAGACGAGTGGCGTGGACACCTCCGAGACTTAATGCGGTGTGCACTGCATTGTAGGCCAGCTTGCGGTAGATAGGCTCTCCGTTCTTCCGGACGAAAAACGTGGAGTTGCTATCGCGGTAGTTCACTGCCGTCGATGGGTCGGAGTCGCGCATCTGCCTGTATGTCTCGATGGAGCGTGCCAACTGTTCTCCGAAAGGAATTATTCTTTCCTTATTACGCTTACCATGCACTTTTAGTTCACCGCGACTTGTATCAACATTTGCATCAAGCAGGTCCACGAGTTCCTGGCAACGCATTCCGGTGGTGTAAAACATCTCGACAATCAAGCGGTCGCGCAGTTCATTGAAGTCAGCCGCATCGATATTGTCAGTTTTGTCGAGCAGACGTTCAGTCTCGTTGGGGCGGATATACACCGGTAGATCCTTGGCAGGTCTTGATAGATTGAGTCCGGAAGCGGGATTGACTTTGAGACCGTGGTTACGCATAAGGTAGCGGAAAAACGAACGCAACGCGGATGCTTTGCGGCGTATGGTGCGTGGTGTGCAGCCATCTTTCACGAGGAAGCCTATCCACTGGCGCAGGTCGTTGGCTGTGACATCCATTGGCTGAAGTGCCGACAATGCCGACATCGTATCAGCGCCTTTCCCCGTGGCAAATTGCGCCCACTGAGTTAGGTCAAGCCTGTAGGCATCGACCGTAAGCTGAGAGTAATTAAGCTCCAGCCTCAGATAACTCAGAAATTCCTCCACGAGATTCATAGTGGTTCGGGGTTTAGGGTGACGTCATGTTGTATATAGACATTCCTACGTCTAATGCCGTTCATGATGATTAGAAAGCGAAGATAGGCAATAAATTTAACAAATGCAAATTTTCAGCATGAATTACAGAAAATAACAGAAGAATTATAGAAGGATTACTCCAAGCATCATTCACGGCATTGAAAATTTCGTATTTGATACGCTCGTTGCCCCGGAGTTTCTTGACATTCGTTTGGGATTTACCTGCCGAAATGTAAAAGTCCATACTCCCTTGTTAGCACGGGACAAATGTGACGGTTTCGTTTGAAGTCATTCCTGTCGAAGATGGTTTCACCGTAATTATTGACACAGCTTAACACCAAATAACAGTGAGGATAACCCTTACCCAAGTGTCTGGCGAGGATGTAGGGGGGGGGTCAATAATGCCCATTCTCTCAATATATTTCCGGACAATCTCAACCATGTAGGGAGAAAGAGAAGATTGAATCCGAACGTAGGGAGAAGGAGGCTGCACGCGCCAACGTGTGGAATTATCTCAACAGTTTTGTCGATGACATAAGAGGGGTAACAAACTACGTTTACTGTGGTTGACACGGTTTACACGTTGGTTTACACAGTTTGCGTTTTCGTGGCGTTTTTATGCGTTCCGAGCATAAAAAAAAGAGAGTCAGAATTTATCTAACCCTCTGATTTTCAAGTTTTTAACTCGTGGTGCCAACGGGAATCGAACCAGTGACACAAGGATTTTCAGTCCTTTGCTCTACCAACTGAGCTATGGCACCTTTTACCTGTCAACTAAAGAGATTCAGCGTGTTTCAAGCATCATTGAATACATCTTTCGTGATTTGCGATGCAAAGTTAGGAAGTTTTAAATTACCATCCAAATATTTTTGAAAGTTTTTTTGCTAAGATATGAACTTTTCAAATTTTTATTAATTTTTCTTCGTTATCAAGCTCTCTTTCTTTCAAAAAAAATAACTACCCACCGCCGGGATGGGTAGTTATCTTATTTTAGCTTTTTGATTTAGTCATTTATAGAGTTACTCGAATGATTGAGTGATCGGTATAATGCTGTAAGTGAAGGTATATTTGCTGTAAGGAAGTATGTATTGAGGCAACGGAAGCGCACCCCAGCTATTAACACATCCGAGACCCATCTGTCGAAGATCGATGCACACTTCTGTCATGTCTGCCGGCTTGATTTCGGGGAAATGGGTATTCTGCTTGTTTTCACCTCCGTCGAGCGAAGCAATGGTATAGTTGAGTGCCGAAGCCGAGAATGGCTCAGTGCCAACTATTTCGAGGCCTGTACCCTTTGCGTTGAGCACCTTCCACCAGCGGAGGTCAGCGCGAGTGCCTGTCTCCTGCGGACGAATGTAAGAATATGGTTGTGAAGCCACTGACTGGCGGTAAACGCCGAGCTGCATGGCATGCTGACGGTCGATATAGTTTTCACCGGGACCGCGACCATAATATTCTACTTCATCAAACGATTGCGGCATTGGTATAATCATGCCGAAGCGGAACATATTGGAGACCTCAGCTTTTTCATCAGCAGGAGTCAGGGTTTGGGTGATTTTCAGACGGCCGATTGTATTGACCATATATGTGAGGTTTAGTGTGGCTTTCACGATTGGCATATCGTATTCAGCAGTGATAATCACCTTATTACCAACCGTTTTATTAACTAACGACTTAAGCTTCATTTCAGGGTTTAGCCAAGCGTGATATTTTTTTTGGAGTGAGGCACCATAGTCATTATCGGTGGGAGCGCGCCAGAAATTCGGGCGGATTGACTCGCCCTTCTCAATAAATTCAGTACCCCCAACTGTGTAACTTGTGATGAAACCGGTTGTCTTGTCAAACACAACCATAAAATCATCTCCGCTGATTGACAGATTATTAGAATCATTTACCGATGGTGTGTCACCAGCCATGCACATTTGGCACCCGGGCTTAACCGGATCAGTAAGGGCAATCTGCTCACGTGCTATCACAAATCCGGCAGGGAGGAAATCCTCAGCATCCTTCAGAGCATACTCGACATTCAGAAGCCATTCTGACTTATCGTCAATATCGCCATAGTCAACTGTATAATCACCCGCGCTTTGAGGCGCAATGTTAATATTATCGACTGACCCCGAACGCACGGGCAGACCGTTGCGGAGAAGGGTCCAATTCATCGCTACATCGTCAACCGGCTTGAAGAAATTCTCGTTGAATATGCTCAGAGTCTTATCGGATTTCTTTGATGTCCATATATTTTGGTAAATCTTCTGCACCTCATAGGCATGAGGATTAAACTCACGGTCAGGGCTGATGATACCGTTAACACAGAAATTGCCATCTGAAGCATCATAGTCGTTGAAGTCGCCACCATAGGCCATGATTGTAACGCCATCCTTACCTTTCCAACGCACAGCCTGGTCAACGAAATCCCATATATAACCACCTTGATATTTAGGATATTTCCTTACAAGATCCCAATATTCCTTGAAACCGCCCATAGAATTGCCCATGGCGTGAGCATACTCACATTGAATCAAAGGCTTAGTAGTGTTGGGGTTAGCAGAGTATTTCTCGCTCGCATCGTAAGGATAATACATGGGGCAGAAAATATCAGTTTGGCCATCTATTCGAGCCTGTTCATACTGCACAGGGCGGCTGGGGTCCTCGGCCTTAATCCAATCGTACGCTGCCTCGAAGTTAGGTCCATAGCCGGCTTCATTGCCGAGGGACCACACAATTATTGAAGGGTGATTATATAGAGCCTTAATATGGCGTTGATTGCGCTCCATGTGCGCCTTGGCGTAGGCCGGATTCTTGGCGAGAGTTTCATCGCCATACCCCATACCATGACTTTCAACGTTTGCTTCAGCAGTGACATAAAGGCCATAACGGTCGCATAGCTCATACCAGCGAGGGTCATTTGGATAGTGGCACGTACGCACCGCATTGATATTAAGTTCCTTCATTCGGCGTATATCCTGCTCCATACGTTCAACTGACACCACATAGCCTCCATCCGGGTCGAGCTCGTGGCGATTAGCCCCCTTGATGAGCACAGGCTGACCGTTGACAAGGAGCTGTGAATCCTTTATCTCAACTCTGCGGAATCCTACATTTACCGGAATAATCTCCTTGTCCTTACCGTTCTTACTGAATGTGGCATGAAGGGTATACAAATTAGGAGTTTCCGCGGTCCATTTCTTTGGATCAGGTATTTCAAACTTGCGATTGATTTTTCCTTTCACGTTGGAAAGAGTTTCGGAAGCCACCACCTTGTCTCCGTCAAGAAGCATGATTTCTAAAGTACCGGAGCCTTTAACATCAGCCGTAACAGTCATGATGCCATTCTTATAAGCATCATCAAGTGTTGCACTTACACGGAGGTCCTCAACACGATTCTTGACGCGTGCATATAGGTAGTTTTCACGGGCAAGTCCGCAGAACCGGAAGAAATCCTGGTCCTCCAGATAAGTTCCGTCACACCAGCGGCGTATAAGAATCACAAAACAGTTCTCCTTTCCGGGGACTATGTACCTTGTTATATCGAATTCCTGGGCGAGCTTACTATCCTCTCCGTAGCCCACCTCCTTACCGTTGACCCAGAGGGTGATATTTGAGGTTGCAGAGCCAAAATGAGCTATCACATCCTTCCCCTTCCAGTCAGCTGGTACAGCAACGTTGCGGCGGTACACACCCACGTGGTTGTCCTTCTCGGAAACAACCGGGGGATTATTGTCAAAATGACCACGCCAAGCATAGCCAGTGTTTACATAAATCGGATCGCCATAGCCGTTAAGCTCCCAAACGCCCGGCACTTTGATGGTGTCCCAGGAGGAAGCATCGTAGGAACTTTTTTCAAAACCGTCGTATACCACTTTGTCGGCATCCGCCACCCAGCGGAACTTCCATTTGCCGTCGAGTGAAAGGAAATTAGCCGAGTTAGTTTTTCCGGCCTCAACGGCATCCAAAGTTTCATACGCGAAATAGTCAGTGTGCATCGGATAGCGGTTGATGGCGTTAACTTGAGGGTCGAGCCATGCTGGGGTATCGGCCATTGCGGCTACACCCGACCATGCTATCAGCGCTGATAATAGGAATTTTTTACCGTCCATAAAGAAATAGTGGAAAATGATTGTTATGGTGCAAATTTATAATTAATTTCTCACTCTTTGTGGTCGTAATCATTCAATAAATGTCATTTATATGTCAAATTTTACTAATTTTGCAAAGACACAGAATTATTCAGGGGTTCCTAGCAGTTAATCGCCAAAAGATGTATTAGATTTAACAAGGTTTTTGAGGATTACTGACTTGCGAATCTCAGCTCGAATGGCGCAAATATGAAAGTAAGATGAAACCTATTTTTCTGATTGGTTATATGGGATGCGGCAAGAGTACCCTGGGCAAAGGGCTTGCAGCTCGGTGTGATATCCGGTTTATAGACCTTGACAATTATATCGAAGAGCAGGCCGGCATGACGATAAAGGAGCTTTTTGCTTCTCAGGGCGAAGCTGCATTCAGAGATCTCGAGCGGCGGATGCTTCAGGAGGTGAGCCGGCTCGACAATGTAGTAGTGGCATGCGGCGGAGGCACCCCCTGTTTTGGCGATAACATGGAGGTGATGAATCGCTATGGTGTCACAGTGTTACTTCGCACATCCCATGAACGACTATTCGAACGGCTTAAACGAGGGCGCCACAAACGTCCGCTCATTGCCAATCTTGACGATGAGCAACTCGATCGATTCATTGCAGAGCAGCTCGAAAAGCGAATGGTCCATTACACCAAAGCCAAGGAGACATTTGACAGCACCACTCTCGAAGATGAAAATCAGATTGATGATAAGTGCAACCTTTTCATATCCCGGTTTAAACTTCCACGAAAATAACAACCATGGTATTAGAGACCCCTACCCCGCAGGAGCAGCTTCAGGAGACTGCCACCATACACCGCGGATTCTCAATCGGGCTTCCCACTTGCGACAATCCATCCGAGCGTCGCTTTCCAGTCACCCCCGAGGCAGCCGCACAGTTGATAGAGCGCGGATTCCGTGTGAAGATGCAAGAAGGAGCTGCCGAATGTATTCATTACACTGACAATCAGTATCTGCGTGCCGGTGTGTCAGTGTGTACCCGTGAGGAGACACTTTCCTGCGACATAGTGATACACCTCGCTCCCCTTGACTCCGTCGATGTCAGGAAAATGCGTCGTGGAGCCATGCTACTTACCCTACTGAAGTTAAAGGCTCAAAATCCATTCACTGTAAAGGAACTTCTTCGCCGTCACATCATAGCGATAGCTATTGATTTAATTGAGGATGAGCGAGGGTTTACCCCTTTTGCCGACATTCTTGCAGAAATCGACGGACGTGCATCAATTGCCATTGCATCGTCCTTAATGGCTGATTCTAAACGTGGCAAAGGAATCCTATTAGGTGGCATTGCGGGAATTGTTCCGTGCGAGACACTTATAATCGGTTCCGGGATAGCTGCGTGTGCGGCCGCTCGATCAGCAGTGGGCTTGGGTGCGATGGTGAGAATGTATGACAACGATGTATATTCGCTGCGCCGGGCAAGCCAGGAATTGGGTCCGTGGGTTATCACCTCAACCCTTCATCCTCACACACTTGACAATGCGCTTAGGTCAGCCGATGTTGTGGTGGTTTGCAACACTCGAGATCCGTTTGTGGTGGGTCATGACCTTGTTGCATCAATGAAAAAGGGCGTTTTGACTTTTGACCTTGCTTCCGATGGCGGCTCGTCGTTCCCCTCAATGACGGCAGTTGATCTTGCACAGTCATCTGCGATAGCGAGTTCGGCACGGATTGACAACCGTATATGCTTTGTACACGCGGGGTGTGCTGTGGCAAGGACGGCGGCCATGGCTCTGAGCAACACATTTCTAACCATGTTAGAGGGGATAATGTCTTGTGATGTTGTCGGGAATGCTCTGAAACTCCTCCCCGGAATGCAGAAAGCCACGTTCACATTCTTTGGGAAGATTGTGAATCCACGATTAGCTAACGAGCTGGGGATGAGGAGTGTTGATATCTCTATTTATTTGACTTTATCTTAAAGATAGATATACGATGGGAATTAGGAAGAAATTTTATGTGGTATGGAACGGATATGCCACCGGAGTGTTTGATTCATGGGAGGAATGCAAATTGCAGGTAGATGGGTATCCCGATGCTAAGTACAAGAGTTTCAACTCCCTAGATGAAGCAGTGGCAGCTTATCGCGGTGACCCTGTAGAACAGTTAGATTTACTTAAGTCAATAGCCACACATAGCAATCAGTCCGTCAATTACGATGCTTTCCCCGAAATCCGTCAAGATGCTCTCGCAGTGGATGCGGCATGTTCAAAGAATCCCGGCCCGGTGGAATATCAGGGTGTATGGGTGCGAACCGGCGAACGGATTTTCCATGCCGGGCCGTTTCCGGGGGGCACTAATAATATAGGTGAATACCTCGCTTTAGTCCACGGACTTGCCCTGCTAAAGCAGCAAGGTAGGCCCAACACACCGATTTATACCGATTCACGCACAGCCCGCGCTTGGGTCAGGAATCGTCATCCCAAGACAGCCCTAACTCCAACTCCGGAAAATGGGGAACTTTTCCGTATGATGAACCGTGCCACAGCATGGCTTCAAAACAATACAATAACCAATCCTATTCTCACTTGGGACACCCCAAACTGGGGTGAAATCCCAGCCGATTTCGGCAGGAAATGAGGAAACGCCTTCATTCAGAATACACACCTGCTCAACGATAACTGCGCATCCTGTCCCTATTTATTTTTTTACGTTCACTTAATCTCAAGACAGGGTCAGAACCGATTGATCGTTTCACGGATAGCAGCGAGGTGGCGAAGGAGCTCCGGAAGCTGGGCGAGTGGGAGCATATTGGCACCGTCACTCTTTGCCATTGTCGGGGTTTGGTGAGTTTCCATGAACAAACCGTCAACACCTACCGCCACACCTGCCCTTGCGATCGTCTCGATCAGGTCAGGGCGACCGCCGGTTACACCTTTTGCCTGGTTGGGTTGCTGGAGCGAATGGGTCACATCAAGTATCACAGGGGCTCCAAATCGTTGCATTTCAGGTATTCCCCGATAGTCCACCACCAGATCTTGATAGCCGAAAGTAACACCGCGCTCAGTGATGGCTACATTGTCATTTCCGGCATCACGGACCTTTTGGAGCGCGAATTGCATAGCTTCGGGAGAGAGAAATTGACCTTTCTTGATGTTGACGGCACGACCTGTGCGGGCTGCCGCTAAAAGGAGGTCAGTCTGGCGGCAAAGGAATGCCGGAATCTGTAGTATGTCGACAAATTCAGCAGCCATTGAGGCTTCATCGGCCGAATGAATGTCGGTGACAACCGGGATACCGAATGTATCACGAACCTTGGCAAGGATTTTTAGGGCTTCAATATCGCCAATACCGGTAAATGAGTCGAGGCGTGAGCGGTTAGCTTTTCGGTAAGAACCCTTGAACACGTATGGTATGCCCAAATCCGATGTGACTTTTGTGACTGTCTCGGCAATTTCCATTGCCATTTTCTCCCCCTCGATAACGCAGGGACCTGCAAGAAGAAAGAATTGGGGCTGTGATGAATATTCTTTGAAGGAAAACATTTTCAAGTTTTTATGAGTTGAGTTGGTCGATGATGTGACAGGTTGAGAGGGCGAAGAGGGCGGCGGTTTCGGTGCGAAGACGGTTGTCGCCAAGTGTGACAGGCTGGAAACCGGCATGAAGTGTGGCATCAATTTCGGCCGGTGTGAAATCCCCTTCCGGTCCTATGAGAATAAGGGAATCGGCAAAAGGGCGATAGCATTTTGCCAAGTCAATGCGAGGAATTGCCGGGTCACAGTATGCCACATACCGCTGGGCATCAGGCATCATGGTGATGAGCCTGTTTAACGGTGTCATCCCGTCAATGATGGGAAGAGTGGCTTTTAGCGACTGTTTCATAGCAGCCACAGCGATTTTTTCAAGGCGTTCCACCTTAATCTCACGTCGTTCGCTACGGTCAGTGAGGAGCGGGATGATACGATTTACTCCCACCTCTGTCATCTTCTCCACGAGCCATTCCATGCGGTCGAGATGCTTTGTCGGCGCCACGGCCACAGCGAGTTGCTGTTTCCATGGAAGGGTATGCACGTGCGTCTCCAAAATATCGATCGAGGCATGTTTAGGATGTGCATCTACCAACCGACACGTATATACATTCCCCTTGCCATCAATCACTTGAAGTTCGTCACCCTCCTTCATGCGAAGCACGCGCACGGCATGGCGGGAATCGCTTTCGGGAAGCGAAAGCGATTCAGCTATATCAGGTGAGTAAAATTGTATCATTTACTAAAAACGCTTAATCATTTCAGTTGTTTACAAGTCCGTCGGCTGCTGAATTGGAGGTATTGACAAGTTCCTTTTCAGTTTCAATGGATGGCTTCTTGTTATCTTTAAATATAAACAAGAACAGGATGGCAACCACAAGTGAGTATGCAGCGAATATGTACCAAGAAGTCACCCAACCTGCGTGTTGGCCTTCGGGAGTAGTCTGCGAGAACACAAAATGATTGACAATTGCTTGTGCGCAGAAAGTACCCACAGTAGCACCAATACCGTTGGTCATAATCATAAACAACCCCTGTGCGCTGCTTCGGATATCCTTAGTTGTCTCTTGGTCGACATACAGACCGCCTGACACATTGAAGAAATCGAAAGCCACTCCGTAAACGATGCAGGAGAGTACGAGAAGCCAGAGACCACTCCCGGTGTCCCCAAGACCGAAGAACCCGAAACGTAGCACCCAGGCAAACATCGACATAAGCATAACACCTTTGATACCAAACCGCTTAAGGCAGAATGGAATGAGGAGAATACAGAGAGTTTCGCTCATCTGAGAGAGGGATATTAGGGCATTGGCATTATGGGCACCCCATGTATCGGCAAACTCCGCAATGGCTGAGAATGATGTGATGAATGTGTTACCATAGCTATTGGTAATCTGGAGTGAAACACCGAGGAGCATACTGAAGATGAAGAATATCGCCATCCTCTTGACCTTAAACAGTTTAAATGCACGCAATCCGAGCATATCAGCGAGTGAGCTTGACCCCGCCGTATTAGTGGGACACTTAGGCATCGAAAGCGCATATACTGCCAGGCAAAAACTCAACACAGCCGATGTGATAAGTTGATATGCATTACCTTGAAACTGAGTAAAGTTAACAAACAACATCGAGCAAATAAAACCAACAGTGCCAAATACGCGGATGGGAGGGAAATGTTTTACAGTATCCATGCCCTCACGGTTGAGTGCGTTGAACGCTACTGAGTTAGCCAAACCTATGGTTGGCATGAAGAAAGCCACTGATAGGGTATAAAGTGCGAATAGCGGTCCGAACTCGATGGTTGAAGTAGATAAGCAATAAACGCCAGCCGCTGCCATGAAACAACCGGCTAAGAGATGACATAGGCTGAGCATTTTTTGAGCTTGTATCCAGCGGTCGGCAACGATACCGACAATCGCCGGCATAAATAGAGACACTACTCCCTGTATCATGTAAAACCAACCTATCTGCTTTTCCAAGCCTACGGAGTAGAGGAAATTTCCAAGAGAGATGAGGTAAGCGCCCCATACACCGAACTCCAAGAAGTTCATTGCAGCAAGGCGCACTTGTATCGGTTTGATATTAAGCATGGTGTTTGATTTTTGGTAATATTCGCTATTGTAAGATTATTGAGAATCACGTTTTCTTCTGAGAATTTCAGCCACTCTGGCAGCTTCCTCATATTCCTCACGCTCGATAAGCTTGTCAAGGGTCTTTTCAAGTTCCTCGATAGCATAATTTTCGAGTCGCGGAGTAGAGTTACCTTCATCGTTATGGTCACTGTCAGCATCTTCCGTTCCTGAGGTGCCGTCTGCATCGTCCTGAACTTCCATTTCAAATCCTGTCTCATTGAGGATTTCGGGAGTGGTGAAGATGGGAGCATTGGTGCGCATGGCAATCGCAATAGCATCACTGGTGCGCGAGTCGATAGTCACCGTGCGTTCCCCATCGGTGAAGGTGAGCTCGGAAGAGAAAATGCCATCTTCAAACTTATAAATGAACACCTCCACAAGTTTCACTCCGAAAGCGTGCGCGAAACTGACGAAAAGGTCGTGGGTCATAGGGCGAGGCGGGGTTATTCCCTCCATCTTCAGGGCAATAGACTGGGCTTCGGCCGCACCAATCACCACAGGAATGCGAAACGGGCCGTTGACCTGAGCGAGAATTAGAGCGTAGGCTCCGGTCTGGATTTGGCTATATGAAATTCCTAATACACTAAGTCTGATGCGATTATCCATGGAGACCTCCTTATAACATTACATTTCTGCCGGTGATGACGCCACTTCCGAAACAGAGCTTGGCATCCTCATCGTATATAACGGCAAATTGCCCCGGGGCGATACCCTGAACAGGGCGTCCAGATTCTATGACATATTCCCGGTCGGCTATCCGAGTGAGGTGAGCCGGCAAGAAGTCGGGTGTATGACGATTTTTAAAAGTGATTTTCACTTTGTCGCAGCTTTCAGCCCAGGGGTCGCGTGAAATCCAGTGCATTTCATCGAGGTGAAGAGTTGTACCGTACTGCTTCTCAGTATCATACCCCTGCGAAACGTAGATGACATTATCATGCACATTCTTCTTTACCACATACCAAGGTCCTCCGCTAAGCCCAAGTCCTTTACGCTGGCCGATGGTGTGGAACCAGAAGCCGCGATGTTCACCAAGTTTGCGTCCGGTTTCAAGTTCGATAATAGGTCCAGACTTTTCGCCGAGATGACGACGTATGAAGTCGTTGTAATTAATTTTCCCGAGAAAGCAAATACCTTGGCTGTCGCGGCGGTAAGCATTAGGCATCCGAGTCTCCACAGCAATTTCACGAACACGCGCTTTTGGGAGATTGCCAATCGGGAAGATGATGTGGCTCAGCTGCGGATATGAAATCTGGCAAAGGAAGTCAGTCTGGTCCTTAACCTTGTCAACGGCAGTGCCTAGGTAGACGACTCCGTCAATAGTATGGGTTGTGGCGTAGTGTCCGGTGGCCGTCTTATCGAATTCATGTCCCCAACGTTGCTCGAAGAAGCCAAATTTTATCATCTTATTGCACATGATGTCAGGATTGGGAGTAAGTCCCTCACGGACAGTGCGGAGCGCATATTCCATCACATTTTCCCAGTACTCTTCGTGGAGCGACACTACATCAAAAGGCAGTTTATAACGCTGGGCGATGAAGGAACACATTTCAATATCCTCCTCAGCCGAGCAGTCACCCTCGTCGGTGTCCATACCGATGCGGATGTAGAAGAGGTGCAGGTCATGACCCTCCTCCAGCAGCTGGTGCACAGCCACCGCACTGTCAACTCCTCCTGATATCAATACTGCTACTTTCATTTCAGAAGATGCTAATTATAAAGATTATACCTCATCGAGTTCCTCTTCCTCATCCTTACCTTTCTGCTGGATGATGTAGAGGGAAATGAAGTAATCAAGCGAAATCTTGCCGGGGCCGGCAATGAGGAGGTATATGTAGATTCCTATGAACATAATCGGCAAATAACCCGGATCAGTGCTATCCAGACCATATACCGGAAGATTCGGAACCATGTCATGAAGGATATAATATTCGGCCGCAATCATGGCGCAAATGGGTGGTATGACGCTCAGACGTGTGAATATCCCGGCCATGATGAAGAGCGAACATACCAGTTCAATGATTATCATGATGATAAGCGATGCCTCCGAGGATAGGTGGAACACGGTGGGGAAGTCATTGCACAGCAGGCTGTAATTGACAAGATGCCTTATGCCAAATTGCATGAACATGATGCCGACAAATAGGCGCATAAATAGCCGGGCAAGATTGCTGTAGGTGTAGCCTGACAATTTGATGAACAGGTTGACCGCCGGGGAATTATACCAACACATAATAATATGGTGATGAGAGGTTGTTTAACGTTTTTTGAGCTGACGAGTTACATCGAGCATTTGGTCAATGCTGAGATGCTTGAATCGCACTTTGTGGCGACGGTCGAGAATGTAGAATTCGGGGGTGCCGGCACGGAGGTCGTAGATAAGGTCAGCGTCGGGATTAGCTCCCAAAATCCACGTCGTGGGATAGCCCTCCATGGCCTTACGCCATTCTTCATTAGGCTCGGTGAGGGAGATTGAGACTATCTTGAGCCGTCCCTCATCGACAAGTTCGTTGGTTGAAATGTCGGCATCGAGTCGTAACCGGGCCATGTTGCAGTCGGAGCAATCGGGATCATTGAAGAAGATAACAAGAATCTCGGCAGAGTCGGCTGCTAAGTGACGCTGCTCGCCCGAAAGGGCAGTGTAAGGTAAATCGCCTGCGATTTTCCCAATCATGCTGTTTTTCAGCACGGTGGCCTGATGTGCAAATCGTGCCTTACTTGCCTTGTCAATCTTTTTATTTTTCACCACGGCCTCAGCAAAGGGGAGATAAAGTCCATCAATCCATGCCTCGGCAGAGTCGCTGTAGAGGATACCTTCAGCTTTCTGTGCGAGAAACAGAAGGTCGTTCGGTTGCTTTTCCAATTTTTTTGTGAGACGGTCTACTGAGGCAAGTGCAGAATCGGCTGTGGCATTGCGGAGAATGCTGAGGTATACCGAGAATTCATTTGCCATCTTCTGCTTAGCCGAAAAAGCTTTTGAGAGTTCGCAAAAATCCCAAAAATGGCGTGCGAGAAAGTCGCAACGTCCTTGGAAGGACTGGATTGAATCCGGAACAAGGGGATAGGGAAAATATGATTGCGTAGCATCGGATGTCTGAGCCTTCGATACGGCACAGATGCTGACTGTTAGTAAAATTCCTAATATCAATCGATTGAGATTGGTCATCATAAATTATTAAAATGATTTTATGCAAGTGAACCGCTATTTTTACGTCCACTAAACTTAAGAATGTTTATTTCAGAACTGATTACTTAGATTTTTGCAATCACAAAGTTAATTAAAAAAAGTCAAAACCGGAAAAGAAACTTTTATTTCCTCCGGTTTTAACTATTATTTCACATTGTTGAGTAGGAACATATCATTCTATGCCATCCTACGATAGCTTTCCCGATTACTTTTGCACCACCGGAAGGTTCTCGGAAGGCTTCTCTCCCGCCTTTTTAAGCTCGGGATAGGAGATTCTTGAATGGTACATTGTGCGAAGGCGCTGCGCAAACACTTCTTTTATCGCTTGTACATCCCTGAATGAGATGGGCGACTGATTATGGCGGCCTTCGGCAATCTGACCATCAATAATCTTATTAACCAAGGCTGTTATCGCCTCAGGTGAATGGTCGGTCATTGAACGTGAGGCGGCCTCTACGGCATCCGCCATCATCAAGATAGAGGTCTCTTTCGACTGCGGGTCAGGACCGGGATAAGAGAACGCGGCCTCATCCACCGGTTCGTTGGGATGGGCATTGCGATAGATGGTATAGAAATAGCGAGCCTTCCCGGCACCATGATGCTCGCGGATAAACTTACGAATTACTTCAGGCAATTTAGCCTTTTCAGCAAGAGCGATGCCCTCTTTGACATGTCCGGTTACAATCCTGGCGCTCTGCAAGGGGTCAAGCGCATCGTGGGGATTTACACCATGCTGATTCTCAGTATAGAATGCCGGATTTTTAATCTTGCCTATATCGTGATAGAGAGCGCCGGTGCGTACGAGCTGGACATTCGCGCCAATACGGTTAGCAGCGGCCGACGACAGGTTGCTCACTGCCATTGAATGGTTAAACGTTCCGGGACATTCTTCGGAAAGCTCCCTGAGCAGTGGATTATTTATATCGCTGAGTTCCACAAGGGTAACCTGAGATGTGAAACCATACATACGTTCAATCATAAACAT
The DNA here is from genome assembly GCA_023664955.1 of Duncaniella sp. GTDB lineage: Bacteria > Bacteroidota > Bacteroidia > Bacteroidales > Muribaculaceae > Duncaniella. The sequence continues at coordinate 1,074,046 of JAMPEV010000001.1, forward strand.
GAGTACATAACTGAACGAGATAAGAATGGAATTGACCGCGAAATAGCCAAACACACGGCCTTCGGTCCTATTTAGTGACCCGGCTTGCATCACTTCTATCGCCACGTAGCTGAGGCTATAGGCGATGAGGATAAGAGCGGCAGTGCGGATTAGTTGGCTGCGGCGAGTGAGGTCCTTCAATGAATCGATTGCCACTACGCCGGCTATGAATTGGATGAAAATGAATTCGAGAGCATAGGATGACACAATGGCACAAATCAGCACCTCTACGAGATGACAGAAATACGCAGTGCGGGAATCGAGGAACACGAGGACCAAAATGGGCACCACCGTGAATGGCACAATATAAAGTCCGCTTCGGAATGTCGCCCCCATCGTGAACGCAAACAGAGTGAAAATGCCTATCAGCGTCATCAAAAATAGCACCGTCCGATTATCATCGAAATAGTGGCGGCGGAAAATGTATAGATACCCATAGAGAGAGCCTAACAGAATCATTATGTAAAGAATCTGACCGGCCACGGGGTAATAGTGCTTGCTGATAATAGTGTTGTTGCCACGTTCTTCCGATAATTTTTCATAAGTTTGGAGCACTGTGGCAAGACGGGTGGTGACAATGTCACCCTTGTCAATGATGCGTTCACCCTGCTGAATCACACCGATAGGAGCCATCGCCTTCTGGTAAGCCTCCTCGAGCACACGCCGTGTGGTGACTGTGTCGAGGATGATATTAGGTTGAATCATCTCTGAGAGCTTAGTTTTTGACAAAGCCTCATGGAGGTCCTGGCTACGCAATGCGCTGTCGAGATGCTCATAGGCTCGGAACGCCGAACGATAACGTGTGGTGGGCATCGAAATGGCCACGTTATCATGTATAAATCTCACTGCTGGAAGATCATTCTCGATGATTTTAGAATATGTGTTTTGGTCAACTATACCATTATCATATACCTCCTTTATCTGATTGATAATCTGATTCTTCTGAGCCGGTGTAATTCCGAGGTCGTGAGTAGAGTTAAGACGTGTGGTATAGTCAGAAATCATCGTTTTTTCGAGTGTGAGGTCTCGATAGTAGACCGGCTCGAAATTAGTGTCAATACTATCCTTCACCTTAGCGGCACTCAGCGAGTCGAGATGCACCGGAATGTCAAACGGTGCAGTCAACAATGCATAGCTCCAAGGTCGTCCCTCTTCGTAAGAGTAGTGATGTTCATCACTTCGTGGCAGGAAATAAACGATCGCAGTGACTACTGCTATGAAGAGCAGCACACGCAATGATATGTCTCTTCGCGACAACTGATTCATGGAAATGAACTTTTTTACAATATGTTACGGATAACCGTCCAAAGTATTATTATGGTAAGAATGGTGAGTATAACCGTCTGAGAATTGAGCACCCGGTTAAGGATCGGGATTCTGTCACGCAGCCACCATGCTATCCCAAGCAGAATGAGTAGTGGTATTTCAAGGATAAAAAGTGCGTTGTAATGCCATGCGGCATCGAAATCGCCATTCAGGAGCGAATGAAAAGCCCGTTGCGAACCGCATCCGGGACATTGCCAGCCGGTGAGTTCATGAAACATACAGCGGGGGAAATAGTAGGACGATGGGTCAAGTGTAAAGTACACCGCCACTAAACCAATTACTATCACCGCCCCAACTGCCACCAAGAGAGTCCGAGGTATTCCAAGCCTCTCAATCATACGCTCATGAGGGAGAAGAGAGCATAGAAAGGCTGAACTATAAGTCCGAGTACGAATGAGATAATCACCCACATCTCAGCCTTATTTGATGCATCTTGAGCAGCTAGATAGTTGCCTGAATAATACGCCGGTGACACTTTTGACGCATAAACAATTGCCACAATACCGGTGACTATGCAGCAGCAAATTGTGGTGATGATGGCCCAAATAAGGTAATTATTGGGCATTGGAGGCTGCCCGGTCTGCCGGCCCGGGCCAAAAGCTCCGTATGGTTGACCGTATCCTTGATTATACTGCCGGTTATAGTCCTGCCCGTTAGATTGCGGACCATAAGCCTGCTGGCCGTATGGCTGCTGATAGCCCGTCTGCGCACCCTGCGAAGAGGAGTTGGACTGCTTATAATCTGCCTGCTGACCCTGTGCTGTGGAATATGGGTCAATGGGGGCATTAAACCATGAGGCGATTTCGGGTATCATAGCCACCGTAGTCCAATCAGCCAGACCTTCGTGCCAGATTGGGGTGGAGAGCGACAGACCCGGCTGTTCCCTCAACTCTTCGAGAGACTTCGGTCCAACCTGAACGTTGTTAATTATAATCCAATATTTCATTTTATTGTGATGAAAACTTATATTATTATTGTAGGGACAACCTATGACGCGTCCACCCATTTAGTGCGACCCTCATTCCCACCCCATGCCCCGAAGGGGTGATGTTGTGGTAACACACTTAGAAGAATTTGGTTTCCTCTCCCAAAATGTCAGAGAGAAGATTGTTGGCAAGGCGTGAAGCACCAATACGGAAATATTCATTTGTCGAAACCCATTTTTCGCCAAGAATCTCCTTTACAAGTGTGTAATATTTCAAAGCTTCCTCTGTGGTTGAAACTCCGCCTGAAACCTTGAAACCCACCATGCGCTCTGTCTTCTCGTAGTATTCCTTGATGCACTGGCACATCACGTAGGCCGCATCAAGAGATGCACCGGGGTATTCCTTGCCGGTAGATGTCTTCAGAAAGTCAGCACCAGAGTATAGAGAGAGAATGGATGCATTGCGAATGTTCTCAGCGGTTTTGAGCGCACCGGTTTCAAGAATGACCTTCATGATACTGTCGCGGCATGAGTGTTTCATCTCTGAAATTTGGTCGCATACCTCCTCATAGTCATGGTCGAAGAAATCGCCAAGGCCAAACACGATGTCTATTTCATCGGCACCCGCCTCAACAGCCAAACCGACTTCGGCAATCTTCACCTCAATAAAACTTTGCGCGGTGGGGAAGCAACCGGCCACCGAGGCGATGTCGACGTCGCTACATTCGAGCACAGTGCGCACTATGGGCACGAAGCAAGGGTAAACGCAGATTGCAGCCACATTGGGAAGGTCGCCATGCTCCTCCTCAAAGGCATTGACACGCTCCACAAAATCAGCGACTGAACGCTGTGAGTCGGTTGATTTGAGAGTGGTGAGGTCGATAGAGTTAAACATCTGCTTCAGAACCTCCGGCTTACGGTTTTCTTCAAGATGCTTATCGAGAATTTCCTGCACTTTTGCTGCCACCTCAGTGTCATCGGTGGTTACATGGCTTTCGGCTATAACTTGTTGATATTTATCCATTGTATTTACAGTATATTATATTAAAATCGTGACTATAATCATTCGTTACGAGAATCGTTCCTTGTCCCTGACTGTTTTCTTCTCTATGTTGCGGCGGAATGCCTCTGTGAGGTCCACACCCGTCTGATTGGCGATTGCCGTGAGCACCCACAACACATCGGCGAGCTCGTCGGAGAGTTCGTCCATGTCACCGGGTTTAGCCACTTGGTCGCCATACTTGCGGGCCATAACTCTTGCCACCTCGCCGGTCTCCTCGGCAAGAATAGCCATATTGGTAAGGGGCGAGAAATATTTCTTGCCAACTGTGTTAATCCATTCGTCTACAGCAGCTTGTAACTGACGCAGTGACAATGAATCATCGGTGGTGGGTTTTAATTCTGCCATGGTAGTGAAGTTTATGTTATTCAAAGCTTTGTTCACTTAATTATTCACGTAGTCTTGAATCTATAACAATTGTCACGGGACCATCGTTCACCAATTCAACTTGCATATCAGCGCCGAAAACACCCTTTTTCACCCTCTTGCCTAAGAGCTTCTCACATTCCTCACAGTAGAGTTCATACAATGGTATAGCTATGTCATGTCCGGCCGCACGGATGTAGCTTGGCCTATTGCCTTTCTTAGTGGATGCGTTGAGCGTAAACTGGCTGACGGCGAGAATCTCACCATCGACCTCAAATACCGAACGGTTCATCACCCCGGCATCGTCAGGGAAAATGCGCATAGCCACCGTCTTGGCGGCAAGCCATCGGACATCATCGGGAGTATCCCCCGCAGCGACGCCCACAAGCACCATGAGTCCGGCGCCGATTTCGTTATGTAATGTCCCATCAATGGTGACACTTGAGTGTTTTACTCGTTGTATTACAAGTCGCATAGAGTGCAAATATAGTAATTTATTCGCACAACAATGCTACCAAGCTGATAAAATTTGTTACTTTTGCCAAAAGAAACATTCATCACGAAAAAATCCATCACATGAAATCATTCCGATTAATGGTGCTCGCGGCGTTGGCCGCTGCCACCATGAACTTAATGGCACAGGACGCAAGAGAGTGGGCAATAGGTAAGAGTTGGAGCAACGGTTTTAACGCGCTTCCCGACGTGTGCACAAACCTTGACGAGTTCAAAAAACAATATGAGAAGAATCAAGCTCAATGGGATGCCATGTTCCAATGGCTTGCTGCTCACAACCTTACAACTATACCAGCCGGCAAACATCCCATCGAGGGGACTAATCTCACAGTGTCAGTGGAGGATTCAAAGAATGACGTTCTCGAACGTCGCCGCTCGGAGTCACACTACGACCATATTGATTTTCAATATGTGGTAAAGGGACAGGAACGGTTCGGACTCATAGACCATGCTACGTCAACACCTAACTCGCCTTACAAGCCCGATGTGATTCACTATGACTATGACAAGGAGAAGGCAGCTTTTATCGACTCTACCCCTGAACGGTTTTTTCTTTTTTTCCCCTCCGATTGGCACATCGCAAAGGTAGCGACTGACAAGGAGGATCAAAACATCCGCGTAATCGTTGTGAAACTCGACTATATCCATGACAATTGACATTGGCCTGTTGACAATTGACACTTATCTTTTAACCACGGTTCCGAATATACCGGAGCGGTGATGTCGTGGAACCCATTGACTTGTAGGGACGCACCATAGTGCGCCCTTCCAATCGAGTTTGCCGAATCCACCCCTCCGGATAAGCCTTTGGACAGCGATGTCACTAAACTCTTAAGAGCATTGAACCATGCGAGAAACTGTGTCAGCACATTTTCTATTAAAAACTTTATATAGCAAATTTTGAAAAAATTCCGAAAGGACTTTTTTTTCACAAAATTGTTATATCTTTGCAATAAGGAAGATTCGACCTGCGCGGCATGTCATTTCGACCGCAAACTACTATTACGTTAAAACTATGAGTTATAGCTTTTTAGACTTCTTGTGCCTCCTCGGCTCCGTCGCTTTGTTTTTGTATGGGATGAAAGTGATGAGTGAGGGCCTCCAAAAAGCAGCCGGCGACCGTCTGCGCAGTATCCTCTCAGCAATGACCCGTAACAGGCTTACAGGCATGCTTACAGGTATCCTTATCACGGCTCTTATCCAAAGTTCGTCGGCATCCACTGTCATGGTGGTGAGCTTCGTAAACGCCGGACTGATGACACTCGGTCAATCAATGGCGGTGATTTTCGGTGCGAATGTCGGTACAACATTCACTGCCTGGGTAATCGCTCTGTTCGGATTTAAGGTCGACACCTCTGCATTCATTCTCCCGGTAATAGCATGCGCCGTGCCTCTTCTCTTCATGAAGGCAGGACGCAAAAAATCCATTGGTGAATTCCTGGTGGGATTTGCATTCATGTTCATGGGACTCGATATGATCAGCGACTACGTGCCTGACCTGCAGAGCAACCCGGAAATGTTTGCGTTCCTCGAGCACTATGCGTCAATGGGTTACGCATCGGTACTCTTATTTCTCGTGGTAGGCATAGTCCTCACTGCTATCATCCAATCATCCGCCGCCACATTCGCCATTGTGCTGATTATGTGTACGAAAGGCTGGATATCATTTGACCTTGCATGTGCGGTAGTATTAGGTAGTAATATCGGTACTACCGTCACCCCTCTTCTCGCATCAATGAGCGGAAACGTGGCGGCCAAACGAACAGCGATGGGACACCTCCTTTTCAACCTGTTCGGTATGATATGGACTCTTGTGGTCTTCTATCCGTTTATCCGATTAAATGTAGATGTGACAGAATGGCTCGGGCAGGGGAATCCGAATGAAATATACTCCTACGTCAACCAAATAGAGGCCAGCGACCCGGAACTTTACAACCGACTTTTCGATGGCAGCCTCCCCAATGGGCATCCTGTACTTGCAAAGATTGCAGCTATGCAATTTAGTGTATCATTTGGTCTGTCAGTGTTCCACACAATTTTTAACCTTATCAATGTGACGATAATGATATGGTTTACAAATATGTACGTGAAGATTGTAGAAAAGCTCGTACCGGCCAAGCACAAAGAAAACGAGGAATTCCAGCTCAAGTTTATCTCCGGCGGTCTGATGAGCGCATCAGAATTGAACATTGCCCAAGCTGAAAAAGAAATGGTGGTTTACGCTCAACGTGTTCAGCGTATGATTGGCATGGCGCAAAATATCGTGCACACCAAACCAGGGGATGAGTTCACCAACCAGTTCTCACGCCTCGAGAAATATGAGGAGATTTCTGACCGCATGGAAATTGAAATCGCCAATTATCTCAACCGCTGTTCGGAAGGACGTCTTTCTAACGAAGGTAAACACCGAATCGCAGCCATGCTTCGCATCGACAGCGAAATCGAGAGTATAGCCGACTGCTGCTATGGCATAGCCAAGATTCTCATTCGCCTCCAGGAGAGCCATGCGAAGTTTAACGATGAAATTTTCCACAACATCGACTCAATGTTTATAGCTGTCGAAGCTGCAATGACTAATATGATTCTGCTGCTCCGCGACTTTGAAAACGCAAGCGAGAATGACATCATCGCATCCTACAACCGCGAACGCGAAATCAACAATATGCGCAATCAGCTCCGTACTGCCAACATCGAGAATATCAACGACCATCACTATGAATACCAAGCCGGTATCTACTACATGGACATCGTTGGGTCACTCGAAAAGGTGGGCGACTATATTATCAATGTAGTTGATGAGGTAAAAAGCCAGTACCGCAAAAACGAGGAATAGCGGTCAGATGGACCCTTATATCGTCCCACGGCAAAGGTAAATTGGCACTATTAACCATTTTCTATTAACACAATGAAATCAATTCAAAAATATTTGGTTGACTACTTCACGTTGACCGATTACCTTGTTTCCCAGCAAGAGGCAGAACAGTCAATACGAGAGGGCGTTTCATTTCGCGGGACCAACATCCTGATTCTCATAATCGCTATCTTCATCGCCTCTCTTGGTCTCAACACCAATTCCACAGCGGTAATCATCGGTGCGATGCTCATCTCCCCTCTCATGGGACCTATCATCGGTATAGGATTAGGTATAGGAATCCAAGATTTTGAATTGATAAAGCGTGCTCTACGAAATCTGGTCATGGCGGCAGGTTTCAGTGTACTGACTTCTACACTCTATTTCCTTGTGTCACCGGTAAGCGCCGGCCACAGTGAACTTCTGGCCCGCACATCGCCCACCATTTATGACGTGTTGATAGGCTTTTTCGGCGGTGCGGCAGGCATCATCGCAATCGGATCGAAATCAAAAGGCAATGTAATTCCTGGAGTTGCAATCGCCACAGCACTTATGCCTCCTCTCTGCACCGTGGGCTATGGCATAGCTACTTTCCAGCCACATTATTTCATCGGCGCATTTTACCTGTTCCTGATAAACTCAATCTATATCGCACTCGCCACATTCATCGGAGTGAAGTTGATGCATTACAAGACCATCCCGGTAATCAATCCCGAGCGCGCCACAAAAGTGAGGAAATATGTGTATACAGTCGCTATCCTCACCCTACTACCGTCACTTTATCTTACATATAACATGCTGCGACAGTCGCACTTCACACGCAATGCGGAAAATTTTGTGGCGCAGGAATTCAAATTCCCCTCTACTCAGGTGCTCAGCAGCAGCGCAACTATGGAGCACGGTGAAAAAATAATAAATGTCACCCTTATCGGAAAAATACTTCCCACTGACTCGCTTCGGCTGGCCCTGTCACAGCAGTTGAAGTATTATGGACTTCAAGGGTCAGTGCTGAATATTATCCAAGGTGACACGCCTGACCTCTCGTCAATTACACAAAACGCCTCCTCCACACGCGATATTTACGAAATGGCTCAAACCGCTATCTCACAGAAGCAGGTTACAATCGATTCCCTCAAGAGCATTATTGCTTTCTCTAACATAAATGACTCAATAGGTGGCCGATTAGCTCCGGAAATCAAGGTGCTTTTTCCTCAGATCACCGACATAGCAGTGACTCGTGCCATCTTCGGCAATATATCAACAACAAGTCTTGACACTCTCAACGTTGCTCTCGTAAAATATTCTAAACCTCTCCCCGTGGCAAGACGTAACGAACTCGAGGCATATCTCAAAGCCCGCTTACAGTACAAAAATGTATCCATTATTGATGTAGGCAATCAGGTGAGCCTCAATTTCAACCATCATAATCCCACAAATGGAGAAAAATCAGAATCCTCAAAATAATATCCCGGAAAATCTCCGAGGCAAGAAAGTCGTGCTAATTAACCATAGCGACACTTTAGGCGGAGCCGCTATAGTGACGTTTCGACTTATGCAGGCATTGCGGCAACAAGGCATTGATGCGAGGATGGTGGTGTATACCAAGACATCATCCGAGGAAAACGTCTCAACGATATACACACGTTTCATCCGCGGCGTAGCATTCTGTCTCGAACGAAGCAAGCTAATCTTGGCTAACGGTTTCAATTACGATGACCTTTTTAAAATATCGTCGGGCGACTTTGCTCTTAACGTGCACAGGCATCCGTGGGTTAAGGAAGCTGATATCGTATGTCTTAACTGGTTCAACCAGGGGCTACTCTCTGTCAAGGGGATACGTAAGCTTCACGAGATGGGTAAGAAAATCGTTTGGACTATGCACGACATGTGGGCCATGACCGGCATCTGCCATCATTCCTACGAATGTAGTTACTTCACTGACGATTGCGGAAACTGTCAATTCCTATACGGAGGAGGAAACCCTGACGACCTCTCTCATAAGATTTGGGAAAAGAAGAAAAAGCTATATAGCGAAGTTCCCATCACATTCGTAGCCGTAAGTAATTGGCTCGAACGCCGTGCGAGAGAATCATCACTTTTGCGCAGCTGCGCAGTTACAACCATCAGCAATCCCTTCCCCGTCGACCAATTCTACACTTCACCGCATAAGATACTTTACAGTCTCGAAACCCCCACAAAACCCAATCTGATTCTGATGGGAGCGGCGAGGCTTGATGATCCCATTAAGGGTCTGGATTACACAATAGAGGCTATGAATTATATCTTTGACAATCTTCCCGAAATAGCCACTGAGACAGCAATCTACCTTTTTGGGAGCATGAAGAATCCGGAGCGTCTCGACGAATTACGGATGTCGCACCGATGGCTCGGACGCATCAATGATTTCAAAATACTAAGATACTTGTATTCCTCCGCAAAGGTCGTGGTTTCAACGTCATTGTACGAGACCTTAGGTGGGACTCTTGTAGAAGGCCAGGCCGGGGGTGCTATTCCTGTCACATTCGGCGGTGATGGACGCGACGATGTGGTCGAGCATCTAAAAAACGGATATATCGCCCGCCACGGAGATGCGATTGACATTGCAAAAGGGGTGATGTGGGCCTTAAAATCCGACATCGACCGCGATTACCTGCACGAATCGGTGAGAGAACGATTTAGCGCACCGGTAATTGCCAAAAAATACATAAAACTTTTTTCAGACATTGTGGGCTAACACAAGTTTGATTCAAGATTAAAGTTTTCATGGAAATTTGATGTGATTTTTGAAGATTGCTTAGAGATTGTAAAATATATGTTATTATGAAAAAAGTTCTCATAGTAGGTGCCGGTGGCTTTATCGGCGGTTTCATAGCTAAAGAATCTCTTCGGCGTGGATATGAAACATGGTGTGGTGTACGGGAATCTACCTCACGCCGATACCTGACTGACCCGCGCCTTTACTTTATCAATCTCGACTACGGTGACACCGACAAACTTTCTGGGCAGCTCAACGGTCATCACTGGGACTATATCGTGTATAATTTGGGAGCCACAAAATGCGTGAATTTCATGGATTTTAACCATATAAACTTCAACTATCTTCGCAATTTCGTGGAGACAATTATTGAAAACGATATGGTTCCTGAACGCTTTGTATATATGTCATCCCTCTCGGCTCTCGGTCCGGGAGATGAGAAGAAATACACACCTCTCACCGGCAATATGCTTCCGCAACCCAACACTCGTTACGGACTATCCAAAATTAAAGCTGAGACCTTCCTACAGACTCTTCCCGTCTCTTTTCCATGGATAATATTACGCCCCACAGGCGTTTACGGTCCTCACGAGCAGGATTATCTTATTATGATCAAGACTATTGATGCCCACTTTGATTTCGGTGTGGGATTTCGTAAGCAGATGCTTACTTTCATCTATGTCGAAGACCTCGCACGTGCTATTTTCGACGCACTCGAAAAAGCTCCCTTGCATAATAAATATATCGTGTCGGAGAATAGAGCTTACACTCAAGGGGAGTTTCGAAGGATTGTATCAAAAGCTCTTGGACGGAAGTTAGTAATCCCTGTGCGACTTCCTTTATGGGCTTTGAAAATAGCATGTCGTATCTCCGAAAAATATGGTGCCGCAAAATTACAAGCCACCACATTAAACTCCGACAAATATAATATTATGGCCCAGCGTAACTGGTCGTGCGATATTTCAGATGCCCAACGTGACTTTGGATTCAATCCTTCGATTTCACTTGACGAAGGCATTAGACGCACGGTGGTTGCCTATCATGAAGCAAAAAAGACTAAAAATAAAACAAAATAAAATTCCGTGACATGCCAACCAAAACTCCTGCGTGGATGACGATACTCATCATAATCGTATTGCTCCCGATATTCTCCATCCCGGCACTTCTGAACCAGATTCCACCGGAAGATGACACACTGAAGACGATTACGTGGTGTTATCCTTTCTACCTTCTGCTTTCGGGCTATCTGGCATGGTTCGCATATCCCCAACGCCCTTATATAAGCTGGATACTGATAGCTCTTATGGTTCTATCCAGCATAGCGGTATGGATGCTTCCGGAAGCTTTACTATAAAATATAATCTCAGATAATTTACCAATCCATCATAATCTCAAACATTATGAAAATTCTCATCATCAACGGTCCAAACTTGAACCTCTTGGGTACACGGGAGCCGGGTATTTATGGCTCACGCTCCTTTGAATCCTATCTTCAAGAACTCAGAGAGATGCTCGAAGGGGAAGAAGTTGAATATCTTCAATCAAACCACGAAGGTGACATCATTGACTTCCTCCACAATGCCCACTGCGACGGAATTATACTCAATGCCGGAGCTTACACCCACACATCTCTTGCTATTGCTGACGCAATTTCAGCAATCAGCACTCCAGTTATAGAAGTGCACATCTCCAATACAGCATCGCGTGAAACCATTCGCCACACGTCGTTAATAGCCCCAGTGTGCCACGGCACCATCACTGGCTTCGGACTAAATTCATATTTCCTCGCTGCTCAAGCTTTCATTATGGGTCATGTCAATCGATAATCAATTGGACGATTATATCCTTCAACATATCTCCGCAGAACCTGTTCACCTTGCAAAACTTTACCGGCACACACATCTCACCCACTTATACCCGAGAATGTGCTCGGGTCACCTGCAAGGGAGAATATTTTCAATGCTCATGTCGATGATTAAGCCGAAATATGTGCTTGAACTCGGAACATATACCGGCTATTCGGCCGTGTGTCTTGCCGAAAACCTCGATGAGCATGGTGAATTGCACACCATTGAAATTGACGATGAGATGGAAGAAGAACTGAGAGAACTTTTCAGGACCGTACCCAACGGTAATAAAATTCATCTTCATATAGGCGATTCTGTGTCAATAATTCCGACGATTGAACGCACATGGGATGTAGTTTATATCGACGCAAATAAACGAGATTATATCCGCTATATCGACCTCGTGCTTCCCCGACTTGCACAAGGAGGGTTTATCATCGCCGATAATACACTTTGGGATGGGAAGGTTACTGACACAGTCACAAATCATGACGCTCAGACAATAGGACTTGACAGATTTAATAAATACATTCTCACAAAACCTGAGCTTGAGGTTGTGATTCTGCCTGTACGTGACGGATTAACACTTATTAGGAAGATATAAATCTAAAAAAAATATATGGGAACAACAAGAGTGAACCAAGTTATTTTTTATGTTCAAATAAGCCAATAAATTGGAACATATATAATAAAAATACACCGCATAGTGACTAAAACCAGACTTGGAAGTTGTGATTTTATAGTGAGCAACGCTCACATAAGTAAAATTAGAACGATAGTTACATGAAAGGATGACAGAGCAGCCCTACACACAGAGCTGCTCTAATTTTATACATCTCTGTGGCTTCATTATGGAAATAGGGTGCTTATAGAGCTTTCGTGGCGAAGCGGAGAAAGTCATCGCCCTGCGCTTTCGTGGCTAAGCGGGGAAAAAACTTCAATTTTCAATTGA